>NZ_CP127294.1:3645000-4310000 GCF_030285625.1 Amycolatopsis sp. 2-15
ATCGGCGGCGGTCGTAGCGGCGGGTAGTGGTCGCCCGCGGACGGCCGACCGAGCTTCGCGAAATGCCCGAAAGTCCCTGCGGCGTTGCCCTTCACAGCTCCGCGGCCCAGATTGACTGAGGCAGCAGATAGGGGCGCAGGAGCGCGGTGAGCTCCGGGTCCCCGCGGTGGTGGAGGGCGTCTTCGGCCAGGCGGCGGGTGACGCCGGCCAGGAAGTCGGCGAGTTGGACGCGCGGGTCGGCGCGGGAGTCGACGAAGCGGATGTCGGGGGTGGGCCCGAGGAGGGTCGCGAGGCGCGCGGGGGTGAGGGAGGGTTGTTCGTCGTGGATGACGGTGGTGGGGTGCCAGTGGGTGACCGTGTCGACGAGGGCCGGCATCAGTGGGTCGAGTGGTGGTACCAGCGACGGGTCGGCGAGCAGCTGATCTCGCAGCTCGGTCAGGTGCTCGCTCGCCGGCGATGGGTCGATCCGCGGGGGCTCGAGGCGGATTGACCCGGGCTGCGGGTGTTCGAGGCCGTTCGACGCAAGCGGCGACGGGCCGGCGGGCAGGGGACCGCCGTACCGCGGCACCCGCGCGAGCGAACTCAACACATCACGCTGAGCGAAGAACTCCGAAGGCGCCACCCCGGGACCACGCCGCTGCGAAGTCCGCAGCAAAGCGGTGAACGACTGCAGGAACTCGACCCACCGCGGCCCATGCAGCCGCAGGCCGTCGTGGTGCAGCGTCGGCGTCCGGGAGTCCGGTCGGCGGGCGAGGCAGTCGGGGTAGGGCACCTGGTCGACGAGCAGATCCACCACCTTCCCGGTGACGAACAGTGCTTTGTCCACCAGCACGACTCCGGCCCGCCCCACCAAGGGCCCCGTCGGCCCCAAGAACCACACCAGCGCCGCCCGGTTCTTGGTGCGCAGCAGGTGGTTCGCCTTGTACTCCACGGCCGGCGAACCGATCCGATCCCGAAGCTCCCCGACGCAGTCCGCGGCCGCCCCGACGTCCACCCGCACGCCGGCGTGCGCGAAGACGTCCGTGTTCGCCCCGATGAGGTTCACGCCCTCGGAGCCGGACTCGTCGCACGCAATCGTCCCGGGCACTGTGAAGATCCTGCCAGGCCCGAGTCACCGGCGCACGGGGTTTTCAAGAGACAGTCCACATGGGACTCAACCCAAAGTGAACGGGTCCCGCGTCCCTCCGGTCAGCTCCACCCAGACGGCCTTTTCCTCCAGGTACTCGTCCACCGCGTGAACCCCGTTCTCCCGTCCCAGGCCGGAATTCTTGAAGCCTCCGAACGGAACCGACGGGGAAACCACCCGATAGGCGTTGATCCACACCGTCCCGGCGCGGATCCGCCCCGCGACCCGATGCGCCCGGTGCACGTCCTTGGTCCACACCGCGCCGGCCAAACCGTAAGGCGTGTCGTTGGCCAGCTTCACCGCCTCGTCCTCATCGGTGAAAGTCGACGCGGCCAGAACGGGCCCGAACACCTCTTTCCGGTAAACCGTCGACTCCGGCGTGACGCCGGTCAGCACCGTCGGCTGCACGAACAACCCACCCAGGCCGGGATCCGCGACACCGCCATACGCGACCGTCGCTCCCTCGGCCCGCGCGGTTTCCAAGTACGACAACACCTTCTCGTACTGCGGCTCGTTGGCCACCGGCCCCATCTCGGTCTCGGCCGCGGTCGGATCGCCCAGCCGGATCGCGGCGGCGCGCCGGGCCACCAGCCGCACCAGCTCGTCGTGGACGTCCGCGTGCACGATCAACCGCGAACCCGCCATGCACGTCTGCCCGGTGGCCGCGAAAACGCCCGCCACGATCCCGTTCGCGGCCGCCTCCAGATCCGCGTCGGGGAACACGACCTGGGGCGATTTCCCGCCCAGCTCCAAGGTCACCTTCACCAGGTTCTCCGCCGCCGCCCGCGCAACGGCCCGGCCCGTCGCCGTCGATCCGGTGAACGCGACCTTGTCGACGCCGGAGTGACCGGCCAGAGAGGCGCCCGTCTCGCGCGAAAGTCCGGTCACGACATTCACCACTCCAGGCGGAAACCCGGCCTCCGTGACCAAAGAAGCGAACCCCAGCGTCGACACCGGCGCGTGCTCCGAAGGTTTCACCACCACCGTGCACCCGGCGGCCAACGCCGGCGCCAGCTTCCATGTCAGCAGCAGCAGCGGTGAGTTCCACGGAGTGATCGCCGCGACCACCCCGACCGGCTCACGCTTGGTGTACACGAGGTAGTTCGGATTGGGCGAAGGGATCTGCCGCCCCTCGATCTTGTCCGCCAGGCCGGCGAAGTAGTGGTACCAGCCGCCCAGGGCGGTGAGCTGGCCGAGCATCTCGCGCAGGAGCTTGCCGGAGTCGTTGACCTCCAGGCGGGCCAGCCGTTCGGCGTTCTCGCCGATCAGGTCACCGAGCCGGCGCAGCAGCGCGGCCCGGGTGAACCCCGTCGCGGAGCCCCACTCGCCGTCGAGGGCGGCGCGGGCCGCGCGCACGGCGGCGTCGACGTCCTCGGGCCCGCCGTCGGGGAGCACGGCCCAGGGTTCGCCGGTGTAGGGATTGCGGGATTCGAACGTCTTGCCGTTGATCGCGTCGGCGGCGTGACCGCCGATGAGCATCTTGAAGTGTTCGGGCATAGCCCCACCTCTCCTCGGTCTCGCTTCGGACGGTACGTCCGCGCGCGAGGAGGCACCAGACCCCCGGTTTCAGCCGATCGGCGAAAGTGTCCACAAAGGACGCCATGGACCAGGGCCGTCGGGAGCACGGTCAACGGACCGCACTCCCGACGGCCGGGCGGTCGGGCGCCGGAGGCGGTGATCCCAGTGCACAGCCGCCGCGTGTGCCGACCTGGTGAGAGGAGCAGGCTGGGAAGATCACTTCGAACGTAACCCACCTCCAGGCGGGCCTGCCAGTACTGTTCCCCGATCGAGGCGGTGTGAGCAATGCACGTGTGCTGTCCGATGCGAGCGGCAGGGAACCGAAGATGAGCCAGAACACCGACGCCCCCCTCGGTGCGCCGTGGGCGCACCAGCAGCAAGAGGCACTGCCGCAGGTCCCGGCCCCGCCGCCGAACCCGCAGGAGCCGCCGAAGCGCAAGCGGCCCCTGCGCGCCGTGCTGATCTCACTCGGACTGGTGGTGCTGCTGGTGCTCGTCGGCGTCGCCGTCGGGCACTACGCGTGGGGACCGAAGGCGCCGCCCGCGCCGCCGGTGACCCCGGTGCGGACGCAGCCGGCGTTCGACGTCGCGTCGGTGGTCGCGAAGGTGAGCCCCGCGGTGGTGGACATCGACGTGGAGCTCGGGCTCGAGGGCGGTGGCGCGGCGGGCACGGGCATCGTGCTGAGCGACGACGGCCTGGTGCTCACCAACAACCACGTGGTCGAGGGCGCCACCGCGATGCACGTGACCGACGTCGGCAACGGCCGCGGCTACGACGCCACCGTGCTGGGTTACGACCGCAGCCACGACATCGCCCTGATCAAGCTGAAAGACGCGGCCGGCCTGGTCACGGCGACCCTGGGCGAATCCGGCTCGGTCAGGATCGGCGACGGGGTGGTCGCCATCGGCAACGCGGGTGGCCTGGGCGGGCCGCCCAGCGCGTCGCCGGGCAAGGTCACGGCGCTCGGCCAGCAGGTCACCGCGGCCGACGAGGTCACCGGCGCCACCGAGACGCTCACCGGCTTGCTCCAGGTCGACGCCGACATCCAGTCGGGCGACTCCGGCGGACCGCTCGCCGACACCCAGGGCCACGTGATCGGAGTCGACACGGCCGCGAACGCCGGGTACGTGTTCGACAAGGGCCTGCGCCCGCACGAGGGCTTCGCGATCCCCATCACGGCGGCCGCCGACATCGCGAAGCGCATCCTGGAGGGCAAGGCGTCCGAGACCATCCACATCGGACCCAGCGCGTTCGTCGGCCTCACGGTGGTCGACGGTGGCAACGGCACGGGTGCGCTCATCAAGTCCGTGGTCGCGGGCGGGCCGGCGGCCAAGCTGGGACTGAAGGCCAACCTGCTCGTGGTGGGCATCGACGACAAACCGGTCACCTCGGCGACGGCGCTGATCGCCCTCATGGACACCCACCACCCGGGCGACAAGCTGCGGGTGACGGTCGCCGGGCAAGGCGGCAAAACGGCCATGGTGACGCTGGTCTCGGTGAGTGGTCCGATCGGCTGAGTGCGCCGGCCGGGGCCTGGGCGCACGTGCCGGTCATTCTCGTCACCGAGCGTGGTGGCGAGGTCGGCGAGCGCACCGAAACCGGGTCGGCGTGAGGGACGAACGGGCACCGTCCGTGGCCGAAGGTGCGGGTTGCCCCCTGTGATGGCATTCGTCCGTTCAGGGGAAGGGTTGACTGTCGCGGGGTGCGAAGCGACCACTGTGGGTGGTGGTCGCGGACGGTGCACCTCGTGTGGACGGCCTCGGGTGCTGTCCTACAGTTCTGCGCAGCAGGGCAAGGGTGATCTTGCCGGTTCGGGGAGGGTGGTCCGGAATGGCCGGGTTGAGGACTCGTCACCGCCAACAGGTGGCCGACGAGGCGCTCGTCCGCTCGTTGTTCGAGGAGCACGGAAAGGCGATGCTCGCCTACGCCACGAGGCTCCTCAACGACCGCGCGGCCGCCGAGGACGTGGTGCAGGAAGCCCTGGTGCGCGCTTGGCGCAACCCGGACAGCCTCGTCAACGGCAAGGGTTCCGTGCGCGGATGGCTGCTGACCGTCGTCCGCAACCTGGTGATCGACAAGGTCCGCGCGCGTGACGCGCGCCCCGCGGAGGTCGCGGAGTCGCCCACGACCGGGCCGGTGGAGCACGACCACGCCGACCACGTCGTGGACTCGATGGTGGTCCTCTCGGCGCTCGAGGGCCTCTCGCCCGAGCACCGCGAAGTACTGGAACAGATGTACCTGCACGGCCGTACGGTGACCGAGGCCGCCGAGCAGCTCGGAATCCCGGCGGGGACGGTGAAATCCCGCTCGTACTACGGTTTACGGGCATTGCGGGAGAAATTCGCGGATCAGCGGGTGGGGGCGGCGTAGATGAGCGGGTTCAGCGAGTTCCCCGACCACGCGGACCTTGCCGGCTACGTCGCCGGTGAAGTCTCCGCGCAGGAGAAGCAGACGATCGAGGCGCACCTCGCCGGCTGCGCGGACTGCCGCGCGGAAGTCGAGTCGCTGCGCGAGATGCAGGAGTTCCTGGGCGAAGTGCCGCCCGAGGCGCTGCTCGACGGCCCGCCCGAGGGCGGCGACCTGCTGCTGCAGCGCACGCTGCGCCAGGTCCGCTCGGAAGCGCGCAGCTCGGCCGGCCGTGGCCGGTTCCTGGCCGCGACGGCCGCCGTCGTGGTTGCTGCGGCTGCGATGGGCGTCGGTGTCGCGGTGGGCAAGGCGGGTTCGCCCGCGGGCCCGGCCGTCGCCGTTCCGCCGCCGCCCGCGCCCGTGCCGACGACCGCGTCCAGCACCGTGCCCGGCACGAAGTTCCTCAGCGGCACCTCGGGCGAAACGCGGCTCACCGCGAGCATCGTCCCGGCCGCCGGCTGGGTTCGCGTCGAAGCCGCCGTGACGGGCATTCCGGCCGGCGAGAAGTGCCGCCTGATCGTGGTCAGCAAGAACGGCGACCGCGAAATCGCCGGCGGCTGGCTCGTGTCCCAGAAGGCGGTCCACGACGGTGCGGACCTCAATGGTTCCGCCCTCGTCGACCCCTCTCAGGTCGCTTCGGTCGTGGTCGAGAATACCGACGGCCACCAGTTCGTGGAAGCGAACGTCTGACCTTCGGGCGCTTCCTGCCCTGGCCGGTGGTGTGTTCGGGCAAACCGGGGGCAGGGAGGAGTCCACTTCGGACGGTCTCGCGGCGGCCGGCGCACGGGTGCGCCGGCCGCCGACGGGAACGCCGTGGCCCTAGTTTCGGTACCGGAACAGGATCCGGCCCCGGCTCAGGTCGTACGGGCTCAGCTCCACCAGAACCCGGTCATAGGGCACGATCTTGATGTAGTTCTTCCTGATCTTGCCGCTGATGTGGGCGAGCACGTGGTGCCCGTTGGACAGCTCGACCTTGAACCGGGCGTCGCGCAGGCACTCCACCACGGTTCCCTCGACTTCGATCCCGCCCTTACCGGCCATGGCGCACCAGCTCCAGGGTGCTGTTCGCCCGCCGCGCGCCGAGGCCCTCGAACAACGCGGTCGCCGCTTCGTTGGCCTCGTTCACCTCGGCCGACGCCGTCTCGATCCCCGCTCGGTGCAGAACGCCGAGCGAGTGGACCAGCAGCGCGCGAGCGATGCCGCGGCGCCGCCGGGACGTGCGGACGGCGACCAGCCCGATCCGGGGCAGGCGCGTCACCTGGACCACCCGGATCAAGCCCACGTACTCGCCGTCTTCGGCGGCCGCGGCGTACTTCGTCGGGTCCACGATGGTGTCGCCCGGCCGGACCAATACCTCGGCCGGCATCTCGTGCCAGCCGACGGCAGCTTCGACCTCGGCGCGGACGACGCGGTCCACCTCCCGCAGCGGACCGTCTTCGGCGGCGCCGGCGGGCACGAGGGTGACGCCCGGTGGTGGCAGGGCCGGCCCGGTGACGCGCGTGGGCACGACGTACTCCCATTCGCGCCGCCGGACCGTCAAGCCGGCCTCGCGCCAGGCGGCCAGCAGTTCGTGGTCGGTTTCGTCGACCACCGTGTGGAGTGGTTCCGGCAGGGTCGCGAGCATCGTGCGGACGAGCTGGTCGAAGACGGAGCGGTGCCAGGCGTCGATACTGAGGAAGACCCGCCCGTCGGGGCGCGTGGTGGCCTCGGCGCGGCCGGTGACCCGGTCGTCGTCCAGCGCGTGCCACAGCCGCGGCGCGACGCGGGTGATCTCCACCGCGGGTTCGCCCGCGGTGAAACGCAGAGTGTTCATGGTGGTCACCTTTCGGGAGTGCCTGATCAAGGCGCTCCCGGCGACCCCTACGTCAGTCGCCCGACCGTGACGACGAGGGGAGCACCCACATCGAAACAGCGTTCATGGGGCTCACCTCCTGGCGTCGAGTCACGGTCCCCGGAACCATAGCGGTGGGGCGTCGTCGTGCCCACCGATTTTCGTGGCTAACCAAACCTGGTGGTGAGCCAGGTTCGGGCGTGCTGCCAGGGTTCGTCCGCCGGGTCGATCACGCGGAAGTGGTCCACGCCGGGGAGTTCGGTCAAGGTGACGTCGTCGTCTCCGGCGGCGCGCGCGGCTTCGGCGTAGGCGCGGCTGTGGTCGATGGGGACGCGGACGTCGGCGTCGCCGTGGACGATCAGCTGGGGCACGCCGATCGGCAGGCACGTGAGCGGCGAGGCCGCCGGGTCCGGGGACGGCAGGAACAGGCTCGCGGCGCCCTCGCCGAGGCCTTCGGCGGCGCTGCGGGGGACGTCGGTGATGGGGGCGAGGCCGATGACGGCGGACGGTTTCACGGTCGCGGCGGCGAGGAGCGCGAGGTGGCCGCCCGCGGAGTGACCGACCGCGATCATCGGCAGGCCTTCGGCAACGGGCACAGCGGCCATGGCCGCGAGGACGTCGTCGAGGGTCTGCGGCCAGCCGCCGGTGTCGCCGTCGATGCGGCGGTACTCGAGGTTCGCGACGAGCCAGCCGGCTGCGACGAGATCGGCGGCGAGCGCGTCCATCAGGTGCAGGTCGCGCTGGGCGCGCCACCAGCCGCCGTGGAGCAGGAAAGCCGTGCCGCGCACGGGGTTGTCGCCGTGCAGCTCGACGAACTGGCTGGGTTCGCCGCCGTAGCGGATCGTCCTCATTCCTCCATTACAACAGGGGCCGGAGGTCGATGGTTCACTTCAGCAGCTCGTGGACCTTCGCGAGCCCCTCGTACGAAGCGCGGTACGCCTCGTACAGCCGCGTCAGATCCGTCTGCGGCTCGAACACGCGCTCCACGGCGACGGTCTCGGCGGCCGCCGTCTCGACGTCCGGCTGCAGTCCCACGCCCACGGCGCCCAGCAACGCGGCGCCGAGCGCTGCGCTGTCGTGCACGCGGAGGCGTTCGACGGGACGGCCGAGGACGTCGGCGTGCAGCTGCGTCCACAGGTCGCTGCGCGCGCCGCCGCCGGAGAAGGTCAGGGACGGCAGCTGGAAGCTGCACGCCTGCTCCACCTGCTCCAGCACGTGCCGCGCGGAGAACGCGACGCCCGTCAGCACCGCGCGCGAGAGGTCCGCTCGCGTCGCCGACGAGGTCAGGCCGAGGAAGCTGCCCCGCACGTCGGCGTCCCACAGCGGCGCGCGTTCGCCCTGCAGGTACGGGGTGAACACGATCCCGGCCGCACCGTCGGCCGCTGTCTCGAACACCTCGGGCACGGTCTGTCCCGACGCCTGCGCCCACCACCTCACGGCCTCACCCGCGGCCTGCGTCGGACCGGCGTGGACGTAGAGGTCGCCGCGCGGCGGGAACGTCACGACGCCCTGCCGGGTGCCGCGGTGACGTGACGCACCCGCGACGACCAGCGACGTGCCGCACGAGACCATGCCGCGGCCCAGCTCCGTCGTGCGCGTTCCGAAAACCGCGCCGAACGCGTCCATGGTCCCGACGACGACGGGCGCGCCGTTGAGTTCCTTCGACGGCCCCAGCGGCGTTTCGGGCTCGAGGAGCTCCGGCAGCCGCTCACCCAGCCCGTCGACGAGCGCGACGGCCTCGGGCAGGTACCCCTGGGCGCCCGCGATCCGGACGCCGGACAGCTTGTCCGTGGCCACGCGCCCGGTCAGCCGCGCGCCGATGAAGTCCTTGGGGCTCAGGATCCACCGCGCCCGCGCCCACTTGTCCGGTTCGTGCTCGGCGAACCACGCCGCCCGCGCCCCGACGAACGACGCGTCCAGCGCCACCGGCCCACCCCAGATCCGCACCTTGTCCTCGGGGGTGAACCGGGCGTCCAGCTCGCGCGCCACGTCCGCACACCGCTGGTCCTGCCAGATCACGGCGGGAGTCAGCGGGGTGAGGTCTTCTTTGGTCAGCAGGTGGGTGTTGACCTGGCTCACGATCCCCGCGCTGCTGATGACGACGTCGGGCAGCTCGGCGAGCACGGCGCTGATCGCGGTGCCGGTGGCGCGCCACCAGTCCTCGGGGTCCTGCTCCGCCCAGCCGGGCCGCGGGCGGGTGATCGGGTAGGCGACGCTGTGCACCGCGCGCGCTCGGCCGTCCAGCGCGAACGCGGCGACCTTGACCGCGGTGGTGCCGATGTCGATGCCCAGGACCACCTGGTTGTCGTTCATGGGAGAGATGTATCAAACCCCGCTACGGTCACGGGGTGACGACCCCCGCCGAAGCCTTCATGGCCGCTTACCACGACCGGAAACCCCACATGACGTCCGATCTGATCGATTCGTGCCGGGTCGTCGATGACGGGCGGACGAGTTACCAGGTCCTCGCCGCGCGGGTGTCCGGCACACGGTGCGTGCTCGACCTCGGCTGCGGCGACGGTTCGTTGCTGGCCGCGATCGAGGGCGCGGAGGTCTTGGCGGGCGTCGACCTGTCCGCAGCGCACCTCGACGTGGCGCGCGCCCGGCCCGAGCTCGCGGACGCCGACCTGCGGCTGGCTCGTGTGCAGGAGCTGCCGTTCGCGGACGGTTCGTTCGACGCGGTCGTGTCGCACATGGTGCTGATGCTTTTCCCCGACGCCGACGCGGTCATCGCCGAAGCGGCTCGCGTACTGGCGCCGGGCGGGGTGTTCGCCGCGGCCATCGCCGGTGGCGTCACAGGGGCGCTGAAGGTGTTCATCGAGCTGGCGAATTCCCTGCTCGACGAGGTCCCCGAAGAACGCCGAGTCCACATCGGCGGCAACCCGCGCATCCGGCGGCGCGAAGGCCTCGACGCGATGCTCGGCGCGGCCTGCTTCGAGCCCGTCTCGTGGGACCCGATCGACCTCGACTTCGGCGGCCCCGAAGCCGACGTCTGGGCGCGCTGCTGCGAGACGTTCTACCCGGTCGGCACCCTCGACGCGGAGCAGCTGAAGCGGCTCGAATCGGCGTTCCGGGAAGGAACCCGCGACCTCGTGGAGAACGGCCGATTGCGCGCAGGGATGACCATGCGGATCGTCGAAACGAGGCTGCGGGCGGGTCTGCCGCGTTGATGGCGGGGGTATGGCGTGCCGGAGGTGGGTGTGGCTACGGGAAACTGGTCGGCGTAGGGCGACCCGAATTCGTCTCGCAGGTCGCGATCCACTTCGACGTTGGTGGGCCCGAAGCCGACGTCTGGGTGCGAACCGCGACCTGGCGGGGAACGGCCGACTACCCGCGGGGATGACCATGCGGATCCTCCAGCCGCGTGGGGTGTTCGCGGCGTTGGCGGGCGGGGGTGGCGCCATCGGGGCCACGCAGGTGTTCTTCGAGCTCGCCAAGCCGAGGCTCGACGCGGTTCCCGAAGAGCGCAAACCGCCCATCGGCGGGGATCGGCGGACGCGCACCGCCGAGGGGTTCGACGAGTTCCTCGGGCCGGTGGGGTTCGAACCCGTTGTGCGGGAACAGATCGTGGTCGATTTCGCCGCGCCGCCGGAACAGGTGTGGGTCACGTGCTGCGAGACGCTCTATCCCGCCTCGACGCTCGGCGACACGCAGCTCGCCGAACTGCGCGCGGAGTTCACCGAGGCGACGCGCGGGCTGGTCGGCGCCGACGGAATCCTGCCCGCGGCCGTGCGGCTCAACATCGCCCGAACGCGCCTGGCGGCGTGACGATCCGCGCTAACGTCTCGCCATGACGTCCGCCGAGGAGTTCCTCCGCAGCTACCACGACGCCCGCCCGGACGCCGCGTCCGAGCTGGCCGGGCGCGGCCGCGTGACGGGCGACGGGCGGACCGTGTACGAGGTGTTCGCCGACCGCGTCACCGCAGCCAAGGCCGTGCTCGACCTCGGCTGCGGCGACGGCGCGCTGCTCGCCGAGCTCGGCAGCCGTGGGGTGCCGAAGCTGGCGGGGGTGGACCTTTCGCCCGGGCAGCTGGCGTCGGCCGGCCGCCGGCCCGAGCTGGCCGAAGCCGATCTCCGTCCGGGGCGGGCGCAGGAGCTGCCGTTCGAGGACGGCGAGTTCGACACGGTGGTGTCGTTCATGGCGTTGATGCTCATGACCGACGTCGAGCAGGTCGTCGCCGAGGCCGCCCGGGTGCTGGCCCCGGGTGGCACCCTCGCGATCGGCATCGGTGGTGGCGGGCGTGAGGCGATGGAGATCTTCCTCAAGGTCGCGCGGCCGCTGTTCGCCGTGGTGCCCGAGGAACGCCGGGTGCCGGCGGCCGGCGACCCCCGGACCCGCACACGCGAAGGTCTGGACGAGCTGCTTACCTCGGCGGGCTTCGAACCCGTCGAGTGGGACCGGATGGTCGTCGACTTCGGCGGCACGCCCGACGAGGTCTGGCAGACCTGCCACGACAGCTACTACCAGATGGCCGGCCTCGACGACACGCACCGGAAGGGCCTGCGCACCGCGTTCACCGTCGCGACGCGGAACCTCGTGACGCCCGAGGGCCGGCTGCCGGCGTCCGCGTGCATCGAGGTGGCCGTCACCCGGCTGAGGTGACGGTGCCGAACCAGCGGATCAGCGCCTTCTCCAACCCGCTCACGTCCGGCCGGGCGTCGGACGAAGCCCAGGCGACGTAGCCGTCGGGGCGGATCAGCAGCGCGGTCGCGTCGACGCCCGTCGCGGCGGTGACCGGGTCCACGCGGTCGGCCCACGCAGCGGCGGCCGCAGACACCGAGCCGTCCGAGGTCAGGTCGAGGAGTACCGGCCGTGCCGCGCGATAAGCCGCCGCGACGCCTTCGGAAGCAAGGTCCGGCGCCCACCGGCCGACGAACGGGTGGGGGTCGTCGCCGTAGCGGATGTCCGCGCCCGACAACAGGTCCGCGAGGTGCTGCGTCACGTCCTGGTGGTCGAGGAGCTCCGCGAACAGCTCGCGCAGCGCCGTGACCTCCGGGCCCGGCGCGGTCAGCGCGCCCTGCGCCTGCGTGTGCATCACGACGCGCCGGCTGGCCGGGCGCCGCTCGGCGTCGTAGGTGTCGAGCAGGTCGGCCGGCGCCCAGCCGCGCACCTCCGCGGCGAGCTTCCACGCCAGGTTGACGGCGTCCTGCAGCCCCAGGTTCAGGCCGGGCCCGCCGATCGCGGAGTGCACGTGAGCGGCGTCGCCGACGAGCAGCACGCGCCCGACGCGGAACTTCTCCGCCAGGCGAGTGTTTCCGCTGGACACCCGGCGCAGCTGGTGCGGACCGGGGCCGGCAGGCGCCTCCAGGGGCAGGTCGACGCCGAGCACTCGCCGAACGCTCCCGCGCACCTCGTCGAGCGTCGCCGGCACGTCGTCGGGTACCTGCGGCCGGCCGCGTTCGGACGAAGCCACCAGCGGCGCGGAGTTCGGGAACGGCGCGAACACGAACAGCCCCGTCTCCGTTCGGAAGTGCTGGAACGGCGGCACCGCGCCGACGCCGTCGAGCCGCAGCCCGCCTGTCGCCGGATCGCGCACGGAGTCCGGCACGCTCACGTGCGCGGTGTACGAAACCATGGTCTCCCGAGTGACACCGGGAAAATCGATGCCGGCGAGCTTACGCACGGTGCTGCGCCCACCGTCCGCGCCCACCAGAAACCGTGTGTCCACAGTGTACGCACCGGTGGGACCGGAAACGGTGACGTGCACCGAGTCGTCCTGCTCGAACCCGAGCACCTCGTGCCCACGCCGGATTTCCACACCCAGCTCGACAGCCCGCTCCTCCAACGCACGTTCCAGCTCGCGCTGCCGAATCGGCAGCAGGTACACGGGATTGACCGGCAGCTGGGTCAGATCGAGAGGGAACGCGCCGAACATGTAGTGCGGCGCGGGCACGGGTTCGGCCTGATCGGTGAGCCGTTCGTAGAGGCCACGGCGGTGCAGCAGCCGCACGACCTGGCCGACGAGGCCGTTGGCCCGCTGTTCTTCACTGCGTTCGGTGAGGCGTTCCAGCACGAGCGGCCGTACGCCGGCCAGGCTGAGCTCGCACGCCAGCATGAGCCCGTTGGGCCCACCGCCGGCGATCACGACATCGATCGCGGGCATGGTTTCTCCTTGGCGGATCGGAAAAACTGGGAGATCAGGGAAGGTCGACGGTCACCGCGCCGAAGGCCGCGCGCAGCACCGAGCTGAAGGAAACGGGTGGGTCGGCGCGCATCCAGTGCGCCATGGCCGCGCGGATGGCCCCGCCGGCGGCGGTGGCGACGAGCACGGGGTAGAGGTCGTGTTCGGCGTCGGTGCCGGTGCGGTCTGCGATGGCCTGCGCGAGCGCGATTTCGGCGGCGACGTTGGCCTTCTGGAACTCGCCCTGCAGAGCGGGTTCGGCGGTCATCAGCTGCACGCCCTGTGTCCACAGCGGATCCGGAGTGGACTCGGCGCGGTCGGCCTCGAACCGGGCGAGCGCCGCTTCGGTGACGGCTTCCCAGAGCGGTTCGCCGGCCGGCCGTGCGCGCAGCAGGTCGGCGATGCCCTGGGCGCGGTCATGGTGGCGGGCCGCGATGGCCTCGGCCTTGCTGGAGAAGTAGTTGTTCACGGTGCGCGGCGAAACGCCGGCCTCGGTGGCGATGTCCTCGATGGTCACGTGCGCCAGACCGCGTTCCACGGCCAGCCGGATCGCGGCCCAGGAGATCGCGGTGCGCGTCTCCTGGCGACGCCGTTCACGCAGGCTCGGCCGTTCGGTCATGCCCCCAAGTTAGTAGAAACTTGCGTAACACGCAAAGTCTGCGTGATGCGCAAGTTTGATGGATACAAGAAAGCCCAGGGCCCTGTGACCCTGGGCTTTCCCGAACTCAGTCCTTGACGCCCTTCACGGCGTCCTTGACCTTGTCGGCGGCCTGCTTCAAGTTGCTCTTGCCCTGCTCTGCCTTGCCTTCGGCCTGCCACTGCTCGTTACCGGTGGCGTCGCCGACGGCCTCCTTGGCTCGGCCCTTGAGCTCTTCCGCCTTGTTCTCGGCCTTGTCGGTCATGGTGTCGCCTCCCTTGCTTGTCGGCTGATACCCACCGGCTACCCGGTGGGCGGGAGGCCAAACACGGGGACTCAGGCGTTGCGAAGGGTGGCCATCGCCTTGCTCCACGCCTCGACCTGGTCGAGGGTCGTGTTGAGGTAACCGGTGTGCATCTCGGCCGGCTTGAACGTCGACATGTTCTCGAAGTCGGTGAACAGCGACAGGGCGACCTGGCTCGTCACGTGGGCGACCTGCAGGTTGCTCAGCACGAGGCGCAGCTGCTCCACCGCGCGGACGGCGCCGACGGAGCCGTAGCCGACGAAGCCGGCGGCCTTGTTGTTCCACTCGGCGCCCAGGAAGTCGATGGCGTTCTTCAGCGGGCCCGGGATGGCGTGGTTGTACTCCGCGGTCACGAAGACGTAGCCGTCGAACTCGGCGATCTTCTCGGCCCAGCGCTTGGTGTGCGCCTGCGCGTACTGGCCCATGGCCGCCGGCAGCGGCTCGTCGAGGTGCGGGAGCTCGTAGTCGAGCAGGTCGAGGAGCTCGTACTCGGCGGTGCCGCGCTGCTTCGCGATGTCGAGGGCCCACTTCGCCACGGCTTCACCGTTGCGGCCCGGACGGGTGCTGCCGAGGATGATCGCAATCTTGGTCATGTCCGACTTTCCTGATTCGAGGGACGGTCATCGGTTCAGTCGCGCTGGTCAGGGCTTGATCCAGAGATCTTTGATGACGCGTCCGCAATTTAGTCTCAGCTCTGCGGACGTGTCAACAAACGGGGGGTGAGGGCCATTCCCACGGGCGGGTGATTCGGCAGTACCTTGTGCGTGCCGTCTCCCACTCCCAGGAGCGAATCGTGACCAGTTCACAGGACAGCTTTGCGCTCGTGATCAGGGGCGGACGGGTGCTCGACCCGGAGAGCGGCTTCGACGCGGTGGCCGACGTCGGGATCACCGGTGGCACCGTAAGTGTGGTATCCGCAACACCGCTTCGCGGCGAGCGGACGATCGACGCGACCGGCCTCGTCGTCGCTCCGGGGTTCGTGGATCTGCACAGTCACGGCCAGGCGATTCCCGAGCAGCGGCTGCAGGCGCTCGACGGCGTCACCACGGCGTTGGAACTGGAGGCCGGCATCACGCCGGTCGGCGCGGCGTACGCGCGGGCCGCCGCGGAGGGCCGGCCGATCAACTACGGCTACTCGACGTCGTGGGCGCTGGCGCGGATGGCCGTGCTCGCGGGCGCGCCGCTCGAGGGCCCGCCCGACACGGTGCTCACGCACCTGGGTGTGCCCGCGTGGCGCGCCGAGGCGTCGGCGGCCGAGCGCGCGCGGATCTTCGAGCACCTGTCACGGGACCTGGCCGACGGCGCGCTGGGCATCGGCGTGCTCGCCGGCTACGCGCCCCACCTCGACCCGGCCGAGTTCGTCGCCGTGGCGGAACTGGCGGCCGAGGCCGGGCTACCCGCGTTCACGCACGCGCGCCCGCTCGTGGAAGCCGACCCGGAGGTGCCCGTCGACGGTGCCGAGGAGATCGCGCGCGTCGCGGGGCAGACCGGGGTGCACCTGCACTACTGCCACGTGAACAGCACGTCGGGGCGCCAGGTCGACCGCGTGCTCGGGCTCGTGGAGCGCTGCCGGATGGAAGGCGCCGAGGTGACCACCGAGGCGTACCCCTACGGCGCCGGCTCGACGGCCATCGGCGCGGCCTTTCTGGCACCGGAATTCCTGGCGCGCCAAGGCATCCGGCCCGACTCGCTCGTGCTCGTCGGCACGGGGGAGCGCATCGCGGACGCCGCGCGCCTCGCCGAGGTCCGCGCGAGCACCCCGGGCGCGCTCGCGCTGCTGCACTTCCTCGACGAGGACGACCCGGCGCTGGAGCGCGCCCTGCTCTTCGAGGGCACCGCCATCGCGAGCGACGCCATGCCGCTGACCTGGACGGACGGGCGGCCGGACCCGCTCACGTGGCCGCTGCCGCCCGGCGCGCTCGGCCACCCGCGTGGCGCGGGCACGTTCTCGCGCGCCATCCGGCGGCTCCATCGGGAAAGCGGAAAGCTGACGTTGTCCGAAGCCGTCGCGCGCTGCTCGCTGCTGCCCGCGCAGGTCCTGGACGAAGCCGTGCCCGCCCTGCGGCGCAAGGGCCGCCTGCGCGCCGGCAGCGACGCCGACGTGGTGGTTTTCGACCCCGCACGGATCGCGGACCAGGCGTCCTATGTGGACGGCACGCGACCCTCCGTGGGAATCGAGCACGTGCTCGTGAGCGGCACCGCGGTGGTGTGCGCCGGCTCGCTGGTGCCCGACGCGTTGCCCGGCAAGCCTGTCCGTGCCTGACTCAGGCGGTCTTGTTTCTGCGCAGCACAACCGTGGTGACGACCGTGGCCGCCGCGAGCACGAGGAACACGACCGCGGCGCCCGCCCGGTCCAGCGTCAGGTTCCCGAAGAAACCGATCAGCAGCGCAACGGTGAGGGGCGCCCACATGGCGGTGGTCCTTTCTCGCGGTAATGCTTGTCAAAGCTAAGCTTTACGGTACGGGGGAGCGGGTGTTTCGCGCATGATCAAGTGGCGCAAGGAAAACGTCAATTCCTGATCAGGGTGGTCCGCGGTGCAGGTGGAGGGCCGTCGGGGCGCGACGCGCGGGCCGTGAAAATCACAGGAGAGCGTGGGTGCTGCTCCGCGGAGGCGCTGGGCGTGCAAGTGCGGGGCCAACAGGATGAGTGGTGCCGCAGGTCGGTTCGGTGGGTGCTCGGGGCGGCAACGGGGACCGGGGAAAAGGGTTACTGTGGCGGCGTTGTCGTACTTCCACACACCGCACAAAGGACTGTCCACATGCGCCTGTCAACCCGCAACCAGCTCGTCGGCACTGTGTCGGCTGTGAAGCCCGGCGCGGTCATGACCGTGGTCACGGTCCAGCTCGACGGCGGCCAGTCCGTCACGGCCTCGATCACCAAGGACGCCGCCGAGGAGCTGGAGCTCGAGGTCGGCAAGCCGGTGACCGCGCTGGTGAAGTCGACTGAGGTCATGCTCGGCGTCGAGTGACGCTTCGGTAGCTGCCGGCCCGGGCCCGCAGACCAGCGGGTTCGGGCTTTTTCGTGCCCTTTCCGGTCGAGGGTGCTAAGTCGTTTCATGCCGCAACGAAATGAACGAGCAGACCTGGCCCGCGCGGTCATGGAGCTCATCGACGCCGGCCACCGCCGGATCTCGCGGCACCTTGACCTGACCCGGGTGCGCGTGCTGGGCACCGTCGCGGCCCGGCAGCCCGTGCGGCCGAACGCGATCGCGGCCGAGCTGGGGCTGACGGCGTCGGCGACCAGTCGCCACCTGGCCGCGCTGGAGGAGGCCGGGCAGATCGCGGTGGAGCCGGACCCGGTGGACTCGCGGACTTTTCTGGTGCGGCAGACGGAAAGCGGCCGCGCCGACGCCGAAGCCACGGTCGCCGCCGGGGCGGCGGTGTTCGCCGACGTGATCTCCGACTGGACGGACGAAGATGTCACCACGGCGCGCGAGCTGATCACCCGGCTGAACGAGGCCTGGGCGACGCGCGGTGATGCGGCTTCGGCGGCTCAGCGCGGGAGTGGGCCACGTTGGCGAAGGAAACGGCAATCGGTCGAGGGGGAGGACCAAAGGTGACTACGACTGCTCGTGAGCGAGTGTCCGCCGAGATCCGGCGGGGCGCCGGGCGGAGCTGGCCGCGGAAACGGCAAGCCGAAAAGGAGGGCCGGTCATGACCGCGATAGCCCCGCCCCGAGAGCCCGTCGTTGTTCAGGTTGCGCGGGGGTTGCTGGGCTTCGTGGCGGTGGGGCACGTGGTGGTGCCGCTCGTGATGTGGGCGCGCGAGGCGGTGCTGCGTAACGAGATCGCGGTCGCGCATCCGGAGTTCGGGGTGGGGGAGGTGGCGCGCTCGGCCGATGTCGCGGTCGGGGCCGCGGTGGGGTTCCACGTGGTGCTGCTGGTGTTGTGCCTGGTGCCGGTGTGGAAGCTGGGTGGCGGAAAGCCGTGGGTGCGGCGGCTGGTGACCGTCTCGAAGCTGCTGGGGTTGGTGTTCAGTATGGTCTCGTGGTCGGCCTCGGGGATGTTCCACGCGGTCATCCCGGTGGTCGGGGTGCTGCAAGTGGCTTCCGTGGTCCTGTTGTGGGTGCCCGCGGGTCGAAAGTTCTTCGCCGGTTGTCGGTAGTAGAAGCCGCCAGAGGCAGGAGGGGTTGACACGAGTAAGACGACCGGTCATATTCATTGCGGGACACAGGAGCCGCCTACCCAGGGATCGGAGCACCGGCATGAGTGACTTGCTGGACATCGCCGTCGAAGCGCACGGTGGGTTGAAGCGCTGGAACGAGCTGAACAGCGTGACCGCGCGCCTGATCAACGGCGGGGTCGTGTTCCCGCTGAAGGGGCAGGCCGGGCTGCTCGACGACATCACCGTCCGCGTCGAGCTGCATCGGCAGTTCGCGAGCCACGCGCCGTTCGGCGGGGCCGGGCTGCGCACGGCGTTCCGGGGTGAGCACGTGGCGATCGAGAACGCGGCAGGAGAGGTCGTGGAGGAGCGGGCCAACACCCGCGCGTCGTTCGCCGGCCACGCGTTGGAGTCGCAGTGGGACCGGCTGCAGACGGCGTACTTCGCGGGTTACGCGATGTGGACCTACCTGACCACGCCGTTCACGCTCACGCACCCCGGCTTCCGCGCCGAGGAGCTCGAGCCGTGGCAGGAGGACGGCGAGACGTGGCGCCGTCTGCGCGTGGAGTTCCCCGACGAGATCACCACGCACAACAAGGTGCAGACGTTCTACTTCGACGCCGACGGCCTCATTCGCCGCCACGACTACGACGCCGAGGTGGTCGCCGGCGGCCTCGCGGCGCACTACTCCTCGGAGCACTGCGAGGTCGACGGCATCGTGGTCCCGACCAAGCGCCGTGTCTACCCCGTCGGGGAGGACGGCAAGCCGGTCCCGGAGCCGTTGCTGGTGTCGATCGACCTCAGCGACATCGAGTTCGCCTGAGCAACGGTGGACGGGGTTACAGGCCGCGCAGGAGCCGCAGCGGTGACTCGACGCAGTCCGCGATGAACCGCAGGAACCCGCCCGCCGTGCCGCCGTCGCAGACGCGGTGGTCGAACGCCAGCGTCAGCTCGGTGATCTTGCGCGGCACGACCTGGCCGTCGACGATCCACGGGCGGTCGATGATCCGGCCGATCCCGAGGATCGCGACCTCGGGGTGGTTGATGATCGCGGCGGAACCGTCGACGCCGAACACACCGTAGTTGTTGATCGTGAACGTGCCGCCCGTGAGCTCGGCGGGGGCGAGCGAGCCGGAGCGGGCGCGCCCGGTCCGTTCGGCGAGGGCGCCGGACAGCTGTTCCACGGACAGCTCGTGCGCGCCGGGCACGACAGGGACCACGAGGCCGCGGTCGGTCTGCGCGGCGAACCCGAGGTGCACGGCCGAGGGGATCACGATCTCGTCGCCGTCGAGGTGGGCGTTGAGCTCGGGGAAACGACGCAGGCCTTCGACGGTGAACTTGGCCAGCAGGGCGAGCAGGCTGATCTTCGGCGCGTGCGCGTCGGCGTTGAGAGCGGCGCGGGTTTCGAGCAGGGCCGTCGCGTCGACGTCGACCCACACTGTCGCCTCGGGGATTTCCCGGCGCGAGCGGGTGAGCTTGTCGGCGACGGTCTTGCGGACACCGCGCAACGGGATGCGGCGTTCGTCAGAGGTGGCAGGGGCGGCAGCGGTGACCGGCGCCGCGATCGCGCGCTCGACGTCGGCCCGGCTGATGATCCCGTCGGTACCCGAACCGGCGAGCGCGTGGATGTCCACACCGGACTGTTTCGCCAGCTGCCGCACCAACGGCGACACCACGCGCACCCGCTCGTTCACGGGCCGCGGCGCGGACATCACAGCAGCTTCGGGTCGCCGTGTGCCCCGAGCACGACGGGACCGCCGCGCCTGAGCTGTGCCGGTGCCATATCCGATCAGCACATTGCCACTGCCCTCGGGCGAGGGCTCCGGTGAGGGCGTCACCACTCCCGGCTCGAGAAACGCCGGTGCCTCCTCCACCGTGATGAGCGGACTGCCGACGGTCAGCACGTCGCCGGCCGCCCCGTGCAGCGTCGCGACCCGGCCCGCGAACGGCACCGGCACCTCGACGCTCGCCTTGGCCGTCTCGACCTCCACCACCGTCTGGTCGACGGTCACGGTGTCGCCCACGGCCACGTGCCACGCGACGATCTCGGCGTCGGTCAGGCCTTCGCCCAGGTCAGGCAGCTTGAAGACGGCCATCACGCCTCCGTGTTCGTGAGCGGGGCCGCGTCGTCCCACTGCAGCCGCTCGATCGCGTCGAGTACTCGGTCGACGTTCGGCAGGTGGTGCTTCTCCAGGTTCGGCGCGGGGTAAGGGATGTCGAACCCGCCGACGCGCAACACGGGCGCCTCCAGGTAGTGGAAGCAGGTCTCCGACAGCTGGGCCGCGACCTCGGCGCCGTAACCGCAGAAGCGGCTCGCCTCGTGCACCACAACCGCGCGCCCGGTGCGCCGCACCGAAGCGGCGACCGTGTCGAGGTCGAACGGGGCGAGGCTGCGCAGGTCGATCACCTCGGCGCGGTAGCCCTCCTCCGCGGCCGCCGCGGCGGCTTCCAGCGTGATGCCGAGCGCGCCGCCGTAGGAGATCAGCGTGACGTCGGTGCCCGAGCGCCGAACCACCGCGCGGTCCAGAGTGGACGACCGGTGGTCGAGCCGCACGGTCTCCTTCTCCCAGTAGCGCCGCTTGGGCTCCAGGAAGATCACCGGGTCCGGGCTGTCGATCGCCTGGCGCAGCAGCGCGTACGCGTCGGCAGGCGAAGCCGGCGTGACGACCCGCAGGCCGGCCGTGTGCGTGTAGTAGACCTCGGAGGAGTCGCAGTGGTGCTCGACGCCGCCGATGCCACCGCCGTAGGGGATCCGGATCACGATGGGCAGCTCGACGGCGCCGCGGGTGCGGTTGCGCAGCTTCGCGAGGTGGCTGGTGATCTGCTCGAACGCGGGGTAGGCGAACGCGTCGAACTGCATCTCCACCACGGGCCGCAGGCCGTTCATCGCCATGCCGATGGCCGTGCCGACGATGCCCGACTCGGCGAGCGGGGTGTCGAAGACGCGCGTCTCGCCGAAGCGGGCGGCCAGCCCGTCGGTGACGCGGAAGACGCCGCCGAGGGTGCCGACGTCCTCCCCGAACACGAGCACGCGCTCGTCCTCGCCCAGCGCGTCGGCGAGGGCGCGGTTGAGCGCGCCCGCCATGGTGAGGGTGTCCGAAGTGGACTCCAGGGTCGCGGTCATTCTTCCGCTCCGAGAGAAAGTTCGGCGGTGAGGTCCTCGGCCTGGCGGCGCAACGCGGCCGTCGGCTCGGCGTACACGTGGCGGAACAGGTCGGCCGGGTCGAGCACGGTGTCGGTGTTCATGCGCTCGCGCAACGACGTCGCTTCGGTCTCGGCGCGCGCGGAGATCTCCTCGCGCGCGGCGTCGTCGAGCAGGCCGCGGTCGGTGAGGTAACGCTCGAGCCGCGCGATCGGGTCGCGGGTGAGCCAGGCCTCGACCTCGGCGCGGTCGCGGTAGCGGGAGGCGTCGTCGGCGTTGGTGTGCGACTCGACGCGGTAGGTGAGGGCCTCGATCAACGTCGGCCCGCCACCGGCGGCGGCGCGCGCGACCGCCTGCTCCACCACGGCGTGCACGGCGGCCGCGTCGTTGCCGTCCACCAACACCGACGGCATGCCGTAACCCACGCCCTTGTGCGCGAGCGAAGGCGCCGCGGTCTGCTTCGAGAGCGGCACGCTGATCGCGTAACCGTTGTTCTGCACCAGGAACACGACGGGCGACTGCCACACGGCCGCGAAGTTCAGCGCCTCGTGCGTGTCGCCTTCGCTGGTGGCGCCGTCGCCGAGCAGCACCAGCGCGACGGTGTCCTCGCCCTTGGTCTTGGCGGCGTGGGCGAACCCGACGGCGTGCAGCGTGTTCGTGGCCAGCGGCGTGCACTGGGGCGCGACGTTGGCGCGATACGGGTCGTAGCCGCAGTGCCAGTCGCCGCGCAGCAGCGTGAGGACCTCGACCGGGTCGACGCCGCGGGCGACCACGGCCATCGAGTCGCGGTAGGTCGGGAAGAGCCAGTCCTGCGGACGCAGCGCGAGGATCGAGCCGATCTCACCCGCCTCCTGGCCACGGGCGGACGGGTACACGGCGAGGCGGCCCTGCTTGGTGAGCGCGGTGGCCTGCGCGTCGAAGCGGCGGCCCGAGACCATCGCGCGGTGCAGGCGCAGCAGCACGTCGTCGGCCGGCATCTCCAGGGCAGGCTCGGCGACGGGCGCGCCGTCGGCGTTGATGAGGCCCAGGGGCTCCTCGCTCGGGAGGAAGAACGACGCGGCGGTGCGTTCCGTGGTGGTCACCGGCAGCTCCGATCGACGGGGAACAGGGAAGACGTCTAACGCCGATCTTCGCTCCACGCCGATCAGGTATCCAGGTATCCACGGCAAGTGTGGAACAATGGCTCATCTGCTCATGAAGAGCCGGATGATTGGCTTCGAGAGGTGCGGGGATGTCCGAGCCGGGTGGACGAATGGCGGCGGCCTTGGACGAGGTCGACCTGAAACTCATCGCCGAGCTCAAGGCCGACGGGCGCGCGTCGATGCGCGCGCTCGCCGAGCGCGTGCACATTTCGCGAGCGGGCTGTTACACGCGGGTGGAGCGGCTGCACCGCGAAGGCGTGATCACCGGGTACGCGGCGGTGACCGATCCGCGGCGGCTGGGCCAGGGGCTCGCGGCGTACGTCTACCTCAAGGTCACGCAGAACTCGTGGCGCACGGTGAGCGCCGCGCTCAAGAGCATCCCCGAGATCGAGCACGGCGGGCTCGTCTCGGGGGACAACGACCTCATCCTGTTCGTGCGCACGAGCGACGCCGACAGCCTGCGCGACCTGGTCTTCGAGCGGCTTCAGGCGATGCCCGACGTGCTCTCGACGCACACGGTGCTGGTCTTCGACGAGCTGTGAGGCCTCAAGAGACCAGCGAGTCGAGCAGCTTCAGGCGCTCGGCCGATGGCGAGCCGGGCTCGGCGCCGGAGAAGATGATGCGCTGGCCCGAGTCGTCGGGCATCCGCAGGCTCTCCTCGTTGAGCGTGAGCCGCCCGACGAGCGGGTGGTCGTACTCGCGGACCGAGTGGAGGCACTCCGCCACGGGGTGCGACGCCCAGATCCGCGCGAACTCCGGGCTGTGGATGCTGAGGTCGCCGATCAGCTCCGCCAGCTTCGGGTCGTCGGTCAGCTCGCCGGTGGCCATCCGCAGGTAGGAGGCCGCGTTGCGGGCCTGACGCTCCCAGTCGGGCATGAGGTCGCGCATGGTGGGTTCGAGAAACATGTGCTTGGTCAGATTGGGCCGTGCGTCGCGGTCGATGCCGAGCAACGCGAAGCCGAGCCGGTTGCCGCCCAACAGGTCGGTCCGGCGGCCGACGATGATCGCCGCCTGGTCGATGCTGCCCTCGACCAGCGCGAGAACCGAGTCACGCACCATTTCCGGGCCGGCCTCGCGCCGCATCACCTGGGCGGGCCAGGCCAGGCGCAGCAGGTGTGTCCGCTCGCTCTCGTCGAGGCGCAGCGCGTTGGCGATGGCCTCCATCACCGAGTCGGACATCTGGTGGCTCTCGCCCTGCTCGATGCGGGTGTAGTAGTTCACGCTCACGCCGGCGAGCTGCGCGACCTCTTCCCGCCGCAGCCCGGGGACGCGCCGCGCGGTGCCGTAGGTCGGGACCCCGGTCTCCGCGGGCGTCAGCGCCGCCCTGCGGGAGCGCAGGAAGTCCCCGAGTTCGGTGTTG
Organism: Amycolatopsis sp. 2-15; assembly: GCF_030285625.1. Classification (NCBI taxonomy): domain Bacteria; kingdom Bacillati; phylum Actinomycetota; class Actinomycetes; order Pseudonocardiales; family Pseudonocardiaceae; genus Amycolatopsis; species Amycolatopsis carbonis. Next base: position 3,668,690 of record NZ_CP127294.1, read on the forward strand.
CGCTGCTCGCTCATGACCCCATCCTCTGTGCTTTCGGCCTCGGCTCCGCCGAGGCGGCGAGATCGCCGCAAGCCGGCTTCTTCCCTCCCGATTTTCGCGCGGCCCAGGGGCCGCGCGAAAATCGCTCAGTCCAGAAGCCGGCGCGATCTCGCGGCGGCGTCAGTCGAGTCCATCGTCCGCCGGCGGGTCGCCCGCTGCCCTCCCCTCGCGTGGGTACCCAGCGCGTGGCGAGGTGCGGTTGGCCCGGTGGATACAACATCGGGGCATGACGAAGTATTCGGTCACCCTCGGACTGGACACGTTCGGGGACGTGCTTTCCGACGACGGCGGCACGCCCGTCAGCCACGCCGAGACCATCCGCGGCCTGGTGGAGCACGGCGTGCTCGCCGACCACGTGGGCCTCGACTTCTTCGGCATCGGCGAGCACCACACGGTGGACATGCCGCTCTCGGCGCCCGACGTGGTGCTGGCGGCCGTGGCGGCGCGCACATCGCGCATCCGGCTGGGCTCCGCCGTCACGGTGCTGAGCTCCGATGACCCCGTGCGCGTCTTCCAGCGCTACTCGACCCTCGACGCGCTCTCGCACGGACGCGCGGAGGTGATCCTGGGGCGCGGGTCGAGCACCGAGTCGTTCCCCCTGTTCGGCTACGACCTGGGCGACTACGACGAGCTGTTCGACGAGAAGGTGGACCTGTTCTCCCGCCTGCTGGAGGAGAAGCCCGTGACGTGGTCCGGTCGGCTGCGGCCCTCGTTGAACGGCCAGGAAGTGGTGCCGCACACGGAGACGGGCCCGATCCCGGCGTGGATCGGCGTCGGCGGCAGCCCCGAATCGGTGCTGCGGACGGCGAAGCACGGCATGTCGCTGATGCTCGCGATCATCGGCGGCCCGGCCGCGCGGTTCAAGCCGTTCGCGGACCTTTTCCGCGACGTGCAGCGCCGGCTCGACAAGCCGCAGAAGGCGATCGGGCTGCACATGCCCGGCCACATCGCCGACAGCGACGAGGACGCGATGGAGGAGCTGTACCCGCACTACGTCGACGTGCTCACCCGCGTCGCGCGCGAGCGGGGTTTCCGGCCGCCGTCGCGGGAGCAGTTCCTGGAGGAGGTCTCCGAACGCGGCGCCTGGCACGTCGGCTCGCCGGAGACGGTGGCGCGCAAGATCGCGGCGTCGTTGAAGACCGTGGGGGCCACGCGGTTCGACCTCAAGTACGGGCTCGCCGGGCTGCCGCGGGGCTCGGTGCTGCGCAACATCGAGCTGTACGGGACGCGAGTCGCGCCGATGGTGCGGGAGCTGATGGCGGAGTAAGAGGGTGGTGGTGACCTGCCACCGTCCCTGCGAGATCGCGCCGACTTCTGGACTGAGCGGTTTTCGCGCGGCCCCTGGGCCGCGCGAAAACCGGGAAGGAAGAAGTCGGCTTGAGGCGATCTCGCACGCCTCGGCGGAGCCGAGGCAGACAACACAGCGGACTTCTAGACCTGTGGCGGGAGTGCCGGGCCGGTGGTGCCGAGGTGCTCCTGCGCGACGACCTCCGGCACGGGCCACGTGATGCCCGGCGGTGGGAACTTCTGGCCCGTCTTCGCGAGGAAGTCGGCCGGCGGTTCGTACATCGGCGGCTGGACGCCGTCCGGGATCATGCTCTTCCAGTTCGCGTCGCGGGTTCGTTCGGTGAACTCCTGCTGCATGCGCTGCAGCAGTTCGGGTTGCGTGATGAGGTCGACGGCCGTCGCGGCGAGATACTTGGCGGCCGAGAGGGCGGCCTGGTGGCCGATGTTGGTGGCCGCCGTGGCCGTGACGGCCCAGTTGTGGTTGGGGATGCCGGCCGGGAAAGTCGCGATGAGCGCGGTGACCTTGGGGGTGCGCCAGCTGACGTCGGCGGTGTCGACCGACGGGCCGCCGAGGAAGGTCGGGTCGGGCGCGGTGAGCGGGACGAGCGTGGTGGGCATGCCGATGTCCGGCTTGCCGAGCGAGCGTTGCAACGCCTTCGCGAGGTCCTGGTCGGCGGCGGTGAACGCGGGCGGGCCGATCTTGACCATGTCGTCGTTGAGGACCTCGGCCGCGACCTTGTTGCCCAGCGAGTTCCAGGTGCCGGAGTGGAACTTGTGGATCAGCTTCGTCTGGCTCGCCTGCGCGGCGGCCTTCGCGCATTCGACGATCTTGTCGTAGAGCACCTGGGCGCGCGCCGGGCTGCCTTCGCGGACGAAGAACCAGATCGAGCACATGTCCGGCGTCACGTTGGGGGCGCCGCCGCCGTTGATGATCGCGTAGTGGAATCGCCCGGAAGGCGCGACGTTCTTCTCGCGCAGGAACTCGCTCATCGTCGCCATCAGCAGCGCGCCGTCGAGGCCGCTCTTGTTGCCCAGCGGCGTCGCGCCGTGGCCGGCGGCACCGAGGAACGTGAACGTCGCCGACATCAGAGCCGAGGTGGTGCCCCAGTCGGCGCGCGTCGCGGTGAACGGGTGCCAGTCGAGGTAGCCGTCGAGGCCCTCGTAGAGCCCGGCTTTCGCGCTGTAGGGCTTGCCGACGAGCTGTTCCTCGCCGCTTGCGCCGAACACCTTGAGCGTGGCCGAAAGGCCGTTCTGCTGCATGGCCTTGCTCACGGCGATGGCGGCGCCGATCGAGCCGGCACCGAGCGTGTTGTGCGCGTCGCCGTGGCCGGCGCCGTAGGTGGGGCCGTAGGCGTCGTAGTTGTAGACGACCGGGTCGTGCGTCGAGACGCCCGTCTTCTGCGAAAGCCCTGGTAGCGCGTCGTATTCGGCGTTGAACCCGAGCACGGGTTTGCCGGAGCCGTAGGTGGCCACGAACGCCGCGGGGAAGCCGCCGGCACCCCATTCGATCGTGAAGCCGTTGCGGCGCAGCAGCTCCGCCGAGTCCAGTGCGGAGTTCCACTCACGCAGCGACAGCTCGGCGTGGGACCAGACCTTGTCCGACAGGCCGGTCACCTCGCCGGCGTTGTCGCGCAGCCAGGTCAGCGCGGTCGTCTTGCCCGGGCTGTCCTGCGCCAGCCCGGTCGGCGCGGTGTACGTGGCCGGGTCGACGCCGATCTTCTCGTCGTAGCCCAGCGTCGCGCCCAGCACCGGGTCGGCGGTGTACATCGCCGCCAGCGTCGCCGCACCCGTCACCCCGAACGCCTGCAGCACCCGGCGTCGTCTCATCTGGTAGTCCGAGCTCACGGAAATTCCCTCCCCTGAACGGAAAACTCGTCAAGAGAGATCTGACCGGGTGCCCGGCCCGGGCGGCAATGGTCCGGACAAAAGAAATGCCCGGCCGGGCGCAGTTGCGCGCCCGACCGGACATCGTCTTCACCTCAGCGGAACAAACCGGAACCCAGCGTGTGGGCGTTGAAGAAGCTCCAGATGACCTGCTGGGCCTTCACCGTCTGCGTCGCCGAGCCCGGGCCGCTGTCCACGAGCTCGCCAGGCCAGGTGTGGCCGGCGCCGAGGATGCGGTAGTGGGTGACCGAGGCGTTGACGGCGCAGTTCTGCCACGAGAACTGGATCACGTCGGAGCCGATCGGGGTCTCGACCGGCGTCGCGGCGCAGTGGTTGTGGTTCGCCCAGTTCTGGGCCCAGTCCATGAGGTTGGGGATGGGCTCGCTGTGGCTGGTGCCGCCGTTGTACTCGATGGTGGGGTCGGCCGTGCCGTGGAAGTCGACGATCGGGGCGGGGACGCTCGACGAGCAGCCCACCGTGGTGCCCGGGTAGAAGGCGCCGGCGATCGTGGCGAAGGCGGCGATGCGCATCGGCAGCTGGCAGGCCAGCAGGGACACGAAGCCGGCACCGTTGGACTTGCCGGTGGCGAAGATGCGAAGCGGGTCCACGCACAGCGTCGACTGCAGGTGGTCGAGCAGGTCGCCGACGAAGCGGACGTCGTCGACACCTTGCGCGGCATACGGGGCGCTCTGCCAGGCGCGCTGGTCGTCGAGGCCCTTGGCGCCCACGGGGTAGACGGCGATGGTGTCGAGGCCGTCGATGCCGGAGAACTCTTCGATGTCGCTGCCGTCGCCCTTGCGGCCGTGGAACGCCATGACCACGGGCTTCGGGTGGCCCGGCTGGTAGCTCGCCGGCAGGTGGATCAGGTAGCCGCGGGCGAGTCCGCCGGAGGTGATGGTCTGCGTGACCGTCTGCCCGAGCGGCAGGGAGGTCGAGGGCGCGGTGCAGCCCATCGACACTTTGGGGTAGTTGCGCACGGACGGGGTCGCGGACGCAGTCTGGGGCACCACCGCCGTGGCGGTGAGAGCCAGCGCGGCGACAGCGGCGAGCTTGGCGAATCTCATTCAGAGCACCTCGTCGAGGAAGGACCGGAGCCGGTCACTGCGGGGGGACTCGAAGAACTCGGTGGGGTGGGCGGCTTCCACGAGCCGTCCTTGGTCGAGGAACACGACCTGCTCGGCGACCTCACGGGCGAAGCGCATCTCGTGTGTCACCACGATCATCGTCATGCCGCGGGAAGCCAGGTCGCGCATCACGGCGAGCACGCCTTTCACGAGCTCGGGGTCGAGCGCGGACGTCGCTTCGTCGAACAACATCACTTCGGGGTTCATCGCCAGCGACCGCGCGATGGCCACGCGCTGCTGCTGCCCGCCCGAGAGCTGGGAGGGCCGGCGGTTCTCGTACGCCGCGAGCCCGACCGCGGCGAGGTTCGCCCGCGCGGTCTCCACAGCTTCGTCGCGAGACACGCCGAGCACCTGCTGCTGGGCGAGCGTCACGTTGTCGAGCACCGTGTGGTGCGGGAACAGGTGGAAGTTCTGGAACACCATGCCCACGCGGGTGCGGATGCGGTCGACGTCGGCGCCCTTGTCGGTGATGGCCTGGTCGCCGATGAAGATGCGCCCGGCCGTGGGGATCTCCAGCAGGTTGGTGCAGCGCAGCAGCGTCGACTTGCCGGAGCCCGACGGGCCGATGATGCACGTGGTGGTGCCGCCTGGGGCTTCGAGCACGATGTCGTGCAGCACCGGGGTGTTGCCGAAGGTCTTGTCGATGTGCTCGTAGCGGACGGTCGTCCCGGTGGTGGTCACGGCATCGGCCGCCGCGGTGCTCGCCTGCGTCATACGAGTGCCTCCTCAGTGCGCACGGCCGCCGGCGCGGTCGCCGCGGCGGGCCGGCCTTCGCGCATCCGCTTGTCCCACTTGTTCACCACGTAGGTGAGCGGCACGGTGATCGCGAGGTAGAACAGACCTGCGGCGACCAACGGCGAAAGCGAAGCGTTGTTGGTGGACGTGTCCTGGGCGATCGCGAACATCTCGCGCTGCCCGGCGGCGAGGCCGAGCAGGTAGACCAGCGCGGTGCTCTTGATGACCAGGATGAACTGGCCGGTGAGCGCCGGCAGCACGCGGCGGAAGCCGATCGGGATCACGATGAGCCGCATGGTCTTCGTGTGCGACATCCCGAGGCTGCGCGACGCTTCGACGATGCCCTTGTCCACACTCTGGAAGCCCGAGCGGAAGATCTCCGCCATGTAAGCGCCTTCCATGAGCCCGATCGCGAGCGCCGCGTAGCCGTAGGTCCAGTTGCCGAACATCGTGAGCCCGGCCAGCGGCAGACCCTGGCCGATGAGGTAGATGCTCAGGATGTGGGGCAGGCCGCGCAGGATGTCGACGTACCAGCGGCACGGCAGGCGCAGCACGCGGAAGCGCGACATCAGGCCGCTGGCGAGGAAGATGCCGACGACGAGGCCGATCGCGCTCGCGAGCACGGTGAGGAACAGGGTGTTCAGCAGACCTTCCTTCAGCAGCGTGGGGAGTGTGCTGCCGATGAGGTCGAGGTCGAAGAACGTGTCCCAGATTTGTTTCAGACCGTCCATGGCACTGTCCTTTCAGGACCCGTCGGCAGCGGTGACGCCGGGGCGCTGCTGCATGCCGGGGTAGGCCTTGAGCATGTCCGACGGGATCGCGACGCCCTTGGGGTTCCACTTGTCGAACAGCTTCGTGTACGTGCCGTCGGCGATCACGGCCTTGAGCGCGTCGTCGAGCGCTTTCTTCAGCTCGGGCTTGTCCTTGGCGACCGGGAACGCGGTCATGCCACTGGTGATCGCCGGCGAGGCCTGGTAGTCCGGGTGCTTCTCCAGGAGGTCGTTCGTGGTCGCGACACCGGTGAACAGCCCGTCGACCTGCCCGGCGGTGAGCGCGTTGGAGCTGGCCGCGATGTTCGGGAACTCCTTGACCGTCACGGTCGGCACGCGCTTCTTCACGAGCGGGATCAGCTCGCTGCCGCGGGTGATCGCGATGGTCTTGCCGCCCGAGGCGTCCACAGTGGCCAGTGGCGCGCTCTTGCGGGAGATCAACTGTGCCTGCCCGTAGTTCACCGCGGTGGTGAAGTCGGTGACCTCTTGGCGCGGCGGAGTGACGAGCGTGCCGAACGCGGCGGAGTCGTACTTGTGGTTGCGGATGTTGGGCAGCATGCTCGCGAAGTCGGTCGCCGTGTAGTCGGCGGTCAGGTTCATCTTCTGCGCCATCGCCTGCGTGAGCTCGATGAGGAAGCCGGCGGGCTTGCCGCCGTCGATGAACGACGTCGGCTTGTCGTCGGAGCGGAAGGCGAAGTGGACCTTGCCGGGCGTGGCGGTGCCGAGCGGGTTGGCGGCCTGGTCGTCGCTGCCACCGCAGGCGGTCAGCGTGAGGCCGGCCGCGAGCACGAGGGTGGCCACTCCGAGACGGCGTCGGGTCGGGGCGGTCATGGCGTCTCCTGGGGAATGCGGGTGAGGGTGGGGGCGGACTGGCGTTCCGGCAGGTCGAGGAAATCCTGCAGGAAGCCGCTGATGCGCTCGACGGTGGCTTCCACCAGCCGAGCACCGATCTCGACGGACGACTTGGTGGCGTCGCCGAGCGTGCCGGTCTTGCTCAGGTCGTGATAGGACTGTGGAAAGTGGATCCCCGGCCGCGAGCGGCTGAGCTTGCCCGCCTGGTCGAGATCGTCGAAGGTCGAGCTGCCGGGGGTGAGCCGCTCGGGCAGCACGAGGTCCGGGTCGGCGAACATCGCCTGCGAGGTCTCGATTTCGCTGGAGTGACCGCCGATCCGGCTTTCGGACAGCTTCGACACGAGGTCCGAGACCACGGGGGTGATCCCGCTCCACGCGATGTGCAGGTCGGGCAGGTCGGTGCGCAGCCGTGTGACGGCGACCTCGACCGTGGCGTTGTTGCCGCCGTGGCCGGTGAGCACGTAGACCTTGCGCCAGCCGTGGCGGTGCAGGCTGGTGACGAGCTCCACGATCACCTGCTGCAGCGTGATCGGCGACAGCGTGAGCGTGCCGGGGAAGGCCATGTGGTGCTCGGAGACCCCGACGGGGATCACCGGTGTCACCACGACCTTCGGCGAAAGGTGTTGTGCCACAAGGTCGGCGACGACCTCGGCCCGGGTGGTGTCGGTGCGCTGCGCGAGCCCGTGGCCGTGCTGCTCGGTGGCTCCGAGCGGCACGATCGCCACGGGGGCGTGCGGGCGCAGGTCGTCGATCTCGGGCCAGGTGAGATCGGCGAGACGGTGTGAACGTGGTGCGATCGGCATGGTGTCTTTCCCGGTCATTCGGCCCGCCCGAGCTGGCGGGCCACTTCGGTGCGGAGTTGTTCGAGGTGGTGGCGGGTGTGTTCCTCCGCGGCGGCCGCGTCGCCGGAGCGCACGGCGTCGAAGATTGCGAGGTGCTCCTCGTAGTCGCGCCGGCGGTCTTCGATGAGGGCGCGCAGGGCTTTCTGCTCCCGGCCACGCGCGGAGAGCAATGAGTCGACGACCTCGAAGAGCACCTGATTGCCCGAACCGCCGGCGAGCTCGCGGTGGAAGTTCAGGTGCGGCCGGTGGTCGGTGCTGTCGCGCTTGGCCGTGTCGAGCGCGAGCTCCAGGCGCTGCAGGCTTTCCTCGCTGCGGTTGGTCGCGGTCAGCGCGGCGATGCCGGGCTCGATCGTGAGCCTGGCGTCGACGAGCTGGAGGATCAGCTCGTCCTTCATCGGCGCGGAGTTCGGGTTCGGCATGAGCGTGCGGTGGATCCCGTCGCCGACGTAGATGCCCGAGCCGTGGCGCATGCGCACCGCGTCGGTGGTCTGCAGGCGGCGCAGCGCTTCCCGGATCGTCGGCGTGGTCACGGAGAACCGCTCGGCCAGCACGCGCACGGTCGGCAGGCTGTCGCCCGGCGCCAGTCGCTCGTCGGCGATCAGCTCCAGCAGCCCCTCCACGAGCTGCTCGGACAGCCCGGGTTTCGGGTGCGCTTCGGTCATCGGTGACTCCGTTCTGCGAGTTAATTGACTAAATCACTTGCTCAATTTGAAGTCAAGGATCTCGCGACGAACGTGCATCAGTGCAGCTCCGGAGGGTTTGGGTCGATCTTCGACGGTGCGGGCTACGCCGTGCCGACGGTGGCGAGGCGGCGCGCGGCGACGTCCTTCGCGATGCGCTCGACGGCCTTCAGGTCCGGCGTCGGGGTGCCCGCGGCGCGGCCCAGCCCTCAACGAGGTCCGTTGGCGGCCGGCGGAGGCGCGAGCTGCCGCGAGGGCACGAAGCGGGGTTTGCGGCCAGGCAAGGCGGGCGTGGAGCGGGGCTGCGCACGGGCGGGGGAACGAGGCAGAACCCGCTTCCTGAAGCGGTGATCGCTCAGTCGGGTTCGGTGGGGGCGTGGTTCACTCGGCGCCGGAACTCAGGAAGCGAGTCGAACCATGGTGCGCATCACGGCGCCGGGCTGGAGTGTTGACGTCGGGGACGCCGAGGTGGTGTTCGGGCGGGCGCTGCGGGCCGGGGAGGGCGAGCCGGACCTGCCGCGGGTGTGGGCCGGGCGGGGGCTCGGGCTGCGTGACGAGGACGTGCCCGCGTTCGTGGGCGCGCTGGGTGACGTGATGGCGACGTCGCAGTTCTGGCACGCGCGGCGGGCCGGGGCGGGGCGCGGTAGCGAGCAGATCTGGTCGGTTCCCCTGATGCGTAACGGGTTCACGTACGTCACCGGACCGTGTGGACGGTGGAACAACACCGCGGGGCACCGGCCGGCGGAGACGTTCTCGGTGGCGCCGGCCGACGTGCGCGGCTTGCGGATCCGGTTGGCGGCGCACCTGCACACGGGATGATCACGCCCGGCGCTTGACCAGGAAGACAGCGTGCCGGATGTGGCCGTCGGCCGGGCCGGGCTGGTCGGTCAGCCGGTATCCGGCGCGTTCGTACATCGCGATGTTGCGCTTGCTCGCGGCGCCCGTGAAGAGCGCGAAGCGGTCCGCGGACGCGGGCGCCTGGCTCTCCACGTGCTCCAGCAGTCGCCGGCCCAGGCCGCGCCCGGCGAGGTCGGGCGCGACCATCAGGCGGCCGACCTCCCAAGAGCCGTCCTCGAGTCGCCCACGCACGGCACCCACCAGGCGCGGGCCCTGCCGCAGGACCCACACCCGCCACCTGCGGATCCCCTCGTGGACCTCGTCGAGGGTCTCGACCAGCGCCGGGATCTCCAGGGTGTTGTTGAGCAGGGCTTCCTGCACCCAGCAGCACCGCTGGAGCACAAGCAGTTCAGCGGCGTCGTCGGCAGTCGCTTCGAGGAGGCGGAGGTCCACGGTGCCTGTTTAGCGGTCGGGAGGGCGGCGGCGCAATCGAGTTCGAGCCGGACGCGCCGGCTCGCTCGGGCCGGGTTCGAGAAAGACCCCCTCGGCGTGTGGTGATCGGGCAGGATGGGTGCCATGGGGCACAACGATTCCGACCGCACGGCCGTGGCAGCTCACGGGGACGAGATCACACCGGCTTTGGTCCAGGCCGTCGTCCGGTGGGCGCCGCAGGTGGCGGCCGCGGTTCCGGTGGCGGCGGCGGCCGCGCTCGGCCGGTGGCGCGGCGCGCAGGAACACCGCGCACGGCCCGGAACAGCGGAGGCCGACGCGATCCGGGCCTTGCGGGAGCTGCCGGGCTGGCTCGCCGAACGCGTGCACGGGGCGTTGGAGCTCACCGTGCGCGCGTTGCCGCCGGTGGCGGGGGCCGCGGCGGGGCTGGGCGACGGCGTTGCCGGGACGTTCGCCTTCGGGTCCTTGAACACCGAGGCCGAGGCGTTGCGCGAAGCCCGCTTCGTCGAGGTTTGCCGGCCGGGTTCGGCGGAGGTGATCGCCGGGCTGGTGTCGCGGCTGGTCGAGCACGAGGCCGTGGCCGGGTTGCTGGCTGGGGATGCCGTGGGCGACGAAGAGGCGGTCGCCGCAGCGCACGGAGCGGCGTACCTCGCGGTAGCCGTGGTGACGGCGGCCGGCGTGCTGGGCGATGCCGGGTACGACAAGGTCGCCGCACAGGTCGGGCTCGGGCTGGGCGTGGCGTCGGCTCTTCTGCCGAGCCGGAGCATGCCCGTCGCGTACGAGGAAGCGGTGCTCGCCAAGAAGCGCGCCGAGTACCGGCTGCCGGCCTTTGGCTCCATGCAGGTGGCGGTGCGCGAACACGTGTTCGCGCTGGCCGAGGGGCCGGTCTCCGCGCCGGGCGGATTCGGGGACAACGGTCTGGTCGAAGTCGTCGACGGTGGGGTGCTCGTGCGGACCGGGCGGGAAACCGGGGTGCTGGAAGTCCGGATGCGGGTGCTCGCCGAACCGCCGGCGAAGATCGACACGCAGGGCTGGCACGAGGTCGTCGAGGTCAGCTGGCCGGCCCGCCGCGGCGACGCGACCTTCGTGGGCCCGAAGCACTACAACCACCGCCGGATCGCGACGCCGCCGCGGCCGGGTGACCTGCGGGTGCGGGTGTACGCGTACGGCCGCGACGACGTCGAGACCGAGGCCTACGAGCTGGTCGTGTGGGAAGCGCCGTCGGCACCGGCCGTGGTCCACGCGCGAGCCGACCGGCTGGGCCACCGGCTCCGCGGCGAGCCGGAGCCCGCGGTGGCAGACCTGCCCGAGGCGGCGTACCGGTGGGTCAGCCAGAGTGCGCTGTCGGAGGCGGCCACCGTGACCGTGGTCGCCGGGTTGACGCTGCGGGAGGTGTTGCAGGCGTTCGGCGCGGATATCCGGGAGCCGGAACCGATCGAAGACCTGCTCGACTCGGACCTCGAGTTCGGCCCGTGGGTAACGGCGTCCGAAGTGGACGGAATCGTACTGGCCATCGAGGAGAACGGGTTTCGCGGTGCGCAGGACGACGTGCTGGCCGAACTGTCGCGAGGAGGGCGCGCCGCGAGCATGTTCTGGAACGTCAACGCCGTCACGCGGCTCTCCTTCGCCCGCGACGGCGAACTCCTCGCTTCAGACGAACTCGGCCGGCCGCTCGGCGCCGATCCGGCAGTGGCCGCCGCGGTCGAGGGGCTGGACTTCGACGATTGGCGGGACCGGTATGCGAAGGGCCTGGTGGCCGTCGAACGGTTCACCGGACGAGGACTCACGGTCGAGGACTTCGACGAGATCTATGACGCCGGCATGGGTTATCCCTTGGCGGACCGGTGACGGCCGGGCGGGTCCCGCCGCCGGGGTGAGGCGACACTGGAGGGCATGAACTTCGAAGCACTCCGTGCCTTCGTCGCGGTCGCGGAGGAGGGGCAGTTCCGGCTCGCGGCCGGGCGGCTGGGGATCAGCCAGCAGGCCGTGTCGAAGCGGGTGGCGGGGCTGGAGGGCGAGCTGGGTGTCGTGCTGTTCGAGCGGGTCGCGGCGGGCGCGTCGCTGACGGTGGACGGGCGGACGTTCCTGCCGCGCGCGAAGGCGGTGCTGAGCGCGGTGGCCGACGCGGTGGAGTCGGTCCAGCGGGAGACGCGGCCGCTGCGCGTGGACGTGCTCGGGCGGCGGCTGGCGGCGGCCGAGGTGTTCCGCGAGTTCCACCGCGAGCACCGCGAGGTGCCGATGGAGATGCTCACTTCCAGCGGCGCGGCCGAGACGTTGCGGGAGCTGCGCGCGGGCGCGGTCGACGCCGGGTTCACGTACCTGCGTGAGCCGCCGGAGGGGCTGAAGCACGTGTACGCGTACCTCGAGCCGTTGCAGATCGTGGTCGGGCCGGGGCATCCGCTGGCCGGGCGGCGGGAGGTGCGCCTGGCCGAGGTCGCCGAGCACCGCGCCTGGGTGCCGGGGATCCGGCGCGGCAGCGAGTGGGAGGGTTTTTACGCCGAGCTGTCGGCGGAGTTCGGCGTGGACGTCGACCCGGCCGGGCCGAACTTCGGGCTCGAAGCGCTGCTCGACACGCTGGCGGAGTCGCGCACGCTGTTCACGTTCGTCGGCGAGAAGATCCGCATCGCGTGGCCTGAGCGGCACGATCTGCAGCGCATCCCGGTGGTCGAGCCGGTGCCGTGTTACCCGTGGTCACTGGTGTGGCGTCCGGGGACCGGTCACCGCGGGCTGGCCGAGCTGGTCGCGTTCGTGCGGCGAGGGTGGGCGAGGCCGGCCGGCGCGAGCTGGGTGCCGGAGCACGTGCGCCGCGACCTGGTCAGGGGCGCGCGATCATCGTGAAGCCGGTGCCGAACGGGTCCGTCACGGTTGCCATCCGCCCGTACGGCGTCCCCTCCACTGAAGCGACTTCGCCGCCCGCAGCGCGGACCTTCGTGGCTGCTGCGTCGGCGTCGGCGACTTCGAAAGTGGTGGCCCAGGCCGAAGTGGTGGCCTCTCGGAGGTTGAAGATGCCGCCGACCTCGTGGCCGTCGGGGCGGCGCAGGAAGGTGAAGTCCGCCTCGGGCAGGTCGTCGTTGCCGTCGAGCAGGAAGCCGAAGACGGTGCAGTAGAACGTGCGCGCTTCGGCCGCGGCGGGGGTGACGAGGTCGTTGCGCACGAGGGTGTCGGGCTCGTTGACCAGGCGGGCGCCGGGGAACGCGTGGCCCTCCCACAGACCGAAGCGCGCGCCGGATGGGTCCACGGCGAGGGCGGCGCGGCCGCGGTCCCCGACGTCGTGCGGTTCGCGCAGGAGGGTGCCGCCGGCCGCGGTGACGGCTTCGGCGGTGGCGGCGCAGTCGTCCGTCGCGAGGTGGACCTGCCAGCCGGGTGCGGGGTCGGCCGCGTGGTGCAGGCCGGCGACGGGGAGGCCGCGCAGGAGGCAGTCGCCGCCGTCGAAGTCCCAGCCGAAGACGGCGCCGTAGAAGGCCCGCGAGCGGTCGAGGTCGGGCACGGCCAGGTCGATCCAGGTCGGCGTGCCCAGCGGCTGGTTGGTCTCGACGGGGCTCATCGGAATCCTTTCGACGTCGTGGTTTCGAACGGTAGAACCCCATCCGGCCAGTTTCCGGCCTGATTTGCCCGGTTCGCGGCTACCCTGGCGTCCTCGACGCGGAAGGGGACCACTCATGGCAGAGCTGGTACGCACCGACGACGGGATCGACCTCGTGCTGCGCCGCACGTTCGCGACGACACCCGAAGACGTCTGGGCCGACGTGACGCAGCCGCACCGCACGGCGCTGTGGTTCGGACCGTGGGAAGGCGAGGGCGCGCCCGGGAAAACGGTCCGGGTGCAGCTGGTGTTCGAGGAGGGCAAGCCGTGGATCGCCATGCGCGTCGACGCGTGTGAGGCGCCGCGGCGGCTGGCCGTGCTGGGCATGGCGGACGCCGGCGGCTGGCCGATGGATCTGCTCGTGTCCGAAGTGGAGGATGGGACCGAGCTGCGCCTGGTGCACCACCTGACGAGCACCGACGGCATCGGCGAGATCGGGCCCGGGTGGGAGTACTACCTCGATCTGCTGGTCGCCGCGCGCGACGACACCGCTCGCCCGTCGTTCGACGACTACTACCCGGCGCTGAAGGAGTCGTTCGAGGCGCTGCGCGCGTAGTTCGGGGCCGCGCACCCAGCATGTGGGATCGGGTGGCAGAACGCTTGGCCGCCGCCGCATTCTGGAGTGTCGCTCCCTCTACGAAATGGCAGGCAGGATGAGCTCGTCGCCGCTCGACAACCCGGTGTGGGCAGCGCTGACCGGACCGCACGCGCACTTGGCCGAGCAGAAGGGCCAGGTCCTGCGCTACCCCGCGGACGTCGCGCCCTTCGTCGCCCTGCCGGATCAGCCGGACGAGCACGTCTGGCGTGACATCGCCGACCTCGCCGGGCCCGGCGGCACGGCCGTGATCGCCGGCGCGACGGGTCCCGCGCCCGCGGGCTGGACCGTGCTCGGGGAGACGCCGGGTGTGCAGCTCGAGGGCACGGGATTGACCGTGGCTCCCGATGCGGAAGCCGTCCGCCTGACCGAAGCCGACGTGCCCCAGATGCTCGACCTCGTCGCCCGCACGCAGCCCGGCCCGTTCCTGCCGCGCACCATCTCGCTGGGTACCTACCTGGGTATCCGCCGCGACGGCGCCCTCATCGCGATGGCCGGCGAACGCTTTCATCCGCCCGGCTGGACGGAGATCAGCGCGGTCTGCACCGATCCGGCCTTCCGCGGCCAGGGCTTGGCGGCGCGGCTGATCCGCGCGGTCGCGGCGGGCATTCGTGAGCGCGGTGAGCTGCCGTTCCTGCACGCCGCCGCGTCGAACGTCGGCGCGATCCGGCTGTACGAGCACCTGGGCTTCACACTGAACCGGACGTTGGTGTTCCTCGCGGTGCAGGTGCCCGAAGCGGACAAGCGCTAGTTTCCGGCGACTGGCGAGAATCCGGTGGAACACGGCGATCCAGCCGGTTCCGGGCGGTGAAACGCGAGGGCTAGCGTCAGGGCCGTGAGCAAAGTCTTCCTGTCGATCCACGTGCTGGCGGCGATCCTCGCCGTCGGGCCCGTGGCCGTGGCCGCCAGTATGTTCCCCGCCGCGCTGAAGCGGGGTGATCGCTCGACGTTGGCGTTGCTGCACCGCATTAGCCGCGTGTATGCGTGGGTGTCGATCGCCGTGCCGGTGTTCGGCTTCGCCGTCGCCGGGACGATGAAGGTGACGGGCCAGACGTGGGTGCTCGTCTCGATCGCGCTGACGGCGGTGGCCGCGGTGGTGCTGCTGGTGTTCGTGCTGCCGGGCCAGCGGGCCGCGCTGGCTGGGCCCGCGGGCGACGGTGCGGTGCCGGCCGAGTCTTCCGTGTCGGCCGGGTCCTCTGTGGCGACCGCGCTGGACACCCGCGTCGCCGGCCGGCTGGGCATGACGACGGGGGTGTTCAACCTGCTGTGGGCCGTGGTCACGGTGCTGATGATCGTGCGCCCTGGTTCGTCTACCGGAGTGTGAGGCTCGCCAGCAACGAGGCGAGCTCGGCGGAGTGAATGAGTGGCCCGACGTGGGACGCTTCGATCGAGTGGACGTCGAACGAGTTGTCGGGTGTGCGTGCGTCGGCCTCCTTGATGAAGGTGTCCTGCAGGGCCACCGGCATGCTTTCGTCGCGGGTGAAGCGCACGTAGGTGTGCGGCACCCGGCCCCAGGTGGCGGCGTCGATGACGTCGTCGCCGCCGTCCAGGCTCTCGTCCGGATCCATGCCGGCCAGGAACGACAGCAGCTCGGCGTCGGTGCCGTCTGCCAGAATCGCCCGCTTCAACGCGGCGAGCTGCGTCGGGTCGGCGGTGCGCCAGTTCATGCGCAGCACGCCGAGCTGCTCCGGATCACCGACCCTGACGGTGGCCGCTTCGAGGAGTGCCGTCGGCACGTGGGCCGGGTCTTGCAGGTAGTGGGCGGGGCCGCCGGTCACGCAGCACCACGCCGTCAGGTACACCGTGCGCGCCAGCAGGTCCGGCACGGCGTTCGCGACGCTCGTGACCGCCATCCCGCCTCGGCTGTGCCCCACGAGGACCACCGGTCCGTGCTCGCGCGCCCGCCGGACCACGTCTGTCAGCGCCGCCACCACCTCGGCGTGGGTCACGCCCGCCAGCGGCGACGGTTCGGTGGCGAACGTCGCCAGGTCCTGCGCCTGGTACGCCGCCGAGAACCCCGCCGTGCCGTGGCCGGGCAGGTCGACCGCGAGCGAGCGGTGGCCGAGCAACGCGAGCTCGCGCTGTAGTGAGGTGAAGCAGCGACCGGGGGCGTTCGAACCGTGGACGAGGACGAAGGTGGGTGCCATACCGGCGATCCTGCCCGAATCGGTCAGCCGGCCGCCGTGCTTTTTGTGCTGTCCGCGGCGGCCTCAGGCTGTGGCGATGCTCCCTCCACCGTCGACGCGCAAGATCTGGCCGGTGACGAACCCCGCGTCCTCGGAAAGCAGGAAACAGATGGCGTGGGCGATCTCCGCCGGACGCCCGAGCCGGCCGACCGGCAGCTTCTCCAGGAACCGGGCTTCGGCTTCGGACCCGGCGGGGGTGCCGCGGCGGAACAGCTCGGTCTCCGTCGGCCCGGGCGCGACGGCGTTCACGGTGATGCCGCTGGCCCCGAGCTCCCCGGCCCAGATGGCGGTGGCGGTCTCGAGCGCCGCTTTCGAACCCGCGTAGGTGGTGCGGTTCGCGGTGCCCAGCGTGACCATGCTGGTGACGTTGACGATCCGGCCCCGCCCGGCGGCCAGCATCCCGGGCAGCACGGCCTGGGTCACCTGCACCGCGGTGCGGAAGTTCAGGTCGTAGGCGTGGGCGATGTCGTCGAGGTCGATCGACCCGAGCGGCGCCAGCTTGGCGAAGCCGACGTTGTTCACCACCGCGTCGACGGGACCTTCCGCGAGGACCTTCTCGAGCGTCGCCGCGGTGGCGTCGCGGTCGCCGAGGTCGACGGCGTGGAAGCTGCCGGGGAACTCGGCCGGCGCGGTGCGCGCCAGGCCGATCGGGTGGTGGCCCTCGGCGGCCAGCCGGTCGACGACCGTCCGGCCGATGCCCTTCGACGCCCCGGTGATCAGCACTCGCATGACTGGTGACTCCTCTTGTTTTGCTCGGTAACACCATGACGGTAATGTTCTGGATGAGCCGTGGGAAATGTCCTTCGCGTTATGGCAGCATGCCGCGGCGATCATGGCGGGAGGTCCTCGTGACGACGATGCAGCAGCTCAAGGTGCTCCTGGCCGTGGCCGACCACGGCGGCTTCACGGCCGCGGGCGAGCGCCTCGGCATGGCGCAGCCCGCGGTGAGCCGCTCGGTCGCCACGCTGGAGGCCGAGCTCGGCGCGCCGCTGCTCGTCCGCCAGCGCACGGGCGTCACCCTCACCGAAGCCGGCGAACGCGCCGTCCGGCGGGCGCGCGAGGCCGTGCGGCAGGTGGATCTGCTGCGTGCCGAGGTCGCCGAGGTGGCGGGCCAGATCACCGGGACACTGCGAATCGCCAGCCTGCCCACCGCCACGGGCACACGGCTGCCCGCCGAGCTGCGGGCGTTCACCGAGCGCCACCCGCTCGTCGCGGTGCGCCTGATCGAGGGCAGCGACCAGGAGGTGCGGGACTGGCTCGACCTGGGTGTCGCCGATGCCGCCGTGGTCACGCTGCCCGCCCCCGGCCTGCGGACGGTGCTGCTCGACAGCCACGAGATGTGCGCCGTGCTGCCCGCCGGCCATCGGCTGGCGGAGCGCGAGGCCGTGTCCTATGCGGACCTAGCCGAGGAGCCGTTCGTCCGCCCGACGGGCGGCTGCGCGCAGGTGTTCTCGGCGGCCGCCGAGCAGGCCGGGGTTCACCTGGAGGCGACGTTCGAGGCCCGCGAGATGTCGGCCGTGCTGGAGATGGTTCGGGCACGGCTGGGTGTGAGCATCCTGCCGTCGGTCGGCGTGCCGCGTCTCGACGGCACCGTGCTGCGGCCCTTGGTGCCGCGCACGCCGCGGACCGTCGCGGTGGCCGTGAGCGCGAGCGCGTCGCCGGCCGCGCGGGCGTTCCTGGAGCAGCTCGAGGACTCCGGGAGTTGATCCTGGTGTCCGTTGTGGATGGTCTTATCGGGAGCGCTCAGTGGTCGTCTGCCCGCGCTGCGCCCGGCTGGCCAAGCACGATCCGCGACGCCACGACGACGATCCCCAATGGCAACGCCACGAACTCGAGCATCAGCTCGCGGCACGCCGGTTTTGTTCGCGCCGGTAGGCTGATGCGGTGGCGAAGTACGTGATCGGGCCGGACGTGGCGATCCGGTTGGCCGAGGAACGGGCCGTGATCGGCGCGGAGCACCAGTTGCTCGCGCCGACGCTGATTCGCTCGCACGCGCTGTCGCTGCTGTACGTGCGCGTGCGCAATGGGGAACTGACCAAGAAGGACGCCGAACGCCACCTCGACTACGTGCGCGGGCTTCGGATCCGGCTGCTCGGCGACCGCGTGCTCCAGGCCACGGCGTGGAAGGTCGCGGATGAGCTCGACTGGGCCGACACATTCGTCGCCGAGTATGTCGCGTTGACGCGGCTGCACGGCGACGCGCTGGTGACGCTCGATGCGAAGCTGGCCAAGGAACTCGCGGGTTCGGTTCCCCTCGCACGCTTCACCGCGTTGAGCTGAAGCCGATTCCACAAGGCCTGTGCCGCCTGGATTTCCCGGCGGCACAGGCCTTTGTCGCGTCGGCGGTCAGGGGGTGTGGCCGTGCGCGCCGGCGCGGCCGGCTTTCCCGGAGTCGGGAGCGTTTCGCTGTCCCGGCACGATAATTCTCGAGCTCCGCCGGGAGCCCGGAATGGACTGGGCGGCCGTCCGCTTTTCCCCGGTGGCCGGTGATTGTCGAAGATGGCGGTATGTCACGACGTGAGCTCGTGGTGCTCGGGTCGGCGAGCCAGACGCCGACCCGGCACCGCAACCACAACGGGTACCTCCTGCGCTTCGACACCGACGGCGTTCTGTTCGACCCGGGGAGGGCACGCAGCGGCAGATGACCCACGCCGGCGTGGCCGGCGCGGAGCTCACGCGCATCTGCATCACCCACTTCCACGGCGACCACAGTCTCGGCCTCTCCGCCGTGCTGCAGCGGCTGTCGCTCGACGCCGTGCCGCGGCCCGTGCGCTGCCACTACCCGGCCTCCGGCCGGGCGTTTTTCGAGCGGCTGCGCTACTCCACCGGCTACCACGAGCGCGCCGAGGTCGTCCCGCGGCCGGTGCTCGCCGACGGCTGGACCGACGGCCCGATGTCCGCCCATGTCCTCGACCACCGCATCGACTGTTTCGGCTACCGCTACACCGAACCCGACGGCATCCGCATGCTCCCCGACCGCCTGGCCGCGGCCGGCGTCCGAGGTCCGGACATCAGCCGGCTGCGGCGGGAGGGTTCGCTGGCGATCGACGGCCGCACCGTTCACCTCGCAGACGTCAGCGAGCCGAAGCCCGGACAGGTCGTGGCGTTCGTTATGGACACGCCCCCGTGCGCGGGAGCCCTCGACTGCGCGCGCGACGCGGACCTGCTGGTCGCCGAGTCGACCTTCCGCGCCGCCGACGCCGACATCGCCACCCGTTACGGCCACCTCACCAGCACCGACGCCGGCCGCCTCGCCGCCGAGGCGGGCGTGCGCAAGCTCGTGCTGACCCACTTCTCGCAGCGCTACCCCTATCCGGAGGCCGACGCGTTCGGGGAGGAGGCGGCGCAGGTGTTCGACGGGGAGATCCACGTGGCGCGCGACTTCGACGTGATCCCGCTGCCCCGCCGGCGCTGACGTCCTGGCAGCGGCTGTGACCTGGGCCGTCGGCGTGTCGGTGCCCGGGGTGGGCGAGGCGCGCCGGCGGTCGTGCCAGACTTCCGGGCGATGTACACACCGTCCGATCTCGCCGATCTGCTCGAGTGCGAGCACCGGAGCGTCCTCACGCAGGCGCTGGCGGCGGGGCTGCCCGGCGCGCCGAGGCCCGGCTCAGGACCTGATCAGCTGGCCGTGAAGCACGGGCGCGCGCACGAGGAGGCGACGCTCGGGCGGCTGCGCGCCGAACGCAAGGTCGTGGAGATCGAGGAGCGGGACCCGGTCGTCGCCGCGAAGGCGACGGCCGAGGCGCTGCGCGCGGGCGCGCCCGTGGTCTACCAGGCCGTGTTCCACGACGACGAGTTCACCGGCCGCGCCGATTTCCTGCTGCGCGACGACGAAGGCCGCTACGAGGTCTACGACACCAAGCTCGCCCGGCACGCCAAGCCGTCCGCCGTGGTCCAGCTGACCGCGTACGCCGATGCGTTGCGCCGAGCCGGGTGGCCCGCTGGTCCGGACATGCACCTGCTGCTGGGCGACGGCACCACGCGCACGCTGCGCGTCGACGACTTCCTCCCGCTGCTCGCCCGCCTGCGCTCGCGGCTGCGCGCCCGCCCGGCCCGGCTGCCGGTGCAGCTGTGGGCCGATGAACGGCCGGCGTGCGGCGCGTGCCGCTTCGCGCAGCACTGCTCGACGGCGCGGGAGGCGGACCGCGACCTGTCGCTCGTCGCGGGCATGCGCGGAGACCAGCGGCGCAAGCTCGTGACGGCCGGGCTCGCCACGATCGACAAGCTCGCCGCCGCCGGTCCGGACGACCGGCCGCGCGACATGTCGGCGACGACCTACACCACGCTGCGCGCGCAGGCCGCGATCCAGGTGCGCCAGGACGAGACGGGCGAGCTCGCCTACGAGGTGATCGACCCCGCCGCCCTCGCCGAGCTGCCGCCGCCGAGCCCGGGCGACGTCTTCTTCGACATGGAAGGCGACCCGTACGCGCTCGCGGGCGCCGGCCTCGAGTACCTGTTCGGCGCGGTGACAGACGACGCCGAGGGCCAGCGGTTCACCCCGTTCTGGGCCCACTCCCGGGCACAGGAAAAGCGGGCGTTCGAGGAGTTCGTGGACTTCGCCACCGCGCGGCTGGCCGAACACCCCGGCGCGCACGTCTACCACTACGCGCCGTATGAGGTCACCGCCATCAAGCGCCTCGCCGCCGTGCACGGCACCCGGGAGGAAGTGGTGGACGAGCTGCTGCGGGGCGGCGCGCTCGTGGACCTGTACGCGGTGGTACGCAAGGCGTTGCGGGTCGGGCAGCGGTCGTACTCGATCAAGTACCTCGAGCCGCTCTACATGCCCGCCGCGCGCGAGGGCGACGTGAAGACGGCCGCGTCCAGCATCGAGGCGTACGAGGACTACCTCACGCTGACGGCCGCCGGCGAGCCGGAGCGGGCCGGCGAAGTGCTGCGCGGCATCGGTGAGTACAACGAGTACGACTGCGTGTCCACCTTGCGGTTGCTGGAGTTCCTGCACCGGGTGCGCGTGGACGAGGGCATCGAGCTCGTCGAGCCGGCGCCGGAGTCCGATGTGGACGCTCTGCTGCGGGAGACCGAGGAAGACGTCGCGGCGCAACGACGGGCGGAGCGCGCGGCCGCGCTGGCGGCGCTCGTCGATCCCCTGCTCGACGGCTTGCCCGACGACCCGGCGGAGTTCACCCCGGACGACCACGCCCGCGCGCTGCTCGCCGCGTCCGTGGGCTACCACCGGCGCGAGACGAACCCGGCGTGGTGGGAGTTCTTCCGGCAGCTCGCCGCTCCGCTCGGCGACCTGGAGATCGACACCACGTGCGCGGTGCCCGTTTCGGTGTCGGTCGGCGAGTGGGTGCCGCCGTCCGGCCGGCTGCGCACGGCGAAGCGGACGCTCATCGTGGCGTGCGACCCGGACCGGCCGCACCCGTTCGCGCCAGGCGACGACGTGCGCTTGCGTTACGGCGCCGACGCGCGCGACGCGAAGGTGGTGGCTTCCTCGGCCGTCGAGCTGACGCTGGAGGAGAGCAGCGCGCCCGACGCGACGTCGAACGACCGCCCGGCCGCGGTGCTGCCCGGCAGCCCGGTGCGGCCGTCGCCGAAGGACGAGGCCGTGGCGGATCTCGCGCGGCTCGTCGGCGAAACCCTGCCCGTGTTGCCGAAGCACCCTGGGGTGGACCTGCTGCGCCGCACGGCGCCGCGGCTGCGGAACGGCGGCGCGTTGCCTGCCGCGGGTGAGGATCTGGTCGCGACGGTGATCGAGGCCGTCGACGCGCTCGACGGTTCCGTGCTCGCGGTGCAGGGCCCGCCGGGCGCGGGGAAGACCTACCTGGCGGGCAAGCTGATCGCGCACCTCGTGCGTTCGGGCCGGACGGTCGGGGTCACGTCCAACAGCCACAAGGCCGTGGAGAACGTGCTTTCGGCTGCGCTGGGCAACGATCCTTCGCTGGCTTGCGCCAAGCGCGCGAAGCGGACGCCGGACCCCTCGGCGCCGTGGGAGCAGCCGAAGAACAACAACGCGCTGGTGCGCTGGCGGGAGGAACACGACACCGGGCACCTCGTGGGCGGCACGGCGTGGACGTTCGCGAACGCGGCCGTGCGCGCGGAGCCGTTCGACGTGCTCGTGATCGACGAGGCCGGCCAGTTCG
Source organism: Amycolatopsis sp. 2-15 (assembly GCF_030285625.1). Classification (NCBI taxonomy): domain Bacteria; kingdom Bacillati; phylum Actinomycetota; class Actinomycetes; order Pseudonocardiales; family Pseudonocardiaceae; genus Amycolatopsis; species Amycolatopsis carbonis. Next base: position 3,690,655 of record NZ_CP127294.1, read on the forward strand.
CCCTGGCCGACGCGCTGGCCGTGTCGACGTGCGCGAAGAACGTGGTGCTGCTGGGTGATCCGCAGCAGCTGCCGCAGGTGGTGCAGGGCACGCACCCGGCGGGCGCGGAGGCGTCGGCGCTGGGGCATCTGATCGGCGACGCCGACATCATGCCGGCGCACCTGGGCTACTTCCTCGACCAGACGCGACGCATGCACCCGGCGGTGTGCGCGCCGGTGTCGCGGCTGTCGTACGCGGGGTTGCTGCACTCGCACCCGTCGGCGTCGCGGTCGGTCGACGGGGTCGCCTCGGGGCTGTACCTGGCGTCGGTGGAGCACCGCGGGAACACGACGCGTTCGGTGGAGGAGGCGGCCGAGGTCGTCTCGGTGATCTCGGCGCTGCACGAGCGCACGTGGGAGGGCCGTCCGCTGACGGACGCCGATTTCCTCGTGGTGGCGCCCTACAACCTGCAGGCCCGCGTCGTCACGCGCGCGCTGGCCGACGCCGGCTTCGGCGACGTCCGCGTGGGCACGGTCGACCGGTTCCAGGGCCAGGAGGCGCCGGTGGTGGTGACGACGATGACGTCGTCCTCGGCCGTCGACCTTCCGCGCGGGCTCGACTTCCTGCTGTCGCGCAACCGGCTGAACGTCGCGCTCTCGCGGGCTCAGTCGGTGGCGGTGCTGGTGTGTTCGCCGCACCTGCTGGAGGCCGACATCCGCACGGTCGAGCAGATGCGGCTGGTGTCGGGGATGCTCGGGCTGCTGCAGGACGCGCTGCCCTGGCCCGGCTCCGGATAAGGGCGTGCCCCCGGTCCCGTCGCGGCGGAGGGGGAGTTCGCGCGGACCGGGAGCGGGGGCACTGGTTCCCGCCTCGGGCGCCGCGCCGATGGGGGGATCGGCGGGAGCGGGCGGGAGTTTTCTCTTCGAGAGGCTTTGCGTCGGCACGGGGGGTCGCCTCTCGGCGAGTGGCACGACCCGGCGTCTTGCGACGACCCGGGAAGGCAAAAGGTGAGGCCCGGGGACACCCGCCGTACCGACACTCTGTACAACGCCTGCGCGGGCCCGGTGTTCCGGATTTCCCTTGTGACGCAGGTCGCTCAGGTGATTTTCATGATCCACGTTTCCATGATCCACTGTGGACGGTTGGATACTCCCGCTCCTGCCGCGGCAGTGGGTCCGGCGACAGGAGCAGGAGCACATGAGCCCGCCCCGCGCTGCCTCGGGGCAACTGCGGCGCAGCGGGGTGGGGTGGTCTGAGGGGCTTAAGGGTTCGAGGCCGGTGCGGGGGTCGCCTCTCGGCGGTTGGCGCGACCCGGCGTGTGTGCGACGGTCCGGGAAGGCAGTGGGTGGAGCCCGGGGACACCACCGCACCGGCAAAGGTTGTAACCAGTGGGGGTGCGGAGGTATTCCCGGCTCTCCGGATGATCCACAGTGGAGTGTGCTGAGGGTGCTCCCGCTCCCGACTTCGCCGGCTGGGGGCCCGGCGAGCGAGAGCAGGAGCACTGGCGCCCGCCCCGCGCCGCGTTGGGGGAGCGTGAGGCAGCGGGGCGGGTGGTCTTACGCCGGTACGGGGGTCGCCTCTCGGCGAGTGACGCGACCCGGGGCCGGCGAACCGGCTGTCCGGGAAGGTGAAGTGTGGAGCCCGGGGACCCCTCCGTACCGACAGTGGATACAACGGACCCGGCCGGCGAATGTTCCACGGCCCGCGAGTGACGTGGGTCGCGACCGTTCGGGTGAGGGCTCGGCTACGTGCCGAGTCGCCGGCGCCGCCACTCGCGTGGCAGTCGCCGGTCGGTCAGCTGCGCGTGCCGGTCGAGGAGGGGCGGGTGGATGCGGGAGTCGCGCCGGCAGAAGGGAAACGAACGCCGGCGGAAGTTCACCAGGTGGTGCAGCTGGGCGACTCCGGTCGGCGAAGGTTGCTTGGGTGCCACGCCGCCCGGGACCTTCGGTGTGCGATGTGGCCGCGGCGCAGTCGGCAGCAGGCGGGTGCGACATGAGTGGTCCGGACCGCGACCGGCGTGCGCTTCACGTCGCTCCCGCTGACGCGCGACCGCGTGTGGCAAGCGCTCTCCTCCCGGGGCGAGTGAGGGGTTGTTTTTGTGGCCCCCTGGGCGCGGAAGGGGGACTACCAGGGGGCCTGGCCCGCCGCCCGGTCGGGGGAATGTCGAGGCTGAGCGGGTTGTCGGTGACACTAGCGGTAGAAGTCGATCTTTGATCAGTCCACGAAACGGTGAATCGATCAGGCTGAACACTTACTCTTGGTGATCATTCGAGGTGAGGCGGTTTCAGACCCCCTCAAGCGTGCCGAACCAGGTCGAGAGGGCTTCCCTCAGGCCGGCCGGATCGGCGGGCGAATCGAGCGGCGCGGCCCACGCGACGTGGGCGTCGGGCCGGATGAGGAGGGCGTCGGCCGGGCGGAGGGGAGTCTTGGCGGTGTGCATCTCCACGCGCGGAGCCCAGGCTTGAGCGACCGACCGGAGTTCCGGGCGGTCCGCGAGATCGACGAACACCGGGCGGCCCGGACGCAGCAGCGACGCGAGGCTTGTCGGGATGTCGGAAGTGGCCAGGGGGAAGTCGCCGGCGAAGGTGCCGGCCAGCGGGTGGTCCGAGCCGGGCATCGGGTAGCGCAGGTCGGTGCCGCCGATGGCGGCGGCGAGGCGGCGCAACGGTTGCTCGTCGGTGAGCAGCTCCTGGAACAGGGTGCGGAGCGCGTCGGCGGCGAGGTCGTGGCCGCGGCGCAGGGCGGCCTGTGCGCTGGTCTGCAGGAGCGCGCGGGAGCCGGCGTAGTGGCGTTCGGCGTGGTAGCTGTCGAGCAGGCCCGGCGGTGCCCAACCGTGCACGGCCGCGGCGAGTTTCCACGCCAGGTTGACCGAGTCGAGCATCCCGAGGTTGAGCGACGCGCCTGAGGAAGCCAGCAGGTGCGCCGCGTCGCCGGCCAGGAAGACGCGTCCGAGGCGGTACCGGGGGACCTGCCGGCCCTGCCACTGGTAGCGCGACAGCCGCCGCACCTCGCCGAGGGTCAGCGAACCGCCGAGCACGCGGCGGACGCTCGCCTGGAACTCGGCCTCGCTCATCGGGCTGAGGTCGTCGTACTCGGTCGCTTCCTCCTCGATGGTGTTGATCAGCAGCATCTCCGCCCCGATCGCCCCGAACGCGAACACCCCGCCGTCGGTCCGCGTGAAACCCTGGCGCAGCAACCCCAGTCCGGGTACGTCGAGGTCGCCGTTGTCCAGTCGCTTCACCGAATCCGGCACCGTCGCCTCGACGAGCCGGTTCACCTCCGGGTAGGTCGTGCCCGGGAACGGCAGGCCCAGCACCTCGCGGACCCGGCTGCGGCCACCGTCGCAGCCCACGACATAGCGGGCCGTGAGCTGGTACGGCCCGTCGGGGCCACGCACGTCCACCGTCACCGCCGCGTCTTCGCGAAGGCCGACGACCTCGTGCCCCTCGCGTACTTCCGCCCCGAGCTCCGCCGCGTACTCGGCGAGCGTGCGTTCGAGCACCGGCTGTGGGATGGCCAGCGCGTGGTACGCCGGCTCGGCCAGGTGCGAGAGGTCCAGCTGCAGCCCGCCGAACGGCAACGACGGCGCCGCGTGCACCGGGGACGCGGCCGCTTCGAGCCGCTCCAGTACCCCGCGATAGCGCAGCAGCTCCACGACCTGGCCGCCGAGACCGTTGGCCCGCGGCACTTCCCGCCGTCGCGCCTGGCGTTCCAGCACCAGCGGCCGCACCCCGGCCAGGCGCAGCTCGGCGGCCAGGACCAGGCCGGCCGCGCCGGCGCCCACGATGATCACGTCGTGCATTTCGTACCCCGATTCGCTGACAGCCGCCGATTCTGCGGCATGACGGGGGTCTTGCGGCAAGCCCCGGGGTGCGCTATAGCTTGAGAGTGGGAGACGTCCAGTGTGGACGGATCCGCTCACGCCACCCGGACCTCGACACCGGCTTGGCGAAACCGGTCCAGTGCTTCCGAAGGCGCCTCGGCGTCGGTGACCAGCACGTCCACGTCCGCCATCCCGCACACGGTCGCCAAAGCGGTGCGCGAGAACTTGGCGCTCTCGGCAATCAGCACCGTGCGCCGCGAAGACCGCTTCGCAGCGCGCTTCACCGCGGCGTCCTGCAAGTCGTGGGCCGTCACCCCGTCGTCGGGCGACAGGCCGCAGCACGTGAGCACGAACGTGTCGAACCGCAGCGCGGCGAGCGCGGCCTCGGCGATCGGGCCGACCATCGAGCCCTCGCCGAAACGGGTGGTTCCGCCGGGCAGCAGCAGGTTCACCGACGAGCCGGCCGCCAGTACCGTCGCGCTCGGCAGCGCGAGCGGCATCACGGTCAGGCGCCGGCCGGCAAGGACGCGGGCGACCGCGAGCCCGCTCGTGCCGCTGTCGACGACCACGGCCTCGCCGTCGCGCACCAGGCCGCCCACCACGGCCGCGATCCGATCCTTCGCCGCCGCGGACTCCACCTCGCGCAGCGTGAACGGCAGCTCCTCGCCGCGCATCAGCAGGCTCACCGCGCCACCTCGCACGCGGCGCAGCGTGCCCTGCTCGGCCAGCGAGTCGAGGTCGCGCCGGATGGTCACCTCCGACGTGTCCAGCTCGCCGGCCAATTCGCCGACATCGACGCGGCCGTCGCGCCGGAGCCGCTCGAGGATGCGTTCGTGCCGCGGGTTGCCTCGCATGACTGCCGAACTTACCTCCCTTTCGTTCGAAAGGCCTGAGCGTCTGTGGTGACGAACATGTTCGTTACGATCTTGTTCGGAACGAACATGTTCGTTATCATGAAGTCATGACCGCACCACGCAGCCGCCGGGAACGTCCGGCCAAGCCGGCCCTGACCAGGGCCGGGATCATCACCGCCGCGCTTGCGATCCTGCGGGCCGAGGGTCTGTCCCGGCTGACGATGCGCCGGCTCGCGCATGAGCTCGACACCGGAGCGGCGTCGCTGTACGTCTACGTCCGCAACACCGTGGAGCTCCACGCGGCGGTGCTCGACGAGCTGCTCGCCGAAGTGGAGCCGGCTCCCGCGGCCGGGACGTGGGCGGAGCGGCTCGAAGCGGTGCTCGGCTCGTACACGGTGGTGCTGTTCCGCTATCCCGGGCTGGCGCAGTCGGCGCTCGTGGCTCGCCCTCGCGGGGACAACTACCTGCGGCTGGTGGACACGCTGCTCGCGTTGCTGGCCGAGGGCGAGGTGCCGGGCGAGCAGGCGGCGTGGGGCGTCGACCTCCTGCTCCAGCTGGCCACGGCGACCGCGGCCGAACACGCCGACGAGCGCCCCGAGGACCGCGACGAATGGCAGGCCCTGGCGGCCGTCATCCACGACGCGTCACCCGAGAAGTACCCACACCTGGCCGCGGCCGGGTCCGACTTGCTGTCCGGCGCGCCCGGGCAGCGGCTGTCCTGGGCGTTCCGCGCGCTGATCGCCGGAATCGCCGCGACCCCACGAACCTGAGGGAGAAAGACCATGAAGATCACCATCGTCGGAGCCGGCCTCGGCGGGCTGACCCTCGCGTCCGTGCTCCATCGCAACGGCGTCGAGGCCACCGTGCTGGACCTCGACGCGTCGGCCTCGGCCCGGGTACAGGGCGGAATGCTCGACATCCACGAGGAAACCGGTCAGGCCGCGCTGCGGGCGGCCGGCCTGTACGAAGAGTTCCTGCCGCTGATCCATCGCGGCGGGGAGGCCATGCGCGTGCTGGACCGGCACGCGGTGGTGCGAATGTCCGAAGAGGACGATGGCCGGGGCGCCCGGCCGGAGGTCGAGCGCGGCGCGTTGCGCGATCTGCTGCTCTCGTCGCTGCCGGAGGGAACCGTCCGGTGGGGCGCCAAGGTCGGTTCGGCCCGCTCGCTGGGCGATGGCCGGCACGAGGTGACGTTGGCGGACGGTTCGGCGCTGGAGACGGACGTGCTCGTCGGGGCCGACGGGGCCTGGTCCCGGATCCGGCCGCTCGTCTCGGCCGAGGTGCCCGCGTACACCGGGATTTCGTTCGTGGAGCTGGATTTGCTGGACGTCGCCGCCCGGCATCCGGAAAGTGCGGCACTCATCGGCGGGGGCATGTTCTTCGCGCTCGGGCCGGAGCGGGGCATCCTGGCGCACCGCGAGCCGGACGGCAGCGTGCACCTGTACGTCGCCCTGCAGGTTCCCGAAGGCTCGTTCGATCCGGGCGACCCGGCGGCGCTCGCGCGGGAATTCGCCGGCTGGGCCCCGGAACTGCGGGCGTTGATCGCGTCGGTGGACAGCGAGCCGGTCGCGCGGCCCATCCACGCGCTGCCGGTGGGCCACGAGTGGGAGCGCGTGCCCGGGGTGACCCTGATCGGCGACGCGGCGCACGTGATGTCGCCCTTCGCCGGTGAAGGCGCGAACCTCGCGATGATCGACGGTGCCGAGCTGGCCTTGGCCGTCGTCGAGTCAGGTGGTGACGTCGAGGCCGCCCTTGCCCGATACGAGAAGGCGATGTTCCCGCGTAGCGAGGAGGCCGCGCGGGGTTCGGCGGAGAACCTGGTGACGATGTTCGCCGCGGACACGCCCGACGGTCTGCTCGCGGTGTTCGAAGGCCACTGAAACGCCGTCGACCGGGACCGTGGAGATCGTTACGCTCGGGGGCTCGTCCGACCCGGGGGGATGATCTGGCGTGCGGAGCCGTGGCGGGGCGGTGCTGCTGGTGGCCCTGGTGGTCGACTCGGTGGGCAACGGGTTGTTCCAGCCGCTGTCGGTGTTGTTCTTCGCGAAACTGACCACGGTGCCGTTGGCGCTGATCGGCGTGCTGCTCAGCGCGGCGAACGCGCTGACGCTGCCGGTGCCGCTGATCGCCGGGCGGCTGGCCGACCGGATGGGTCCGTGGGTGCTGGTGGTCGCCGCACAGGGGGCGCAGGGGATCGGGTTTCTGCTGTTCACGCGCGTGACCGGGCCCGCGGGGATCTTCCTCACCGCCGCGCTCGTGGCGGTCGGGGTACGGTTCTTCTGGTCGTCGGTGTTCACGGCGGTGGCGGATTTCGTCGACGGCAGCGAGAAACCGCGGAGCAAGGACTCCTGGTTCGCGTGGATGAACGTCACGCGCACGGCCGGGCTGGCCATCGGCGGCCTGATCACCGGTGTTGTGGTCACGATCGGCACCCCGGCCGCGTATCGCGCGCTCGCGTATGGCTCGGCGCCCTGTTTTCTCTGCGCGGGCGTGGCGATCGCGGCGCGCGTGCGGGCGCCGCGGCGTGCGGAAAGTGACGCCGGTGGGTACCGGGGGATGCTGCGGGCGCGGCCGTTCCTGGCCTTCACGGGGCTGAACGCGGTGTTCGCGTTGACGAGCATGATGCTGGCGCTCGGGCTGCCGGTGTTCGTGACCGTGGGGCTGCACGGTCCGCCGTGGCTCGCGCCCGCGATGCTGGTGGGCAACACCGTGCTGCTCACGGTCCTCACCGCGCCGGCCGTGCGGCTGGTGTCGCCGCTGCGCAGGACGCGTGTGCTGATGGCCTCGGCGGTGCTGTGGGCGGCGTGGTGCCTGGCCTTCGCGCTGCTGGTGCCGGGGCAGCTCGGCTGGGTGGTGCCGGTGCTGCTGGGCGCGACGTTCCTGTTCACCGCGGCCGAGGCTGTGCACGGGCCGGTGTCGCAGTCGCTGGCCACGGAGCTGTCGCCGCCGGGCGCGCGAGGACGTTACCTGGCGGTGTTCCAGTACTCGTTCACGGTCGCGAGCCTGGTGGCGCCGGCGTTTTTCACCACGTTGTTCGAGGTTGGGTACTGGCTGCCGTGGCTGGTCCTGGGCGTGGTGAACGTGTTCGCAGCGCTGGCCGTGCGGTGGCTGGAGCGCGTGATCCCCGTCGCGGCTACGACTTAAGGATTACGCGGGTCGAGCCGTCGAGCCGATTCGGGCCGGCGGCGCGCGCTCTCATACTGGACCCATCGAGTCCGAAGTGGACCGACGAGAACCAGGGAGAGGACCGATGACCATCCCCACCGCGCTGGCCGCCGCCGCCCAGGACGGCCCCCACGCCGCGAACATCGCCGTCGTCGTCGGGATCATCGCGTTGATCCTGATCCCGGTGGTGTTTTTCCTCGCCGCGCTGATCAGCGTGCTCGGCAGCCCGCTGACCGGCGGGATGAAGCTGGTGTGGGTCGTGTTCGCGTTCTGCGCGCCGTTCCTGGGGCCGCTGCTGTGGTTCCTGGTGGGGCGGCGCAGCGCCGAGGCCGCGGCGTATCGCTGAGTACATTGTGGACGGCAGCGGCGGACGGGTCCCTGGACCCGTCCGCCGCTTTCGTCAGCTCACCTGCAGGTCGACGCAGGAGTAGAACGCGTTGGTCGTGTCGGCGATGTTCCAGATGGCCAGCACGGTCTGGTGGCCCGTGCGGTTGCCCAGGTTCACCGAGTGCGACACGGTGGCCGGCGGCACCTGGTTGTTGCCGCTGAAGCTCGCGACGCGTGTGTTGCCGATGTAGTACTCGTACGTGCTGGTCTTGTGCCGGGCGGTGAACGTCCAGTCGAACGTGACCGTGCGGCCGGTCGCGGTGGCGCGCCAGGGCTTGCTGTTGTCGTTGAGCTCGGCGAAGCGCGCGACGCCGCCGTTGCAGGTGCGCTGGCCCTTCGGGCCTTCCACGCTCTGCGGTTCCCACTTGATGTCGCCGCAGGACACGATGTTCTGCGCGCATTGCGCCTGCCGGCTCGCGGGCGCGTTGACGTAGCCGTGGGCGCTGGCCGTGCCCACGGGCCCGACCAGCACGATCACGGGGGCGATCGCCGCACCGGCGAGGGCGGCCACGAGCTTGCGGTTCGTTTTCATACCGGGCTCCTTCGACAGCGGTGCCCGCTCCCACGGATGGCCTTGAACGGGCGCGATCGAGCCGCCGCGTGGGAGGTGCGCGGGCGGGGAGAGGGGAGCATGTGGTCTAGACCATACAGGAAAACGGTCTTTTCGGTCAAGAGGTGCAACTTCTGGAGTAATCGGACGACCCTCGCCGGCTAGTGCATACTGTATGCAGTTTGGTAGCCTGGGCGCGTCCGACCGCTTCGTTTCGTCGAACACGGAGGCTCTCGCCGCGATGTACACCGTCACCGACCCGGCCACGGGTGAACTGATCGAGCAGATCGAGAACTCCACCGACCAGGAGGTGCGCGACGCGATCGCCCGCGTCCACCGCGGTTACCTGTCCTGGCGGGAACGCCCGGTCGCCGAACGCGCCGAGATCGTCGCGCGCGCGGGTGAGCTGTTCGCCGAACGGTCCGACGAGCTCGCCGCCATCATGACCCTCGAGATGGGCAAGCGCATCAACGAAGGCCGCGGCGAGGTCGGCATCGTCGTCGACATCTTCTCCTACTACGCCGAACACGGCCCGTCCCTCATCGCCGACGAGCCGTTGAAGATTCGTGGCGGCGACGCCGTGATCCGCAAGGAGCCGATCGGCGCCCTGCTCGGCGTGATGCCGTGGAACTTCCCCATGTACCAGGTCGCGCGCTTCGTCGCCCCGAACCTGGTGCTGGGCAACACCATTCTCCTCAAGCACGCGTCCATCTGCCCCCGCTCGGCCGTCGCGATCGAGCAGGTCCTGCGCGACGCCGGCGTGCCGGAGGACGCGTACGTCAACGTCTTCGCCTCGTCACGTCAGGTCCCGTCGATCCTCGCGGACCCGCGCATCGTCGGCGTTTCGCTCACGGGCAGCGAACAGGCCGGCATCTCGGTGGCCGCCGAGGCGGGCCGCAACCTCAAGCGCTGCGTCCTCGAACTGGGCGGCTCGGACCCGCTGATCGTCCTGGACACCGACGACCTGGACGCCACGGTTGAAGCTGTCGCCACCGCCCGCCTGCGCAACTGCGGCCAGTCCTGCAACGCACCCAAGCGGATCATCGTGGTGGGCGACCTGTACGACCCGTTCGTCGAGAAACTGACCGCGCGCGTGGCATCTTTTTATCTGCCCGGCGACCCTTCCGACCCGTCGACGAAGCTCCCGCCCCTGGCCTCCGTGTCCGCCGCCGACGAGGTCTTCGAACAGGTGGAGACCGCCGTCCGCCAGGGCGCGGTCCTGCGAACGGGCGGCCGCCGCGTGGAAGGCCCGGGTGCGTACCTTTCGGCCACGGTGCTCACGGACGTGACTCCGGAAATGGACGCCTACCGCGACGAGATCTTCGGGCCGGTGTTCCTGCTGTTCCCGGCCGCTTCCGATGAGGAGGCCATCTCCATCGCCAACGACTCCCCGTTCGGCCTGGGCGCCAGCGTCTTCGGCACGGACCCCGCCCGCATGCGCGCGGTCGCGGACCGGATCGAGTCGGGGATGGTGTATTTCAACAAGTCGGGCGGCTCGCAGGCGGATCTGCCGTTCGGCGGGATCAAGCGCTCGGGGATGGGCCGGGAGCTGGGTCCGTTGGGGATTGAGGAGTTCATGAACAAGAAATCTATACGCCTCTGACCTGCGGTTTTGCCTTGTCAGGCGCCCTCGGGCCGTCGCTGGGCCGTCACGGATTCGGTGGCGGCCCGACGCGGCGCGAACACCTTGTCGGCGGCGGCCCGAGCGCGCTTGTGGCTCGACGGCACGAGGTGGGTGTAGATGCGGAGGGTGTAGCCGGGGTCGTGGTGGCCGAGGTACTCCGCGACTTCCTTGATCGAGACGCCCTGTGCGAGCAGCGACGAGGCGTAGAAGTGCCGCATCGCGTGCATCCCGTCGCGCCGGTCCACGTAGTCCAGCCCGGCCGCAGAGAACGCGGACTTCCACTCGGTCTTGGTGAAGTTCGAGCCCTTGATGATGTGCCATACCGGCTTGTTCCGGTACTGGCGTGAACGCCGCAGAACCCGACTGATCAGCAGCCGCACCGTCTCAGGACGCCCGCCGGGTTCGAGCCAGGGGAGCGTGAGCGGGACCGGCTCGTACATCGCCAGGTGGCCGTCGATGCCGTCGAGTACGCCCGCCCCGAGCGGGACCACACGCGTCTTGCCTCCCTTGGGCGGGGAGAACACCGGCACGCCGCCGATCCACCGGATCTGCCGCTGAACGTTGACGATCATCTCGTCACGGTCGATGTCGTCCGGGCTGAAGCCGAAGATCTCCATCTGCCGAAGGCCGAGGCCGGCGCCGAGCGGAACGACCACGGTGTACTCCGGCGGCAGGGCGAGCTGAACCGCGTGCACACGTGACTCAGGCCAGGGGATCACCTTGCGCTGTGCCGGTTTCGGCCGCTTGATGCTCTTGGCGCGACAGGGGTTCGACCGGATCTTCTTATCGTCGGCCGCAGCCTGGAGTATCGCCGAGACCGTGTCGAAGAGGATCGCGCGGTAAGACGCCATGAGGCCCCGGCCGCCCTCCTTCTTCGGTCGCTCCAGCCAGTCGAGCCAATCGCGGATCGTGTCGGTCTTCTCGACCAACTTCAGCGGCTTGTCGCCGAGGAACGGGAATATCCCGGTCTTCAGGTGGCTGTTGACCGTCTGGCGAGTACCGGCGTCCGCAGACTGTCCCTTCTGCCATTGCGCGGTGTACTCGCGGAACTTCTCGTCGCCGGACTCCGGTGCGATGTACTCTCCGGTCAGCACGTCGTGCTGCATCTTGGTCAGGAAAGCGCGGGCCCGCGTCAACTCCTTGTCCGGAAAGGACTTGGAACGTTCGTTGCCCTCGGCATCGAAGTACCGGACCTTGTAGCGATCTCCTTTGCCGAAACGTTCAGTCTTCTCGCGGACCACGTGCCCTTTGGCGTTCAAGACCGGCTTGCCGTTCCCGTCCGTCTTCGGCCGCCACCAGCGGTCCTGTACGTGACCTTTCATGCCACCTCCTCAGTTGTTGGCTGAACACGGCTCCTCCCCACGCCTCACGGTCGAGACGCGGGGAGGAGCCGTCGCACGCGGCAGTTACGCGGCTTCTGTTGTTCCGTGCCGGGTTTCGAGCCATCGGCGCACCGTCTCCGGGCTGTACCGAACGTGTTTCCCGATCTTCATCCAGGACGGGCCGTAGCCCTTGAAACGCCAGTCCCGCAACGTCTTCGGCGGAATCCCGAGGAAGGCGGCCAATTCGTCCGGCGACCACAGGCCTTCCACACTCACCACCGTGACTTGTGCGCTCATAGAACCTCCCTTCGTCAGGCCGCTTGCAGAGTTGCCGAAGTTTCGGGCGGCCCCTGAGCGGCAAGTAGTGCCCGGTCGTATTCGGCTTTCCATGTGATGCGTTCGGCGATCCCGCGCATCACGAGGTGCTGCCGGGGTGGCACTTGCGGGTCGGCGGAGTCGACCTTGCGCCAGACGAGCCGGCCTGGATCCGGTTGAGGTTTCTCGATTCCGACCGCGGCGAGGGCCTGCATCACGAACGCCTTGCGGTCGGCTTTGTGGTCCATCAGCGTCTTCCCGGACCACTTGCGCGATACGAGCACCCGCCGGCCCGGCAGCCCGAGCGTGGTTCGCCGGTGCGCGCGTCCCTTGCAATGCCCGGGGGTGAGCTTTCCGCTAGCGCCCTTGGGTTGGATCCCGTAGAGCAACCAGACCGAGCACCGCGGCGAGCACGGAGTGACGGCAAGCTCGGCGTGCAGCCGGTCGTGGTGATCGGCCAGTGCCGCCGTGTCGGCCTCGACCACTTCCCCTGTGGACTTGGTCAGGTACTTCGTGAGGTAGCCGATGTGGCGGCCCGCCTCGTCGGTGCCGCCAAGGATGCCCTTGGAGTGCACCTGCCGGCCAAAGGTCACCACATGCACCGGTGTCTCGACCTGGTCGACCGCGTCGTCCCAGCTCATCAATGGTTCCCGGGTCCCTGGGTCGACAAATCCACGTACCGGTCCGTCCCAGAGGGGGAGCCGGTCGGTGTAGACGATCTCGTCATGGTGGGGCCACCACACCTGGTGGTAGGTGGCTTCGGTGACCTGCCGGATCACTTCGTGCGGCACCGACCCACGGATAGCGGTGTGCAGGTGCGGAGCGGTCCGCTTCTGCGGCTCCACCGTGGCGAAGTACTGCACATCCCAGCCGACGACCCGGCGCAGGTTTTGCCACCACCGATCCACCAGGGCGGAGAAGTGCACGGCGTCGCGAGCCGCCCGCCGATAGTCGTAGGTGGCCGGGTTCACCGGGGCTCCGTCGCCACGCACGGGCCCGTAGGTGTCGCAGGTCAGAGTGACGAACATCGACGGGCGGAATCGGCCCGCGTATTCGCGTCCCACGGTGGTTTTGGCGACCTTGCGGCGCGGCAGGTTGGGTGCGTCCTGCCGCCTCTTCGTGGAGCGTTTCACGGGCCGTTTCGTGGGCGCGTCGATCGACGGGAGACGCCCGCGGACGCCGAGAGCTCGTAGTTCTTCGTCGACGCTGCGGATCTCGTCCCGCAGTTCCTCCGCCTCGACCTCGTCGCGCTCGACGACCTCGCGATACGAGGCCACAAGATCAGCCCGATAGGTGAACAGCTCCGTCTGATCTTCGGTCGGTTTGTCAGGGGCGAGGTCGGGTTCCTCGGTCATGTGCCAGCCCTCGCGGCACTGGACCTGTCGCAGAGCCTTGGCCTTGCGCGCGCATGGCAGGCACACGGATTCCACGGTGGACCCGCAGGGCACCGGGACGTACCGGAGTTCGCCGGTGTCGGGGTCGCCGACCTCCATCGTGAATGGCCGCACGCACACCCCGTGCTTCTCCGCCGTCGCCCGGATGACGTCGTCGGCCAGAGGTGCCCGCATCCGCTCCGCTCGTGTCTCGCTCATCAGGCCGCAACCTCACCGGGCATGGTCCAGTGCCGCAGCAGATACACCGGCATCGATTGCTTCGCACCCGCCGGAAGATCGGGGAACACCCGCGCGTCGAACGGGACACCGCCGTACACCCGTACCGGGATCCCGCACGGGGTGCGACCGATGATGGACAGATGTACCGAGTCGCCGTCCGGCACTCGCCACAGCGTCGCGGTCACGTCGTCGAGGGTGTTCGCCCAGACCAACAGAGCCCCGGCGACCTCGGCTAAACCGTCCACGTCGAGCTGCACCGTGATCGGCCGGGACCACGCGGTGACATCCAGCGACGCGACCGGCGGCAGCTGGTACAGGTCCAGGTGGTCCCGGATCGCGTCGAGGAAGGTCATCAGCTGGTTCATACCGTCGCCCCCTGCACTCGGGTGCGCAGGTCAGCGCGGCCGCCGTTGGTGACGTACTGCTCCAGAGCCTTGACTGTCTCGTCCGACACCCAGCCCGCCCGCACACGCAGCGGTTCGCGGATGCCCTCGCCCCACACGTAGCCGACGCCGGCCTCCGAGTCGCCGATGCGGTTCGCCCAGGCACCGCGCTCGTAGGCGCCGTCGCCGAGGACCATCCCGACGTGTGTCTTCGACGTGACGCGCAGGCAGACGCGGCGGGTGAACAGCTCCCGCACCGGGACCGTGTCCTTGGTGGGCTCCTGCACGTAACCGCGGACCGAGATCCCCAACGCCCGACCCTGCGTGGTCAGCAGCGCGACGCGTTCCACGATCGCGTCCCGAGTCTTGCGATCGGTGTACTTGGTGAGCGCGCCGATCTCGTCGAACTCCAGCAGCTCCAACGGGTACTGCGTCGACACCGGGATCGTCCGCACCTGTCCGGCGAATGCCTGCTTTCTGCGCTCCATCTCACCGACGAGCGCATCCAGGACCTCCAGCGCGTCCTTACCGGACACTGCGTAGCGGGCGAAGATCCCGCGCCCGTAAGCGAGTTCCATCCCCTTCGGATCGATCCCCGACATCCGGACCACGCCCGACCGGATCGCCGACGCGGCCGAGACCAACGGGCACCACATCACCGAGTTCTTGCCAGCACCCGACGCGCCAGCCGTGAGAATGTGCGAACCTGCACCAAGCAGCGGAACCTGCCACGGCTTGCCGTACTCCGTGCGCCCGGCCCACACCTTCCGCAGATCAACGCCCGTTCGCTCGACCGACGCCACATCCGGAACAGGCAGCGAGTGCACGACCGAGCCGAGCAGGTCACGGCGCTGGTAGTCAATGGAGACGATGTTCGGTTCCAGCTCTCGCACCTGACACCGCGAGACCTTCCGCGCCACCGCCAACGCCCGCGCGGCCTCGTCGAAGTCCTCCGGCTTCTGGCCGGCCACCAACTCCACCCGCACTTCGTCCCACGACGGCCCCGAGCGCACCTTGAGCACCTTCGGGACCTGCACTCCGGCGCGATGGGACGTCGAGCGGGAGACTGCACGACGACGGCCGACGAGATTGACGTTCACCACGACTGGCAACGCTTCGTCCCGCACCGACAGGCCGCAGGCATGCAGCCAGCCCGGGAGTTTGCGCGCGTAGACGAACCACCGTGCCCACCAGGAGCGCAGGAACCGCCAGCACCGCTGATCGAACGAGACCACGTCCACGAGCCGCCATGCGGCGAGCACGACACCGATTCCGCCGAGGGTGGCCGCCAGCGAGATCCAGCCCAGAAGCTCGCACCAGACGAGCAGTCCGATCACGGTGAGGCTCGTCCGCCAGCGCTTGACGACCTGAGCCACCAACCAGAACACGCCCTTGCACAGCCACCACAGGGCGACGAACACGATTGCGGCCGCTGCCAGAGCTTCCGCCACTGAGGCGAGCGCACGGCCGATCTTGTGCAGGACCCAGACCACGAGGCCGAGACTGGCAAGGGAAACCACGAGGAACCCGGCAGACAGGTGCATCACCGGTCACCCCGCTCGACCGACAGGTCCAGTGGCAGGACGCCCAAGCATGCCGCGCACCTGGTCTCGCCGGGCAGGAGCTTCGCGAATCGCTTACAGGAATTACAGCGCGTCCGGGTGACCCCCGTTGACACGCGTCGCTTGCCATCGTTTAGCGTTGTCATTGTTCACTTCCGCTGGTTGTGGACAGCGCAGGAGCGGCAAGGTTGGTAGCCAGGTTCCGCTTCTGCGCCTTACGGATCGCAGCACCCGAATCAGGGCGTGTTTCATCGCCACACGTCCGAGCGTGCGTTTTTTCTGTCTTTGTTGAGTTTGTTCGTCTACATGCGACTAGTTGTGCTTCGCCTTCTCCGCCTCTATCCGCGCAGACACCTCACCCGCCTTCCGGGTCTCGTAGCCGACCCAATACAAGGCTTCGTGGTGGTGCCCCCGATCCACGTCCGCCACCGTCCGGTACATCCGAGCGTTCGACTGGTGAAAAGCCAGCCACGCCGACAAGTTCGCGTCCGGTGCAGGTCGACGACCGCTCGCCGTATCGTGCGCAGCCCTCAGCGTCTGCGGTTCAGTCTTGGTATTCATCGCTTGCCCTCAGTTCCGTGGCGCGTGCATCCAGCAGCGCCGCCATCTCGTCTGCGTTGTCCCGTAGTTGCCTCAGCAGCTCCGCGCACCCATGCCACGCACCGACGTCATCCGGCGGGCTCAACGTGAGCACGCACCGCGCACCCGACAGCACCAGCAGCGGCGGGCGGGCCGGGTCGGAACCGCTCTCCTGCACCGCCAGCTCCGCCTGCGGACCGACGATCCATTGCAGACTCAACACCTCGCCCGCCTCCGCTGTGTCCACCAGACTCACGCGGCCTTCGGTGACTCAGCCGCCGAGCTGGACCGCGCGGTCTTCGTGCCCGAACCGTTTGCCACGGCGCGGAAGCCCGTCGCGCGGAAGACGTAGGACTGGTACTTGAATTCGCCCTGCCCGGCGACCTTCGGCTCCGCAGTCAGGCCTTCCAACTCGATCGGCCGCATGCCGGGCAGCACTTCGCTCGTCGTCGGCACCGGCTGGACGTCCGCGAGAAGAGTGATCTCGAACGACGCCCGCTTCGCGCGGGTTTCCGCCGGGTCAGTGACCATGACCTTCCACTGCCGCTTGCCCGTCACCTCGTCGATCCGCTGACGCGTCGGCCGTCCCGCGGCCCGATCCTCACGCGACTGGTACTCGTTGTCCGGCGACACCTCGCCCACCATCACCAAACCCTGCGAGAACGCCTCGTCGAAGCCGATGCCGAACCGGTATCCCTTGTCGATAGCCATGCTGATTTCCTTTCTGCTCTGCGTTTTCGGGCGCGCTCAGTCGCGCTCTTCTGCCCACTGGTCGCCGAGAGGGGAGGAGTACGTGCGGGTCCGATTCTGCGTCTCACACCAGTCGCCGAACTCGTTGGCGGCTTCGGCGAGGCTCCGCGCGAACCGAGCGGTGTCCAACAGCCCGCCGATCCGCGCCGGTACCTGAATCGTGATTGCGCTTTCGTCGCTCCCGGCCACCAGCTGGCGGACCCCCGGGGAAGGCGACACGACGGCAGCGCCGTACCCGACGAGGGGCTGAATCACCACGTGAATGCCCATGTGCTCTCCCGATGTCTCGGCTTCCGCACGCCCGATTTGGCGCGCTGAGACCAGGAGACACCCGGGCAGGAACGATCACCCGGACAAACTGTCCGGGTAGGTTCGAGCAGGCATTGTGGGCTCTTCGCGGTGCCCCTCGCGGCTCGCAGCCGCCGCTAGCGGCGCACTCGGACGGCACAGCCCCTGTCGCGCTAGTGTGTGGTCCCGTGATCGTTTGGCTGAACGGCACCCATGGCGCAGGCAAGACGACGACCAGCGCCCTCCTGCAACCGCTGCTGCCTGACTCGCGGGTGTTCGACGCCGAGAAGGTGGGTGAGACCCTGATGGACATCAGGCCAGGGCTGCCCGAGACGGACAACTTCCAGCACTGGCCACCGTGGCGGCCCCTGGTCGTCGAGACCGCCGCGCGCGTCCTGGACTACGCCGGCGGCATGCTGGTGATCCCGATGACCGTCCTGGTCGAGCAGTACTGGCGCGAGATCAGTGCAGGCCTCGCCGAACACGCCATTCCCGTGCGGCACTTCGTCCTGCACGCCGACCAGGCGACGCTCCGCCGGCGCATCGAGAGCGAGCACGCCATTCCGTCGCCGTTCCGTCTCAAGTATCTGGAGCCGTACGCCGAGGCGGCCCGGACGTGGTTGCACGCCGAGGCCGAAGTCGTCGACACCACGCACCTCACCGCCGCAGAGGCGGCCGCGCAGATCGCCAAGGCCCTCAAGAGTTGAGGTCGTCTGCGACAGAAGGGCGCTAACGGTCGCCCGGCACTGCCTTTTCGATGGCGTCCAACATCGCTGACCAGGGCAGCTCTCTGCCCGGAGCGCTCCGCGGCTCGTGCAGCGGCCAGACGTCGTCGCCGTAGAGCAGGTGCACACCGACGCGGCGAAGGTTCTCGATGTGCACGTCCCAGAACGGTTGACGCGCGTGCGCGGCATTGACCCGCGGGAACACCACCACGGGCAGGTTGCGGGTGCCCATGGCCTCGTTGACCTGCGTCAACGCCTGGTTGTCTGCGATCCCGAGCGAGAGCTTCGCGACCATGTTGGCCGAGGCCGGCGCCACCAGGTAGCAGTCCGGCGCTGGGTGCGGGCTCGTCTGCGACGGAGAACGCGGCTCGACCCGCACCGGGTAGCCCGTGGCCGCTTCAATCTCGGCCAGCGCGCCAGACTCCGCCAGCCACCCGCCGGCCGTTGGCGTGAGGGTGACCGCGACCGTCCACCCTGCGGCTTGAGCAGGACGGATCAGCTTCGGAAGAAGGTCTTCCACTCCACCAGCACCCGAGCCGACCAGCCCGAGAACGCGCGACGTCATTCGCCTACCTCACCGCGCCGCAGCGCTCAGCCAGCGCGAGCAGCGCCGAGGATTTTTTACCTGCCGATGCCGGAGCGCGCCGGTACATCGACCGCACGACCTCTCGCACCATCGTGTTGTGCCGGACGATCGTCGGGGCTTTCGTCTCGGCTTCGAGCAGCACTTGCAGCGCGTCGTCATCCTTGGCGACCAAGCTCAGCGCCCGCGCGAAGTCGATCAGGTGTGTCACCTGTCGCTCAACCGGCAGGTGGTCGACGTTGATCCGGGGCGCGGACTCGATCACCTGACTGACGTCGCCGAGGTCCAGCGCCGCGGACAACCGATGCAACTCGACGTTGGCCGGCCCGAAGCCGGTCTGCCAGTAGTTCGCGTCCACGCCAAGCTGGTCAGCCGCGTGACCGGCGTGGCCGAGAAGGTCATTCGCCGTCGACCGGTCTTGGTGGCGGGCCGCCGCCACAGCAGTGCGCAGGTAGAGCATCCCGTAGAGGCTCAGAGCGCCCGGATCACCTTCCGCCATCCGGGGCAGCAGCCATTTGGCCGCGACGTCCCCCAGCTCAAGTGCGTCGTCGAACCGCCCCACAGCCAGCAGTGCATGCGTTCCCGACCGTGCAGCCGACGCCAGCACCAGCGGATCATCGGCGTCGTCAGCGGCCTGCATCGCCCGTTCGGCCGCAATCCACGCGAGGTCGGCCTCACCGATCTTGCTCAGCGTGGTCGCGGCGAGGTGATGAACCCGAGCCGAGACGGCGGCGCATGCCCGTTTGTACGCCGCGTCATCCGCGGAAGCGGCCTCCATCGCCTGGCTGGTCTTGATCAGTCCAGGCAGGGCAGCGACGACCCGGCCCAGCTCGCCCTTTTGGTAGCTCGACCAGGCACCTTCCACCAGCCGCGCGACCGGCGCTGGGTCGATGTACTCCGGCGACATCGCCGATGAAAACAGCGTGCGCGACAGCCGACGGGGCGCCATGAGCGCGTCCCGGATGGCCGGCACATCGTCATTCTTCTCGTGATCCTCCATCAGGACCGGCTCGCCGAGGAGGTCACCGAGCGTCACCCGCAGCGCTTGCGCGACCTCCGCCAGCACGTCCAACCTGCGGATATCCCGCTCACCGCGCTCGATCTTGCTCAGCCAGTCCTCGGAGCGGCCCACCAGGTCAGCAAGCACCGCCTGCGACAGTCCACGCCGCCGCCGGTAGAAGGCAATACGCTCCCCGATGCTGAGCTGGTCACCCGCACCACGCATGACATCAGGATAACAGTATGGAGCGCGCGCTGGAGCTGCTCAGGAGACCAATCCGCCGACGGCTAGACTTCGGACTTCAGGGTCTTTCAATGCAATACTGTTGAGCAGTCGAAGCAAGATCTGTGGCGCAATTGACTCACCTACGTGCGAGCAATACTTCTATTCCACCATTCATCAAACGGAGGTCTTTCCCCGGCTGGGTATATCTCACAGTAGTCATTTTTGTACAGTGTGTTTAGTGGTGGAACATTCCAGCAGGCGGATCCGTCGGCAAGCCACCGATCATGCCAGTCACGGGTCTTTCTCGAATCTACGCGCCACTCCGCACGTATCGATCGGCCCAATAACTCCTTTTGAAACCGGTGAAAGTCTCGACCTGATCGATCTGTAAGGACACTATCTGAGTCTCCGGAGATTATGCGAACCTCTCCCACCGTAGAAAGATCGAGCTCCTCTGCAAGTTCTTCCAGTGCGCGCGACTGAAAGTGTGGGTCTGCCCACCAAACAACCCCCTTGAGTGGTCTGATTATCCGACGAAGGCGAACTATGTTTAGGAAAGGTGTCTTAGGGGATATCATCGCGGCGATTCCTTCTATTTCGCCACCGAGAGCCGCATCGGGAGAGGGAAGTAGGGAGCGCACTGTCTTTAGCTTCTTCGAGTATGCAATTAATCCAACGCTATTCAACCAATGAAGTAGTGGTCGAAGTTCATTAATCGTCACATCGCTCTTGATACAACGATGTTGCATCAAGAGCCTAAGTACACCCTCTTCAGGTACCTGCCCCATTCCGCGGAGTTCCTGCTCCATGACTTGAATGGGGGTCAGGGTCCTCATGGCAGCAGCAAGGGCTGATTCAGATTCGTCCTCCCGTCCGAGCACCCAGCGTAGCTTAAACAAGGCTTGGCCAGCGGGCGTCAGGATCATATCTTCCGCGAGGCCACAGCGAGTTAGAATATAGTGGATCGATGGATCGGTGCGTTCTCCCGAGATGGCGATCCCGCGCAGCGCAGCTAGGATTTCACGAGACGAAGTGTTCAGGATTGCGCTATCGTCAACTAGCTCTTCAGGCACGATGTGTCAACCCAAGCGAACTCAAAATCTGGATGACTTCGTCCGCGCGGTACTTCGACAAGTCGAGCGTTACTGACAATTTAATGGAACTCTCAGTGTGCGATTCTGCAGCGGGAAAGCTCTCGTATTCGACCATCACCGGATTATTGTTGGGCTCCTCGCCTGGTCCGGTCTCCAGCAAGTATCCACCGTCGCCGAACGCTCTGTCGATATCTGCGTCGTTTTCTGACTCCTCTTCGTCTGGAACATCGTTCAATTCAGAAATACCGGGTTTGTCGTCACCCTGAATCCGGACGACTCCACTCGTGTCGATCATTTCGGCGTACTGCAACGAGTTTATGAAGGCATTAGCCGCCGCTGTCGCGAAATCCTCTTTTTTGCCGTAGTCATACTGCAGTCGCGAGGCTAACACGTCTACCGCGGGTACAGGGGTTCCGTCGAAGTCGGTTACCAGCTCTCGATATGCCTTGAGGTGTAGGACGGCAGCTCGCCTGGCCTCTTTCTGCTGTTCCGGATCCGAACTATTTACTAGTTGTTGTCCCAGTGTGGTCAGTCCAATCTGATCATCCTTCTTTTCGATCAGCTGAAATCCTTTCATGAGTGCAAGGCGTGTATCCCAACTTCCGCTCGACGTGCTCAAGCCCAATTGCTTTGCAAATGCCTGGGTAGACGCCTTTCCGAGTCGCGCTATGCCCCATAGCTTTGTCGCCATCTTTTCGGCCTCAGGGAGGCCAATATTTGGAAGCCCTCGCTTGACTCCAGAATTTGGTGCCGGCTGTTTCGCGTTCCCCGTACCGGTCGGTGTTGTCATTTTCCCCACTTTTTTGTCGCATACTTTGTTGTTTGCCGAACTTGGCTCTATGGGATCAAGGCGCCGCCGGCGGCGGCGCGTGGTCGCCGTGCGTTCGGCGGGCTCGCCCAGTGCGGCACGGACGGCCTGCCGCTCCGCTTCGGCCGCCGGCCGCGGGCGACCCGCCGGAAGGAGCGTCGGGAGGCGCGCCGCCGCCGGCGGGCGGGGATCCGTAGAGGTGCATACCGGCATATACGGCCGACGCGCTCAGCGCGTTACAGGCCGGTGCGAGATCGTAACCGTCCGCTTCCTCGTCGTTGATCGTTTAACACCGGCTCGCCGCCATCAAGGGCGCCTCCGGCGTCGCTGTGCGATGGCCGCAAGCGTCCACCCCTGACACCGTCGAACCGGCGCTAACGGGGGCGGGGACGAGGACGACGGGGGCGGCTGGGCGCGGCCGACAGGGCGGGCGCGCGAATCAGGGCTGGGCCGTCGTGGGGCCGTCAGACGTCAAGATCGGTCCGGACGCGACCGGACGGGATGAGACGCAAAACAGCAGGTCAGAGGCGGTTTACCAGGGGTGTGCCGAGGTGGACCAGACCGCCTGGATAGTTCATGAACAAGAAGTCGATCCGGTTGTGAGCTGCCGGGTTGTAGTTCTCGGCGTGGCGAGGCCGTCGTCAGGTCGCCGCGGATTCGTCAGTGGCGGCTTGGTCGACGGCGTGTTCTTGCTGGTTTTTCTGGCGTGGGTGCTCGGGTGATCGAGTCCGCTGACGAGTTCGTTCGGCTGTGCCGGAGTCCGGATCCAGGGGAGCGCCGCAGGGCCGCGGTGGACGAGGCATCCGAGCAGGTCTGGCTGGACGTCGTTCATCGCTATCCGGACGAGCGGGTGGGAGTTGCTCAAAACAAGACTGTTCCGCTCGTGGTGCTGGAAGTTCTTATCGGCGATCCTGATGCTCGCGTACGCTCGATGGTGGCGATGAAGCGAAAGCTCACCCCCAGTCTTCTCGAACGCCTGTCCCGAGATCCCAACGAAGCCATCAGGATGAGAGTCGCGCTGCACAACAACACTCCCAGGGCGATGTTGGAATCTCTTCGAAACGACCCCTGGCACGAGATCCGTGCGACCGTAGAGGACAGATTGGGAAGTTGATCCGCGAGCTCGTGAGGACGGGGGCGCCGTAGCGTTCGAATACCTGACGGATACCAGCGTGGCGGAGTGGCTTGCCCGAACCGGGGCGTGAGCGGGGATAGGGGCGACGAGGCGAGCCATCGAGAGCCTGGTCGACACGCCCGGGATCGACGTCGTCGAGGCGCGGCCCGAGGAGCGGCCGCCGCTGTTCAGGTAGTGATCAACCGGAAACCGACGTCCAGGGAGTCCAGAGCCAGCAAGTCGGCATGCCGCCGCTGCCAGGCGCCGGAAGCCGAGTCGGCGCGCAAGGACGCGATGCCGCGGGCCACGGCCGCCGGCGGGGATTGCGCGAGGGCCGAGCAGGAGCGGCGGACGCGCTCGTCCAGGTACGCCGACGGGCGGCGCCAATGGGCGGGGTACACGCCGTCCTGGAAGTCCCACGGAACGGGCAGTACCTCGACCGCGGACGCGCCCAGTTCGGTGGCGATGTCGGTGGCAGAAGGGCGAGAGCGTTCCAGCGAAGCGACTTCCGGGATGTACTCGCGCGTGAGCCAGAAGTCGGCGTGCAGGCGGGTGTCGTAGACGAGGATGACTTGGCGGCGGGCGACGCGGCGGAGTTCGGCCAGGCCGCGGCGCCAGTCGAGCCAGTGGTGGACCGTGAGGATGGCCAGGGCGACGTCGGCGGAGGCCGAGCGCAACGGGAGGTGTTCGGCAACGGCTTGCACTGCGGGAGCCGACGCGGGAGGGCGCTGCGCGAGCATGCGGCGGGAAGGTTCGACGGCCGCGACAGCCGCACGTGGCTCGTAGGACCCCGTGCCGGCGCCGACGTTCACGACTGAAGCCGCGGGGCCGATCGCCGCGAGGATGCGGGCCAGCCAGCGCGGGTCCGTGCGGCGGCCGAGGGAGTAGTCCTTGCCGATGCTGTCGTAGACGGTCATGAGCGCAGCAGAGAACCCAGCCAGCCGGCGAAAACCACCTGCGTCTCAGCCAGCATGGCAGCCTGATCCGAAGCCGAAGCGATCATCCGCGCCGCCTCCATCACGGCGCTCAAGATGAGCTGCGCCAAAGTGCGAATAGGCATATCCACGATCAACCCCGCCGAGTGGGCCTGCGAAAGCGCGGAAACCAGCAGCCCCAACCCGTACTCGCCCTCGATCTCCCGCCAGACGTCCCAGCCGAGCACCGCCGGGGCGTCCGTGAGGGAGATGCGCTGGACCTCCGGGCGGAGACACGCCTCCAGGAAAGTCCCCAGCGCCGTGGTCATGCCCACCAACGGATCGGCGGACGCGGTCATCACCGCCGAGACCTCCGCCGTGAGCTCGCGTTCAACCGACTCCACCACGGCGCGGAACAGGCCCAGCTTGTCACCGAAGTGGTGGTACAGCGCGCCGCGCGTGACGCCCGCCGTGCGGGTGATTTCTTCGGCCGGGACGTCGCGGTAGCCGCGCGTGCCGAAGAGCTCGCGGGCGGCGCCGACGAGGGCGGCGCGCGTGCTGTCGGAACGTTCCTGCTGAGTGCGTCTCACCCGGCCTAATCTGCCATGACGCTCGCGAACTCGACGATGTGCCCGGCCAGCACCTCGGGCTGGTCCTCGGGGACGAACGTGTACGAGTCGGCGATCTCCACCACGCGAGCGTCCGGCAAAAGCGACGCCAGCCTGTGCGCGAGCCGCACGGGGAACAGCTTGTCCTCCGTCGCCCACGCCAGCAGCACCGGCCGGGAGAAGGAGCGCAGCTGCTCCGCCGCTGCCAGGGTCAACCGCGGATCCACCGACCGCAGGAGCTTCCGCAAGTCCCGCTGGACACCGCGAGATCGTCGCAACCGCAGCAGGTACTTCGCGGCCACCGCCGGATCCAGCGGCTTCTTGACCACCCAGCCGAACAGCAGCGGCAACGGCCACAGCGCCCGAACCCGCAGCAGCTGGCCCAGCACGGCCATCGAACCCGGCACCTTCGCCGCCACGGGCAGCGGCTTGAAGATCGGCGGGAAGAAGTACTCGAAGCTGTCCGACGGTGTCAGCACCACCCGCTCGACGCGCGACGGAGAGCGCGCCAGCAGGAGCTGCGTGATCGCGCCGCCGGTGTCGTTGGCCACCAGAATCACGTCGTGCAGGTCGAGGGCCTCCAGGAAGTCGCCCAGGAGCGTCGCCATGCCCGGGGCGCTCAGGTCGGCGTCGGCTCGCATCGGGGTTTCGTGGGCGCCCATCGGCAGATCCGGGGCCAGGCAACGGAAACCCGCCTCCGCGACGGCCGGCACGACCTTGCGCCACAGCAGCGCGTTGGTGAGCACTCCGTGCACGAAGACGACGGGCCGCCCCGACCCGCGTTCGTAGTAGCGCACCTCGCCCTGTGGCAGGCGGATGCGGTGGTCCGGTCCGAGAGAGGAAGTCATGTCGCCACGATACATACATACAGTCTGTATGTAAATGAGACGCGGACAGCACTGTGCCCGCCGCCCCGAAACCGGAACGGCGGGCACAGGGGACCCGGATCAGGCCAGCTCGGCCGCCAGCTGTGAAACGCCCCAGCGCAGGTCCTCTTCGGACACCACGAGCGGTGGCGCCAGCCGGATCGTGCTGCCGTGGGCGTCCTTCGCCAGCACGCCGCGGCCAAGCAGGCCTTCGCAGACGTCCCGGCCCGTGCGACCGCGCACGTCGATGCCGGCCCACAGACCGCGCACCCGCACCGCGTCGACCGCGGACGAAGGCAACTCGGACAAGACAGAAGCGAACACCCGGCCCAGCTCGTCGGCCCGGCGCTGCGGCTCACCCGTCTTCAGCTTCCGCACCACCGCCGTCCCGACAGCGCACGCGAGCGGGTTGCCACCGAACGTGCTGCCGTGCTCACCCGGCCGGAACACACCCAGCACGTCGCGCCGCGACACCACGGCCGACACCGGCATGATGCCGCCGCCCAGCGCCTTGCCCAGCACGTACATGTCGGGCACGACATCCTCGTGATCACACGCGAACGTCCGCCCGGTCCGCCCGAGCCCGGACTGGATCTCGTCGGCGATGAACAGCACGCCGGCTTCGGAGCAGATGGCGCGAACCGCACGCAGGTACCCGTCGGGCGGCAGCACCACACCGCCCTCACCCTGGATCGGCTCGATCAACACGGCCACCGTGTCCTCGTCCACCGCGGCCCGCAACGCCTCCGCGTCGCCGAACGGCACGGTCACGAAACCCGGCGTGAACGGGCCGTGGTCGGCGATCGCCTCGGGGTCGTCGGAGAATCCGACGATCGTCACCGTCCGTCCGTGGAAGTTGCCGCCCGCCACCACGATCTTCGCGCGCCCGGCCGGCACGCCCTTCACGCGGTAGCCCCACTTGCGCGCCGTCTTGATGGCCGTCTCCACGGCCTCGGCGCCGGTGTTCATCGGCAGCACCATCTCCATGCCGCACAGCTCGGCGAGCTCGGAGGCGAAGGTGCCCAGCTGGTTGTGGTGGAACGCGCGGCTGGTCAGGGTCAGCCGGTCGAGCTGGGCGTGGGCGACGGCCAGCAGCTCGTCGTCGCCGTGGCCGAAGTTCAGCGCGCTGTAGCCCGCGAGCAGGTCGAGGTAGCGCCGGCCTTCGACGTCGGTGACCCACGCGCCCTTGCCTTCCGTGAGCACCACGGGCAGCGGGTGGTAGTTGTGAGCCAGTGCAGCTTCGGCGCGTTCGATCTCTTCGCCGGTGATGGACATTTCTCTCCGCTTCAAGTGAACTCAGACGAGGGTTCCGGCCGGCTGCGAGGCCGCCGGTTCGGGGTCGGGGTCGGGCGCCGGCCGGTCCGGGCGGCGCCGGACCTTCTTCGGCCGGTCGAGCAGCTCGGCGACGCGGGAGAGCCCGAAGTTGATGACGATGTAGATGACCGCGGTGAACGCGTACGTCTGCACGAAGTTGGCGTTGAACTCGCCGATCACCTGCCCGTCGCGCAACAGCTCGGGGTAGCCGACGACGTAGCCGAGGCTCGATTCCTTCAGCGTGCGGATCACCTGGGTGACCAGCGCCGGGCGCAGCGCCCGGAACACCTGGGGCAGCACGACGAGCACCATCGTCTGCCCGCGGCGCAGGCCGATCGCCGCGGCGGCGTCGAACTGGCCGCGGTCCAGGGAGTTCACGCCGGCGCGGACGATCTCGGCGAAGACCGCGCCGGCGTGCAGCACGATCGGGATGGTCAGCACCCAGAACGGCGGGAGGTTCCAGCCGAACATGGGCAGGCCGATGAGGAAGAAGTACACGAGCAGGATCAGCGGGATCGCGCGGAAGAGCTCGATCAGGCCGGCGCACGGGATCGAGACCCACTTGTGCGTGGACAGCCGGCCGAGACCCATCAGCGTGCCGAACACCAGGGAGATCGCGGCGCCGGTGAGGCCGACCTCCAACGTGGTCAGCAGGCCCTGCAGCAGGTAGCGGATGTTCGACCACTCGATGAGCGGCTCCCACAGGCGCGCGGTGAGCTGCTGCACGTGGGCGAGCTGGGCGAGAGCACCGCCGACGATGCCGATCAGCGCGAGGACGGCCACGACGGTGGCGATCTTCAGCCGCTTCTGACCTCGGGGCCCGAGTTCGTCGAAAAGGGCGGGGGAGCGCGACTTCATCGTCGGATGCGAACCTTCCGTTCGACGACGCCGGTCAGCTGGCCGATCGTCAGGGTGATCAGGAGGTAGCCGATGACCGCGGCGATGAAGGTCGGGATCGGCTGGGCGAAGTCGAGGTTGAACTGACGCGCCGAACCGGTGAGCTCCTGCACGCCGACCGCGGCGCCGAGTGCCGAACCGAGACACACGTTGATCAGGATGTTGCCCAGCGGCTGAACCATCGACCGGAACGCCTGCGGCAGCACGACCTGCCGCAGGACGCCCGAGAACGTGAGGCCGATGGCGCGCGCCGCCTCGATCTGGCCGAGCGGCACGCCGGCGATGCCGGAGCGCACCGTTTCGCAGATGTAGGCGCCGAAGTACAGCCCCAGCCCCAGCACGACCGACCCGAACAGCGGGACGGTCGCGCCGAGGTAGGGCAGGCCGAAGACCACCATGACCATCACCAGCAGCATCGGCGAGTTGCGCAGGCAGTGCACGTAGAACCCGGCGGCCGCCCGCAGCGGCCCGATCGGGCTGACGCGGCAGACACCCAGCAGGGTGCCGATCACCAGCGCCAGCGGAAACGCGATCGCGGCCAGCTCGAGGGTCGTCAGCAGACCGGTCAGCAGCTCACCGAGGTGCGCGAAGAGCACGGACATGGGGTCTCCGATTTCGGGGTTCGGGTCAGACGCCGGGGACGGAGCCGAGCTTCGGCGGGGTGGGCGGCGGGGTCTTCAACAGCTTGCCGACGGTGCCCTGCCAGAGCTTGGTCCAGGTGCCGTCGGCCTCGATCTTCTGCAGGAACTCGTCGACGACCTGCTTGAACACCGGGTCGTCCTTGGGCTCGCCGATGCCGAAGGGGTTGGAGCCGAACGTCGCGTCCAGCAGCTTCACGTCCGAGCGCGTCTGGATCGCGCCGAGCAGCGAAGCGTTGTTCAGCGTCACGGCGTCGGCGCGGCCCTGCTCCACCGCGGCGATGCACTGCGCGGTGGTGTCGAACAGCACCGGCTGCGCGGTCGGCACCTCGGTGACCAGCGCGGTCTTCGCCGCACCGGACTCGGTGGCCACCTTCTTGCCGGCGAGGTCCTTGGCGCTCTTGATCGTGGTGTCCGTGGACTTCACGATGATGCCGCTGGCGGCCATGTAGTACGGGCCGGAGAAGTTCACCAGCTTGGCGCGCTCCGGCGTCATCGTGTACGTCTGGATCGCGACGTCGATCGTGTGGTTGCCGAGCAGGCCCTCACGGGTGTCGGAGCCACCGCTCTGCATCCTCGCCGCAGGCTTGCCCAGCAGGTACTTCGCGAGCAGGTCGGCGATGCCGGCGTCGAAGCCGGAGATCTTGCCGGTGGCCGGGTCGAGCTGCGAGAAGCCCAGCGTGTTGCGGCTGCCGGCCCAGACCAGCTCGCCGCGCTGGCGGATCTTGTCCAGGATCGGCGAGTGCGGCAGGTTCTGGCCCACCGGGGCGCCCGCGACGGCGTCGTCCTGGCTGATCATCTTGGCGACGTCGGCGGCGGCCGGCTTCGCGGCGGCGCCACCGGGGGCCGTGGCCGGGGCGCTGCCGCACGCGGCGAGCAGCGCGCCCGCGACGACCACCGCGCCCACGGCGGCGGTGATTCTGGTCAGCTTCATTGCTTTCTCCTTGTCACGGTGGGGAACTGCAGTGCTGGAGGGACTAGTGCTGGAGGACTTTGGACAGGAAGTCCCGCGCCCGGGCCGTGCCGGTGCGGTCGAAGAACTCTTCGGGGGTGCCTTGTTCGGCGATGCGGCCTTCGCTCATGAAGACCACGCGGTGGGCGGCACGGCGGGCGAAGCCCATCTCGTGGGTGACCACGACCATCGTGGTGCCCTCCGCGGCGAGTGAGGTCATCACGTCGAGGACCTCGCTCACCATCTCCGGGTCGAGCGCGCTGGTCGGTTCGTCGAACAGCACGATCTTGGGGTTCATCGCGAGCGCCCTGGCGATGGCCACGCGCTGCTGCTGGCCGCCGGAAAGCTCGGCGGGCAGTTTGTCGGCCTGGTCGGCCACGCCCACGCGGTCGAGCAGCCGTCGTGCGGTCGCTTCGGCCTCCCGCTTGGGAATCCCGCGGACGCGGATCGGCCCGAGCGTCACGTTCTCGAGCACGCTGCGGTGCGCGAAGAGGTTGAACGACTGGAAGACCATGCCGACGTCGGCCCGCAGGCGCGCCAGGTCGCGGCCCTCCGCGGGCAGCGGCTTGCCGTCGAGCGTGATGGTACCGGAGTTGATCTTCTCCAGGCGGTTGATGCAGCGGCACAGCGTCGACTTGCCCGACCCGGACGGGCCGAGGACCACCACGACCTCGCCCTGGTGGATGTCGAGGTCGATGTCGTGCAGCACCTGCACCTCGCCGTAGCTCTTGTTCACACCGCGCAGACTGGCGAGCACGGGTCCGGTCATCAGTGACCTCCGGGGCCGTCGTAGAGCTGCCAGGGCAGCAGTTCGTAGTCGTTCTCACAGGGGTTGCCGACCGCCACGCGGTACTCGCCGCTGGTCAGGTCGACCAGGCTGGAGGCGATCGTCTTGTAGCGCTTGAGGTCCGGCGCCCGGTCGTCCGGGTGGGCGCACACGCCGTCGGGGTGCCCGACGTGGTCGCTCATCGTGGTGGCGACCACCTTGCGCACCTCGGCGGAGCTGGTGGCCGTGCGCGCGGACGCGAGCCCGCGTTCGATCACCTGCACGCGGTAGAGCGAGTCCACAGGGGACACGCGGTGCGCCGCGGCGATCCGGTCGGGCACGCCGTACTGGTAGTGGTTGCCGTGCACCAGCATTCCGTTGCTCGGCAGGCCCCAGCGGTGCACGACGGGGGTGGTCTCGTAGTCCACCGCGACACCGCCGCGGTGGGTCACCAGCAGGTTGGTGGCGATGTGCTGGTGGACGTCGAAGGGCACCTGCAGGGCGCTCTTGAGGTGGTCGTGGTCGAGGATCAGGCGGCGCAGCACCGGCTGCGGGATGCCGATCGGCGTGCCGAAGGCGCCGTTGAGCCCGTTGGCGTTGAGCGCGATGCCCGCGGAGTTGGCGCCGTGACGGCCGATCTGGCCGGCCTCGACCTGCATGATGAGGGTGGGCTTGGGCGGCTGGACCACGCGCAAGAGCACCACGGTGTCCTGCGTGCCTTCCCGCCAGTCCCAGTTCTGTCCACAGTAGACGTGGCCGTCGCCGGTCGCCTCGGGCAGCAGGGCGAAGGAGGAGCAGCCGTCGGCCGGCTCTTCCTCTTCGGTGACGGCCGGGTTGAAGGCGCTGTCGTGGTTGCGGACGATCTCGCCGCGCGCGTTCAGCGCGAGGATCTCGTCCTGGTGCACGCCGGCGCCGTCGGCGATCGCGTCCATCTCTTCGAGCAGGTGCGGTGCGACGGCGGCGATCGGTGCGCGCCAGCGCCGGGCCGAGGCCTGCACGTCCGTCCACTCCAGACCCGACGCGAGCCGGAAAGCGTCGCGGTAGTAGGCGATCGACCTGCGGATCTCCGCCCTGGCGGCCTCTCCGTAGGCGAGTCCCCGCTCACGGGGACCACCTTCGATCTGGACCAACCGGACTGCCATGAATACCTCTTTCCCGGTGCTGGCGATTCGTTGAAGGTTTGCGCTACATTCATCAGGAACTTGTAGTGGCAGCTACGGATAAGATAGACCGTGCTACGAAGTTGTCAACACCTGTCGTCGTTACTACATGGTTACGACGGTGCAGGACGGTCCCACGCCATGCCAAGGAGATCCGCTCCATGACGAGCCCCCAAGCGACGCCCGACTCCGCCCGAGTCCTCGACCCGACGGAGTTCTACTACGGCGGGCCGACGCCGTTTTTCGCGCTGCAGAGCGACCAGCGCTTTTCCTACTGCCTCTACGTGCCCAGCGCCCACCGCACCTCCGAGACGCCGCTGCCGCTGCTCGTCCTGATGCACGGCACCCAGCGCACCGCGGAGCGTTACCGCAACGACTACCGCGAGTTCGCGGAGCAGAACGACACCATCGTGCTCGCCCCGCTGTTCCCGGCCGGCATCGCGCAGCCCGGCGACCTGCACGGCTTCAAGCGCCTGAGCTTCGAAGGCATCCGCTACGACCTGATCCTGCTCGACATCATCGCCGAGGTCGCCGCGCGCTTCCGCGTGGACGCCGACCGCTTCTACCTGCACGGCTTCTCCGGCGGCGGGCAGTTCGCCCACCGCTTCGCCTACCTGCACGCCGACCGGCTGGCCGCGTTGTCCATCGGCGCTCCGGGCCGCGTCACGCGGATCGACCCGGACGTTTCGTGGTGGCTGGGCACCGCCGACGTGCGTGAGCTGTTCGGGACCGACGTGCAGGTGGAGACCCTGCGCAAGCTGCCCGTGCAGATGATCGTGGGCGGCGAGGACAAGGACACCTGGGAGATCGCGGAGCCGGGCATCGACGCCGGCGGTGACACGCGGATCGAGCGGCTGACCACGTTGCGCAAGAATTTCGAAAGCAATGGGATCGATGTGCAGTTCGACGTGGTGCCTGGGGTGGCGCACCGCGGGCTGCTGATCCAACCGGTGGTGAAGAGCTTCATCGCCGGGGAGCTGGCGCGCCGGCCGTAGCGCGTGACGGGCTCACGGGGCGCGGCCGCACCGTGGCGGCCTTCCCGTGGGCACGTGGATCGGGAAACGAGGGTGGGATGGGGAACGAGGAAGAGTCGCTGCGCGCACGGATCGCGCGATGCCTGCCGAAGATGTCGCGGGCCGAGCGAACCGTCGCGGAGTACCTGCGCGACCACGGCCGCTACGCCATTTTCGCCACGGCCGAGCAGATCGGCGGCGCGACGGCGACCAGCGACGCGACCGTGGTGCGCACCGCGAAGTCGCTGGGGTTCGCGGGGCTGATGGACCTGCGGCGCAGCCTGGCGCGCGAGGTCGCGCTGGAGACCAGCCCGTCGCACCGGCTGCTGACCGAGCTGCCCGACGGCGCCACCGCGGGCGATGCCGTGGTGGACAAGGTCTTCACCGACGCGACCGAGCGGCTGGCCGCCACGTGGCGGCTCGTGCAGTCCGACGAGTTCCTGCACGCGGTCGACCTGCTCGACGACGCGCGCGAGGTCCTCAGCTTCGGCCTGGGGGCCTCGAGCCTGGTGGCGCGGTACCTGACCATGCGCCTGGTCCGGATGGGCCGGCGCGCGCGTTCCACGGGCGCCACGGGCTTCCAGCTGGCCGACGACCTGCTCGGCATCGGCCCGGACGACGTTGTCGTGCTCTACATCCCCGGCCGGATCCTCGGCGAGATCGAGGTGCTGCTCGATCACGCCGAGGAGGTCGGCGCGAGCGTGGTGCTCGTGTCCAGCTCGCTGGGGCCGTTGTTCGCCTCCCGCGTGGACGTCACGCTCACGGCCCCGCAGAGCGCCAGCAACTTCACCGGGGAGATGCTGAGCGCGGAGGTGCTCACCGACGCGTTGGTGCTGCGCCTGGCCTCCCGCGACGAAAACCGCGCGACGAAGACGTCGGAACTGCTGACTTCGCTGCGTTCCGACCTGATCAACGGCGTTCTGCGCGCACCGCGTTTGCCGCGGGGCGACGGCGTCGCTTAACCGGCGCCGGCGGTTTTCTCCACGCTGACGGTGCTGAGGTGGCGCCGCAGGTACTCCGCCGCGTCCGCGGTGCGGCCGGCCAGCAGCAGGTCCGCGAGGTCGACGTGCTCGCGGCAGCGCACCGCCGCCCGGTCGCGCGGCAGCGTGCGCCGGTACTCGATCAGGCGGCGCAGGTTGTCCACGCGGCGCAGCGAGTCGATGAAGAACGTGTTGTGGCTGCAGGCCACCACGGCCTCGTGGAAGGCGCGGTTGCGGGCGAACAGCTCGGTGTTGCTCACAGTCTGCGCGGCGCCCTCGGCGAGCTCGAGCTGTTGCGCGCGAACGGTTTCGATGGCTGCCCGGTCCACGGCGAAGCCGGGCTCCAGCAGCGCCGCGGGTTCGAGCGCGAGCCGGAAGCGGTAGCTGTCCTCATAGGACTCCTGCGACGTCAGCATCGGCTGGAACTCCCAGCCGTAGCCGGGCAGCCGCTCGATCCAGCCCTCGCCGGAGATACGGCGCAGCACGGCCGTCACCTGCGCCGGCGTGAGGGCGTAGCGGCGCGCCAGCTCGCTCTCGCTCACGCGGTCGGGCAGCTCGCCGTCGAGCCGGTCCGACGCGATGCGCAGGTACTGCTCCTCGTCCTCGTCACCGGTCTCGACGGTGAGCTCGGTGACCGGGCGGGCCACGGTGTGGCCGCCGCCGGGCTCGGCGACGGCCACCACCCCTTCGTCCGCCAGCAGGCGTAGCGCCGCGCGCACGGGTGAGCGCGAAACCCGCAGGTGCGCGGCCAGGGTGCGCTCCACCAGCCGCGTGCCCGGCTCGGCCGCGGTCTCGCGGATGTAGCCCACGATGCGCGCCGCGACCTGCCGGGTGAGCGGGGTCGGGATCTGTTCCACTTCCCCAGGCTAGCGCCGGTGCTCGGCATCCACCCGGGTGGTGGTGCCGGTCGCGACGATCGTGCGCGTCGCCTCCACCGAGGCGTAGGTCCAGAGGATCCGCATCGGTGCCGTGGCCGAGGCGTTGCGGAACCGGTGCGGCACGCCCGCGTCGACGTAGGTGGTGTCCCAAGTGGACAGGTGGTGCTCGGCGCCGTCGATCTCCACGATCGCCTCGCCCTCCAGGATCACCACGCTCTCGGGGCAGTTGTGCGTGTGCAGCGGGATGCCCGCACCGCCGTCGAAGAGGGTCTGGCCGTTGAGGAACACCTCGGCGCCCAGTGCCTTGCTCACCAGCGGGATCGTGCGCGCGCCGCCGCCGCGGTCGGCCGCGGACAGCTCGGCCGGGCGCAGCACCACCGACGGGAACGGCTTCGATTCGCTCATCGGGTTCCTCCGAACCACACGGTCTTCACGTTCACGAACTCGCGGATCCCGTCCGCGCCCAGCTCCCGACCGTAGCCGGACTTCTTGATTCCGCCGAACGGCAGCCGCGGGTCGGAGGCGACCATGCTGTTCACGAACACCGCGCCGGCTTGCAGGCCCTTGGCGAAGCGCTGCGCGCGCTCCGAAGACCGCGTCCACACGGCCGCGCCGAGGCCGAACTCGGTGTCGTTGGCCAGAGCCAGGGCCTCGTCGTCGCCCGAAACGCGCACAATGGCCGCGACCGGGCCGAACGTCTCCTCGTCGAACGCCGCCATGCCCGGCTTCACGCGGTCGAGCACCGTCGGCGCGTAGAAGTACCCCGGCCCGGCCACGGGCTCGCCTCCGGTCCGGAGCACGCCGCCGGCGGCGACGGTGCGGCGGACCTGCTCGTCGAGCCCGTCGCGCAGGTCCTCGCGGGCGAGCGGCCCGACGGTGGTGCCCGCCTCGGCCGGATCGCCCACTCGCAGCCGTTCGACCGCGGCGGTGAAAGCTTCGGCGAACTCGTCGGCCACGGCTTCGTCCACGATGAACCGCTTGGCGTTGACGCAGCTCTGGCCGTTGTTGAGGAACCGCGCGCGCACGGCCGTCTCGGCGGCGGCCGGCACGTCGGCGTCGGCGAGGACCACGAACGGATCCGAGCCGCCGAGCTCCAGCACCTGCTTCTTGAGCGCGGCCCCGGCCTGGCTCGCGACCAGGGCGCCGACGCGGGTCGAACCGGTCAGCGTGACGGCGGCGATGCGGTCGTCGGCGATGAGCTTCGCGACCTCGCCGACGTCGACCAGTAGCGCTCGCACCAGCCCGGCGGGCGCCGAGGCCTTGCGGAACACGTCTTCGATGGCCAGTGCGCAGCCCGGCACGTTGGTGGCGTGCTTGAGGATCGCGCCGTTGCCCGCGGCCAGCGCCGGAGCGGCGAAGCGGAAGAACTGCCAGAACGGGTAGTTCCACGGCATCACGGCCAGCACGACACCGAGCGGTTCGGCCACCACGGACGCCTCGGCCAGCACCGGGCGCTCGGCCAGGTACTCCGCGGCGTGCTCGGCGTAGTGCACGCAGTTCAGCGCGCACTTCTCGATCTCGGCCTCGGCTTCGGCGAGCGGCTTGCCCATCTCTTCGGTGATCAGCCGCGCGTACTCGGCCTTCCCGGCGCGCAGGACCGCGGCCAGCTCGCGAAGCAGCTCCACGCGTTCGGCAAGGGGTTTCTCGCGCCACTGTGCCTGCGCGGCCACGGCCGCAGCCAGTGCGGCATCGACCTCTTCGGCCGAGTGCGAGTCGTATGTGGACAGTGGCTTGCCCGTCGCCGGGTTCACGGACTGGATCATCGGGCACCCGCCGGAAGGCCGGTGATGGACTCGGAAACCGCGCCGGCGAACGCTTCGGTGCCGAGAGTGCCGCCGACGTCCGCTGTGCGCGTCGCCGGGTTGTCGAGGACGGAGTCCACCGCGCGGGTCACGAGCTGTGCGCCCGCCACGAGCGCGTCGTTGCCGTCGCGGCGCCCGCGCCAGTCGAGCAGCATCGCCGCGGACAGGATGAGCGAGGCCGGGTTGGCCACGCCCTGGCCCGCGATGTCGGGGGCCGAACCGTGCTGCGCCTGGCCGACGCACACGTCGTGCCCGGCGTTGATCGAGCCGCCAAGGCCGAGGCTGCCGGACAGCTCGGAGGCCTCGTCGGACAGGATGTCGCCGAACATGTTGGTGGTCACCAGCACGTCGAAGCGCGCCGGGTCGCGCACCAGCAGCGCCGCCGCCGCGTCCACGATCAGCTCTTCCAGCTCCACGTCGGGGAACTCCTGGGCGACCGCGCGCACCTCGCGCAGGAACAGGCCGTCGGACAGCTTGAGCACGTTGGCCTTGTGCACCGCCGTCACCTTGCCGCGGCGGCCGCGCGCGAGCTCGAACGCCGCCCGCGCGACGCGGGCGGAACCGCGCGCGCTGACCTTGCGCACGGACAGTGCGAGGTCGGGGTCGGGCATGAACTCGCCGGTGCCGGCGAACATGTTGCGGTCGGAGTAGAAGCCCTCGGTGTTCTCGCGCACGATCACGAGGTCCATGGGCTTGCGCAGGATGCTCAGGTCCTCGCGCGAGCGGCACGGGCGTACGTTGGCGAACAGCTCGAACGTGGTCCGCAGCGCGGCGGACGGGTTGATCCCGCCCTCCTCGCGCGGCGGGTACTCGTAGTGCGACACCGGGCCGAGCAGCGTGCCGTCGACCTCGGGCACGCGCTCGAGGACCGACGCCGGCAGCGTGGTGCCGTCGGTCGCGAGCGAGGCCAGGCCGATGTCGCGGACCTCGAAGCTCAGGCCGAGCCCGAGCCGCCGATCCGCGGCGCCGAGCACGTCCAGGGTCGCCGCCGTGATCTCCGGGCCGATTCCGTCGCCGGGCAGGACGAGGACTTTCACGGACACTCCTTCCGACTGCGGATCTTCCGACTCTGGTTTTTCACTCTAGCAATATACCATCAATGTAGTGGCTGCTTCAGTCTTCACATATGTTGTAGGATCAGCTACCTTCGACCGCCAAGAGCCGGCGTCCCCGCCTGATCGGCTCGCGCCCCCGTCAAAGGAGATGGCTGCCGATGTCCCTGCTGCTTACCCAGGCCGTGTCCGCGGCCGAAGCGAACCCGACCCCCGAGGTGTGGCGGGTCATCACGAAGATGGCGTACTTCGCCGGCCTGATCGGTTCGATCGGCGGCTGCATGCTTTACCTGATCGTGCTGCGCCCGGTCCTGAGACGGCCGTCGGTCGACCCCGCCGACCGCGCGGTGCTGCAACGCCGGGCCGGTATCTACTACGCGATCGTCGGCACCTGGTTCCTCGTGGCGCTGTACTTCCAGATCGCCGGCAAGGGCGCCCGCGTGAAGGGCAAGGAGATCCCGTTCGGCGACGCGCTGTCGCCCGCGGCGATCTGGCGCTTCATCTCGGTGCCCGGAAAGAAGGGCGACTGGATCTCCAGCGGCGCCGAGGCGTTGATCCAGTACGCGCTGTGGGGCGTCGCGGCGATCGTGCTGATGCTCGCGTTCTCGCCACGGCTGCGGGAAAAGCTCGGTGTGCTCACGCTGACCTCGCTCATCGTCAACTTCGTGGCCTACCAGGTCACGCTGCTGCCGACGAACTTCTCCAAGGCCACCTTCGACACCATCGCCAACTCGCTGCTCGACCACCTGCACGTCTTCTCGATCTCAACGTGGGTCGGCGGTATCGCGGGCCTGGTGATCCTGGCGTTCTCGCGGCGCAGGCTCTCCCTCGGTGCCGGCGACGTGTTCGCGCAGATCTGGACGCGGTTCTCGACGCTGGCGATGGTCGCCGTGGGCTGCATCCTGATCACCGGCCTGTGGCTGGCCTACTCGCTCGTCGGCAGCCCGTCGGAGCTGTTCACCACGAGCTTCGGGCGGTTCCTCGTCATCAAGGTGTCGCTGGTGTTCACGATGATCTGCATCGGCGCAGCCAACGAGTTTGTGATGATGCCGCGCATCGCCCGCGCCCGGGCGGCCGGCGCCGAGGGTTCCGTGTTCCGCCTGGCGCTGCGCACGTTCCCCGTGCTGGTGACGATCGAGGTGCTGCTCGCCGTCGGCGTGCTGTTCGTGCTCTCGTTCCTCACCGGTTCGGCACGCGTCGAGGCCGGCGACCCCGAAGACCCGACGCTGAGCGGCACCGTCATCGGCATCGGCGTGGTGCTGGCGATCCTGATCGCGGTCTCCTTCGTGACCACCGCGAAGGTCTCCGACCGCCTGTCCCGCTCGGCGGCGCGCGCCCACGAGGTCGAGCAGCGTGAGGCGGTCTCCGCGGAGAGCTGAGCGTCAAGGGCTCGTCAGGGATTCGCGTTGGTGTGTCAAGCGTTCGTCGGGCCCGTGCCCGCCCCGCCGTCGTCCGGGAGACCTTGAGGGTCCGGAACGAGAAGGCGGTGGCGGGCATGGGCCCGGTGGTTTCCGCGGTGGTGCTGGTGGGTCTGTCGGCGGTGCTGGCGCTGGTGTTGCGCGTGTCGTCCCGGCGGTGAGGCCGGCTCAGTTCTCGGTGTCCTCGGTGAGCTCGGTGGCGCAGGTGACGTCCTTGCCGCTCTTCTGATCCATCTGCTTCTGCTCCACGATGATCCGGCAGGTGACAGGTCCGTCCTGGGCCTGGACGTGCATGGTCACCTTGCCGAGGCCCTCGGGGATCAGCCCGATGACGGCCGGCAGTTTCTCGGTGCTCACGTGCGGACCCTTGCCGCCCGGGTACTCCAGCGAGACTTTCGCCGTGCCCTTGCCGTCCACGGCGAACTTCGTGTCGTAGGTGTAGCTCTTCGTGCCGCAGGCGGCCAGCGGCAGCAGCAGGGCGGGAAGCAGAAGGGCCGCAACAACTTTGTTCATGGCCTCAGTCTGGTGTGTACCGTCGGTACGCCACTTCGGCTGATCGGCCGGAGCGCCTCTTACTTTCGGCCGACCACCCCGTGGGTCCAGGCCCAGGCCGCGATCTCGACGCGGTTGCGGGCGCCGAGCTTCCCCTGAACGTTCGCGAGGTGTGTCTTCACCGTGCCGATCGACAGGTGCAGCGCGGCGGCGATCTCGGCGTTGGTGTTGCCGACGGCCGCGAGCTTCACGACGTCGAGCTCCCGCGCTGACAGGCGGTGGTCCGGCGGCGGTGCCGGACGGCTGAGCTGGCGCAGGAGACGAACGGTGATCGACGGGCTGACGAGGGCATCGCCGGTTCCGGCGGAACGGATGGCCTCGACGAGCAGCCCCGGCCCGGCGTCCTTGAGGATGAACCCGCAGGCGCCGCCCCGCAGTGCTTTGTAGACGTACTCGTCCTGGTCGAAGGTCGTGACCACTACGACGTTCACGAAGGAGGAGATGCGCTCCAGCGCGGTGAGACCGTCCATTTTGGGCATCCGGATGTCCATCAGCGCGACGTCGGGCCGGACGCGGTGTGCCTCGGCCACCGCCTCGACCCCGTCGCCCGCCTCGGCCACGACCTCGATGTCCGGCGCCCGCTTGAGGATCAGCCCGAACCCGGTGCGCACCATCGCCTGGTCGTCGGCGACCAGTACCGAAATCGTCACGCGCTCGCTCCCGTCAGCGGCAGGGCGGCGTCGACGAGCCAGCCGCCGCCTTCGTCCGGTCCCGCGACGAACCGCCCGCCGAGGGCTTCCACGCGTTCGGCCAGCCCGACCAGGCCGAACCCGCCGTGGCCGCCGCGCACGGTCCGGCCGTCATTGCGCACGCGGACCTGCAGCTCGCTCTCCTGGCGGTGGAGGTCGACGTCCACCGCGGTGGCTTTCCTGGCGTGGCGGTGCACGTTGGTGAGGGACTCCAGCACCACACGGTAGGCCGACGAAGCGACCTCGGGCGGCACGTCGTCGAGACTGCCCTCCACGCGCAGCCGGGCCCGCGGGCGGTCGAAACCGTCGACCAGGGCGGTGAGCTCGGGCAGACCGGCGAGCGGGGCGAGCGGGGCGGCGTCGGCGTCCGGGGAACGAAGCATCCCGACCATCCGGCGCATGGCGGTCATCGCCTCGCCGCCGGCGTCCTGGATTTCCTGCAGCGCCTGTGCGACCGCCTCGGGCTCTTCGTCCACGACCTCGTGCGCTCCCTGCGCGAGCACGACGATGCCCGTCACGTGATGGGCGACGAAGTCGTGCAGGTCTCGCGCGAACTCGGCGCGCTGTTCCGCTTTCACCGTGCCGATCTCGGCTTCCCGGGCCGTGCGGACGAGCTTCAGGTAGGCCGCGACCGCGGTCGTGGACGTGGCGATGAACAGCAGGACGAGCGAGAAGATCACGGCGTGGTCGGTGAACCCCTTCTGCAGGGGCTGGGTGGTCACGGCTACGAGCACGAGCGCGACGAGCGGGGCCGCGCGCCAGGACCGGAGCCGGATCGTCGTCGTGAAGAGGACTCCCAGCAGCGCGGCGGTCTCGACGAGGCCCCAGTCCGTGTTGACCTCCTGCCCGGACGTGCCGAACAGCCAGGTCGTGGTGATCGACGCCGCGCCGGCCGCGGTGGCGAGCATCGAGTGGGGCCGCAGCCACGCGGCGGTGGCGAGCACCGCGGTGACCAGTCCGCAGGGGCCGTACCAAGGCATCCGGGACGGCATCTGCAGGACCCCGGCGCCGGCGTCGACCAGCGCCAGTACCACCAAAGCCGCGGGCGCCGCCCACTTCCAGGCCGACCTCATCCACTGGATCTTCACGTGAGCCGACTGTAGGCCGCCGCGGCCGCACAGAGATCAGCCGATCGGCCGAGGTGGTTCGTGCTTACGGCAGATGGCGCGCCGGACAAGGCCGACGACGATCGCGGTCGTGAAACCGTTCACCACTGAAGCCGCCGTGGCCGCGCGTGAGCTGACCAAGCTCTACGGCACCGGCGCGGCCGCCGTGCGGGCCCTCGACGACGTCAGCGTTTCGTTCGAGGCCGGCGCGTTCAGCGCGATCATGGGGCCGTCGGGATCCGGGAAGTCGACGTTGATGCACTGCCTGGCCGGCCTGGAGACGCCGACGTCGGGACACGTGTTCGTCGGCTCGCTCGACCTGGCGGGGCAGCCCGACCGGGTCCTGACGGCGGTGCGCCGGGATCGGATCGGGTTCGTGTTCCAGGCGTTCAACCTCCTGCCGTCGATGAGCGCGCAGGACAACATCGTGCTGCCGTTGCGGCTGGCCGGGCGGAAGGCGGACCAGGCCTGGTTCTCGACGCTCACGGAGTTCCTGGGGCTGCGCGAGCGGCTCGCGCACCGGCCCGCGGAGCTGTCGGGCGGTCAGCAGCAGCGCGTCGCGCTCGCGCGGGCGCTCGTGACGCGACCGGACGTCGTGTTCGCCGACGAGCCCACGGGCAGCCTCGATTCCACCGCGGGCACCGAAGTCCTCACGCTGCTGCGCCACTGCGTGCGCGAGTTCGGGCAGACGGTGGTCATGGTGACGCACGACGAGCGCGCGGCGGGGCACGCGGACCGGGTCGTGCACATGGCCGACGGGAAGGTCTCCGAGTGAAGCGCTTCCTGCCAGTCGTGGCCATCGGTTTCGCGGCGTTCTTCGCCTTCGGCGCCGTGCTGGCCCAGGGGATCACGGCGGCGACGCTGGCTCGCGGACACGTCGGTCACCTCGACCAGATCTCGGCGGTGCTCGCCGCGTTCGTGCTCGTGGCCGCACTCACCGCCGTTCTCGTCGCGACCACGGTCTTCCGCATCACCTTCGCCCAGCGCACGGGGGAGCTGGCACTGCTGCGGCTGCTGGGCGCGGGCCGCGGCCGGGTCGCGGTGCGGATGATCGGCGAAGGGGTGGTGACGGGCTTGCTGGCCTCGGGTGCGGGTGTGCTCGCCGCGTTCGCGGTCGGCAGCGCGGCTCCGCTCGCCGGCTTGCCCGCGCCGGAATTCCCCTGGGCGGGGGCTGTCGCGGTGGCGTTCGGCGGCGCGGGGATCACCGCGCTGGCCGTGGTTTCCCCGGCCGTCGCGGCGTCCGGGGTGGCGCCCTTGCAGGCGTTGCGGGAATCGTCGGTGCAGGACGACGGTGTGCGTCGGGTGCGGCTGGTCGCCGGCGCGCTCGCGCTGCTGGGTGCCGTGGTCCTCCTGGTCAGCACGCTGATGAGCGGGCTGGGCGACGACGCGCGCCCGGCCGGCGTGACGGAGAGCCTGCTGACCCGGACGGTGTTGAGCGCGGCCCTGTTCTTCTGCGCGTTCGCCTGCTTCGGGTCGGTGCTGATGCCTGGTCTGCTCCGGGTGGCAGGTCTTCTGACGCGCCGGTTCGGGGCCGTCGGGCGGCTGGCGGTGTCCGGAGTGGGCGGCGCGCCGCGCCGGGCCGCGGCGGTGACCATGTCGGTCGCGCTCGGGGTCTCGGTGGTGATCGGCAGCCTCGCCGGCGCCGCGAGCATGCGAGCCAACGGGGAGACCGAGATGGCCTCCTCGTACCCGACGGATCTGGAACTCACCGGCAGCTTTCCCTCCGGCTACGAGGAAACCCTGCGTGCCGCCGGTCTCCGGCACGTGCTCGGTTACCGGCGCCTCGACGTGGGGTTCACCAGCGCGACGGACCACATCGTCGCGGGCTCGACCGACGTGACTCTGCCGGACCTGCCGACGGCGGACCGGCTCGACGTGGCGACCGGGTCCCTGCACGGCGTGGTGCTGGGCGGCGCGCTCGCCCGCACGTTGCACGTGTCCGCCGGCGAGCACCTCCGGCTCGAAGCGCGTGGCCGGTCGGTCGAGGTGACGGTCGGGGGCACCCTGCACGGCTCAGTGCCGCTGGGGAGCGCGGTGCTCGGGAGTGACGTGCTCGACGCACTCGGCGCGCCGGCCGAGCTCGACGGTTTCCTCGCCGATGGCAGCGAGCGCGCCGTACCCGCCGGCAACGACATCCAGGTCGAGTCACTGGCCCAGTCGCGGGAGAAGAAGGAGAGCTGGCTGGGGTCGTTGTCGGTGCTCGCGGTGGTGTTGCTCGCGCTGACACTGGTGATCGCCGTGGTCGGGATCGGTGCGACCACTTCGCTCTCGGTCCTGGAGCGCGTGCGCGAGTCGGCCCTGCTGCGTGCCATCGGCCTGTCGCGGCGCCGGCTACGGACGATGATCACGCTCGAATCCGCCGTCTACGGTCTCCTCGGTTCCGTCCTGGGCCTGGTGATCGGCCTGGTGCACGCGTGGCTCGCCGTCTTGGCTCTCGGCGAGGACTGGCCGCTGCGTGTCCCGGTCCTCCCGCTGGCCGCGGTCGTCGTGGCTCTGGTGGTGCTGAGCGCGGCGGCGGGCTTGGTTCCGGCCCGCCGAGCCGCGCGCGTCAGCCCGGCTGCGGGGCGGACCGACGGCTGACGGTGGAGCGCGCGACGATGAGGTCGCGGATGGCGGCAAACGCCGGCTTGCGAGAGTAGTCGTCACGCAGCAGCCCGAAGCCGCTGGTCCACCCAGCGTCGGTGCGGGTGTCGCGAAGTCCGAAGAACTCATACGCCGCAACGCCGACGCTCGAGTCCACAATGGTGTTCGCGACGGTCTCGAGGACGACGCGCTGGGTCGCCTCCTCCCGGTCGTCGCCGGTGGGCCAGCCCGTTTCGGTGATGTGGATGGGCGTGGTCGTCGGGACGCCGGCCTCTGTAGTGACCGAGCGGAATCCCGTGAGCAGGACCGTCACGGCGCCGGCGAGCCGGTCGTGCGGGATGCGGCGGAAGACGTCGGGGAAGAGGTCCAGGCCGACGAAGTCCAGGCGCGCCAGGTGGTCCGGGCCGATCGCCGAGGCCAGCCGGCCCCAGAACGCCGGGTCGGCGGGACCCGCCGAGTTCACTCCGATCTCGACGTCGGCGCCGAGGCGCTCGCGTTCGTCGAAGGCCGCGGCGACGCCGGCGCCGACGGCTTCGAAGCAACTCGGGCTGCCGCCGTCGAGCGGAGCCGGCACGTTGAGCTCCTCACCGACCTGCACCTTGCCGCCGCCCCACGCGGCGACGTCGCGGACGGCTTGGCGTACGAAGCCGGCGAAGGCCGCCGGGTCGGGTTCGCGGCTCTGGTAACACGCGACCAGGTCGATCAGCCGGCCGTCGCCCGTGTACAGCTCGGGCCGTTCGGGCGTCCGGCGCCACTCGTTCCCGAAGTGCCGGTAGCAGCGGACGTAGAAGTGCGGCGCTTCCCCTTGGAGTTCTTTCAAAGCCGCCAACGTCGCGCCCGGGTCTTCCGGTGGGCAGGGCAGCGGCTTCAACTCGACCAGGTCGGCGTCGACGACACCGGGCCAGATCCCGAAGATCACAGGTACCTCCTCATAGCCGTATACGGCTAACCGTATACGGGCAATGGGGTAATGTTCAAGCGTGCCCAAGAACGCGCTCGACAACCCGTTGGTGCTGCCGATCCTCGGCCTGCTCGTGGAGCAGCCACGCCACGCGTACGCGGTGT
Organism: Amycolatopsis sp. 2-15; assembly: GCF_030285625.1. NCBI lineage: Bacteria > Bacillati > Actinomycetota > Actinomycetes > Pseudonocardiales > Pseudonocardiaceae > Amycolatopsis > Amycolatopsis carbonis. The sequence continues at coordinate 3,734,651 of NZ_CP127294.1, forward strand.
TCAGCGAAGTCCGCGGCCGCTACGGCTACCTCGAAGTGCGCAACGCGACCGTCTACACGCTGCTGGAGCGGCTCACGGCCGAAGGCTGGGTCGCCGCGACGGGCGGTGCCGAGCGCGACGTGCTCGCGGTGACCGACGACGGCGTGGCGGCGCTGGCCGAGCGTGTGCGCAAGCAGCTCGGTGCGGATCTGACCGGTGGGCCGCCGTTCGTGACGGCGTTGGCGTACCTCGGGATTCTGCCGCCGGCGGAAGCGCAAGCCGTGCTGCGCGAGCGGATCGAGCTCGTCCGCGAGGAGATCGAGGGGCTCGAAACAGTCACGCGCGAAGCGGCCACACTCGAGGTCCACATGATCGAGGCCCACTACCTGCTGTCGCGGCTGCACCACGACGTCGAGTGGCTCGAGGGCACGGCGGACCGCATCGGCGACGGCGAGCTCGCCTGGCCTCAGTGACCGGCGCCCGTCAACGAGATCGTGCGGTCGGTGTGCGCGGCCAGCAGGGGGTCGTGGCTGGCAACGAGCACGGCGGCGCCCTCGTCGGCGGCGGTGCGCAGGCGGGCGAGGACGACTTCGGCGTGGGTGCGGTCCTGGTGTGACGTGGGTTCGTCGGCGAGCACGAGAGTCGGCGCGGTGGCGAGGGCGCGGCCGACGGCGGCGCGTTGTTGTTCCCCACGGCTGATTTCGGTGGGGAGGCGGTCGGCGAACTTGGCGAGGTCGAGGGTTTCCAGCAGCTTGGCGAGGTCGGCGTTGCCGCCGGTGCGGGCGGCTAAGGCGAGGTTGTCGGCGACCGTCAGCTGGTCGAACAACCCGATGGACTGCGGCACGAAACCCAGGTGCTGCCACGGCATTCGGGCCAGAGGGACGTCCGGCAGCAACGACCCCGGCGTGACACTGCCGGTGTCCGGGGTTTCCCAGCCGCCGGCGATCATCAGCAGCGTGCTCTTGCCGGAACCCGAAGGGCCGGTCAACGCCACCAGTTCGCCGGGCCGCAGCTCGAAGCTGATCGGGCGCAGCACCTGCGTGCGGCGGTAGCTCTTCGAGACGTCGGTGAGCGTCAGCACGGTCATCGGATGCGTCCGTCCACGAGTTCGATCACGTCGTCGGCCACGGTGACCAGCTCGGGGTCGTGAGTGGCGACCACGATGGCCTGCCCGAGGGCCGCCAGCCGGCGAACGGCGTCGCCGACGAGGTGGGCCGACGCGCGGTCGAGCTGGGCCGTGGGTTCGTCGGCGAGCAGCGCGGCCGGGTCGCCGGCGGCCGCGAAGGCGAGGGCGAGGGCGACGCGTTGCTGTTCGCCGCCGGACAGGCCGCTGGGTCTGCTGTCGCCGCGGTGCCCGAGGCCGAGGGTGGCGAGCAGCTCGCTCGACGGGGTGCCGGTGCCGCGCAGGCGGGCGGCGAGTTCGAGGTGCTCGTCGACGGTGAGGTAACCGAGCAGGTTGTCGACGGGGTTCTGGAAGACGTAGCCGAGCCGTTTCCGGCGCAGCCCCCGGCGGCCGCGGGCCGACAACGCCGTCGCGTCGACGCCGTCGACCTCGACGCGGCCGCGGACGGGACGTTCGAGACAGGCGAGGATCCACAGCAGCGTCGACTTCCCGGAGCCGGACGGTCCGACGAGCGCGGTGACCCGGCCGCGGGCCGCGTACACCGAAACCTCTTGCAGGGCAACGACGTCGTGCGTCGCGGTCCGGTAGGTCTGGTGCACGTCTTCGCACCGCAGCGCGTCAGTTCGTGTCACGCAGCACCTCCGAAGGGGGGCGCGCGAGACGGCGCGCTGGGCGGTGAGGGTGGCGAGCACGGCGGCCAGCAGGGTCGCCGCGGCGAGGCGCGCGGTGAGCGACCACGGAGCGGCGATCAGGGTGCCGGGCGCGGCGGCGGGGTCGAGGTCGTAGCCGGCGCTGGTGATGGCGACGGCGATCGCGGCGAAGCCGAGGCCTGCGACGAAGCCGGTGGCCAGCAGGCCGCCGACTTCGTAGAGCAGGGCCCGCCAGTGGGAGCGGGGCCCGATGTCCATGCGCCGCAACAACAAGTACGCGCTGCGCCGCGCCCGGGCCCGCGAATTCAGGTACAGCAACAGCCCCACGAGGACGATCGCGCCGGCCAGCACGGACACCGCGGTGAGGAACAGGAACGTGTAGGTGATCGCCGCGTAGACACCGTTGGCAGTCACGTCCTGGGCCTGGCTCGGCGTGCCGACGGGTACATGCGCGGCGGACAGCGCGGGCACGATCCGCGCCGGGTCGCCGCGCAGCCACAGCTCGTGGTGCAGGTTCTTACCTGCCAGCCGGGTGAGCACGTCGCGGCGGACGAACATCAGCGGGACCCCGGCGCTCTTCCCGGGCAGCTGCGCGACGCTCGTGACGGAGAAGTCGACGGGGTGGCCGTTGATCTCCACCTGCGTCGGCCCGGACACCCCGGGGATCCCGGCCAGCACGCCGGCCGGTGCGCCGGGTGCGTTCAGGCCGGCGATCAGGTAGTCGAGGGTCGGACCGGGCAGGAGGTTGTCCCAGAAGGCGGTGCTGGTGAACGACGCGGGGTCGACGCCGAGGACGTTGCCGGTGGTGTGCCCGACCGTGCCGGAGTCGTAGCGCTCGACGAAGCTCGCCGGGAACCCGGGCGGCGCCTGCGTGGGCCCGGTCAGGTCGACGACCACGTCGGTGCCGACCACGAGCTGGCCTTCGGCGTGCAGCGTGCGCTCGACGGAGCCGGTGACCGTGGTCGCGTTAGACCGACAGCGCGATCGGGATCGCCGTCGCGCCGATCAGCACGGCCGCTGCGGCCGGCGCGGACGCGAGCCGCCGCCACGACAGGAACGCCACTGCCCGCGACAGCGACACCGGGCGCAGGCGTACCACGGAGAACCGGACGATGCGCGCGGCCAGCAGAGCCAAGCCGATCACCAGCAACAGCGGCACCACGATCAGCCGGGGCGGGATCCGCGCGACGGTCCCCGCCGCACCGACACCGGCTTCCGGATCGTCAGCGAGCACGAAATAACAGACAAGCGCCGCGCCAAGCGGCAGCAGCTCCCACGGCCAGTTGCGGCGGCGGGTGGTGCGCGCGTCGAACAACGCGGTGATCCGGCGCCCGCTGGAAACGCGATCGCGCCCAGCGTCACCAGCAGTGCGGCGGCGGCGCCGAGCACCGATCCGACCAGCGCGCCGGGGGTGACGAGCGGGCTCGGCCCCAGCGCCGCCACCAGGTAGCGCGCGAGGAACCAGCCCGCGACACTGCCGAGCACCACGATCGTGCCGACCTCCAGCACCGCTTTGCCCACCAGCGCGAACGGTCCCACCCCACGCGAGGACAGCACCGCGAGCTCCGCGCGGCACCGGTCCACCCAGAACGAGCCCGCTGCTGCGGCGATCACCAGCCCGGCCAGCGCGCCGACCACGCCCATCGGCACGACGGTGGTGGCCAGCGGGGTGGTCACCTGGTCGGCGCGCACCACCATGCCGCCCAGCGAAGACGTGTACTCCGTGCTGCCGAAGCGGTGGAACGCCTGCCCGAGCGGGTCGTCGGGATTCTCGGTGCGGGCGCGGACGTGCTCCAGCCCGGCCACCACGGGCGGCGCGCTCGCCGTGGTCATCTCCGTGGTGTCGACGGAGCTCTCCACCAGGTTCTGCGCGCCGGAGTCCGGTGTGGCGATGTGGAAGAAGTCGTCCGGAGACACGAGTGCCACCGGATAGGGGCCGGTGCTCGACAGCGGGCTGCCGCGGTAGAGGCCGACGAGGCTGCACCAGTACTGCTGGTCCGGTAGCGAACGCAGGTCGCGGTAGATCCCGGCGACGCGCATCGTCGACGTGCTGCCGCCTTCGGGCGCGGTGGCTTTGCCGGTGGGCTTGAGGTCGTTGCGGGAGCCGCCGCGGACGGTCACGAGGTCGCCGCGTGGAGGTTCTTGAGCGCCGCGAACTGGTCCGGCAGCCAGATGCCCGGCCCGGTCCCGCGCTGGACGACCTGGATGTGGTCCTGGAAGCCGGTGCGTGAGATGAGGTTGACGACCGTTTGCTCGGGGTGCGCCGGCGTGCCTGTCGCCGTTTCCACCGACGCGCCGGAGACCACGGTCGACACCGGCGCCGAAGCCCGCGGCACGTCGGCGGTGGCCTGGCCGGCCAGCTTCGCGCGGGTGTCGTAAAGAGTCTTCCCGACCTGCTCGGCCACGGCGGGGTCGCGCTGCTGCATCGGCAGGCCGCCCTGCCACTGCGCGCCGACCGCCCAGCCGCACGCCAGAGACGTCTGCTGCTGCAGTGTCGCGTTGCCCGCCGCCGAAAGGAACGGTGCGACGGCTGTGGCGGGAAGCGCCACCAGAACCGCGGCCGCCGCGACGGCGATCACCACCGCCGGATTGCGCCACCCCGTTCGCAAGGCCCGCGACCACGGCGTGGGCAACCCCCTCCTCGGCATGTCGAGGAGTTTCACACAAGCGTTTGCCGGTCAGGGTGCGCCGAGATCGTTTCGAAACGGCAGGCTGGCCGACCGCGCCCGCGCGACGACGGGCTGTGGCGGAATCCCGCTCAGCGGGCTTCGGGGTGCGCGTGCCCGTCGGGGGCGCAGTGCGAGCACACGCCGGTGAGGATCGGCGCGCCGGTGGCTTCGGCCGTGCCGACGGAGTCGAGGCGGCCGCAGTTCGTGCACAGCAGGTGGCCGTGTTCGGGCCCGGTCAGCTCGTAGCGCTGGGCGACGCCGACGGTGTCGAAGCGGCGGACGAGCCCGGCCGACACACCGGTGGCGAGGACGTCGTGGATCGCCCGGGTGGAGGCGAAGCGGAGGCGGTCGCGGACGTGGGGGAGCAGCTCGGCGACGGTGGTGTGCGGCTGCTCGGCGAGGGTTTCGAGCACGACCTGGCGGGCGGTGGTCACGCGCAGGCCGGCGCGGCGCAGGCGGGCCTCGGCGTCGAGGCGGCCGGGCGACGGCTGGGGGAGCGTGGGAGTCGTGGGCACAAGACCTTTCTAGTGCCTAGAGTTGATGCAGTCAATTGTCAGATGGAGTCAAATGTGGGTCACTCAGTGGCGTAGTGGCAGGTAGGCAAGGGTTCGGCGGGTCACCTGTGAGCTTCTCCACGCCAGACTTGATGCAGTCCATTCTGGGGTACGCTGCGGGCATGGATGCGTTCGGGGTGCGGTTGCGCCGGGTAGGGCTGCGCAACACGCCGCAGCGGCGAGCGGTGCTGGCCGCGGTCGAGCGGCACCCGCATTCGACGGCGACCGAGCTCGCCGTGGACCTCGAAGCCGACGGCGTGGCCGGTGGGCTGTCCCGCCAGGGCTTGTACAACGTGCTCGAAGACCTCGTCTCGGCCGATCTGCTGCGTTCGCTGGAACCCGCGGGCTCACCCGCGCGCTTCGAGCCGCAGCGGCACGACAACCACCACCACCTCGTGTGCCGCGGCTGCGGTGCGATCCAGGACGTGCCGTGCGCGGTCGGCGCCCCGCCGTGCCTCGACCCGGTCACCGCGCCCGGCTTCCGTGTCGAAGCGGCCGAGGTGACGTGGTGGGGCGTGTGCGACGCGTGCGCCGCTGCTGAGTGATCTTCGTCCACAACGGACTGACGGCCGCCGGCGGTCACCGCAATTCGGCGCCCGTCCAATTCGAGGCGACTGCGAATCTATTAAGAGGGGATTCCGCGTTCGCGGATATCACTGTTCCGGAAATGGCCGGTAATCGTCGGCCTTGAGCCACGCGGTACGGCTGGGCAACAACGCCCGCCGGGACCGGCTCCGCACTGTGGCGGAAGCCCCGAAGATCAACAGCCGGCTCTAGTCGCCCGGCTGCGCCCGCAGGTGGCGGCGCAGTGTCTCGTCGCTGCCCAGCCCGCTGCGCCGCGCCGCCGCGGCCACGGTTTCGCCGCTCATCACCAAGGCGATCGCCGCTTCCCGGCGCACGGCGGCGACGTAGGTGGCCGGTGTCTGCCCGGTGCCTTCCTTGAACAGCCGCGACAGGTGGCGCGTGCTGAGGCCGGCGCGCTGCGCCATGCTCGTGAGGCAGTGGTCACCAGCCGGATCGGCGGCGACCTCGTCGCAGAGCGCACGGACGATGTCGCGGCGCGGGCGCGGTGTGCGGGCGGGCACGGAGAGCTGGGGCTGCGCGCCGCGGCGGCGCATGAACACCACCAGCTCGCGTGCGATCTCGTGGGCCAGGACGTCGCCGGCGTCCTCCTCCACGAGCGCGAGCGCGAGGTCGATGCCGGAGCTGACGCCGGCGGAGGTGAGCACGCGACCGTCGCGCACGTAGATCGCCTCGGGGTCGACCTCGACGGCGGGGTAGCGCTCCTGCAGCGTGTCGGCGTGGCGCCAGTGGGTGGTGGCGCGGCGGCCGTCGAGCAAACCCGCGGCGCCGAGCGCGAACGCGCCCGCGCACACCGATGTCACGCGCCGGGCGCCGCGCGAGAGGTGCCGGATCGAGGTGAGCAGCTCGGCGTTCGCGCCGGGTTTCACGAGGCACTCGCCGCCGGGGACGACCAGCGTGTCGACGTCGGTGACCTCGGCCGCGGCCCGGTCGACGCCGATGCGCAAGCCGCTCGACGTGGTGATGTCGTGCCCGTCCGGGGAACACATCGTGACGACGTAGCCGGTGCCGAGCTCGGCGGCGACGTCGAACACCTCCAGGGGCCCGGTCACGTCGAGCAGCCGGACGCCGTCGAACACGAGGACGGCGACCGGGACCGACGGTCTCGACAGGCCCACCCAGGGAATCTACGACGGCCCCCGGCGACAGGAAAGGGCCGGATGTGTGGGCTGCGTGTCTGCTTCCGGCCGGTTACGCGGTGTTAGCTTCTTCTCGGACGACGCGAAGGCGGTGCCCCAGGATGAAGCTGCAACACGGTCTCGGCGGTCTCGAAGGCCTCGAGGGTTTCCCGTTGGACTACGAGAAGCGCGTGTTCGTCGAAGACTGGGAGAAGCGCATCTTCGGCATCCACGCGGCGATGATGGGGCTGAGCGCTTCGCTGCGCGACTCCGTCCCCGGCTACGACCTCGACGCGGTGCCCACCACGTTCAACACCACGTGGACGTGGGCCCACCTGCGCTCGGGCGCGGAGGCGATGCACCCGTTCGAGTATTTCAAGTTCCGCTACTACGAGAAGTGGCTGGGCGGTATCAGCGCGTACCTCGTCGAGCAGGGTTACCTGACGCAGGAGGAGCTGGATGCCGCCACGGAGCGCTTCCGCGAGCAGCCGCAGGCGCAGCTGCCGGATCGCGACGCCGAAGCCGTCGACGAGCAGGTGCTCGACTACCTGCGCCGCGGCGACACACCGAGGCGCGGCCCGGCCACGCCGGCGTTCGCGGTGGGAGACGAGGTTGTGGTGCGCAACCCGCCGGCCACGGAGCACACGCGGCTGCCCGGTTACCTGCGCGGGCACCGCGGCCGCGTGGAGCGGGTGTTCGAGGGCAACTACTCGTACTTCGTCTCGACCGGCGGCGACGGGCTCGGGCAGCCCATGTCGGTGTACATCGTGCGGTTCGAGCCCGACGAGCTGTGGGGCGAGGAAACCGAACGCGCGGCCGGCCCGCTGTACGCGGAGCTGTACGAGACCTACTTGTCCGCCGGATCGACGAGGGACGGAAACCGATGAGCGAGCTGTTCGCCTACCCCGACGACCGCGAGGAGGCGAGCGCCGCGCAAGTGAAGGCGCTCGAGGCGCTCCTGATCGAGAAGGGCGTGATCACCGGGTCCACTGTGGACAAGGTGCTCGGCTACTTCGAGTCGGAGATGACGCCGCTCAACGGCAAGAAGATCGTGGCCCGCGCGTGGGTCGACCCGGAGTTCGCGCGGCTGCTGGCCACGGACACCCCGAAGGCGATCGCGCAGCTGGACCTGCCCGAGGGCATGGCCGGCGCCGAGGGTGAGCACATCGCGGCCGTGGTCAACGAGCCCGGCGTGCACAACCTGGTGATCTGCTCGCTGTGCTCGTGCTTCCCGTGGCCGGTGCTGGGGCTGCCGCCGTACTGGTACAAGGACCCGGTGTTCCGCGCCCGGGCGGCGCGCGAGCCGCGGGTGGTGCTGGCTGAGCTGGGCGTGGAGCTCGACGACGACACCGAGGTGCGCGTGTGGGATTCGAGCGGGCACTCGCGGTGGTTCGTGGTGCCCGCGCGGCCTTCGGGCACGGAGGGCTGGAGCGAGGAACAGCTCGCGGAGCTCGTGACGACGGAGTCGATGATCGGCGTGGCCCTTCCGGGCCCGGCGGCGTGAGGGGGCGGGCGTGGCAATCGACATCAGCACGCTGAACTACGACGAGACCGGGCACGTCAAGTTCCACTCGTCGTGCTCATCGGACCTCGAGCAGCCGGTGTTCGACGCGGAGTGGCAGCGGCGCGCGTTCGGCCTGGCGGTGGCGCTCTCGGAGTTCGGCCACTACGCGTGGGAGGACTTCCAGCGCGAGCTGATCGCGGCCATCGGCTCGTGGCAATCCGCACCCGACGACGAAAAGGGCCGCTGGGAGTACTACCGGCACTGGGTGACGGCGCTCGACACCGTCGTGCGGCGCCACGGCCTGCTCGAAGAGGGGTACGTCAACCCCGAGGACCGCGACTGAGCGTTCGCCTAGACTTCCTCCTCACCGGGCGAGCGGGGCCTCGCTGCCGGACGACGCGGAGGAGGCGGCAGGGTTGGTCAGCCGGGCCGAGAAGAACGAATCGAACCCCGACCTGGGCGTCCTCGCCGGGCGGCTGCTCTTCGCCGTGCAGCACGAGCTCTTCACCTCCCTGGCCGCCCAGGGCTTCGCCGACCTCCACCCACGCCACGGCGCCGTGCTCGCCTATCTGGACACCGAGGGGGTCCGGGCGACCGAGCTTTCGCGCCTTTCGGGGCAGCACAAACAGGTGATCGGGACGATGATCGACGAGCTGGAGTCCCTCGGGTACGTCCAGCGCCGCCCGGACCCCGCCGACCGCCGCGCGAAGCTGATCTGCCCGACCGAGCGCGGGCTGGCCGAGATGCGCGCGGCGGGCCGGATCATGACGGCTTTACAGGAACGCCACGCGCGCCGGCTGGGGCGTGAGGTTTATACGCAGTTCAAGACGGTGTTGCTGGATGTGGTGGAACACCAGCGGAAACGCACGGTGTGATGCTCGGCCGATCCGGTGTGGGCCGGGCCCGGCCCAGCCGGGGTTTCCCCGGGCGATGAAGGAAACCCACGCGTTGTGGGTGGTTCGGGCGAGATCTGCGGGTGATTCGTCGGGGCCGAGCAGCGCGCGTTCGCCGCGCAGGCCGGGAAGATCGACACAGTCGAAGACGAAGGGCAGCTCGACGCAGTGACACGCCCCGAGGTGGCCGTCGAACGCCGGTGAGCGCCAGCGGAAATCGTACGTGTAAGTGCCCAGGTTTTCGTTGGCTTCCCCGAACGCTCGCGTGGTGACCGCGGTGCGCTCGGGCGGGTGGCAGCACAGGGCGTGACCGCTCTGACTGCCCGCCGACGGTGACGTTGCCGGGGTTCCCGCCGAAGTTCGTGATGTTCGCGTTGATCCATTCGAGAGCGGCCAGCACGTCGAGCAGCCCACGATTGGCGGGCGCGCCAGGCAAGTCGAGCCAGCCGATCGCGCCGAGCCGGTAGTTCACGGTGACCAGCACGACGCCGTCGCGCGGAAAGGCACCGGTGGCGTACACGGGCGCCGGGCCGGTTCCGGTGGCGAAGCCTCCACCGTGCAGGAAAACGAGCAGGGGCAGGTTTCTCGTGCCGGGGTCCGGCGTGGAGACGGTGAGGCTGAGGTAGTCGCCTGGCGCCGTCGTCGTCCCGAGAACCGGCGACAGGTCGGCCCGCCCGAGCGGCCCAGGTCTCTGAGGCGCGGTGGTTCTGGCCGCGCCCCTGACGCCGTCCCACCTCGGCCCCGGTGCGGCGAACCGCCCCGTTCCGACCGGCGTCGGCGCGTACGGAATCCCGGCGAACGTGATGCCGTGCGCGCTCCGGTGGCCGAGCACCTTGCCCGAGCTGGTACGGACGGTGGTCACCGGTGTGGCCTCAGCGCAGCGCCTCCTGCAATGCCGCCAAGCCCACCGGGCCCACCGCGAGCGCGTCGTGGTGCCACTGCCGCAGTGAGAAGTCCGGGCGGGAGGCCGCTTCGGCGCGGGCGGCGAGCCAGGAGCGTTCGCCCAGCTTGTACGCGATCGCCTGGCCCGGCCAGCCGAAGTAGCGCACCACCTCGGCGTGCACGCGGTGCTCGGCGGCCAGGCCGCGTTCGTGGAGCACGCGGCAGGCCGTGTCGAAGTCCCAGCGCGAACCGTCGGGCAGGGGGAGGTCCAGGTGCGCGCCGATGTCGATGACGACGCGGGCGGCGCGCATGGCGGAGCCCGCGAGCATGCCGAGGCGGGTGCCGGGCTGGGTGTACCAGCCGAGTTCGTCGGCGAGGCGCTCGGCGTAGAGCGCCCAGCCCTCGGCGTGGCCGCTGACGGAGTGCACGCGGGCGAAGCGGCTGACGCGGTCGGCGGCGAGCTTCGCGGTGCCGATCTGCAGGTGGTGGCCCGGCACGCCCTCGTGGAACACCGTGGTCAGCTCCGACCACACGGCGAAGCGCGATCGCCCGCCGAGCGGCCACCACGTGCGGCCCGGGCGGACGCCGTCCTCGCTCGGGCCCGTGTAGTAGGGCGCACCCGAGGCGGAGCCGTGGGCGATGGTCACGTCGATGGCGCGCAGGGGTTCCGGGATGTCGAAGTGGGCGGCGGCGTCGGCCATCGCGCGGTCGTGGGCGGCGCGCAGCCAGTCCACATAGGCCGGTTCACCGTCCACAAAGTACTGATCGTCGAGCAGCGCCATGGCCTCCGCGACCGAAGCGCCCGGACGCACCTGGACCGCCTCCGCCGCCAGCTCCTGCTCGATGCGCTCCAGCTCGGCCCAGCCCCACTCGTACGCCTCGGCCAGGTCGATGTCCGCGCCCAGGCTCAGGCGCGCGCCGGCCGCGTAGCGTTCGGCGCCGACGCCCTCGACGGTGCTCGCGCGCGGCGCGTAGTCCTCGCGCAGGAAGCGGGCCAGCTCGGCGTAGCCACGGTGGGCGGCGTCGGCGGCGGAACGCAGGTCGGGGGCGAGCGGGCCGTCGCCGTAGGAAGCCACGAGGGCTTCGTGGACGCCGGCGAACCGGTCGGCCTGCGACGCCGTCTCCAGGGCTTGCCGGCGCGCGGCGACGAGGCCGCGGTCGAGGCCGGCGCGCAGCGACGTCTGCCACGCCGCCAGCATCGTCTCGACGCCGGCCAGGCGCACGCCGATCACGTGCCAGTCGTCGTCGCCGGTGCGCGGGAGCATGTCGACGGTGTCGCGCAAGGAAGTCAGCACGCCGAACTGCGCCTTCACGGTGCGCAGCGGCTCGCCGAGGTCGTGCCACGCGAGCTGGGCCTCGAGCCGTTCCTTGAGGTGCGCGCCCGCGATGCGGTCCTCGGCCGACTCGGGGGTGAGCGTGGCCAGGGTCGCGAGCGTCCGCCGCGCCTGGTCGGCGCGGGCGTCGAACCCGTCGGGCGAGAAGTCGGTGAGCGTGGCGGGGTCGGGGGTGGTGATCCCGCGCATCGTCGCCGCCACGGGGTCGAGGGCGGCTTCCGCGGTCACGTGCTCGTCGGAGAGCTGGAAGATCGGCGTCACCAGGCTCACGCTATACCCGCTTCGCGAAGCGGGTGTGAACTTCAGGAAGCCACACTGCTTGGCGAGAATACCGGCGACCACTAGGATCTCGCCATGCACTCCGTGGTGATCCTCGCCCTGGACAAGGTCGTGCCGTTCGATCTGGCCACGCCCATCGAGGTGTTCACCCGCACGCGCCTGCCCGACGGCCGCGCCGCCTACCAGGTGCGGGTGTGCGGTCCGGCCGAGGTGATCGACGCCGGTGCCTTCACGATCCGGCCACGGCACGGCCTCGAAGCCCTCGCCGAAGCGGACACGATCATCGTCCCCGGCCGCGACGAGCTCGAAGAGGTGCCCGCCGACGTCGTCGAAGCCCTGCGCGCAGCCGCTGCGAGGGGCACGCGCATCGCGTCCATCTGCTCCGGTGCGTTCATCCTCGCCGCCACCGGTCTGCTCGACGGGCAACGCGCCACCACGCATTGGGCCGCCGCGCCGCAGCTGGCCGCCCGCTACCCGGCGATCGAGGTCGACGCCGACGTGCTCTACGTCGACAACGGCGCCATCCTCACCTCGGCCGGCGCCGCCGCGGGCCTCGACCTCTGCCTGCACCTCATCCGCCGCGACCACGGCTCCGCGGTCGCCGCCGACGCCGCCCGCCTGTCGGTGATGCCGCTCGAACGCGAGGGCGGCCAGGCGCAGTTCATCGTCCACGACCAGCCGCCGACCCCGCGCGGGTCGGTGCTCGAACCGGTGCTGCGCTGGCTCGACGAGAACTGCGCGAAAGACCTCACGCTCGACGACATCGCCGCCCACGCCGGCATGAGCAGCCGCACGCTCAACCGCCGCTTCCGCGAACAGACCGGCACCAGCCCGCTGCAGTGGCTCCTGCGTGCCCGCATCCGCCAGGCGCAGCACCTGCTGGAAGCCACCGACCACGGCGTGGACCGCATCGCGGGCCAGGTCGGCTTCGGTTCGCCGACGTCGTTCCGCGACCGCTTCAAACGCATCGTGGGCACCAGCCCGCAGGCCTACCGCGGCAGCTTCCAGCGCCGCTGAGCAGCGCCCTTGCACACTGGAGACCGGCCGGACGCGACGGCGACCGCCGCGCCCGGCCGGGGGATCAGTGCAGCAAGCCGGTCAGCTCCGAGAGGTCGCCCAGGCCGGCCAGCCCGTAGGTCAGCTCCGTGATCCGATCGGCCGTCTCCGCGGAGACCACGCGGGTGGCGTTGAGGCGGAACTTCGTGGCCAGCTCGTCGGCCGACAGCGGGTTGTCCGGGCCGCCGCGGTTCACGTCCACGCGTTCCTCCACCTCGGTCCCGTCGGTCAGCCGGGCCCGCAGGACGGCGGGGAACTGGTGCGGGAAGATCTCGTCACACCGAGAGTCCGGCACACACGTCACCTTGGCCGCCAACGCGAGCCGCTCGGGGTCCGCCGCCGCGGAGTCGGTGAAGTCCTCGTGGAACACGCCCAGCCCGCCGCCGCCGAGGAACGCCGCCGCGACCGTGTACGGGCCGGAGAACGCCGCGTGGTAACCCGACTTCGGGTGGATCTTGTCCTCACGCGGCTCGCCGATGGTGCGCAGCACGGCCGTCGGCGCGCCGAGCTCCAGACTGGTGATCGAAGCCGGATCCACGCCCCGGGCCCGCAGCCGGCGCGCGGCGTCGATGCCCGCGTGCGTGAAGTGGTTGCAGGGATACGGTTTGAAGAAGATCCCCGGCAGCTCCCAGTCGGTGCCGAGCCCGGTGACGATCTCGTCGACGTGAGCCTGGTCCCCGCAGAACGCCTGCAGGAAGCCGAACCGGCCCTCCAGCACGGTCGGCGGGCCGGTGATGCCGTGGCGCGCCATGCCGGCCGCGGTCACCGCGGCGTGCGCGGCCCAGCCGCAGTGCACGCGCTTCACCGTGCCGCCGGTGCGGTTGGCTTCCAATAGGCCGGAGCCCATGCTGGCCGCGATGCCGATGGCGTCGGCGATCCCGGATTCGTCCACATCGGACAGCATCGCGGCGGTGGCCGCGGCACCGAGGGCGCCGCAGATCGCCGTGGCGTGCAGGCCGTGCTCGAAGAACACGGAGTTGCCGAGCTCCTCGTCGTATCCCGCCATGCCGAGCCGCACGGTGATCTCGACGCCGACACCGATCGCGTCGAGCAGCTGCGCGCCCGTGGCACCACGGGATTCGGCGACGGCGAGCGCCGCGGGCACGACCGAGGCCGACGGGTGCAGCACCGAGGGCAGGTGCGTGTCGTCGAAGTCGAGCGAGTGCGCGAGGGTGCCGTTGAGCAGGGCCGCGCTCGGGTCGGGCAGCTTCTCACCACTGCCGATCGCGGTGGCCCGGCCGTTGCCGCCCCACTCCCGAACGAGCGCGCCCACGGCCGCGGCCGGACGTTCACCGGTAGCGGCGAGGCTGTTGCCCAGCACGTCGAGCACCCGCCGGGCGGCATCTTCGCGCAGCTCCGGGGGCAATCCCTTGGCGCGCACGGAAGCGGCGAACTCCGCGACGCGCTGCACGATCGTTTGCGTGATGGCGGTCTGGGTCATGCCGTCACCGCCGCGAGCGGACGCACGGGGGAGCCGGTGCCGCCGACGATCCGCAGCGGCGCCAGCACGAACACGAACTCCGACAGGCCTTCCTCGGCCACCGCTTCGAGGTTCAGGTGCTCCATGATGAAGATCCCCGACTGCACCAGGAGAATCCGGTGCACCGGCAGCACCGCGTGTCCGGCGCCGGCCGGGATCTGCTCGTACGCCGTGGTGTCCGAGCCGGTGGCGGCGATCTTGCGCTCGGCCAGCCACTCGGCGGCGGAAGTCGCCGCGCCCGGAACACCGGTCTCCTTGCCCAGATACGCGGCCGTGTCACCGAAGTTGCGGGCCCACCCGGTGCGGATCAGCGCGACGTCACCCGGACCGGGCTCGGTGCCCGCGCTCTTCGCGGCGGCTTCGAGGTCCTCGGCCGTGACGCCGTAACCCGGCTCCAGCGTGGGAACGCCGTGCACAGCGGCGACGTCGAGCAGGACCGCGCGGCGCAGCAGGCCGGGCAGGTTCTCGGCGCCGTGCGTGCGGAACACGCCGCCCTGCTGGGCCTCGGCCGCGTCGACGCCGCCGTGCAGCTCACCGTCGTGGCTGACGTGCGAGAGCGCGTCGATGTGGGTGCCGACGTGCCCGCCGGTCACGATGATCTCGTTGGCCGCCGAACCGCCGTCCGGGCGGCGCATGTCGCCGTGGCGGCGGATCAGGGTCATCCGGAACCCGGGATGGTTCGGCGAGCAGGGCATGCCGGTGAAGAACGGCTGACCGAGCTCGATCAGCCGGACCCCGCCGGCGACCGCCGCCAGCAACGGATCCTGGGTACGTGTCATGAGTGCGTGCCTTCCTCGACGTGCCGTTCGTTACCAATCCGACCACAGCCACGGCCGAATGCCTTACGTAGCAACGGTTGCGTCCTGTTCGGGGGTCGGCCTACTTTTGGCCGGATCAGTAACATGCTTTTCTCCCGACTCCGCGAGCGCGAGCACCCAGCGGGCGCGGGCCACGATCGCGGCGTCGACGAACTGTCCGTGGTCATCGATCCAGGCGGCGTCGCCCGACGACTCGAGGCGGCCGAGCAGCTCGCGCGCCCACGCCGTCTCCGCCGGATCGGGAGCGCACACCTCGTGCACCACGGGAATCTGGGACGGGTGGATCACCGACCGGCCGAAAAACCCGGCGCGGCGTCCCGCTTCGGTACTCGCGCGCAATCCGTCGAGGTCGCGCACGGCGGTCCACACGCTCTGCACCGGGCTCGGCAGCCCGGCCGCGCGCGCGGCGACGACCACCCGAGACCGCGGCCACACCAGCGCAGGGCTGTCAGAGCCACCGGCCACGCGCAGGTCGGCGGCGAGATCCGCTTCACCAAGGGAAATCCCGGCGACGAGCGGGTGCGCGGTGGCCAGCGCGAGCGCGTTCTCCACGCCCAGCGCCGATTCGAGGATCGGGTACAGCGCCACGCCGAGCGTGTCGGCGACGCAGCGCAGCTCGTCCGGGTCCTCGGCTTTGGGCACGCGCACCCCGGCAGGCTTGCCGTCCGCCGCCGCCAGCGCGGCCAGGTCTGCCTCACCGGCGGCAGTGGCGGGGGCGTTGATCCGCACATAGATCGCGGCGCCTTCGGCCAGCGTCGTCACCACGGTGCGGCGCGCCTCGTCCTTGGCGGCCACCGCGACGGCGTCCTCCAGGTCCACGACCACGGCGTCGGCCGGGCCCGCGAGCGCCTTGGCGATCCGGTCGGGCCGGTCGCCGGGCACGTAGAGCCAGCTGCGCACCACCGTCACTTGATCACGCCTTTTTCGCGCAACGAAGCCAGCTCCGGCTCGCCGAAGCCATAGCGGCCGAGGATCTCGGCGGTGTGCGCGCTGAGCGGCGCACCGGTCGACGTGATCCCGCCCGGCGTCTCCGACAGCCGGAACAGCACGTTCTGCATCTTCACCGGACCGAGCTCGACGTCGTCGACGGTCGTGATGCTGCCGAGCGCCGCGAACTGCGGGTCGGTCATCACGTCGGCGGCGGTGTAGATCGGCGCGACCGCGGCCTGTGCCTCTTCGAACGCCTTCACCACGTCGTCGCGGTCGCGCTCGGCGATCCACGAGCCGACCGCGTCGTCGAGCTCGTCGGCGTGCTTCGCGCGTTCCGCACCGGTGGCGAACCACGGCTCGTCGACCAGCTCCGGGCGCCCGACCAGGCGCATCACGCGTTCCGCGATCGACTGCGCGCTCGTGGAGATGGCGACCCAGCTGCCGTCACGGGTGCGGTAGGTGTTGCGAGGCGCGTTGTTCGTGGAGCGGTTGCCGGTGCGCGGCTGCAGCGTGCCGAGCTGGTCGTAGGCGATGATCTGCGGCCCGAGCAACGTCAGGATCGGTTCGATGATGGCCAGGTCCACGACCTGCCCGCGCCCGGTCTGCTCGCGCGCCCGCAGTGCCGTCATCACCGCGAACGCGGTGGTCAGCGCTGCGATGCCGTCGGCGAGACCGAACGGCGGCAGCGTGGGCGGGCCGTCGGGCTCGCCGGTGATGGCGGCGAACCCGCTCATCGCCTCGGCGAGCGTGCCGAAGCCGGGGCGCTTCGAGTAGGGGCCGATCTGCCCGAAACCGGTCACACGCGTGAGCACCAGTCCGGGGTTGATCTCGCGCAGCTCGTCGTAGCCCAGCCCCCAGCGCTCCAGCGTGCCCGGGCGGAAGTTCTCCACGACCACGTCGGCGTCGGCCACCAGCTTGCGGAAGATCTCCTGGCCCTCGGGGGAACCGAGGTAGAGCGTGATGGCCTTCTTGCCGCGGCCGAGCATCTTCCACCACAGGCCGACCCCGTCGCGCTGCGCGCCGTGGCTGCGGACCGGGTCGCCGTTCGGGTGCTCGATCTTGATCACCTCGGCGCCGTAGTCGCCCAGCAGCGTCGCGGCCAGCGGGCCGGCGAACAGGGTGGCGGTGTCGAGTACCCGGATCCCGGACAAAGCGCCCGTCATGGGGCCTACCTGCCTTTCTCATCCGGCGGCCGAGACTCGTGCTCGTTGTTTCGCCGGGAGGAACAACTGTGAACGCGATGTTTCCAACCCTTGTCGCGGGCTGGTCACCAAATTCGCACTGATCACAGCGTTCCGTCAAGTTATGCGCAGATATTGACCTGACGTGGAGGCCGGTGTCACGATATCCGGCAACAATCCCGGTGTTTCTCCAAGCGGAACGCCGATGCTGCCAGCGGGAAGAGGCTTCCATTGGGAAGAGGTGACATGTCCGCGCGAAAGCTCACCGCCGTGCTCAGCGCGTGCGCCCTGTTCGCGGCGGCCGGGTGCGGAGGTTCGGCCCCGGCCGGGGCCGGTGGCGCGGCCGCAGGCCGGGACGAGGGCCCGGTGAAGATCGGGGCGTTGCACCCGGTCAGCGGATCCAACGCCGTCGACGGGCTCCAGATGCGCCGGGGCGCGCAGATGGCGGTCGACGCGATCAACGCGGCCGGCGGCATCAAGTCTCTCGGCGGCCGCAAGGTCGAACTGATCACGGGAGACACGCAGGGCAAGGCCGACATCGGCCAGAGCGAAGCCCAGCGGCTGATCTCCGCCGGCGCCGTGAGTCTCGTCGGCACCTACCAGAGCGCGGTGAGCACCAACGTCGCCGTGGTCGCGGAACGCAACCGGGTCCCGTTCGTGATGGACGTGACCGCCTCGGACGCGATTTTCGGCCACGGCTACCGGTACTCGTTCCGCGTGCAGCCCGGCAGCAAGGCGATCGCCACCGCCGCCGCGCAGTACCTCAAGGAGGTTTCGGAGCAGGCCGGGAAACCGGTCCACAAGGTGGCTTTCCTGCACGAGCAGAGCGATTTCGGCAGCGGCGCGGCCGACGCGTTCAACGCCGCGGCGCAGCAGCTCGGGATGGCCGTCGGGCCGAACATCAGCTACGACGCCACCACCGTCAGCGACCTCACGGCGCAGATCACGCAGGTCAAGGCCTCGGGCGCCGACGTGCTCGCCATCGCGGGCTACTACCGCGACAGCCTGCTGGCCGCGAAGGCCATCGACTCGGTGAAACCGGCGCTCAACGCCGTGTGGGGCGTCTCCAACGGCGCCTTCGACCAGCCGAAGTTCGTGACCGACGCCGGGAAGCTCGGCGCGCTCTACTTCAGCGCCAACTACCACTACGACGCCACCAACGCGCAGACTGTCGCGTTGCGCGAGAAGTACCAGCGCCAGTTCGGTGACCCGATGCGCACCGGCGCCGTGCTGTCCTACGACGCGGTCGACGTGATCGCGCAAGCGGTCGAGAAGGCCGCGAGCACCGATCCCGAGAAGGTCCGCGACGCGATCGCCGCGTCCCAGGTCGCTCCGCTGACCGTGGGACACGGGCCGATCTCCTTCGCGGCCAACGGCGACAACCGCAACGCGTTCCCCGTCCTGATGCAGGTCCGCGACGGTCAGGTCAAGCAGGTCTTCCCCCCGGACAAAGCCGAATCCCGGCCCGACTACACGGTGAACTGGCGGCCATGAGCGAACTCTCCCCCGGGGCCACGCTGGCCCCCGAATTCTCCCCTCCGGACGACACCAAAGCCCGCCAGCGCAAGGCTTTCCTCAGCCGCGCCGGCGTGGTCGCCATCGTGCTCGTGGTCGCGATCGTCGTCGCGCTCCTGCAGTCGGGCAGCGGCCTGGTGGTCTGGCAGTCGGTGGTCACCGGCATCCTCACCGGCGGGCTCTACGGCCTGATCGCGATGGGGCTGACGCTGATCTTCGGCGTGCTCGACATCGTCAACTTCGCCCACGGCGCACTGCTGGCCGTCGCGATGTTCATCTCCTTCGGCATGGTGGCCGGCACCGGCATGCACCCCTACCTCACGCTGATCGTGGCGGTTCCCGCGTTGTTCCTGGTCGGCGCCGCCGTGCACCGCGGGCTGCTCTCGGGTTCCGCGGGCAAGACGCTGGAGAACCAGCTGCTCATCACGCTCGGGCTCTCGTTGCTGCTGGAGAACCTGCTGCTGATGTTCTTCGGCGCCGAGCCCAAGAGCATCGCGCTGCCGGGCGACTTCCAGTTCTCCTTGCTGGGCGCGATTGTCGCGGGCTCGCGGCTGTACGCGTTCCTCGGCGCGATCCTGCTCGGCGCGGTGCTGTTCTGGCTGCTGCGCCGCACGCGGCTCGGCACGGCGATCCGCGCGGTCGCCGCCCACGGCCCGGGCGCCGAGCTCGTGGGCATCAACGTGAAGCGGATCCACACCGTCACCTTCGCGATCGGCACAGCCTGCGCCGGCGCCGCCGCGGCACTGGCGGGACCGCTCGTCACGGTGACGCCGACGCTCGGCGAGCAGTTCAACATCACCGCGTTCGTGGTGGTGGTGCTCGGCGGGATGGGCAACGTCCTCGGCGCGCTCGTCGGCGGCCTGCTGATCGGGCTGGTCGAGCAGCTCACCACGATCTACCTCGGCGGCCAGAGCTCCCTGCTCGGCGTGTTCGTGGTGTTCGTGCTGGTGCTGTTCCTCCGTCCGCAGGGCCTGTTCGGGAGGCGAGCATGACTGCCATCACCATTGCCGGACCGGCCGGCGCGACCGAGAAGGTCAAGGCGCCGCCGCTGCGTCCGCAGAACCGGCAGTACGCGATCCTCGCGCTGCTCGTGCTCATCGCGGTGCCGCTGCCGCTGATCCTGCCGGCGGCGCAGGGCGCGGTCGCCGTGCGGATCCTGATCTTCCTGCTCATGGCCGTGGGCTGGAACATCATGAGCGGGTTCGGCGGGATGTTCAGCTTCGGCCACGCCGCGTACTTCGGGCTCGGCGCGTACACCAGCGCGTACCTGCTGGTGAAGCAGAACGTGTCGCCGTGGATCGGGATGCTGGCCGGGATGGCGGTGGCCGCCGCGGTCGCCGTGCTCATCGGCTACTTCTCGTTCCGCTACAAGCTGCAGGGCGCGTACTTCGCCCTGGCTACCTTCGCGTTCGCGGAGATGCTGCGGCTGATCGTGACCAGCAGCACGTTCGCCAACAAGTCGGTGGGCTTCAGCGTGCCGCTGATCCAGGGCTCGTCGCTGTGGCTCATCCAGTTCCCGGCCGACTCGCCCGCGTACTTCTGGGTGGCGCTCGTGCTGGCCGGGGCCGCGGTCGCCGTCAGTATCGGGTACCTGCACTCGCGCGCCGGCCGCTACGTCACCGCGATCCGCGACGACGAGCTGGCGGCGTCTTCGCTCGGGGCGCCCGTGATGCGGCACAAGCTGACGACGGTGGCGCTCTCGGCGGCGATCACCGCCGTGGCGGGCGCCTTCTACACGCAGTACTACCTGTTTGTGAACCCCGATCTCGGGTTCGGCTCCGCGATCTCGATCCAGGCGATCGTGCCCGTGGTGATCGGCGGCATCGGCACGATCTGGGGCCCGGTGGTGGGCGCGATCATCGTCGGCTCGCTCACCGACGTCACGGCGACGCTCTTGCGCACCCCACCCGGGTTCCTCGGGTTCCTGCAGGGCCGCAGCGGGCTCGACGTGGTGCTCTACGCCGTGCTGCTGATCCTCATCGTGCGGTTGCTGCCGAAGGGCATAGTCGGGACGCTGACTGCGAGGTGGCGGCGATGAACCTGGTCGAGGTCAAGGGCGTGGGCAAGTCCTTCCGCGGGCTGCACGCGCTGTCCGATGTGGACTTCGCGGTGGCCGAGGGCGAGATCCTCGGCGTCATCGGGCCCAACGGCGCGGGCAAGACCACGCTGTTCAACGTGGTGTCGGGCGCGCTGAGGCCCGACACCGGCCGCGTGCACCTCGCCGGCGCCGACGTGACGGGCCGCTCGCCGGACCGGATCGCACGTGCCGGCATGGTGCGCACGTTCCAGCTGATGCGGCCGTTCTCGAGCATGACCGTGCTGGAGAACGTGAGCCTCGCCGCGCAGCACCACCGCTTCGGCGCGAAGGAGCTGCGCAAGCATTCGCTCGATGTCGTCGAACGGGTGGGGCTGGGGCCGTGGGCGCACCGCGCGGCTCCCGACCTGCCGACAGCGGGGCTCAAGCGGCTGGAGCTGGCCCGCACCCTCGCGATGCGGCCGAAGGTCCTGCTGCTCGACGAGGTGCTGGCCGGGCTCGTGCCGGCCGAGCGCGAGCCCGTGCTCGACCTGCTCGCCACGCTGCGCGAGCAGGAAGGCGTGACGCTGGTGTTCATCGAGCACATCATGGCCGCCGTGATGCGGCTGGCCGACCGCGTGCTCGTGCTCGACCAGGGCCGGGTGCTCGCCGTCGGGTCGCCCGAAGAGGTCACCAGCGACCCCCGGGTGATCGACGCTTACCTCGGGGAGGAGCCGACCCGTGCTGAAGCTTGACAAGGTCTGCGCCGGTTACGGGCGCATGCGGATCCTCCACGACGTGGACCTGGAGCTGGCCGCGGGCGAGATCGTCGCCCTCGTCGGGGCCAACGGCGCCGGCAAGACGACAACGCTGCGCAGCATCTGCGGCCAGCTGAAACCGATGTCGGGCACCATCACGCTCGACGGTGAGCCGACCGCGGGCCGCCGCCCCGACCAGCTGGTGCGCGAGGGTCTCGTGCACGTGCCCGAGGACCGCGCGCTGTTCGGCACGCTCACCGTGGAGGAGAACCTCCGCATGGGCGCGTGGACGCGCACCTCGGCACAGGCCACGAAATCGCTGAAGGAGGTCTACGAACTGTTCCCGGTGCTCGCCGAGCGCCGGAGCACGGTCGCGCAGACCTTCAGCGGCGGGCAGCAGCAGATGCTCGCAATCGCGCGGGCGCTGATGGCCGGGCCGCGGCTGCTGATGCTCGACGAGCCCTCGACCGGGCTGTCGCCGAAGCTCACGTGGACGATGCTGGAAGCGGTGCAGCGGATCCGCGACACCGGTGTGGCGGTGCTGCTGGTGGAGCAGAACGCCAAGCAGACATTGGCCATCGCCGACCGGGCGTACGTTCTGGAGAGCGGGTCGACCGTGCTCGCGGGCACGGGCGCCGAACTCGCGGACGACAGCCGGGTCAGGAAGGCGTACTTGGGACTGTGAAAACGGAACAGGCCACCGAAGCGACCGCGGCGCTCGGCGCGTGGGTGTCCGAAGTGGACGTCACGGCCGTGCCGGCCGCCGTGCTGGACCGGCTCGCCCTGGTGCTGCTCGACGTCGTCGGCGTGACGGCGATCGGCGCAACACTGGCCGAGCAGCGGGCGTTGGTCACGGCTTGGCGGGCTCCGGACGGTCCTTCGCCGTTGATCGGGGCCGGGCGGCTGGTCTCCACGGACGCCGCCGCCTGGCTCAACGCGATGGCGCTCGTGTCGCTGGAGCTCGACGAGGGCAACAAGTACGCCAAGGGCCACCCCGCGGCCCACGGTTTCCCCGCGGTGCTGGCGCTGGCGGCCGAACTGGACAGCACCGGCGCCGACACGGCGGCGGCGCTGCTGGCCGCGTACGAGGTGGCGTCGCGCTTCGGCCGCGCCACCTCGTTGCGCGCGGGCGCGCACCCGCACGGCAGCTGGGGTGTGCCCGGCGCGGCGGCCGGGTGCGCGCGGCTGCTGGGTCTTTCGCCCGGCGCGACCGCGGCGGCGATCGACACCGCGGCCGGGATGGCCATCGCCGGGCACTTCGACTCGGCGACGCAGGGCAACCCGGTGCGCAACGCGTGGCTGGGCGCCTCGGCGATGTCCGGGCTCGCCGCCGCGCGGATGGCGGCGGCGGGCATGGCGCGTACGACGGGCACAGCCGCGCTCTCGCTGGGCACGGTGCTGGGCTCGTTCGACGCGGCCGAGCTGACCACCGAACTCGGCACGCGGTGGGACATCGCGCGCGGCTACTTCAAGCGGCACGCGTCGTGCTCCTTCACGCACCCGGCGGCCGACGCCGTGCTGGAGCTACGGAGTTCGGGGGAGTTCCGGGCCGACGGCATCACGAAGATCGTGGTGGAGAGCCACCTGCTGGGCGCCGGACTGTCCGGAGTGGGCTGGTCGAACCGGCTCTCGGCGATGTTCTCCACGCCGTTCGTGGTGGCCACGGCCGCGCTCACCGGCGAGGTCGCGCCGGGTTCGGCCCTCGACGATCCGGACGTGCGTGCGCTGGCGCGGCGCGTACGGCTCGTCGAGGCGGCCGACCTCACCGCGCGCCTGCCCGACGAGCGCGCGACCCGGGTGCAGGTGTGTCTCGACGACGGCACCACGCTCACGCGTGAGGTGCCCAACCCGGTCGGCGACGCCGACCACCACCCGCTGACCGAGCCGGACGTGCTCGGCCTGCTGAAGACGTGGCTGCCGCAGCAGCCCGAACTCGTGGACCGGGCCGCCGTGCTGGGCCACGAACTGCCCGGCCTGCTCCGCGTCGGCGCGGCGCTGCGCGAGCTGGCCGGGACCGACGAGAAGGAGCTGAACTGATGCGTGCCCTCGCGGTGACGCCCATCCACCTGCCCGCCGATGAGGTCGCCCGGCGCCAGGCCCGCTACGACCGCCTCGCGCCGCCGGGCGTGGAGATCGAGCTGCGCAACGTGGGCCCGGCCGGGCCGGCCACTTTGGACACCGCCGGGTCGATGCGGGACTCGGAGCGGGAAGTCGCCGCGCTGCTCAAGGAGGCGGGCGGCGGCTTCGACCTCGCGTTCCCGGACTGCGTGCTCGACCCGTCGGTGCCCGACGTCGTTGCCGACCCGGCGCTGCCGGTGCACGGCATCCTCAAGCTGTCGGCGACGCACCTGGCCGGCAAGGGCGTGCGGTTCGGTGCCGTGGTGCGCAACGAGGCCATCAAGGACGAGTTCGCCGACCGGATCTCCGCGTACGGGCTCGACGAGTACCTCGCCGGCATCCGCGTGCTCGACCTGCCGTTCTCCGCGATCGCCGAGACCGAGGTGTGGAACGCGGCGCTGGGGTCGGCCGTGCGCGAGCTGGCGGAGCTGGGCGCGACGGCGGTGATCAACGGCTGCTCGGCGGTCGACGTCGAGCCGGCCGACCTGCCGGCGCGGATCGTCGACCCGACGGAGCTTGCGATGCGGCTGCTCGCCGTCGAGGGGGCGCGGTGAGCGACGGACCGGACCTCGTCGTCGCCGGCGCCGGTGGCGGGCTCGCCGGTGCGCTGCGGGCGGCGGAGCTGGGGCTGAGCGTGCTCGTCGTCGAGGCGAGCGAGCACTTCCGGCGGGGCAACAACACGTCGATGTCCACGGCCATGTTTCCCGGCGCGGGTTCGCGCTGGCAGGCCGAGGCGGGCGTCGAGGACTCGCCGGAGCAGTTCGTCGCCGACATCATGGCGAAGACGAAGGGGCAGGCCGACCCGCGGCTGGCCCGGACGCTCGCCTCGGTGAGCGCACCGCTGGTCGAATGGCTCGCCGATTCGGCGGGGTTGCCGCTCTCGTTGGTGACGGACTTCAACTACCCCGGCCACGCCGTCACGCGCTGCCACTCGATCCCCGGCCGCCACGGTTCGGGCGTGATCGACCACCTGGCGCGGCGCGTCACCGAGCACGAGAACATCGAGCTGCTGGTGCCGGGCAAGCTCATCGAGGTGCTGTCCGGTGAGGACGGTGTGCGCGCGGTCGTGGTGCGCTACCCCGACGGCATCGAGGAAGAAATCCCGACGCGTGCGGTGCTGCTGGCCACCAATGGCTTCGGCGCCGACAAAAACCTCGTGGCCCGGCACCTGCCGGAGATCGCCGGAGCGCTGTACCAGGGCAGTGACCAGTCGCTCGGCGACGCGTTGCGCATCGGCGAGAAACTCGGTGCCGCGACGGGATTCCTCGACGCGTACCAGGGCCACGGCGCGGTCGCGGCCAACGCCGGCACGCTCGTGGGCTGGGCGACGATCATCCACGGCGCGTTCCTCGTCGACCTCGGTGGCCGCCGCTTCGGCGACGAGACGCGCGGCTATTCGGAGTATGCGGCGGAGCTGGCCGCGCGGGAAGGCTCGACCGGCTGGATCGTACTGGACGAGACGATTTTCGAGCAGTGCCAGCCGTTTCAGGACTTCCGGGACACCGTCGCGTCGGGTGCGCTGGTGTGGGCCGACGACGCGGCCGGCCTGGCCGCCGTGACGGGCCTACCGGCGGACGCGCTGGCCGCTGAGCTGTCCGGTGTGGCCGCGATCGCCCGCGGCGAGCGGGCGGACGAGTTCGGCCGCACCAACTGGGAGCGCCCGCTTTCGGGCCGCTACGCCGCGGTGCGTGTCGTGCCCGCGTTGTTCCACACCCAGGGCGGCCTGATGGTCGACGAGAACGCGGCCGTGCTCGACGCGCAGGGCAACCCGATCCGGGGCCTCTACGCCGCCGGCGGCGCGGCCGCGAGCATCTCCGGCCACGGCGCCGCCGGTTACCTGCCGGGCAACGGGCTGCTACCCGCGTTCGGCCTCGCCTATCTTGCCGCGGGCGACGTCGCCCGCCGTCACCACTGACTTTCCTTTTACCAATCCGACCCATAAGTAGGCGGGCACGCAACGGGACGGTTACCGCGTCAGGCAACGGTTCCCGCCGTGGCTGTGGTCGGATTGGTAAACAATCAGCACAGCCCATACCGCAAGCGGAGGAGAAGAATGGCAACCACGGAACTGCTCGTGAAGAACGTCCGGGTCGTCCGGCCCGACGACCCCGACGGGTCGCAGCCGGAACTGCTGGACATCGCCGTCAACGACGGCAAGATCACGCGGGTGGCGCCGAACCTGCCCGAGGACGACGCCGCCCGGGTGGTCGACGGTCGCGGCCTGCTGGCTTTCCCCGGCGTGGTCGACGCGCACCAGCACTGGGGCATCTACAACGAGCTCGCCACCGACACCCGCACCGAAAGCCGCGCGAGCGCGCAGGGCGGCGTCACCACGTCGCTGACCTACATGCGCACGGGCCAGTACTACCTGAACAAGGGCGGCAGCTACCGCGACTTCTTCCCCGAGGTCCTCTCGGCGGCGCAGGGCAACGCGTACGTGGACTACGCGTTCCACCTCGCGCCGATGAGCTCCGAGCACATCTCGGAGATCCCGTACCTCGTCGAGGAACACGGCGTCACGTCGTTCAAGATCTTCATGTTCTATGGCAGCCACGGCCTGCACGGCCGCTCGACCAGCCAGAGCGACTTCCTCATGATCCCGCCCGATGAGCGCTACGACATCGCGCACTTCGAGTTCGTGATGCGCGGTGTGCAGAACGCGCGCGAGATCCTCACCGAGTACGCGCCGCACCTGTCGCTCTCGCTGCACTGCGAGACGGCCGAGATCATGACCGCGTACACGAAGCTGGTGGAGCAGGACGGTTCGCTGTCGGGCCTGCGCGCGTACAGTGCTTCGCGGCCGCCGCACTCCGAAGGCCTCGCGGTGACCATCGCGTCGTACCTGGCGCACGAGACGGGCCTGCCGAACATCAACCTGCTGCACCTGTCGTCGGAGAAGGCGCTTTCGGCCGCCTTGACCATGGCGTCGGCGTTTCCCCACATCGACTTCCGCCGCGAGGTGACCATCGGCCACCTGCTCGCGGATGTGGACACGGCTTCCGGCATCGGCGGCAAGGTCAACCCGCCCTTGCGCGAACGCGAGGACGTCGAGGCCCTCTGGCGCCACGTCCTGGCCGGCAACGTCGACTGGGTCGTCAGCGACCACGCCTGCTGCCGCGACGAACTCAAGTTCGGCGCCGACCGCGACGACGTCTTCCTGGCGAAATCCGGCTTCGGCGGCGCCGAGTACCTCCTGCCGGGCCTCGTCGGCGAGGGCGCCAAGCGCGGCCTCTCGCTGCAGCGCATCGCCCAGCTCACCTCGACGAACCCCGCCCGCCGCTACGGCCTGCTCACCAAGGGCACCATCGCCGAGGGCTACGACGCCGACTTCGCCCTCGTCGACCCCGACGTCCGCTGGACCGTCCACGCGGCCGACTCGGAGTCCACCCAGGAATACACCCCGTTCGAGGGTTTCGACATGACCGCCAAGGTCACCGACACCTTCGTCCGCGGCCACCACGTCTACACCGACGGCAAAATCACCGGCGACCCCATCGGCCACTACCTCAAGCGCGGCCGCTGAGTTCTCCCGAGAGTGGGCCCTTCACGCTCCGGCGTGGAGGGCCCACTTTTTGCGCCCCAATGCGGCATTGGTTGCGCTTTGGCCCCTACCCAACCGCGGCCCAACAACGCAACAACGCTTGCACCCAGACCCGCCCCGGCACCCCGATCCGAAGCCTCCTTGCCGGCCGTAACACACTCCAGCTTCGGGGTGCGTATTCAACAGCAAGCCGCTCCTGCGACGAACCGCATCAACGCCGCCTTGCCGCAACACGCCCTGCGAGGAAACAAAATCAACCCCCCGCAACCCTCCTGCGCGGCCCAAGAAATCACCTCCCTGCAGAATCCCCCGAATCCCTCAACCAAGCCCAGCTATGCCGTATCTCCTCCGCAGCATCCCTCACCAACACCCGATACCGCCCCACCACCTCAGGCGTAAACCGATACTCCGGCCCACAAACACTGATCGACCCGTGAATCTCCCCATCCGGCCCGAACAACGGCGCCGCCACCGACCCCGCCCCCGGCTGCCGTTCCCCCAACGACACCGCAACCCCTTCACGAGCAGTCTCCGCCAACACCGTCCGCAAATCATCCGCCGCCGTGATCGTCTTCTCCGTCAACGCCGGCAATTCCCGCCCCAGCACCGCCGCCTGCCGCTCCTCCGGCAGAAACGCCAAGATCACCTTCCCGGACGACCCGGCGTGCAACGGAAACCGCCGTCCAATGTCGACAGTCATCTTGATCTCACGGGGACTCTCGAACTGATCGAGATACACCCGCTCATCGCCGACCAGCCCGGACAACGTCGTGGTCTCACTCGTCTCGTCCCGCAGCCGGCGCAACACCGGGGTGGCGACCGTCCGCGCATCGAACCTCCGCAACGCACTCGCCCCCAGCGCCACGGCCGCCGGACCGAGCCGGTAACCGGCGACACCAGGGTCGGTGGCGAGCATCTCCCGCGAGACGAGCGACTGCAGGATCCGGTGCACCACGGCCTTCGCCAGCCCGAGCTCCCGGCTGATCGCGCTCACCCCCAGGTACCGGGGCCCGCCGGTAAAGAGCAGCAGCACGTCGGCGACGCGCGCGGCCGCTTCCGTGCCGGCGTTGTCGGACGAAGCTGCGGGCTTGCGCCCGGCGGTACTGTGGGTGCTCAAACCGGTGGTCCTCGGAATTCTGGTTGTGTTCCGCTGATGGGAACGTGGGTGAACTGCGCACTGGCGCCCAGTTTACCGTTTCCGAGGCATTTTCGGGACCACCCCGTTCCGGTCAGCGATACGGCAGCACTCGCGCGAGGGCCTCGACGGCCGCCGTCGGGTCCGGCCCCGCGGGGATGAACACGACGTGGCCCGCACCGGCGGCCTCGAGCTCGCCGAGCCGGGCCCGGGCGTCGGCCGGGGTGCCGACCACCGCCAGCTGGTCCACCCACTCGTCAGGCAGCGCCGCCGCGAACTCCTCCTGTGACCCGGCCGCCTTGCGCAGGGCGGCGAACTCCACGGCGAACGGCAACGGCGCGAGGTGTGGCGCCCAGTCCGGCTCGCCGATCGCCGTGAGCGCCTGCCGGGCCAGGGTCCGCGCGTGGTCGGGGGAGTCGTCGACGGCCGCGACGTTGTAGGCGATGAGCTCGTGCTCCGCCCCGACGATCTCGCGCACGGCCCGCAGATACTCCGGCGTGACGGGCTCCGCGAGGATCGTCCCGTCCGCCACCTCGGCCGCGAGCGCCAGCGACTTCGGCCCGCGCACCCCGGCGTACAACGGCGGCACGACCTCCGGCGGGCTCTGCAGCCGGACGTCACGCAGCTGTACTTCGGCGCCGTCGAAGCCGACGCGCTCGCCGGCGAGGATCGCCCGGACGGTGGTGAAATACTCGCGCAGCAGCGTCAACGGGCTCCCCGGCCACGCCCCGGCCTGCCGCAGCCACGCCGGCATCCCGTGCCCGATCCCGGCCAGCAGCCGCCCCGGGAACATCCCGGCGAGCGTCGCCACCTCCATCCCCGCGAACGCGACATTCCGCGCCCCGGCGGGCAAAACCCCGATGCCGACCTGGATCCGCTCGGTCTTCGCCAGCGCCACCGCCGCCTGCGCGATTCCGCCGCGGAAGAAGCAGTCCTCGACCACCCACAGCTCGTCGAACCCCAGCCGCTCGGCCCGCTGCGCGTAGCCGACGAACTGGGTGACACCGAGATCCGGTGGCGCGACGAGACCGATCTTCACGGCGGGGTTCCTCCCGTATGTTCTCCGGCTGAGGTGTCTTTTGTACCCGCTGTCCGGAGCAAGTGGTCATCATTGCTCGGAGAAGCGCTTCGCCATCGGGGCGAACGGGTCGGAGTCGTACCGCAGCGTCAGCAGCTCGTCCTGGCAAACCTGGCTGAACGTGGTGCTCGGGTGGTCGTTGTGAAACCAGTCGGTGAACGAACCCGACCGCAGGCACGCCGCGGCCGTGGTCGGGTCGTGCACGGTGAAGCCCGGCGTCGACGTGTCGGTGCTCGGTTACGGCACGACCGCGAGCGCGCCCTTCTACGGGCCGCTCAACCGCACCCTCGAGGCGCACGGCTCCGCTGCGACCAGGACATCCGCGTGGTCGGCGACGACGCGCGGCTCACCCCGGACATCGGCGGCTTCGCCGGCAGGTACCTGACCGCGCCCACCACGTACCTGAGCGCTGCCGACCCGAAGGTCTTCGGCGACCGGGAGACCGTGCTGGTGGACCAGTCCACCGGCCGCTCGTACACCCCGGACGACTACGCGCGCCTGCCGGACCTCACCGTCGGCCAGGTGGCCGGCCCGCCCTCCATCACGATCACGCGCGACGGCGACGGCAACCAGGAAGACCTCACCAACGAGGCGACCCGCGTGTGGCAGGGCACGTCGTGCTGCTCGTACCGGCTGGACGACAATCCCGGTGTCGACCATTTCTCCTTGCCCGCCAACGAGAACGTGCTCACCCGGCTGCTCGCCGACCTCGGGGTGCGCAGCTGACTCGGCACGGTTTGCCGCGCGTCAGGAAGGTTCCTTCGCTGGGGTCTCCTCGGGCCAGTCGAGACCGGCTTCCGTGATCAGCGTGTCGAAGATGGGCGTGTCGGGCTGGGTCATGTCGGGGCCACCACGTCGATGATCGCGTCGGCGCGGACCCATTCGCCGGCGTCGTGATTGCCGTCGGCTTGGACGGGGACCCAGGTGACGTCGGTGTCGGTGTCGAGCACGGGCGGGCCGGTCACGATGCCGCGCCGGCACAGGCGTTGGGGGCCGGGCTTGCGCTTGCCCGGCAGGTAGGTGACGCGGTGGCCGCGCACCAGTGGTTCCTCGTTCATGGTTCCCCTCCTCATGATGTTCCCCTGCGTTTCCCTCTCAGGCCGGAAGTTCGTCGTTGACCTCCGTGAGCCCCGCGGTCACGACCCGGCACGGCGCGCAGCCCGCGACGTGCCCGTCGATCACCGTCGACCGCCGCCGCGACAGCCCGCCGCGCACCCACGCGCCCAGATTGCGGCGCGCCTCCGCGCAGTACGGGTCTTCCGCGCTCGGCACCTGGACCTGCAGGTACGCCTGGCGCAGGCCCTCGCGTGCCCGTCCGGCGAGCACGGCGGCGCCGTTCGGCGAGACGCCCAGCAGCAGCGCGGCCTCCGCGGTCGAGCCCCCTTCCGCAGCGGTGCGCCACAGGACCGTTCGCCACCGGCCGGGCAACGTGCAGTAAGCCGACCAGACGAGGTCGACGTCGGACCGTCGCACCGCCTCTTCCTCGGCCACCGCCCGCGCGCCGGGGGGCTCGGGGACGGTTTCGCACAGGTCGACGCGGTTGTGGTGCCGGCTCCAGCGCGCGGCGAGGTTGCGCATCGTGACGATCAGGTACGGCCGGGCGTCCTCGCGCGGCCCGCCGCCCGCGCGCACGGTGGTGATCACCCGCGTGAACGCCTCGGCGACCAGGTCCTCGCGCTCCGCCGGCCGGTGGCTCAAGCGCGCGGCCGTGCGGCGCATCGGCTCGACGTGACGGCGGTAGAGTGCCCCGCTCGCGTGGAGGTCACCGGCGCGGACGGCCGCGAGCAGCACCGGGTCCGGCGGCTCGCCGTCCACGCAACTCCCCACGCGGCTCTCCACGATCGTCTGGACACTCTCCGTATGAACACTGACCGTGTTCAATAGGCACTTAAAGTAACAGGTACGGAAGTGTACCTGATATCGTAGGGAGCGCTACACTTCCCGCCGATGACGTCCCCGGGCACCCCCCACAAGGCTGACGGCCGGGCGGCGCGCTGGGCGGGCCAGCGGGAACGCCGCCGCCGCGAGTTCGTCGAGGCCGGGTTGCGCGCCATCGCGCGCCACGGACCGGACGTGTCCACCGAACAGATCGCCGAGGAAGCCGGCGTCGCGCGCACGCGGTTGTACAAGCACTTCGCCGACGCCACCGACCTGCAGTGCGCCATCGCCGACCGCGCGGGCGAGCTGATCACCGCCGAGTTCGCGCCCCTGTGGGACCCGCCCGGCACCCCCATGCAGATGATCCGCGGCGCGATCGGCGCCCACACGCGCTGGCTCGCCGACCACGCCCACCTCTACCGCTACCTCACGCAGGTCTCCGGCCGCCCCGGCACCCGCGACGTGGTCGCCGACGTGAAGACCGCCATCGCCCGCCAGCTGACCGTGCTGTTCGAGCGCTACCTCGCCGCGTACGCCATGGACACGCGCGTCGCCGACACGATCGCTTTCGCCCTCGTGGGCCTCGTCGAGTCCAGCACCGCGCGCTGGCTGGAAAACCCGCGGGGCCTCGACCAGGCCGACCTGGCCACCCTCTTGGCCCGCTGGACCTGGCGCATCCTCGACGACGCCCTCCGTGCCGGCGGTATCACACTCGACCCGGATGTGCCGTTGCCGGAAAGCGTTGCCGGGCCGGGGGATTCTTGAGTCGCTTGTGGACTGTGGTCAGTCGAGTCGCTGGCGGATCGAGGTGAAATCGCCGTTGTCGAGCAGTCCTTCGAGCACGCCGACGATGGCGCTGACCCCGGGCTCGCGCACGATCAGGCCGTCGGAGACCCAGAAGTAGCGGCCGCCGAGGGCTTCTCTGGATCCGGTCCGGCGCCGCATCATCGGCGTTGGTGAGGAACGCGGCCTCGAGCCGGTCCGTGCGCACGCGTCTGGCGGGCGGAGCCACCTGCCTCAAGCGATTTTCGCGGGTTCAGCGGGTGATGAGGGACGCGAAGGCGGCGCGCACGTCGGCGTCCGAGGCGTCGACCGGCATGTCGGACGGCGGGCCGAGGTCGGTGTAGCCGTAGGAGGTGTAGGAGACGGACGGGGGGCAGCTCGTGCCACCGATCTCCACCTTGGTGTCGGCGACGAGTTTGCCGGTGCGGAGCTCGTAGGCCTTGAGAGGGATGGCGATCTTGTGGAAGGTCACGTCGTCGGGGAAGCCCTTGAACGTGCCCTCGTACTGGCAGGTGCGGACGGCGGTGCCGTTGGTGTCGTCGCCGGCGCAGACGATCAGGACGGCCTTCGTCGGGTCGGTTACCCGCCAGCCGGCGGGGAGGCGGTTGGTGAAGTCGTCGTTGCCGGAGAAGATCGCGTGGTTCGTGCCCTTGCCGTACGGCGGCGCGGCGCTGTAGGGGGCAGGCTTGGTGCAGTACTCGGGTGCGCTGGTGTTCGACAGGAGGCTGCGGACGTTCGCCAGTTCCCCCGCGACCTTGGCCTTCTGGTTGCCTTCGGTGGCTCTCGCGGCGACGGCGCTGTGCGGGTACTGGTCGAGCGCCTGCTGGTACCGCGTGCGGGCGTTCTGCCAGTCGCCGGTGGCCAGCAGGCCGTCGGCGCACGAGACGAGGGCGCCGGGCCGGGTGCGCTCGACGACGGCCGTGGCTTCGTGGCGGGTCCGCAACCAGTCGGTGTCCACGGCGAGGTCACACGGGTTCTGCGCCGGCAGCTTGGTGAGGAAACCGTCGAGCACGACGTCGGCCATGCGCTCGTTGCCGGGCAGGTCGGTGCGCACTCCGGCCAGAATGTCGAAACCGGTCCTTAGCTGACCAGGGTTGCCGGGCAGGCCGTCGGTCAGTGCCTCAGCCGCGGTGTGGAGCCGGCCGCACGCCTGGGCCGTCGCATCTCCGGCGGCAGCCAGCGGCGCGTCGGCGAGGCGGTGGCCGAACCACACGCGGTCGAGCGCCCCCTCGGCCTTGGCGCAGTCGCCACTTTCGCGCGCGTCAGCCACATCCCGGGCGATCCCGACGGCATCGAACCGCAGCAACGCCGCCACCACGAGCACCGGCACCGCGACGGCCAGCGCCACCACCCAGTCCCGCCACCCGTTCTGCGCCGTCGGCCCCGCGAGGAACCACCCGTGCACGATCCCGGCCGCCCACCACACCAGCACCACGATCTCGAACCACACCGTCGGGAACGCCGTCACCAGCAGCACCGCCGGCACGACCGTGCCCACGACGTTCGCGACCGCCAGCCCTCGCCGCCCCTGCAGCAGGTACCCGACCCCCAGGAACGACGCATTCCCGACCGCCACGGCGGCCGCACTGGCCCCACGCACGGGCACCCACGGCGGTTCGAACATCGGCTCCCTTTCCCCACCACACGACGACCGCCGCCGATTGTGGCCACCCGCCCCGGGAGGGGTCCCGGTGCCCGAAACCGGCGACCACAGCCGGACGAGTGTCGTCCGGCGCGATTGTCGGGGCGGGGTTGGCTTGTCGGCCGGAGGTGCCATGTTCCGGTCACGAGTTGCGACTCCGCTCGGTCGCCGGCCCGGGTCGCGGGCCGGATGTCACGGAGCCGCCCCTCTCGAGAGGTGAGTGAGTGGCGCGGCGGAGTTCGCGGTCGAAGCCGGGCAGTGCGAACCTTCCACGCCGCCGGGTGTCACGGATCCTGGCTTCTCAGGAGTTGCGGCTCCGCTCGGTCGCCGAGGTCGGTGAGTGGCGTGGCGGAGTTCGCGGCTGAAGTCGGGCCGTGCGAACCGCGACGTCGTCGGGCGTGCTGAAGCCGCCGTGCACGAGTGGCCGCGCGAATTCGACGGCCTCGGCCGCCGTGTCGGCGGGCAGGTCTTTCTCCTTGCGTCCCCACATGCCCGCCATGGTGCCCCCCACCCCCGACAAAAACGGCGGTTATCCTGGAACGTCCGTGCGGCGAGGAGCGAAACGATGGTTGTGGAGAAGGCGACCCGGACCTACCGGATGAGCCGGCGGGCCGACGCCATGGAGGACACGCGCCGCCGGATCACGGAGGCGATCGTCGAGCTGCACGGGTCGATCGGCCCGGCGCGCACGACCATCGCGGGCATCGCCGAGACCGCCGGGGTGCAGCGCCACACCGTCTACCGCTACTTCCCGACCGAGGAAGACCAGCTCGCCGCGTGCTCCGCGCACTTCTGGTCCGGCATCCGCGCCCGGATCTCGAAGGCTGGCGGGCGATCGGCGAGCCGGCCGAGCGCATCACGTACGCGCTGAAGCAGCTCTACGCCTTCTATTCCGAAGTGGAACCGATGCTCGTCAACGCCCTGCGCGACGCCGTCGAGATGCCCGCCGTCGAGCGCGCGCTCGGGTCGATGTCGGCGTTCCTCGAAGACGCCACAAGCCTGCTCTCGGCGGGCTGGTCGCCGGCCCGCGGGCGCAAGCGGTTCGTGGTCGCGGCGGTGCGCCACGCGCTCGCGTTCGACACTTGGCGCTCACTGGTGCGCGAAGCCGGCCTGAGCACCAACGACGCCGCGAAGCTCATGGCCACCATGGTCGCCGCCGCGAAAACCACGCCCTGACAACGGAAAAACGGCGTCGACAGGACTCAAGCGGCCCGGCCGGGCACCAGATCCCGGGCGCCGTTTCGCGATTCGTGACCCGGCATACCGCGCCGACGCCTTCGTCTCATCGCTGATCGGGATGGTGCCCTCACCGTCGGCGTGCGAAGGCCCGTACGGCGTGCCCGTCGCGAACTGCACGGGGTCCGCACCTCCTCGCCCGCACCCTCCGCGCCGGCCGCGTACTCCTGTGCCAGCAGCGCGAAACTGTCAATCATTCGAGTGCACACAGATGGTCGATGAAAGCTAGAGCACGCTGTGCATCCGCCGGTAGCCCGTCGGCGTGGTGCCCACCTCACGGCGGAAGATGATGCGGAAGTTCGCCGCCGTCCCGAAACCGGTGGCCGCGGCGATGCGCTCGACCGGCCAGTCGGAGGTCTCCAGCAGCCGACGTGCGCTGAGGATGCGGTGGTGAACGACCCAGCGCATCGGCGACATGCCCGTCTCGAGCTCGAAGTGCCGGATGAACGTGCGGCGCGGCAGGTTGCTGCGTTCGGCCATGCGCTGCACGGTGATCGGGTCGCCGATGTGCTCCATGACCCAGCTGCGCGTGGCCGAAAGATCCGTGCGCGCGGCGGTGAGCACGTCGACGTACTGCGGCTGCGCGCCGCCTCGCGCGGGGGAGGCCACGACCTCCTTGCCGGCCTCGTGGGCGGCCGCCACGCCGAAGTCGGTGCGGATGAGGTGCAGGCACGCGTCGATGCCGGCGCCGGCCCCCGCGGACGTGAGGAATTTCCCGTCCTCCACGAACAGCTGGTTCTCCAGCACGCGCACCGCCGGGTACTGCTCGCGCAACGCGGCGAGGTAGCGCCAGTGCGTGGTCGCCTCGCGGCCGTCGAGCACGCCGCTCTCCGCGAGCGCGAACGCGCCGGTGCAGATCGCCACCACGCGGGCACCGCGCTCGGCGCCGAACCGGATCACGTCGAGGTACTCCTCGGGCAGCGGGACCTCGGGTTCGTCGTATCCGGGTACGATCACGATGTCGGCCTCCGGCGCGTCGGCCAGCGAATGCGTCGGCGTGATGCCCATCGGCGAACCCGTGGTCTCCTTGCCGCACACGAGCACCTGGTAACCCTCTTGCCGGCCGAGGATGTGCGCGGGGATGCTGAAGTCGAGCCCCATGACCCGGGGCACGGCCAGCAGCGCCACGACCAGCTTCGTGCGGGGCAACGGACTTCTCCTCGGATCGCACCGGAACCAACTGCCGCCAGGCTACCCGCAGTGGCACGATCCTTGCCCATTCTGGCATCGAAACGGCTGGTGAGAGCCGTCTGCTCGCTCGTAGTGTTCGGTCTCGACGAGGCTGCAGGAAGGCGGAAACCCCCATGAGTGAGCCGATCGAGAGGACCACGGAGAACTTCGGGGTGCCGTGGGAAGGTATTTACGGCTACGTCCAGGCCGTGAAACACGGCGACACCATCTACGTCTCCGGCCAGCTGTCCCACGACGGTGACCAGCTCGTGGCGCCCGCGCCCGTGGATGCCAACGGTGCCGTCACCGACTTTTCCGCCATGGAAGAGCAGATGCGCCGCTCGTACGTGAACGCCGCCGAGCTGCTGAAGCGCTTCGGCGCGACACTGGCCGACGTCGTCGAAGAGGTGCTCTACGTCCTCGACATCGACGCGGCCTTCGCCGTGGCGGGTCCCGTGCGCAAGGCGGCCTACGGACGGGAGGACCCGCAGGTCGCCAGCACCCTGGTCGGCACGACGCGGCTCGCCTTTCCCGAGCAGCTCGTGGAGATCAAGCTGATCGCTCGGGTCTGACTCGTCCGTGGAGCGCCCTCGCCGGGGGATCCGGTGGGGGCGCTCAGGCGGCGTCGTGCACGGAGTCGCGGCCGGCGTCCACGAAGAACGCCATGCCGATGACGCTCGGCGGTCCGAAGAGGACACCCAAGGGTCACGTCCGGCGATTCACTCGCGAAGATCACCGTGGCACCGTTGCTGACACTGCTCATCGTGCACTCCGGGTGGCGTTCGGCGTTCTTCACGCAAGAGCGGCTGCGCGGCAAGCGCAAGGGAGATGCGGTCGGCGCGGCTCAGGTCTGGCGACGGTGACGAGCGGGATCTCCGGCGTTCTCGAGCCCGGTGCTCAGGTCACCGGCATGGAAGTCCCACCGAACCCGCGGTATCAGACGAGCTGCGGTTGCAGTTCCTCCGCGGCTTCCCGCAGCACGGGCAGCACGCGTTCCCGCATGTCCGCCTCGGAGATCCGCTCGACGCTCGTCCCGAGGTTCAGCGCGGCGATCGGCGTGCCGTCCCAACGGAGCAGCGGCACGGCGGCCGAGTGGAAGCCCGCCTCGACCTCGTGGGCGACGTAGGCGCACCCGGCCTCGGCCACCTCGGCGACCTTTTTCTCCAGCGCGGCCACGCCGGCGTCGTCGAGGCCCGCGTGACTGACCAGGTGGCGGTGCCGGCGCTCGGCGTCGAGGCCGCTGAGCAGCACGAGTCCCAGCGCGGACTGCGCGGCGGGCACCTGGAAGCCGATGCCCTCGCCGATCGGCAGGGTGTGGCGCGGCAGGGCCCGCGCGATCATCACCGCCGCCGGTCCGTCGAGGACCGCCGCGGTGCAGGAGGCCTGGAAGACCTCGGCCAGCCGGTCGCACTGCGGCTGCAGCACCTGGCTCACCGGGTTGGTCGTGAGGTAGGCCGATGCGAGCGTGAGCACCTTCGGAGCCAGGCGGTAGGCCTTGTCGTCGGCGACGACGTAACCCATGTGCGCCAACGTGAGCAGGGCGCGGCGCACGGTCGCGCGGGGAAGTTCGAGTTTGCGGGCCAGCTGTGCCTGCGTGAGCCGCTCCGCGGTGTGGTCGAATGCGGTGAGCACGAGCAGGCCGCGTTCGAGGGCTTCGGAGTAGTCCGAGCGGCTGGTGCCGTCCACTTCGCGGGCTGCCCGGCGGGCCTCGTCCCGGGCGTTGAGCTTCGACACTCCACCAGCTCCGTTCGATTAACGCACACCTTGTCGCGAAATGTAGCACGAACGTCGTCCGGGGCCTTGCGACGACCAACCGCGCGTGCCTACAGTGCTCACATCAGAACCAAATGTTCGTTAATTGAACACAACAGACTGCCGGCTCCCACCACGCTGGACGACGAAGTCGCGAGGAGAACGCTGCCATGCGCGCGGACGACAACCGGAAGATCACCGAGACCGGGCCCGGCACTCCGGGCGGCGACTGGATGCGGCTGTACTGGCAGCCCGTAGCGCTGACCGAGGAGCTCGACACCGAACGCCCGGTCGTTCCGCTGCGGGTGCTCGGCGAGGACCTCGTGCTGTTCCGCAACGCCGACGGCTCGCTGGGCCTCATCGACCGTCGCTGCGCCCACCGTGGAGCCGATCTTTCGTTGGGGCGCCTGGAAGACGGCGGCCTGCGCTGCTACTTCCACGGCTGGCTCTTCAACGGCGACGGGTCCTGTATGGACACTCCGGCCGAGCCTGAGGACAGCAAGCTCAAGGCCAAGGTGAAGATCCGCTCGTACCCGGTGCGGGAGTGCAACGGGATCGTGTGGGGCTACCTCGGTGACGGCGAGCCGCCGAACCTGCCCGCGCTCGACTGCTTCGTGGCGCCGCCGGAGTACACGTTCGCGTTCAAGGGTTACCTCGACTGCAACTGGCTGCAGGCGCTCGAAGTCGGCATCGACCCGGCGCACGCTTCCTACCTGCACCGGTTCGAAGAGGACGAGGACACGGGCGACAGCTACGGCAAGCAGTTCCGCGGCGCGTCGCTCGGCACGAACCTGCCGATGACGAAGATCCTGCGCGAGTACGGCCGGCCCGAGATCCTCAACGCCCGCACCGAATACGGCCAGCGCATCGTCGCCCTGCGCACGCTCGACAAGGACGGCCTCGACGGGTCGTCCACCCACGTGCGCATCACGCACCAGGTGTTCCCCCACGGCATCACGATCCCGTTGAGCTCCACCATGGCGATCACGCAGTGGCACGTGCCGATCGACGACGTCTCCTGCTACTGGTACGCGATGTTCACCAGCCTCGACGAGCCCGTGGACGCCGAAACCATGCGCGCGCAACGGCTCGACGGCATCACGCTCCCGGACTACAAACCGGTGCGCAACCGGGCGAACAACTACCGCTTCGACTTCGAGGAGCAGCGCACGCAGACCTACACCGGGCTCGGGCGCGACATCAACGTCCACGACCAGATGGCGGTCGAGGGCCAGGGTTACATCTACGACCGCAGCCGCGAGCACCTCAGCCGCTCCGACCGCGCGATCGTCACCTACCGGCGGATGGCGTTGCAGGCCATCGACACCGTCGCCGAAGGCGGCAGCCCCGACCTGCTGCTCAAGGACAGCGCGGACGTCGAGAGCCGCGGCCCCATCCCGCTCGACGGCATCGGCCCCACCGGCGAGTGGGAGGACTACTGGGCGAGCTCGATCGCCGACCTGCGCAAGGCGAGCCCGTGGGCTTCTCACCTGCAGGCGGCGCTCGCGACGGGGCCGGCGGGAGTGCCGGGCTCGGCGGTCGAGCCGGATCGTTCCTCGTCGCCCGACGCCTACGACCGCGCGCGGGACTGAGGCCGGTCATGGGGTTCATCGAGAAGTTCGGGCTCTGGACCGAGGAACAGCAGGAAGCGGCGAGAGCCGTCCTGGCGCGGGTCGGCTCGGAGGGCCTGCGGACGATCCGTGTGTCCTTTGTGGATCAGCACGGGATCCTACACGGCAAGACGATCCCGGCGAGCGGGCTGGCCGCGGCGTTCCGGGGTGGGTTGAGCTGCGTGTCGACTTTGCTGTCGAAGGACACATCCGGCACCACCGTGTTCTCGGCCTTCAACGCCGACGGTGGCCTCGGCGTGGCCGAGATGGCGGGCGCGGCCGACGTGGTGATGGTGCCGGACCCCACGACGTTCCATCTCGTGCCCTGGGCCGAGGACACCGCGCGGGTCCTCTGTGATCTGCGGTTCCAGAACGGTGAGCAGGTGCCGTTCTGCAGCCGTGGCGTGTTCCGCACGGCGCTGGACCGCGCGAGCGTCGCCGGGTTCACGTACGTGACGGGGCTGGAGATCGAGTTCCACCTTTACCGGCGGGCTTCACATTTCCCCAACGACGACGGGATCGGCCGCTGCACCACGCCAACGCCGGTCGAGCCGATCAACCAGGGTAACCAGCTGCTGAGCGAGAACCTCGGCGACGAGGTCGAACCCGCCACGCGGCGGATCCGCGAGGTGCTGGAACGGATGGGCATCGAGTTGCGCAGCATCGAGGTGGAGCTGGGGGCCAACCAGCTGGAGGTCACGCTCGACCCCGCCGCCGGCCTCGCTCCGGCGGACGCGATGGTGCTGTTGCGCAGCACGGTCAAGCAGGTGGCGCGGCGCACCGGTTACCACGCGACGTTCATGTGCCGGCCGCAGATCACCGACAGCAAGTCGAGCGGCTGGCACCTGCACCAGAGCCTGGTCTCGCCGGACAGTGGGCGCAACGCGTTCGTCCCGGCCGACGGCGAGGGGGCCATTTCGTTGGTGGGCAAGCAGTTCATCGCGGGTCAGCTCGCGCACGCCAGCGCGGCGTGTGTGTTCGCGAATCCGACGGTGAACGGGTACAAGCGGTTCCAGCCGTACTCGATGGCGCCCGACCGGATCGCGTGGGCGAGGGACAACCGCGGTGCGATGATCCGGCTCGTCGGCTCGGCCGAGGACGGCTCGACGCACCTCGAGAACCGGGTGGGGGAGTCGGCGGCCAATCCGTATCTGTATATGGCTTCGCAGCTGCATTCGGGTCTGAACGGGGTTGAGGGATCGTTGCCGTTGCCACCCTCGGCCGACGATCCGTACACGACCGAAGCCGGGCGGCTGCCGGCGAACCTGGCCGCGGCCGTCGACGCGCTGGAGGCCGATGCCGGGCTGCGGCGGGTGATGGGTGAGCAGTTCGTG
This sequence comes from Amycolatopsis sp. 2-15, assembly GCF_030285625.1. NCBI lineage: Bacteria > Bacillati > Actinomycetota > Actinomycetes > Pseudonocardiales > Pseudonocardiaceae > Amycolatopsis > Amycolatopsis carbonis. The sequence continues at coordinate 3,775,247 of NZ_CP127294.1, forward strand.
TCGTACTACGCCGCGATCAAGCGGGCCGAGGTCGCGCGGTTCGAGCGGACGGTGACAGATTGGGAGCATCGTGAGTACTTCGACCTCTACTGAGCTGTCGTTGCGGGTCACGCGCGTGACTTGGGAAGCCGCGGGGGTGGTGGGGCTTCGGCTGTCCAGCGGTTCTCCGTTGCCGGCGTGGGAACCGGGCGCGCACCTCGACCTGAAGCTGCCGTCGGGACTGGGCCGGCAGTACTCGCTGTGCGGCGACCCGGCCGACCGTCTGCACTACGACCTCGCCGTGCGGCTGGAGGACGCCGGCCGCGGTGGCTCGGCCGAGGTCCACGGCACGGCGCTGGTCGGGCGGGAGCTGCTGGTCGAGCGGGTGCGCAACCACTTCCCGTTGGCGGCCGCCGAGTCGTACCTGCTGATCGCCGGGGGAATCGGTGTCACGCCGCTGTTGCCGATGGCGCGGGCTCTGGCGGAGCGTGGTGCCGAGTTTTCGATGGTCTACTGTGGACACAGAGCCGAGACCATGGCCTTCCGCTCTGAGCTGGCCGCGATCTGTGGTGACCGGGTGTCCTTCGTGGACACTGCGGTTGCGCCCCGGCCGGATCTGAAAGAGCTGATCGGGGGGCTGGCCCCGGGCGCGGCGGTGTACTGCTGCGGCCCGGTCGGTTTGCTCGACAGCGTCACCGAGGTCTGTGCGGCCGCGGGCGTTCGGTGCGAGACCGAACACTTCGCCGCGGCCTTGGCTTCTCTTGACGATTCCGGGGGCGAAGCGGTGGAACTCGAACTCCGCAAGTCCGGCCTGACCGTCGTGGCCGACGCCGACACCACCCTGCTGCAGGCCATCCGCGACGCCGGGGTCGACCTCGAGTCCGACTGCGAAGAAGGCTACTGCGGCACCTGCGAAACCCGGGTGCTGGAGGGCACGCCCGACCACCGAGACGTCGTGCTGTCCAATGCCGAACGCGCGGCGGGGAAGACGTTCTTCCCTTGCGTGAGCCGAGCCTGTGGCCGCAAGCTCGTGTTGGACCTGTGACTACGAGGAGGGAAACCAGGTGGGCGAGGAGAGTCGGACGAAGGTCGCCGTGGTGCAACCGGGGGACGAGTCGGACCAGGTGGCGCTGCCCGGGTTCGGTGCGGTGTTCAAGCTGACGCACCAGAACAACGGCGGCGAGGTCGCGATCCTCGAGCACCCGTTCGCGGTCGGCTCCATCACCGCACCCCACCGCCACACCCGCGAGGACGAGCACTCCATCGTGCTCGCCGGGCACATCGGCTTCCGCTCGGACGACGCCGAAGTCGTCCTCGGTCCGGGCGGCTACATCACCAAACCCCGCGGCGAGCTGCACGCCATGTGGAACGCCGGCAAAACCCCGGGGCGCATCGTCGAGATCATCACCCCCGGCGGCTTCGAAACCTACTTCCGCGAACTGAGCGACCTCCTCCTCGCCCACGCCGACGGCACCCTGGGCGACGCGAAGAACCTCCACGAAACCGACGAGTTCGCCCGCCTGGCCACCAAGTACGGCCTGACCTACGGCACCCCCGACTGGCTGGACGACGTCGTCCAACGCTACGACCTCGACGCGCCCAGCCACTGACGGCTGGTCTTTCGCGTCGGCCGCTGGACCTCGTCGCCGGCCTGGCCGCCGAGCCTGAGCTTCGTTGCCGGGCCGATCGCGAGTCTCGTCGGCGCGGCTGGCCGTCGCACCTCTGCCGAGCCTGCCCGTCCCGCCTGGTTGGTGGTTCCGGCGGCCGCGGGCTTGGTTGCTGAGCCCAGTCCGCGGTGAGGTCAACGCGGACAGCCACTGCGACGGGCGACCAACTCGTCGCGGCCGCTGGACTCGTCACCGCTTGGCCGCTGAGCCTGAGCTTTGTTGCCGGGGCGACCGCGAGTCTCGTCGACGTGGCTACCGCGCCTCGCCGAATCTGCCCGCTCAGTCTGCGTTCGGTTGGTGGTTCCGGTTACCGCGGCTTGGTCACGGGACTGGCCGCCAGGCCCGGTTCCGCAGCCAGGTCTGCGCGACTGGCCACTGACCGCCGGGCACCCGCCTCGACCCCTGAGTCTGAGCTTCGTTGCCGGGGCGACCGCGAGTCTCGTCGGCGCGCTCGCCCGCCGCGTGTGCGCGACCAGGCGAGCGTGCCCGGCCGCTGCGGTCCGCCCGGAGAGGTCAGTTCGACGCGTCCGCCGTGTCGTCGGGGCCGTCGTCGAAGACTGCCAGGGCGCGGCGCTGCTGGAGGAGGCGGAAGACCGCGTCCAGTTCGGACTCGAGTTTGGTCAGGCGCGCTTGTTCGTCGCGCGACAGGCCGCCGCCGTGGTGCATGGCGCGGGTGCGGAGGTCGTGTTCCTCGTCGAGAAGAGCCGCGAGGCGATCGGTGATCGCGTGTGAAGTCGTGCCCATGTCACCCACTCGTTCGAGCCGGCCCGCGCCGGGTCGGGGTGACCCGGCCGGGATGACGTGAAATGCGAAGATCCCGGCCGGGCGTGGGCATCAGGCCACCTTGGCCAGTGTCGCCCGGGCGGTGGCCACCACGGCCTCGGGCGTGAACCCGAACTCGCGGAACAGCGTCGCGTAATCGGCCGAAGCGCCGTAGTGCTCGATCGAGACGATAGCCGTCCGGATCCTCGGACCGTGCGATGTCGGTATGGTCTTCGATCGAGATGTCGTTGTCGTCGTAGAACACGATCAGGGCCGCCGGCTGCCGGCGGCCCGCGATCGACGACGGCTCGGCGAGGATCCGCTGGATGTACGGCGGGAGGCTGGTGTGCCCGGCGGCCAGGACGAACCGTTCGCGCGCCGGCCACGACGGGTCTGCCGGGTCGGGGCGCCTCTCGCGTGGGAAAAGGGTATAGGCCGGCGGCGCGAGGCCGGGGTGGCCGCTGCCGGTCCGCTCCACGGCGTCGGCGGCGAGCACCCGGACGGTGTCCACGGCGCGGGTGTCGGTGGCCGTCCAGCCTTGCGGAAGGCGGGTGGTGACGGTGTCGGCCACTGCGCTCAGACTTCCCCTGCGTAGTCGGGATTTCCGCCCGTTGTGCACCCGCGCCGAGCCGGCTCCGCGTCGCCCGGCGGGCTTCCGGGCGGCGCGGTCGGTCACCGGGCTCGACTGTAATGAGCCGACGTGAGCCCCGGCAACTCACCGTGGGGCTGCTCTCAGCGAATGACTCAGCCGTGTGACTATTCGGACCAGAGTGGTTCGGGAACGGACACGCCGAACTCGCGGCCCCACCGGTTGCGGCTGCTCACCTCGTGCACGGGGCGGCGGTTCGCGGCGACGCCCCACTTGCCGCGCGGGTAACCCATCGCGAGCATGGCCGTGAGCTCCCAGCCCTCGTCCTCGGGCACGGCGAGCAGCTCCATGACCCGGTCGGACTCCAGTCGCAGCATCGTGGTGAGCACCCCGCCGACCCCCTCCGCACGCGCGGCGAGCAGCGCACTCCAGATGGCGGGGTAGATGTTGGCTCCGCTGTGGTTGTCGATGGAGAAGACGAACAGCAGCAGCGGGATCTCGGTGAAGTGGTCGGTCAGGAAGTCCCCGGACTTCGCGATCCGCTTCATCGTCTCGCGGTGCTTCTCGGGATCGTGGATCGGCTGCGCGAACGTGCCGGCCGCGATCTCCTCGTACTCCTTTTCCCGGCAGCGCCGCCAGATCGGGGCGAGTTCGGCCTTGATGCCCGGATCGTCCACGGCAAGGAAGTGCCAGCGCTGGGTGTTGCCGCCGTTCGGCGCCCGGATCGCGGCGTCGAGGATGCGCGCCTGTACGTCCAGGGCAATCGCGTCCGGATGCATGCGCCGCATCATCCGCGTGGTGTAAAGGGCTTCGTGGACGTCCATCGCGGGCACAGGCGGCATGGAGACGATTATGCCCCGGCTTACGTTACAGTCAACGATCGGAACTGATGCGGGTCACCGTTTGCCCGAAGTGGACGCCCGGCGCCGCGGCGCGGGCTTCTTCTCCAGCGCCGGCCAGAGCACGGACACGACCGCCGCGGGGATCTCGGTTTTGGCTTCCCCACGGTAGAACGCCGCGAAGTAGGCGCCGAAGCACATGGTCGCGATGGTGTGCTTGTCGATCTCGTCCCGCACGGCGCCGCTCTCCTGCAGCCGGGTCAGCACGCTTTCGACGAGCTCCACGCGCGGCTCGACGGAATGCTTGCGCAGGATGTCGAGCAGCTCCGGCGTGCGGATCGCCTCGCCCGCGAAGTTGCCCATGAGCACCATGGCGTCCGGGTTGAAATACGCCGGGTCGAGCCGGCGGACGGCCTCCGTGAGCGCCTCGCGCGGCTCGAGTCCAGTGAGGTCGAACGCGTACATGTCGCGCTGCTTGCGGAAACCGTAGTCGAGCGCGTCGACGACGAGCTCGAACTTCGTGGCCCAGCGCCGGTAGAGCGTGGGGCGGCTGACCTTCGCGTCGGTGGCGATGTCGCCGATCGTCATGCGGGAGTAGCCGTCGAGGACGAGCCGCCGGCGTGTGGCGAGGATGATCGCCTCGTCGAGTGCGGCGTCGCGGGGCCGCCCGCCCGGCCGGGGTCCGTCTTCGGTGCCGACCTGCTCGTCTGCCGTCGCTTCGCGTGTCCGCGCCATGGCTCCACCTCGCCGAGAAAACCGATCCGCGAAGCATATCCGATCCGTTACACGACGGTGTTGTTATCCTGATAGTTACGTGTACTAACTGTAATAAAACAGCGCTGGAGGAACGATCGTGGACGTCGAGGACTACCTCCACCGGATCGGCGCGGTCCGCCCCCCGGTGCCGGACCTGGCGGCGCTGCGCGAACTGCAGCGGCGGCACCTCGAAAGCGTGCCGTTCGAGAACCTCGGGTTCTACCTGGGGGAGCAGATCGAGCTGGCGGAGCCGGCGCTGCTCGACAAGATCGTGGGCCGGCGCCGCGGCGGGCTCTGTTACGAGCTCAACGGGGCGTTTGCCCTGCTGTTGCGCGAAGTGGGCTTCGACGTGCAGCTGCTGGCCGGGCGGGTGATGCGCCGGGAGGGGTTCTTCGGGCCGCCGTTCGACCACTTGGCGCTGCGCGTGGAGCTTGACGAACCGTGGCTGGTCGACGTCGGCTTCGGCCGCTTCAGCCTCGCGCCGCTGCGGCTGGCCACAACCGACGTCCAGCTCGATCCGGGTGGCCGGTTCACCGTCGAGCCCGCGCCGCACGGCGACGTCGACGTGGTGTGCGACGGCGCGATCGTCTACCGGCTCGAGCCGCGGCCGCGCGAGCTCGACGACTTCGCCGCCATGGCGTGGTTCCACGAGACCTCGCCCGCCTCGCCGTTCACACAGGGGCCGACGTGCTCGCGCCCGACCGCGGACGGACGCGTGACGATCACCGGGGCCCGTCTCATCGAGACGACCGGCGGGGAACGCGTCGAGCGGGCGCTCGAAAGCGACGCCGCGATCCTCGAGGCCTACCGCGAGCACTTCGGCTTGCGGCTTGACCGCATACCTAGTTTCGTTACAACACTTGACTGTAACTGAACGTGGACGTACGGTTCGAGAACGCCGAACCACAGCGGACCGAACGGAGTCGACGATGACCACGCCCCAGGAGCTGATCGACCGCAGCATCCCGTTCCTCGACGAGGTGAAGAACCGCACCGCGGGCGGGGAGCTCGAGTCCTGGCTCAACACCCGCTACGGACCGGACAGTGAGCTCTACCAGGACCTGGCGCGCATGATCACCGAGGGCGTCGAGGCCGGCTGGGCCGCCAACATCGAGGTCGAAGGCAAGATGTACCGCCGCAGCCGCATCGCCGACCCGCAGGACGTGCTCAACTACTTCAGCATCACGGCCGTCTACATGGACAGCGTCGAGCCGTTCCGCGGCCAGTACCACCAGCACCCCTACGGTGAGCTCAACCTCGTGGTGCCGCTCGACGCCGACGCGAAGCTGATGGGCCCCAACGGCTGGAGCGGCCCCGGCTGGACCGCGCCCGGCCCCGGCAGCCACCACTACCCGGAGGTCAAGGGCGGCGCGCTGATCGCGTTGTTCTACCTGCCCGCCGGCCGGATCTCCTACGACATCCAGCCGCCCGCGGCCTGAACCGGGGAGCCCAACGCCATGAACCCGGCGTCCACGATCGAGGAAGCGATGGCGACGCGGCGCAGCTGCCGAGCGTTCCTGCCGACGCCCGTGCCGCGGGCGCAGGTCGAACGGCTGCTCGCGCTGGCGTCGTCCTCGGCCAGCAACTCCAACAGTCAGCCGTGGCAGGTCCACGTGCTCACCGGTGCCGCCAAGCGCGCGTTGACGGCCGACCTGCTGTGCGCGTATGACGAGGGCCGCCGCGCCGTCGGCGAGTTCGCCTACCAGCCGGCGGCGGACTCGTGGCCCGAGCCGTTCCGCTCGCGCCGCCGGCGCTTCGGTGAAGGTCTGTACTCCGAAACGCTCGGCCTCGCGGCCGACGACACCGCGGGCCGCAGTGGCCACCATCGGCGCAACTACGACTTCTTCGGCGCGCCAGTGGGCCTGGTGCTCACCGTGAGCCGGGCACCACTGCAGGGCGCGCTGATCGACGCCGGTCTGTTCCTCCAGGGACTGATGTTGTCCGCGCGCGGAGCCGGGCTGCACACCTGCGCACAGGCTTCGTTCATCGATTACCACCCGGTGTTGCGCCGCCACCTCACCATTCCGGACGATCACCTCGTGGTGTGCGGAATCGCACTCGGCTATGCCGACGACGACCATCGCCTTGGTGGATATCGCACATCGCGGGAGCCGGTGGAATCCTTCGTCACCTTCTACGATTCCGCCGCCGTGACCCACCAGGCCGAACCGGTGTGACGGTCGACCGCGATCTCGAATACACGACGGTCGGCGGTACCCGGCTGATGGTGGATATCCACCACGCCCCCACCACGGGAGCGCCCGTCGTGCTGTACCTGCACGGCGGCGGGTCGACCCTCGGCGACCGGCGCGGCGAGGCAGCCACGGCGGCAGGCGCCTTGCGCAGAACACGGCGTGACCGTCGTGTCCGCGGATTACCACCTGGCACCAGGGGTGGTGTTCCCGCGGCAGGTGCACGACGTCAAAGGCGCCGTGCACCTGCTGCGAGCGCGGGTTTCGGCGCCCGCCGTTCCTGATCGCACACGGCGACCGCGCCCGGATCGTGCCGCCAGGGGAGGGCCGGGCGTTGCACGACGCGCCCGTGCGGGCCGCGGAACTTCGGGACTAACGCACCTGGTTGTTTCGTTACAGATCATGAACGTATCGAAACAACACCAAGGAGGCCGGAATGTCCGCGACCCCGACCGTGGAGCACTGGTTCGATTTCCTCTGCCCCTTCTGCTACATCGCCCAGGACCGCAACCGGGTGCTCCGCGAACACGGCGTGGTGGTGAACGAACATCCGCTGCAGATCCACCCCGAGATCGGCCCCGGCGGCAGCCTGGCCGGCCCGCGCGTCGGCCCGACCTACGAGTTCCTCGCGCGCGAAGCCGAAGCCGCGGGCCTGCCCCTCGAATGGACGGACCGGATCGCCTACTCGTTGCCCGCACTGGGCGCATACACCACGCTCGACGACCCCGAAGTCGCCGACCGCTTCGCCGCATCCGTGTTCAACGCGTACTTCGGCGAGGGCCAGGACCTCGAATCGCGTGACCTGCTGCTGACGTTGACCGAGCGAGCCGGCGGCGACCCCGAGCTCGTCCGCGCCGCCTGGGAATCGGGCGAAGCGGACCGGGCCGTCGGCCGTTCGGCGATCCTCGCGTACGAGCACGGCGTCGAGGGCACTCCCGCCTGGGTGGCGGGCGGCCGGAGTTTCAGCGGGTTGCGGCCACGTGAATGGTTCGTGACGTGGGCTGGGTCTCTCGGCTGAACCCAGGCCGTCCCACGATCCGTGTCACAAAGGTCTTCGCAGGTCAGCGCGGGTGATAATGTGCGGAAAAGATCACCCGCGCGGCCGATCGGTCCAGTCGGAAAGCCGCTCCACGATGGTTTTGTTCGGCACGGGTGATTCGCTCACCTTCGCCTTCGACGAGTCCCGCCGGCTGCGCATCTCGGCGCCGGCCGACCAGCTGCCGTTGGCCGCCTTCCTCTACACCGACGCGCAGGCCGACGCCCACACTGTGGGGCAGCTCGTCGGCCTGCTCCGCCGAGCCCAGCGCGAAGCCAAGACCTGGCTTGGCAACGGCACTTCCGTGGCGTTCACCGCCGAGGGCGTCGTGCTCGAAAGCCTCTACGGCACCTGGCCGCCCACCGTCGTGCCGCAGCAAGTGTTCTTCACGGCGATCGAGCCCCTGCACCGTTTCCTGCTCGTGTCCGGCGCGCCCCGGCCGAAACGGGCATCACGCGCAAGGCCTCCGAATACCGCAACCTGAAAAACGGCCGCTTCTCCTTCGTCGACCACACCTACTTCCCGCCCGACTGGACGCCCGAGGCCGTGTCCGCGGCCGGCACTGCCGCCTGGTCCTCGCCGGACGTCCTGCGCGACCCCGCCACGGGCGCGTGGTCCGGTTCCTTCGCCGACCTGGAGATCGCCGGCTACCACAACCCGGCGACGGGCGAGGTGCTCACGTATTTCCCTGTGCAGCACTGATCCGCATCCCTAGGCTCACGGCCATGGCGGGCTGGGAGTGGGACGAATCGCTGTACTCGGGCAGCGCGGCTTACTACGCGAGAGGCCGCGTCGCCTATCCGCCCGCGCTCGCCCGCGCGATCGCCGACGCACTGCAGCTCGACGGATCCGGCCGCCTGCTCGACGTCGGCTGCGGCCCGGGCTCCCTCACCCTGCACCTCGCCACTCACTTCGCCGAAGCCGTCGGCCTCGACGCCGACCCCGACATGCTCGCCGAAGCCGCCCGGCTGGCCGCGGCGAAAGGAATCACCACCACCCGCTGGGCCCACGCGAAGGCCGAGGACCTGCCGGCCGGGCTCGGTACGTTCCGGCTCGTCACGTTCGCCCAGTCCTTCCACTGGCTCGACCGCCCCCGGGTCGCCGCGGCGGCGCGCGGAATGCTCGACCCCGGCGGCGCGTGCGTCCACGTGCATGCCACCACCCACCGCGGCACCACGTCCGCGTCGGCGCCACCCCACGAGCAGATCACCGAGCTCGTGCGCGGGTACTTCGGCGAACCCCGGCGCGCGGGCCGCGGTGTCCTCCCCGAAGGCACGGCCGGAGGGGAGCCGGAGATCTACCGCTCCGCCGGGTTCACCGGCCCCGAGCGGATCGCGGTACCCGGCCCCATTGTCGTCCGGGATGTCGACGACGTCGTCGCCACGGTGTTCTCGTTGTCGAGTTCCGCCCCGCACCTCTTCGGCGATCGCGTGGCCGCTTTCGAGTCCGAATTGCGCGGCCTTCTCGCCGCCGCCAACCCATCCGGAAAGTTCCGTGAGCAGATGCGCGAGTTCGTCGTCGATGTCTGGCGGCCGTGAAATCAGGCGAGGTTGTCACACCAACGGGTGGTTTCTTCGACGATCACTCCGAGGAGCACCGCGTGTCTCCGAACGAGCGGCCAGGATCCCCGCCCCGCAGGCGAAGTGGACGAAACCGGCCGCACCTCGCTGACCACGGGGAATCGTCGCGAAGGGGTGAATTTCCCTAGTCCCCCTAATGGGGCGGGACCCGAAATCCCTAACGCCGATGCGCCGAACCCCCGGGGTGGCCCCCGATGGCCACCGAACGGCGGCGTCCTATCTTCGTCCCGAACCCCTTCGACTTCGCGGCATGCCCACGACGGCCGAATCAATCAGTGCACAGGAGACAACAGACTATGGACGCGGTGCAGAACCTGCACGAATTCGCCATGACCCTGCTGAGCAACCCGCAGGCCGCGGCTGCCTACGCCGCCAACCCGCAGGGCCTGCTCGACGCTGCTGGCCTGGCCGACGTTTCGCCGGCCGATGTGCAGGACATCATGCCGCTGCTGACCGACATGGCCCCGGTGGCCGCCGCGCCGAGCCTGCCGGTCTTCGGCAACGTGCTCGCGCACGCGGCCGGCGAGCGCGCCGACCTGCCGAACGTGACCGGCCTGGCGAGCGGCCTGCCGAACCTGAGCGGCGTGTTCGAGACCGTCAGCGACGTCGCGGACTCGACCGGCCTCAACACCCTCACCCACGGCACGCTGGGCGAGGTCTCGCACGTCGTCGACGGCGTGGCCGGTGCGGTCAACGGTGTCCCGATCGCCGGCCCGGTCGTGGCCGCCGGTGCGATCGACCTCGAGAACACCGTGAGCGCGGTGGGTGAGCACCTCTTCGACGGCAAGCTCGTGGGCTCCGCGGTCGACGCCACCACGAACCACCTGGGCGACGCCCTCATGCCGCAGGCCGCGGTGGCCGCGATCGCCGGTGTCCCGGCGGTCGGCGGCCCGGTCTCGGGTCTCGTCGAGGACGTCCGCGTCACCGGCGCCGGCCTGCTCGGCCACGTCAACGAGGCCATCGGCTCCACCCCGGTCGGCGCCGCGCTGAACGGCGACGAGCGCGCCGACTTCGGTGCCGCGGGCGACCTGTCGCACACGCTGGACCACGTCGTCCCGGCCGCGGCCGCCGTTCCGGCGCTGCCGGCCCTCCCGGCGGTTCCGGGTGTCCCGGCCGTCCCGGCGCTGCCGGCCGTCCCGAACGTGACCGGCGTCGTCGGCTCCGTGACCCACACCCTGTCGGCCGCCGCGCCGCAGGCCCCGGTCGCGGGCGACACCGTGCACCACGTGCTCGACACCGTCGGCCAGGCCGACACCGCGGGCATCCAGCACACGCCGATCGCCGACGTCGCGGACGCGACCCACACGGGCTCGCCGCTGGGTGGCGTCGAGACGCACGCGCAGGACCTGGTCCACGGCCTCGACCTGCACACCGCGACCGACGCGCTCGGCCACCTGCCGCTGCTCGGTCACTGAGTTCGACCGCTCCAACCGAAAACAGGCCCGGACCGGTTGGTCCGGGCCTGTTTTTGTGTCTAAGAAGGACCGTGTCCACAAAGGACCGTGCTCACGAAGGCGAATCCGCGTGCGTCCGCCGGTAATGGCGTGCCACCCGCGCCCGGTTGCCGCAGATGTTGCCCGTGCACCACTGCCGCCGCTTCGTCTCCGCGACGAACAGCATCGAGCACGCGGGGTTCGCGCAGCGGCGCAGTTTCTCCAGCTGCGCCGGCGAAGACAGCAGCTCGATCGCCTCGGTGGCGATCGAGGCCAGCGCCGCGTTGCCGCCGTGTTCGGTGTGCCAGCGCGTGGCCGCGGTGAGCGTGCCTTCGGCGTCTTCCGCCAGCCGCAGGCTTCGCGGCACGGCCGAGGCGAACGCGTTGAGGTCCTCGATCGAAACGGCCTGCGGCGCCCGCGTCTCCAAGTGTGACTCCAGCAGGTCGCGGATCGCCGCGCGCAGTCGTCGGGTCGCCGCCGCGGCGGGGACGCTCGCCTCGGGCAGCCGGGGCAGCTGCAGCCGCCACCAGGTCTCGTACCCGTCCGTCGGTTTGATCAGGTCGACGGCGGGGTCCACCGCCGTCATGAGGGTGTCGGCGAGGTCGAGGGCCACGAGCGGCTCGCCGCCCATCGGGAACCCGGCTGCCTGCACGTCCTCGAGGGTCGGTCCGGCGGTCATGGCTCCACGATATCCGTCACACCGTCGCGGGGTGGTCAGGGCGCCGTTAGTAACCCATACTGAGGTTACCAATACGCTGGAGGTGTCATGAGGCCGTGGGCCAGGGTCGGCGCGGCGGTGCTCGCGGTCGGCTGGGGCGCGAACCAGTTCTCGCCGCTGCTCATCGTCTACCGCGACCAGGAGCACCTCTCGCCGACGATCGTCACGGCGATCTTCGGTGCGTACGTGGTCGGGCTGATCCCGGCCCTGCTGCTGGGCGCGCGGTTCTCCGACCGGCTCGGGCGCCGCCGCGTGATGCGTCCGGTGCTGGTGCTTTCCGCGCTGGCTTCGGTGATCCTGTTGTTCGGCGCCGGGTCGACGTGGGTGCTGGCGCTCGGCCGGCTCGTCGCGGGAGTCGCTTCGGGTGCCGCGTTCGGGCCGGGCAGCGCGTGGATCAAGGAGCTTTCCACGGACGCCGGCCCGGGTGCGGGTGCGCGCCGGGCTGCGATTTCGCTGTCGGTCGGGTTCGGGAGCGGGCCGCTGGTCGCCGGGATCCTCGCGCAGTGGCTGCCGGCGCCGGCCGTGGTGCCGTACCTGGTGCACATCGCGGTGACGGTGGTGGTCGGCGTGCTGGCGTGGCACGTCCCGGAAACCGTGACGGCCGCGGCTTCTCCGGGAGAGCGGCGGCGCGAGATCAAGCACGCCTTGACCAGCCCGGAGTTCCTCCGCCGGATCGTCCCGAGCGCGCCGCTGGTGTTCGGCGTGGCGACCACGAGTTTCGCCGTGCTGCCGACGTTGTTGCCCGCGCCGGTCGCGCCCGTGGCGAGCAGCGGTGTGATCGCGGGGCTGACCTTGGGCAGCGGGCTGCTCGTCCAGCCCGTGGCCCGCGCTCTGGAACGGCGGCGCAGTCCACTGGTGCTGACGTGCGGCCTCGGCCTGACCACGGCGGGGTTCCTGCTCGCCGCGTTGTCGACGGAGCTGGGGCAGGCTCTCCTGACGCTCCCCGCGGCCGTGGTGCTGGGCGCTGCGTACGGGATGCTGCTGGTCGGCGGGCTCAGCCGTGTCGAGGCCCTGGCGGAGGCGGCCGATCTCGCGGGCGTGACGGCGGTTTTCTACTGCCTGGCCTACCTCGGTTTCGCGGCGCCGTACCTGTTCGCGGCGGTCGACGTCGTCATCCCGGCGCCGGTGGCCTTCGTGGTCGCCGCCGGAGTGAGCGTGGTGCTGGTCGTCGTCACCGCGCCCTTCCCCGCTCGCGCGGCGCAGTGATCGCGGTGACCCAGCCCCGTGTCCGCGTGACCGCCCAGCTCAAGGAACTCCGATTCGACGCCGGTTCCCGCGCCCTCGACCTCGTCGCCACCCTGGGGCGCCGCCCGACCGCGGCCATCGAACGCCTCGGGGACACCACCCGCCTCGACGCGTGGGCCACCGGCGTCGGCCTGCCGCTGCTCCCGGGCGAGGCGACCGACGCCGCCCTGTCCGACGCGCAACGCTTGCGGGAGGCCGTGTTCCGCGTGGTCACGGACGTGCTGGCCGATGCCCCGGTAGACCCCGCCGCGGCGGCGACGGTCGAGGCTTACGCCGTCCTCGTCACGGCACCTCCGCGGCTGGAACTGGCTGCCGACGGCCGTCTGGCTTCGGGGCCTCGCCTGCGCACGTCCGCCGAGCTGCTGGCCACCGTCGCCCGCGACGCCGTCGACATCGTCACCGACCCGGCCCGCCGGACCCACCTGCGCACCTGCGACTCACCCGTGTGCCGCATGCTCTTCCTCGACCCGCCCGGCGGCCGCCCGCGCCGCTGGTGCTCCATGCGGCGCTGCGGCAACAGCAGCAAAGCGGCGGCCTTCCGGGAGCGGTCTGTGTCTACTGTGGACTCTTAAGCCGTCACCCGGGGGTTGTGCGGCGAAGGCACCACGTCCGACGCGTGCAGCGGCACTCCGGTGCGCGACACCACGCGGGTCGGGTGGAAGCGGACGCGGCGGCCCGTGGCGTCGTCCTCGCCGGCAGTGCCCGGGGCGACCCATTCGAGCGCGGCGGTGCCGGTCAGCTGCAGGGTGGTGCCGGTGGTGAAGTCGACGAACAGCAGTGACGCCTCGGGGTCGGTGGTGATGTTGCCGAGGCTGTTGAACAGGTTGTTGCCCGCGTAGTCCGGCCACCACACGTCGTCGCCGTCGAGGCGGACGAAGCCGGGCTCGCCGCCCTTGTGGGACGAGTCGGCGCCGCGCGTCGGGTGGATCGTGCCGAGGAAAAACGTGTCCGCGCGGCGGATGAGGGCGCGCTGGGTATCGGTCAGGGCGTCCGACCGTTCGACGGCGGCCGGCGCCGGCTCGGGGTCGATCTCCAGCCGGCGCTGCTGGATGTAGGACGGGCAGTTGCCGTAGGCCTGCTCCACGTCGAGGAGGAACCCGCCCTCGGCCGCGGCCACGACGGTGCCGTTCACCCGCAACCGGCGCCTGGTCGCGAACTCGACGGCGATCAGGCCGGCCGGCTCGGCGGTGGGCAGCTCGTGCAGGGGATCGCCGGCGCCGGGGCGCGTGTGCACGACCAGGGTCGTGTCGAAACCCTCCAGGAACCCGGCCGGTCCGAGCAGGGGAGACGTCCACAGTGTCCCGTCGGAGTCGCGCGCCGTGACGGCCGCGAACTCGCGTTGCGCGAGGAAACCCTCGGCGCCGCGGCTCAGCTGAGCGGGCGCGAGCATGCCTTCGAGGCGGGCCGTTTCGAACTCGAGCCCGGCCTGCCGTTGCACACTCAGCTCACCGCTGTGGAACCCGGCGACGATCGGCTGCGTGGTCATGGTGTGCCCTCTCATCCGGCTTGCTGGTCGTGGGTTCGGCGGTAGTGACGGGCGACCCGCACGCGGTTCCCGCAGACGTTGCCCGCGCACCATTGGCGACGCCGGTTCGTGGCGAGGAACAACATCGTGCAGTCGGGGTTCGCGCAGCGGCGCAGCCGGGCGAGGCGGGCGGGGTCGGCGAAGAGCTCGATCGTCTCCCGGGCGATGGCCGCGAGCGCGACGTTGCCGCCGTGCTCGCTGTGCCAGCGCGTGTGCGTCTCCCAGGCTTCGTGCGCTTCGAGCCGCGGGCTGGTCGGCACGGCCGCCGCGACCGCGTTGACCTCCTCGAGCGAAGCCGGCGCGGCCCCGCGGCCGTCGAGGTGCGCTTCCAGCAGGTCGCGGATCGCGGACCGCAGCCGGCGGGTGGGCACGAGCTCCGGTGCCGCCGACCCCGGCAGACGTCGCAGCTCCAGCTGCCACCAGATCGCGCTGCGCTCGGGTGAGGCGAGGAGGTCGCCGTCGCCCGGCTCCGTCTCGGCCGCGAGCGTGTCGGCGAGATCCAGCGCGACCAGCGGCTCGCCGCCCATGGGGAAGCCCGCCCGTTGCATGTCCTCCAGGCTGACACTACTGCTCATGGAACGAGTGTACGCATTAGCCATGGGCGTCGACAAGGTTCTGAAGAGGCCTTGTGCTCGTCAAGCTAACGGATATACAGTCTGCGAATCCGTTAGCTAGAAGGAAGGCGAAAGTCATGGGACTGGCATGGCAGCAGGGACCGCTTTCGACGAGGTCGGTCGGCAGGTTCCTCACCCCGGAGCCGTTGCCCGAGCGGTTGCTCTTCGTGGAGCCGCTGCGCAGGCGGATGCGGGTCCGCTTCGGCGGCGAGTGGCTCGTCGACAGTGAAGACGTGCTGCTCCTGCACGAACCGGGCCACTACCCGGTGGCGTTTTTCCCGAAGGCCGCCGTCGCCGACGGCGTGCTGGAGTCGAGCGGCCGCGTGACGAAGCACCGCGAGCTGGGCGACACCACGTGGTACACGGTCGCGGCCGGCGAAGGCCGCGCCGAGCGTGCGGCGTGGGAGTACACCGGGCTGCCGGAGTACGCCGACGTGCTGAAGGACCGTGTCGCGTTCGCGTGGCGCGCCATGGAGGCCTTCTACGAGGAGGACGACCGGATCGTCGGCCACGCGGCGGACCTCTACCACCGCAACGACATCCGCAGCACGTCGCGTCACCTCGTGGTCCGCGACGGCGACCGGGTCATCGCCGACACCCACAACCCGGTGGTGCTGTACGAATCCGGCTTCGCGCCGCGCTGGTACGTGCCGCGCGAGGACATCGTGGACGGAGCGCTGACCCCGGTCGAGGGACAGACGTTCTGCCCGTACAAGGGCATCGCCAGCTACTACGACATCGGCTCGCACGCCGGCGCCGCCTGGTCGTACGAGCAGGCCTGGACCGAGGTCGAACGCGTCTCCGGCCTGGTGTCCTTCGAGCCGGACAAGATCGAGGTCTACCTCGACGACGTGCGGCAGTCGCTGGAGCCCGGCCAGACCGTGATCCCGCACGGCGTGGACCGCGGCCTCGACACCGACGAGATCGAGAAGCGCACCGCCTGAACGGGCGGGCCTTACCGAATCCGAACGAGCCGGGGAAACCGGTGGGAACCGTGTCAGAGTGGTACGTCTTCGCGGCCCAGGAGGTACCGGCATGACCGCAACAATGCTTTCGGTGAACGTCGGGATGCCGAAAAACGTGTCCTGGCAGGGCAAGACCGTCTACACGGGAGTGTGGAAGCACCCCGTCGACGGCCCGGCCATGGTGCGCCGTCTCAACATCGACGGCGACGGCCAGGGCGACAAGGGCGGCCACGGCGGCGAGCAGCGAGCCGTGTTCGTCTACCAGATCGGCTCCTACCGCCACTGGGAGCGGCACTTCGGCCGCGACGGTCTGGAATACGGCTCGTTCGGCGAGAACTTCACCGTCGACGGCCTGCCCGACGACGAGGTGTGCATCGGCGACCGCTACCGCATCGGCGAGGCCGAGTTCGAGGTCACGCAGCCGCGGGTCACCTGCTACCGCGTCGGTATGCGGCTCGGCGAGCCGGAGCTGCCCGCGCTGCTCGTGGCCCACCACCGGCCCGGGTTCTACTTCCGCGTCATCCGCGAGGGCCACGTCGTGGCCGGCGACGCGATCGTGAAGACGCGCACCGGGCCGGGTGCGCTGAGCGTGGCCGACACCGACGCATTGCTGTACCTGCCTGAAAAAGACGGGGAGAAGCTGCGGGTCGCCGCCGGGATCCCCGCACTGAGCCCGGGGTGGCGGCAGTCGTTCGAAGAGCTGCTGGGCATCGGGAGCGTCGTTCAAGGCCCCGCGTGGGACGGCTTCCGGCCGCTGCGCGTCACGGCGGTGCGACCCGAGAGCGCGTCGGTGGCGTCGGTGTACTTCGAGGCCGAAGACGGCAGCGCGCTGCCCGCCGCCCTGCCCGGGCAGTACCTGACGCTGCGGGTCCCGGGCGCCGCCGCACCGGCCCCGGTGCGCAGCTACTCGATCTCGTCCGCGCCGGGCTCCGGCGGCTACCGCATCAGCGTGAAGCGTGAGGGTGTCGCCAGCACGTTCTTGACCACGCAGCTGGCCGCCGGTGCGGTGCTGGACGTTGCCGCGCCGCGGGGCGACTTCGTGCTCGGCGACGGTTCGTCGCCGGTGCTGCTCGTGTCCGCCGGGATCGGGGTGACGCCGGTGCTGGCGATGCTGCACCAGCTGGCCGCGCAGGGCAGCACCCGCGGGGTGTGGTGGATCCACGGCGCGCGCGGGCCGGGGGAGCACCCGCTGGCCACGGAGGCCCGGACGCTGCTCGCCGCGTTGCCCGGCGGCCGCGCGGACATCTTCTACAGCGCGGCGACGGCGGAGGAACGTGCCTCGGCCGGCGCCCACGAAGGCCGGCTGACCAAAGACGCGCTGGTGGAGCTGGGCGTGCCCGCCGATGCGTCGGCGTACCTCTGCGGCCCGGTGGCGTTCATGACGGACATGACCGCCGCGCTCACCGCCGCGGGTCTGGATTCGGCCCGCATCCACAGCGAGCTGTTCGGCGCGCTGGACGCCATCAACCCCGGCCTCGTCGGCCAGACCACGCGTCCGCCGCACGTGCCGGAGGGGTCGCCCGGGACCGGGCCGACCGTCACGTTCGCGCGCAGCGGCATCTCGGCCCCGTTCCCCGGCGGCAGCCTGCTGGAGCTGGCCGAGGCGTGCGACGTGCCCGCGCGCTGGAGCTGCCGCAGCGGCGTCTGCCACACGTGCGTGACGCCGGTGCTCTCCGGTTCCGTCGACTACTCGCCCGCGCCGCTGGAGCCGCCCGCCCCGGGGCAGGCGCTGGTGTGCTGCGCCGCGCCGCACACCGACCTCGTCCTTGACATGTAATCCCGTGCTCGACGTAATCCCGTGCTCGACGTAATCCCGTGCTCGAAAGGAACACCACGATGAACTGGGCTCTCGAGGTCCTCACCCTGGCCGTCGGCGACGTCGACAAATCGCTGAAGTTCTACACCGACCAGGTCGGGTTCTCCCTCGACGTCGACTACCACCCGCAGGACGGCTACCGCGTCGTCCAGCTGACCCCGCCCGGCTCCGCCTGCTCCGTCCAGTTCGGCACCGGCCTGACCGACGCCGCCCCCGGCTCGGCGCGCACCACCTACCTCGTCGTCACCGACCTCGAAGCCGCCCGCAGCGAGCTCTCCGGGCGCGGTGTCCCCGTCGGCGACTTCCGGCGCAAGGCCAACCTCGCCGACTGGCAGGGCGACTGGGCCCCCGGCCTCGACGCCGACCGTCGCGACTACGCGAGCGCCTTCGACTTCGCGGACCCGGACGGGAACACGTGGGTGGTGCAGGAGATCGGGTACCGCGCCTGACGAGATCGGCGGGTGTGCGGAAACTGCCGGGGGATGTGCGGAAACTGCCGCCGGGTGTTCGGGAAGTTACTGTGCGGGTGAGGAGGTCCCCATCCCGTGTCCGATTGCTGTCCGCCTTCGCGCTTTTCGTACCATCCCGTGGCCACTGAGGTTCCGGCGGGGCCCGCGACCAACGCCGACGGGTTGATCACCCTGCCCGGCGGTGGCTTCCGGATGGGGACCGACGACGCCGACGGCTTCCCCGACGACCGGGAAGGCCCGGTGCGGGAAGTCACGGTGGCGCCGTTCGCCATCGACGCCCACGCCGTGACCAACGCCCGCTTCGCCGAGTTCGTCGACGCCACCGGCCACCGGACCGAGGCCGAGGACTTCGGCTGGACCTACGTGTTCGCGAAGTTCGTCCCCGGCGCGCTGCGCAAGATCTCGCCGCGGCCGGAGCAGACGCCGTGGTGGTGCGGGGTCGCGGGCGCGTACTGGCGGGCGCCGGAAGGACCGCACAGCAGTGTCGAGGACCGGTGGGACCACCCCGTGGTCCACGTGTCCTGGAACGACGCCCTGGCCTACTGCGCGTGGGCCGGGCGTCGGCTCCCGACCGAGGCCGAATGGGAGTACGCGGCGCGCGGCGGGCTGGACCAGGCGCGGTTCCCGTGGGGCGACGAGCTCACCCCCGGCGGCGAGCACCGGTGCAACATCTGGCAGGGCCGTTTCCCCGTGCACAACACCGAGGAAGACGGCCACGTCGGCACCGCACCCGTGGATGCGTTCTGGCCCAACGGGTTCGGGCTGTACAACGTCTCCGGCAACGTCTGGGAGTGGTGCGCCGACCGGTTCGACCCCGCCAACCGGTCCATGCGGGGTGGGTCCTACCTGTGCCACGAGTCCTACTGCAACCGCTACCGCGTCGCCGCGCGCACGGGCAATACACCCGATTCTTCCAGTGGCAACACGGGTTTCCGCACCGCCGCCGACGTCTGAGTCAGGACTCGAGGTACGCCAGCACGTCGGCGGGCGCGGCGGCGAAGTGGACGAGGTCGTCGAGGGGGAGCGGCAGGAAACCGTCGTCCTCCATGCGGCGCAGCTGCAGGATGAGGCCGTCGTAGAAGCCGTCGGTGTTGAGCAGCACGATCGGCTTGTGGTGCAGCCCGTGCTTCTTGAGTTCGAGGACCTCGGTGACCTCGTCGAGCGTGCCGAGACCGCCGGCCAGCACGACCACGGCTTCGGACCGCGAGAGCAGCAGCGCCTTGCGTTCGGCGAGGTCGGCGGTGATCACCATCTCGTCGGCGTCTTCGCGGGCGGCGTCGCGCAGCAGCTCGACCGAGATGCCGACGAGGCGTCCGCCCGACGCCCGCACGCCGTCGGCGACGACCTTCATCAGACCGCTGTCGGAGCCGCCCCACACCAGCGTGTGGCCGCCTTTGCCGACGAGCCCGGCGAAGTCGCGCGCGGGCCCGGTGTAGCGCTCTTCGAGGTCGGCGGCGGAGAGGAAGACGCAGATGTTCATGGCCGGACTATAAAGCTCAGCCCACGCGGTACCGCGCGACCGCTTCGGTGTCCCACTCCAGACCGTTGCCGGGGCGGTCGGGTGGTGTCGCGTGGCCGTCGATGATCCGCAGCGGCTCGCGCAGGACCGGGGCGGCCCAGTCGACGTATTCCAGCCAGTGCGCGGTCGGCGTCGCGGCCAGCAGGTGGGCGCTGACCTCGGGGAACAGGTGCGACGACAGGGGGATGCCGCGGGTGTCGGCCAAGGCGGCGGCGTCGCGCCAGCCCGTGACGCCGCCGATGCGGTCGAGGTCGGGCATGACCAGGTCGCTCGCGTCGTGCTCCAGCGCGATGGCCAGCGCGCGCGGGCCGGCGAAGTTCTCGCCGATCTGCACGGGGGTGCGCAGGGTTGCGGTGAGCTGGGCGTTGGCCGCGTAGTCGTCGTGGCGCACCGGTTCTTCGAACCAGGACAGGCCTTCGCCATCCAGCGCGCCGCAGCGGGTGAGGGCGTCGGGGAGGTCGAGGGCCTGGTTGTAGTCGGCCATGACCTCGATGCCGGGGCCCACCGCCGCGCGGACGGCGCGCACGGCGGCCAGGTCGTCGGCCGGCGCGCGACCGAGCCGCATCTTGACCGCGCGGAAGCCTTCGGCCACGAGTTCCCGGGCTTCGGCGGCCGCGGCCGCCGGTTCGATCAGGCCGAGGCCGTTGCTGTTGTACGCGGGTATCGGCTTCAGCGGCGCGCCGAGTAGCCGCGCCAGGGGCAGGCCCGCGGCGATGGCCAGCGCGTCCCAGCACGCGGTGTCCACGAGCGACACCACTGCGGCGACGAGCCCGCGCACACCGAGCAGCTTGAACCTCGCCTCGAGCGTCGACCGCGCGGCCGCCGGATCAGCTGGGGTGCCGGCCAAGGCCTCGTGCACATCGCGAACCAGCGCGGCCGCGGCGTGCCCGGCGGATTCGAGGTAGCAGAACGAATACGCCCGCCCGGTCACGCCTTCCTCGGTGCGCAGATCGAGCAGGAGCAGCGGCGCCGCCGTGACGCGCGCGGCGCTGGTCCCGAGCGGCCGGCGCATCGGCACCAGCACGAGCGTGGCGTCGACCGAGCGGACCGTGAGGCTCATCGGTCGTGGCCTTCGCTGTGCACGGCGAGGATGTCGGTGATGGCGCGGTTGCACGGCGTCGGCACGCCCAGCGCTTTGCCGCGCTCGACGACGTCGCCGCTGAGCCACGTGACCTCGAGCCGGTTGCCGCGTTCGAGGTCGTGGTGCATCGAGGACGTCATGCCTTCGGGCACGCCGTCGGTGAAGGCGAGCCGGTCGTCGGCGTAGTCGGCGGGCAGCGCCACGCCCTGGGCGCGGGCGACCTCGACGACCTCGGCCATCACGTCGTGCAGGAACGCCCGCGAACGCGGGTTGGCCCGGATCGGGCCGATCGTGGTGCGCGCGGTGCTCGTGGTGCCGGAAAGACCGACCAGGAACACGAACTTCTCCCAGATCGTCTGTTCGATGCCGGTGCTGATCTCCACATCGATGTTGCTTTCCGCGCACGCGTCGTGAAACTTCTGAACCCGCGCCGAGGTGGTGCCGTCGTACTCGCCGAACACCAGCTTCTGCAGCGTGCCCGTGTGCCGGATGACGCCCGGCTCGGCGATCGTCGCGGCGATGTAGCAAACGCCGCCGATCACGTGCTCGGGCCCGAGCACGCGGCGCAGGATGTCGTCCTTGACCACGCCGTTCTGGAACGACACCACGGCCGTCTGCTCGGTGAGCAGCGGTTTGATCAGCTCCGCGGACGCCTCGGTGTCCCACAGCTTCACGCCGAACAACACGAGATCGGCGGGCGCGAGCCGCGTCGGGTCGTCGGTCACGTCGATCTTCGGCAGGTGCACGTCGCCGACCGGGCTTTCGACCTTCAACCCGTTGGCGCGCAACGCTTCCAGGTGCTTGCCGCGCGCGATGAAGCTCACGTCGTGGCCGCCCTGGGCCAGCCGTGCCCCGAAGTAGCCGCCCACTCCGCCGGTGCCCATCACCACGACCCGCATGAGATCCCCTTAGTTGATCGATCGTCCAAGTTACGTGCCTTGGAGTTCTACCACGCTGGATCAGCGGTGTCGATATTCTTGAACGCTTACTCTACTATTACGGCGTGGGACGCACACGCACCTTCGACGTCGACGAAGCCCTCGGCGTCGCCCTGGACACCTTCTGGCAGCGCGGCTACGACGCCACGTCGATCCAGGCGCTGTGCCAGGCCATGGACATCCAGCCCGGCAGCGTCTACGCCGCGTTCGGAAACAAACACGCCCTGTTCGTCGCCGCACTCCGCTCCTACGCGGCAACCGTGTCCGCCGAGGCCGTCGAGCGGCTCAACGTCGCCCCAAGCGGGATGCAAGGCCTGCGCGACTACTTCGCCCACCTCGTCGACGCGATGGTCGACGGCCGCCGCCGCTGGGGCTGCCTCGTCACAAACTCGCTCGTCGAACTCACCGACCGGGACCCGGCGCTGGCCGCGATGTTCGAACAACACCTCGCCAACCTCCGCACCAGCTTCGCCGGCGCCCTCACCCGCGCCCGCGCCGCCGGCGAGCTCCGCCCGGGCGCCGGACCCGAGTCCGCGCCCCTGCTCGTGGCCGTCGTGCAGGGCCTGAACGTGCTCGCCAAGACCCGCCCGGGCCGCGCCACCCTGCAGTCCATCGCGGACAGCGCGCTCGCCGGCCTGGCCGCGGAGGCGCCCACCTCGGTCTGAGGCGCTCCGCCTTCCCCTCGTGACGGCGCCCACTCGAAGGGGGCAAACCTGTCACATCCGGCATCGCTGTCTTGTCTCTCTTGTGCAGGGCGAGAGAACGAGGAGCGAAATGCGCAGGATCCTGGTGGTCGGCGGCGGGTATGCGGGTTTCTACGCGGCCTGGGGACTCGAGAAGCGGTTGCGGCCTTCGGAGGCGGAGCTCACTGTCGTGGACCCGCGGCCGTACATGACCTACCAGCCGTTCCTGCCCGAGGTCACGGCCGGTTCGATCGAGGCGCGCCACGCGGCGGTGTCGCTGCGGCGGCACCTCAAGCGCACGCGGATCGTGGCCGGCGCGGTGACGGAGATCGACCACGCGAACCGCCATGTGGTCGTGCGGCCGGCCGAGGGCCCGGAGTTCGAGCTCGAGTACGACGAGATCGTGGTGACGGCCGGCGCCGTCACCCGCAAGTTCCCGATCCCCGGCATCACCGAGGAAGCGATCGGGATGAAGCACATGGAAGAGGCCGTCGCGATCCGCGACCGGCTGCTGACGTCGTTCGACCGCGCGTCGGCGCTCGAGCCGGGGCCGGCGCGGCGGAAGCTGCTCACGGTGACGTTCGTCGGCGGCGGTTTCTCGGGCGTCGAGGGCTTCGCGGAGCTGCTGTCGCTGGCGACGGCGCTGCTGAAGCCGTACCCGGAGATCAGCCGCGACGAGCTGAGCTTCCACCTCGTGGAGGCGCAGGGCCGGATCCTGCCCGAGGTCACCGACAAGCCGGGGCGCTGGGTGGTCCGCTCGCTCGAAGAGCGCGGCGCCCACGTGCACCTCAACACGCAGCTGCGATCGGCCGTCGACGGGCACGTGGTGCTCTCGACGGGCGAGGAGTTCGATTCCGCGCTCATCGTGTGGACGGCGGGCAACGCCGCCAACCCCGTGGTGCACAACCACACCGACCTGCCGATCGACGAGCGCGGCTTGCTGCTCGTGCGCGCCGACCTGCGGGTGGGCACCGAGACGGACCCGGTGCCGGGTGCGTGGGGCGCGGGTGACGACGCCGCGGTGCCGGACCTCGCGTCGCCCGTTCCGGGGGCGCGGACGGTGCCGAACGCACAACACGCGGTTCGCCAGGGCAAGCTGCTTGCTCGAAACCTCACAGCGCACGTTCGCGGTCGCGCACCGAAGCCGTACGTCCACCACGGGCTGGGTTCGGTCGCGACGCTGGGCATCGGCAAGGGCATCTTCCAGTACCGCCGGATCGTGATCACGGGCCTGCTCGCGTGGCTGATGCACCGCGGGTACCACGTGCTGGCCGTGCCGAGCTGGGAACGCAAGGTGCGCGTGCTCGCGATCTGGCTCACGGCGGCGTTCTTCGGCCGCGACATCGTGTCGCTCGCTTCGGTCGAGCACCCGCGCGACGCGTTCGTCTCCGGAGGCGACCCGATCAGGTGATTCGCGGCGGCGCTGTCACAGATCCGCGGTCCGTCTTGTCCTGGCTGGTGCGAAGTCCCCGGGCCTGCCGGGGACACTCAGCGAAAGGCGCATCATGAGGATTGTCGTCATCGGCGGTACCGGCCTGATCGGCTCGCGGGTCGTGAGCCTGCTGGAGGAGCACGGCCACGAGGCGGTGCCGGCGTCGCCGACCTCCGGGGTCAACACCGTGACCGGCGAAGGCGTCAAGGAAGTGCTGCAGGGCGCCGACGTGGTGGTGGACGTGTCGAACTCGCCGTCGTTCGCCGACGACGACGTGATGGCGTTCTTCCGCGCCGCCACCACGAACCTGACCGGCGCCGCCAAGGACGCCGGCGTAGGCCACTACGTCGCGTTGTCGGTGATCGGCAGCGACCGCCTGCTCGAGTCGGGCTATCTGCGGGCGAAGGTCGCCCAGGAAGAGCTGATCAAGGACTCCGGCCTGCCCTACTCCATCGTGCGGGCCACGCAGTTCTTCGAGTTCGTCGGCGCGATCGCCGACGGCGGCACCGAGGGCAACGTCGTCAAGCTCCCCGACGCGGGCATCCAGCCGATCGCGGCCTCCGAGGTTTCCGGCGCGGTCGCGAAGGTTGCCGCCGGCGCGCCGCTGGGCGGTATGACCGAGATCGGCGGCCCCGAGATCTTCACGATGGAGAACTGGGTGCGCGAGGCCCTGGCCTTCCGCAACGACCCGCGTGAGGTCACCGTCGACCCCGAGGCCCGTTACTTCGGCGAGAAGCCGGGCCCGAGGGGCCTGCTGCCCGACGAGGGGGCCCAGCTCGGGCAGATCAAGTTCGCGGACTGGCTCCCGGCCAACCCGCCCAGGAAGTGATTCCTTGCGCGGGTGGTCCCGTTCCGGTGCCACCCGCGCATCCCGTCAGGAGGGAATTCGATGACAGAACAGCAGGTCGCGACGTCGGTACTGGTGATCGGCACGGGCGGGTCCGGGTTGCGCGCCGCGATCGAGCTGGCCGAGCGGGGCGTCGACGTGCTCGTGGTCGGCAAGCGGTCCAAAGGCGACGCCCACACCACGTTGGCCGCCGGCGGCATCAACGCGGCGCTGGCGACGATGGACCCGCAGGACAGCTGGCAGCAGCACGCCGCCGACACCATCAAGGAGAGCTATCTGCTGGCGCACCCCGACACGGTGCGGGTCGTCACGCAGAACGCCGCACGCGGCATCGAGGACCTCGAACGCTGGGGCATGCCCTTCGCCCGCGAGGCCGACGGCCGCATCTCCCAGCGGTTCTTCGGTGCGCACACCTACCGGCGCACCGCGTTCGCGGGTGACTACACCGGACTGGAGATCCAGCGCACGCTCGTGAACCGCGCGGCGCAGCTCGACGTGCGGATGCTCGAGAACGTCTACATCACGAGAATCCTGGTGCAGGACAACGTGGTCTTCGGCGCGTACGGCTTCGACCTCGACAACGGCACCCGCTACGTGATCCACGCCGACTCGGTGATCCTGGCCGCCGGCGGGCACACCCGCATCTGGCGCCGCACGTCTTCGCGGCGCGACGAGAACACGGGCGACTCGTTCCGGCTCGCCGTGCTGGCCGGCGGCCGCATCCGGGACCCGGAGCTGGTGCAGTTCCACCCGTCCGGGTTGCTGGAGCCGGAAAACGCGGCGGGCACGCTCGTGTCGGAAGCCGCTCGCGGTGAGGGCGGCCAGCTGCGCAACGCGCTGGGCGAGCGGTTCATGGAGCGCTACGACCCGGAGCGGATGGAACTGTCCACACGCGACCGGGTGGCTTTGGCCGCGTACACCGAAATCAAGGCGGGCCGCGGCACGCCGAATGGTGGCGTGTGGCTCGACGTTTCGCACCTGCCGCGTGAGACGATCATGCAGCGGCTGCCGCGCGTCTACCAGACGTTGCTGGAACTGCAGATGCTGGACATCACGAAGAGCCCGATCGAGATCGCGCCCACCGCGCACTACTCGATGGGCGGTGTCTGGGTGCGGTCGTCCGACCACGGTACGGGCGTCGAAGGCCTGTACGCGATCGGCGAGGCCGCGAGCGGCCTGCACGGCGCCAACCGGCTCGGCGGCAACTCGCTGATCGAGCTGCTGGTGTACGGCCGGATCGTCGGCGAGGCGGCGGCGGAGTACTCGGCTTCTCTTTCCGCGCAACGGCGTTCCGCCGGCGCGCTCGCGGAGGCTCGCGGTGAAGTCGACGAGCTGCTGGCGGCCGAGGGCCCGGAGAACGTGCGGGCCCTGCAGCGTTCCTTGCGCAACACGATGACCGAGCACGCGGGTGTCGTCCGGGACGAGAAGGGTCTGCTCGCGGGACTGTCCGAACTGGACGCGCTCGAGGAGCGGATGAAGAACGTCGGGGTCCACCCGGATCTGGCCGGGTTCCAGGACCTCGCGCACGCGTTCGACCTGAAGTCCTCGGCGTTGGCCTGCCGGGCGACGCTGGAGGCGGCGGTGGAACGGCGCGAGACGCGGGGCTGCCACAACCGCTCGGACTACCCGGAGCTGGACGAGTCGATGCGGGTGAACCTCGTGTGGTCCGGGCGTGGGCGGATCGAACGGGAAGCGTTGCCACCGGTGCCTGCGGAGATCGCCGCGTTGATGCGGGAGGTTTCCTCGGAAGGGAAACTGGTCGAGTGACAAAGGGGGCTCTCCCTGGTTGGGAGAGCCCCCTTTTCTCATCGGGGTTGCACGACGTTCGTGAACAGGATCGCCGCGTCGGTCTCGGCTTCGATGCGGTGCCGGTGCTCGGGGAGCACGAGGAAGTCGCCGGGTGCCGCGCGTTGGCTTTCGGCGCCGGTGACCAGGCGGATGTGCCCGTGCAGGACGAGCACGGTGGTCTCGCCACCGTGGTGTTCGTGTTCGTGCAGGTGTTCGCCTTCGCACAGTGCCATCACAGTCTGGCGCAGGGCATGCTCGTGTCCACCGTGGACGGTCACCGCGCTGCGCCCGGAGGACGCCTGCGCCGCGAGCCCGGCCTGGGTCTCGGCGAGGGTGATCAGGTTCATGATGCTCCTTGCGGAGGGGGCCGGCCTTCCGGGCCGGTCCCCGTTCCGGGTCACGGCCGGGGCGCTCGCAGGTGCTCGCGCTGCTCGAGTTCCTCGTCGCTCACCGGGATGAGCATCGGCTGTCCCGGCGCGCAGAACATCGTGACGACGAACTGGGACTCGGCGTCGTCGAGGTTGTTGCCGTCCTGGTAGTGGATCACGTCGAACCCGGGCTCCCAGAACGCTTCCCCGGCCTTCACGACGCGCTCCGGGTCGCCTTCGAGCTCGAAGATGATCTCGCCCTTGAGCACATAGCCGAACGCCGGCCCGGAATGCCGGTGCGGCGGCGCCCCGTCACTCCCCGGCGGCAACGTGACCAGGATTGTCATCGGCACGGCCCCCTCGGGCGCCGCAGGCGCTCCCTCCGCGGTCGCCACCAGCTCGATCTTCGGCGGCGGCGCGCTCGACTTCGGGTTCCGCAGGTGGTGCGAATGTTCCACGCTCATGAGCTTCCTTCACGGACCTGGTGTCGGTTGTCCTTTCGTGAGCTGAGACAAGACGTGGCTGCTATCTGTGACAGCGATCCTAGGTGGGTTTCCGGCCAGGAGCGGTGCGACGGGCGACAGCCGATGTCCGCGAACGAACACCTTGTGCGCTCGGTGGAGATCGGCGAACACTCGGATGGTGTCCCGCAGAACCGGACACTTGCCGGTCAAAACGCCGACGTCCGACCTATCGTGGGCGGATGGATGAAACGCGCGGTGGCGTGGCGTCGGTGGTGAAGGCGTGCAAGGTGCTACGCGCCTTCTCGCCCACAGTGGGTGTCCTGTCCGTCCGGCAGGTCTCGGCCCGCGCGGACATCCCGCGCAGCACCGCCCACGAGCTGTGCCGCACCCTCGTCGCCGAGGGAATGCTGGAGGATTCGGGCAACGGCTACCAGCTCGGCCCGCTGCTGCTGGAGCTCGCCGGCCAGATCATCGAACGCACCGGCCTCGTCCGCGCGACCGAGGGCATCCTCGACCGCCTGGTCCGCGCGCCCGAACAGGAGGCGCACCTGGGCCAGCTCACGCAGGGCTGGGTCGTCTACCTCGACGGCAACGCCAGCACCTGCAAGGTCCCGATGCACAACCGCGTCGGCCAGCGCGCGCCCGCGCACCTCACCGGGTGCGGCAAGGCGGCGCTGTCGTGGCTGCCGTTCGACAAGGTCGTGGCCCACGTCGAGAAGTGCTGCGCGGAGAGCTCGACGCCGCCGCCCGACCTCGACGAGCTCGAAGCCGAGCTCGTCCGCGCGCGCCACGACGGGTTCCTGGTGTCGAAGTCGTTCCAGAAGGACCGGATGTCCGTCGCGGCGGCGATCTTCGACGCGTCGGGCCACGCGGTCGGCGGCGTCTCGCTGGCCGGGCCCGCGACGATGTTCACCACGGCCGTCGTGGCGTCGGTCCGCGCGTCGGTGACCAACGCGGCCGGCCTCATCAGCGCGCGGCTCATCAACGAGCCGGCGCGCTGGGCGAGTACTCCGCGCTGACTGCGCCACCTGACTACAATCGTTTGCAGACCAAGACTCCGGTACGGGCGCCTGTCGAGTCAAGGCCGGCGCGGAAATCGCACCCGAAATGGGCGGGCCGCCCGGCGCCTCTGCGTATACTGCCGTCGTGCGAAGAGCGACCTTGAAGGACGTGGCCGCGCGCGCCGGGGTCCACGTCGCGACCGCGTCGAGGGCCCTCAACGAGACCAGCCGCCACCTGGTGAACAGTGCGACGCTCGACCGCGTGCTCCGGGCCGCCACCGAACTCGGCTACTCCGGCAACCTCAGCGCCCGCACGCTCCGCACCGCCCGGTCGATGGCGATCGGCATCCTGCTCCCGGACCTGACCAACCCGATCTTCCCGCCGATCGTGCGCGGCGCCGAGGACATCCTGCGCGAACGCGGCTACAGCACGTGGATCGCCAACACCGACGACGACCCGAAGATCACGGCCGCGTCGATCGAGGCGTTCCTCTCCCGTGGGGTCGACGGGTTCATCTCCGCCGGGTCGCGCCTGCACGACGACACGGCCGAGCAGATGGCCGGGCAGGGCCACCCGCTCGTACTGGTCAACCGCACCGTCGACCGTCGCGACATCCCGTCGGTCACGGCCGACGACGACCACGGCGTCCGCCTCGCGCTCAGCCATTTCGTGGAGCTGGGCCACCGCAAGATCGTCCACCTGGCCGGCCCGCAGGATCTGTCGACCGGTGTGCACCGCAAGCGTGCCTTCGTGCAGGGCCTCGCCGACCACGGCCTCGACCGCGAGCCCGAACGCGTGGCGCAGTGCGACGCGTGGTCGCAACGCGAGGGTCACCGTGTCCTCAGTGGACTCCTGCGCGACGAGAACATCGAGTTCACCGCGATCGTCGCCGGAAACGACCTGATCGCTCTCGGCTGTTACGACGCGTTGCGCGAACACGGGATGACGTGCCCGCACGACGTGAGCATCATCGGATTCAACGACACCCCGTTCATGGACCACGTTTCCCCGCCGATGACGACCATCCGCATTCCGCAGTACGACTTGGGTCGCGAAGCCGCGAAACTTCTGGTCGACAACCTGGAAAACCCCGAACAGGGGCCGCGATCGATCGTGCTGCCGGTCGAGCTGGTCAACCGGCGTTCCACGGCGCCTTTGCGCACGAACTGACGCGAATTGCCGTTGGCCTTTCCATTGTGAACGATTGCAGCCGGGTATTCGGCGGCTCTCGGCTTGGCGCCCTGTCTAGGCTTCTCCCGAGAAGAACGACCGACGCTCGAGGGAGTCTCCGATGGACCTGCTGTTGCGCGGCAAGACGGCGCTCGTCACCGGTGCGAGCCGGGGGATCGGGCTGGCGGTGACGCGGGCGCTGGTCGGGGAGGGCGTTCAGGTCGTCGCGGCGGCGCGCAACGTCGGCGGGGACCTGGGGGAACTGCCCGTCGAGACCGTGGCGGTCGACCTCGGCACTCCGGACGGCGCGGCGCGGGTGGTCGAGGAGGCCGTGGCGCGCGTGGGCGGGATCGACATCCTGGTCAACAACGTCGGCGCCGTGCAGCCCCGGCCCGACGGCTTCACGTCTGTCACCGACGAAGACTGGCTGGCGACGTTGAACCTCGACTTCATGTCGGCTGTGCGCACCACGCGGGCGGCGCTGCCGTCGCTGCTGGAGCGGACCGGCGCGATCGTCACGGTGTGCTCGGTCAACGCGACCTTGCCCGACCCGCTGGTGATCGACTACAGCGCGGCGAAGGCGGCGTGCCTCAGCTTTTTCAAGTCCCTGTCGAAGGAAGTCGGCGCGCGCGGAGTCCGCGTGAACACGGTCAGCCCCGGCCCGGTCGCCACGGACCTGTGGCTGGGCAAGGGTGGTGTCGCCGAGACGGTCGGGGGTGCTGTCGGCGCGGAGCCCGGCAACGTCGCGGCGAAGGCGGCCGCCGACTCCGTGACCGGCCGGTTCACGCGGCCCGAGGAGGTCGCGGACCTGGTGACGTTCCTGGCCAGTGGCCGCGTCGGCAACCTCACGGGCGCGGACATCATCCTCGACGGCGGGATGACGCAGACGATCTAGACCCCGTCTGACCTGGCGTAACATCCCGTTGATGACACCCGAGGAGCACCTGCGCGACGCCGACCCGGTCCTCGGCCGGGTCATGGACCAGATGGTCGGGCCTCCGCCCCGGCTGCCGCCCGACCCCGCGCTGGCCGGCGACCCGGACATTCCGAAGGACAACTACGGCGTGCTCGTGCGCGCGATCGTCAGCCAGAACATCTCGATCCACTCGTCGCGAGCCATCTTCCGCAAGCTGAAGGACCGCTTCGGCGGCCGGCTGCCGACGCCGGAGGAGCTGCTGGCCGACGACCCCGAGCAGCTGCGCCCGGCCGCCGGGTTGTCTCGCGCGAAGACGGTGTCGTTGCGCTCGCTCGCCGACTGCATCCTGGCGGGCCGCCTCGACCTCGACGCGTTGAACGAGCTGCCCGACGACGAGGTCATCGGGCAGCTCGACGTGGTCAAGGGCATCGGCGTGTGGACCGCGCAGATGTTCCTGATGTTCCATCTGCACCGTCCTGACGTGCTGCCGACCGGGGACCTCGAGCTGCGCCGCAGCGTCGAGCGGGCCTACGGGCTGGCCGCCCGGCCGACGCCGGCGGAGCTCACGCGGCTGGCCGAGCCGTGGCGGCCGTACCGCACGCTGGCGTGCCTGTACCTCTGGCAACTGGCCGAGCAGGCGCCGCGGTTGTGATTAAGCTGGTGCCACAGGACTTTTCGCGCAAAGGAGAAAAACACGTGGAGGGTGTCGACCCCGCGGTGGCGCCGAGCGGCAACGGCTGCGCCGACTGTGATGCGGCCAGTCCGCAGGGCTGGTGGTTCCACCTGCGCCGCTGCGCGCAGTGCGGCCACATCGGCTGCTGCGACTCGTCGCCCGGCCAGCACGCCAGTGCGCACGCCGCCTCGTCCGGCCACCGCATCGTCCGCAGCTTCGAGCCGGGCGAGGAGTGGTTCTGGGACTACGCCGAGGAAGTGATGTACGAACGCGGCCCCGAGCTGGCCGCCCCGACCCACCACCCGCTCACGCAGGCCGCCCCCGGCCCGGCCGACCGCCTGCCGGCGGACTGGGCCAACCAGCTTCACTGACCCGGCTCCGGGCGGCCCGGCCATGGTGACGGCCGGGCCGCCCGGGCGGGCACAGTACCTTCGACACCATGACCAGCTCACGTCCGAATCCCACCGACGTCGCGGGTGCGTTGTTCGATTTCGCACTTCGGCCCTCACAGGTGCAGGCGGCCGACGCGGTCGCGGCGGGGCAGGACACGTTGGCCGTGCTGCCCACGGGCAGCGGGAAAAGCGCCATCTACCAGGTCGCCGGCCTCGCCCGCGGTGGGTTGACGCTGGTGATTTCGCCGCTCATCGCGTTGCAGCGCGACCAGCTCCGGTCCATCGCGGGACGCCCGTACGGCGACCGCACCATCAACGCCGAGCTCCTCAACTCCAGCCAGAAGGTCCACGAACGCCGGGAGACGCTGGCGCGGCTGGAGAAGGGCGAGCTGGACTTCGTCTTCCTGGGCCCCGAGCAGCTCTCGAACGCCGAGACGCGTGCGGCGATCACCAATGTCACGTTGTTCGTGGTGGATGAAGCACATTTGGTGAGCGAATGGGGACAGGAGTTCCGCCCCGAGTACCTGCGGCTCACCGACGCGATCGCCGAGTTCGGCCGGCCGCCGGTCCTCGCGCTCACGGCTACGGCGTCGCCGCCCGTGCAGGCGGACATCACGCGCCGGCTGGGGATGCGCGACGCGCAGCTGGTGGTCGCCGACTTCGACCGGCCCAACATTTCGCTCTCGATGCGCCCGACGCAGCCCAGCAAACCGGAGGCGCGGGCCGTCGACGACCGGTGCGTCGACGTCCTCATCCAGCACGACACCCCGGCACTCGTCTACGCGCTCACCCATGCCCGCTGCGAGGCCCTCGCCGACCGCCTGCGCCTCGACGCCTTCCGCTCGGCGCCGTACCACGGCGGCATGACGGCTGCCGCCCGCGCGCAGGTGCAGGACGACTTCTTCGCGGGGAAGCTGGACGTCGTCGTGGCCACGAGCGCGTTCGGGATGGGGATCGACAAGCCCGACATCCGCACGGTCGTGCACGCCGGTGTGCCCGCGAGCATCGACGATTACTACCAGGAGATCGGCCGCGCCGGCCGGGACGGGGAGCCGGCCGTGGCAGTCCTCGTGCACGACCCGCGGACCATCCGCATCCCGCGCCTGCTCGCCGCCCGCACCCATCTCGGCGAGGAGACCGTGCACCTGGTCGTCGACGCGGTCGAGAACTCGCCCCGGCAGGCGACGCTCACCGAACTGACCGCCAGCGCCGGGGTGCCCGCCCACGCCGTCGAGCGGGTGGTCAACGAGCTGGTGGAGCTGGGTTTCGTGGGCGTCACGGGATCCGGCCACCACCGCGTGGTGGAATGCGAACAGGAACTTACACCACCAGCCGAGCTCGCCGACCAGCTCGTGGACCTCGACCGGCGCCGGCAGGCCGTGCTCACCAGCCGGATCGAGGCCGCTCGCGGGTACGCCGAAAGCACGCGGTGTCGCCGTGCGGAACTTCTCGCCTACTTCGGTGAGAACTACACACCGCCCTGTGAAAACTGCGACAACGACCGTGCGGCGCACACCACCGAACACCAGCGCGCCGACGTCTCCGGCGGTGCTCCCGTGCACCACCGCCTGTGGGGAGACGGGCAACTGTTGTCCCAGGATGAACACGAGTTGCTCGTTTACTTTCCCAGCGTGGGCTACAAGCACCTGACCGCGTCGACGATCTCGTCCGGCATCCTCCAGCCGCGCTGAACAACCGCGCGCGGGCTCGCCTGGTAACTTCCCGACTCGGGCGCGAGACTGGGTGCGCCCGGAGAGAGGAGCCGTCCGTGGACGACGACATCGAGGACAACGCCGACACCGGCGTGCTCGACCCTGAAGACACGCTCGAGGACGGCGATCCGTACGACGAGGGCTACTCGCCGCCGGAGAAGCCGTTCGAGGTCGACGAGTTCGGCACCACACCCGAGGAAGAGCGCGAAGGCGAAAGCTGGGAGGGCCGCCTCGCCCGCGAGGTGCCCGACCTGCAGCCCGAGGAGGGCGACGACCTCGGCGACAGCGAGGACACCGACGGCGAACTCATCGACGGCGAACTCGGCGACTTCCGCGCAGGCCGCCTCGTCGCCGCCGACGAAGGCTCCGGCGAAGACTCCGACGACGAGCTCTACGCCTCGGACGTCGGCATCGACGGCGGCGCCGCCTCCGCGGAGGAAGCCGCCGTCCACGTGGTCGACGACCCCGAGGGCTACTGAGCACCGCCGAGCACCGCTGAGGTCAAGGTGGTGCGGGACTTCCCGTACCACCCCCTCCGGCTGACTCCGCCTGACATCGGCTGACGCGGGTCCGCACAGCGAGGCCACCCGGACCTCGGACCGGCACGTGGCGCCGGGGAGATCGCGCCGCCTCTTCGCAGGGTCCCGACGCGCACCCGCCACTCGACCACATTCCGCGAGCGGCGAGCGACCTGGCTCGGAGGCGCGGGGGAGTGGGCGCGGCTGTTTCGCTGACGTTTGTCGTTGACCTCGTCGCTCGGTCGGATTCCGCGAGCGGGCAACAGCCGCAAAAACCTAGGAGTCACGCGTTCCGCGCGATCTCCTCCAGCCAGCCGGTCACCTTCGCGCAGATCGTGGCCTCGCCGCCGCGCGTGTGTTCCACCAGTTTGTCCTGCGACCACAGCATGGCGGCGATCACACCGTGGCGCACCGGCGTCAGGCCGATCTGCCAGGGGCCGTGGTGCCACTCCGCCGTGCTCCACTGGCCGGTCGTCGGACTGCGCTCGAGGGTCCAGGCGGGGCCGGCGGCCAGTTCGGCCACCGTTTTCGGGGCTCGCCACTGCCGCACGGGGTTGCTGTCGGTGCTCATCGGGGTCCCTCGGGGTGCGCAGGAACGGGGTCGTGTCGCGAGAGCGGCGGTCCGGCCGCGAGAGCGGGAAGTCAGCGCACGGCGGCAACCCTTTCGTTCAACTCCCGTTCACTTTAGCGGCCCGTGAGGTGTGTTTGCGCATACTTCCGGAAAGCGGCGACGAGGCGGCTGCGGTCGTCGGCGCGGGTGGCGAGCACGACGTGCGCCGGTTCGACGTCCTCCAGGACCACGGAGGTGAGGTCGGGACGCAGGAGACGCACATCGTGACCTGCGGAGATGGCCACGGCCTGACCGGCCGCGACGAGCTCGAACTTGTCCTCCAGCGCTTCGATCACGGGCCCGTCGGGCGCCGGCCGGCCGTCGGGCCGCGGTTCGATGCGCCAGTACGCGCTCCACGCCGGATCGGAATCACGCACGCGGGGCAGCGGTTCGTCGGCGATGTCGTTGATGCTCACCGACTCCTTGCCCGCCAGCCGGTGATCGAGTGGGAGAATAACCACACGCGGCTGGTCGTAAAGCACCGTGACGTGGAGGCCTTCGGTCGCGAACGGCAGCCGGCTCACGACGACGTCCACACGATGCTCCAGCAGCGAAGTCGGCACGTCGTCGAACGCGACGTGCAGCGTCTGCACGTCGGCGTCCGGGTGTCGGTGGCGCATCTCCCGGACGGCGGGCGTGACGATGAGCCCGCCCGAGTACCCGACGGCCAGCCGGCTGGGCTGCGCGGCGGCCCGCGTGCGCGCGATGGCCTGCGCCGCGGTGCGCAGCAATGCCTTCGCCTGCGGCAGGAACACCTCACCCGCCTCCGTGAGCCGGCTGCCCTGCGGCGTGCGGTCCAGCAGTCGCGCACCGAGCTGCTGCTCGAGCCGGCGGATCTGGCGGCTCAGCGAAGGCTGGGTCACGTGCAAGGCCTCGGCAGCGCGGCCGAAGTGCTTGTGCTCCGCGACGACCGTGAAGCAGTGCACCAGCCGGAGGTCGAGGTCGACCGGATGTTCGGGCACGGTGTGATTCTACCTGTGGTGATGCACAAAGCGTATTGCGCGATACGAAGGTTTCATTGGCCGATGCGCGGGACCCGACGGCAGGGTGGAAGGACCAAAACATCCCTTGTTTGAGGAGCAACACCATGCGTGTGTTTGTCACCGGCGCGACCGGGTTCGTCGGCTCCGCCGTCGTGTGTGAGCTGCTCGGCGCCGGCCATCAGGTGCTCGGGCTGGCGCGCTCCGACGCGTCGGCCGCCAAGCTGACCGCGGCCGGCGCCGAGGCCCACCGCGGCAGCCTCGAAGACCTCGACAGCCTGCGCACCGGCGCCGCCGCGGCCGACGGCGTGGTCCACACCGCGTTCGTCCACGACTTCGGCGACTTCGAGCGCTCCGTCGGCACCGACCGCCTCGCGATCGAGACGATCGGCGAGGCCCTGGCCGGAACCGGCCGCCCGTTCGTGATCAGCTCCGGCACCCCGGCCACTCCCTGCGGCGTGGCGACCGAGGACACCATCCCCGAAGGCGGCAGCCTCGCGGCCGGCCGGTTCGCGTCCGAAGAGATCGTGGTTTCCTTGGCAATGCGGGGAGTCCGCGGCTCTGTCGTGCGGTTGCCACGGTCGGTCCACAGCGACGAGGACCGCCACGGCTTCGTCCCCTTGCTCATCGAGACCGCCGGCACCCGCGGGGTCTCGGCTTACCCCGGCGACGGCGCGAACCGGTGGCCCGCCGTCCACTGCCTGGACGCCGCACGGCTCTACCGCCTGGCTCTCGAACACGCCCCGGCCGGCACGCGCCTGCACGCCGTCGGCGACGAGGGCATCCCCGTGCGCGAGATCGCCGAGCGCATCGGCAAGCACCTCGGCCTGCCGATCGAGTCCGTCCCGGGCGATCAGGCGGCCGAGCACTTCAGCTGGCTGGGCCCGATCTTCGCCGCGGACATGCCGGCCTCGAGCGCCCGCACCCAGGACCAGTTCGACTGGCAGCCAACGCATCCCGGACTGCTGTCCGATTTGGACGCCGGCCACTACTTCGCCCGCTGATGGCCACGTTCGAAGCCGGCCCGGTCGGTGTCTGCCTTCCGGTCACCTTCACCAGCGCGCCATCCGCCGACGACCAGCGCACCGCTGTGCGCCGTCTGGAGCGCGCCGGCTACCACGCGGCGTGGACCAACGAGGTCATCGGCAAGGACGCCCTCGCCCAGCTGGCGGTGCTCCTCGGCGCCACCGAGACCTTGGCGTTCGGCACCTGCGTCGCCAACATCTGGGCCCGGGCGCCCCAGACCGCGCACGCCGCCGCTTCCTTCCTGGCGCAGGCTTTCCCGGGTCGGTTCACGCTCGGTCTCGGCGTCGGATGCCCGCAGCAGGCGTCGAGTGTGGACCGCCCTTTCGGGACTCCTCTGGCGACCATGCGGTCCTATGTGGAAGGCATGGCAGCGGAAACCCGGCCACCCGCGCCGGACGCCCCGTACCCGCTCATCCTGGGCGCCAACGGCCCCAAGATGCTCTCCCTCGCCGCCGACGTCGCCGACGGCGCACTCCCCGCCGGCCTGCCTCCGCAGCACACGGCTCTCGCCCGGCGAGCATTGGGCCCGGACAAACTCCTGGTCGTGGCGCTGTCGATCGCGGACTCGTTCGAGACGGCCCGCCAAACCGTGTCGAACTGGCTCAGCCGCCCCGCTTTTCGGGCAACACTCACGGACCTCGGCTACCCCGCCGAGCCCACCGACGACCTGGTCCGGACCCTCGTCGCCTTCGATGGCCCGGACCACGTCACCGCCACCGTCCAAGCGCACCTCGACGCCGGCGCCGACCACGTCACCCTGCTTTCCCCGGTGGGCACGGAGTTCGGCCCGGGCATCGACCACCTCGTGGCGCTCGCCCCGGCGCTGCGCTGATCACAACCTCCCGGCGACCGTCTTCGCCAGCGCGGCGTAACCGTCGAGAAACGCGTCGCTGGGAGCGCGGCGGAATGCCAACTGGGCGATCCGGATCAGCCCGTGACTCCGTTTGGCGATGGTGATGGTGGTCGTGCCTTGGGCGGTGGCGCAGTAAACGGCGTCGTCGGTGAGCGGCTTTGGCTCGTCGGCGCAGCCTCGAGCCGAACCCCGGAAAGCAGCATCCGGCGAGTCGAACCCCGGCGCATCGCCGACGCCCAGCTCCACCAAAGCCGCGTGGGAATCGAGGGCGCGGTGATACGAACAGGCGTATAGGGTGACACCGCTCTGCGTTTCAGGTTCTTCCTCGATGCTTTCGAAGCTGTTGCCGTCCGCGAGCTCATGCTGGACTTCGCCAGAGTCCAGGAACGGGCACGCCGCACTGAGCCGCTCGGGCGACGCCGCCGCCACGAACGACGTCGTCGTGGGTCCGTCCACTGTCGTCGCCGCACCGCCGGCAGCACACCCCGCGGCGGCCACTCCCACAAAAACGACGGCGACAAGTCTTCCGGGCCAACGTGTGGCCTTTTCCGTCGAACCAGACCGGGTGCTCATCGCCCGATCACAACCGCTCGGTGAGGGTTTCGGCCACGCGTCACCGGCCTGTCGTTCACCACCGAATCCGCCCGGGAGCTCCTCGGCGCGGTCCTCCTCGACCAGATCCTGTCGATCGGCACCGGGTGCGCCCACGAAATCGCGTTGCGGCGCGGTTTCCGTGACCGTCCAGTATCTCACCGCGAAATTGGAGTGACCCCCCCGGGCCGGCGACAGGCCCGGGGCCACCCCGCTCATCTCAAGCCTTCGGTTTCGTCAACCCACACCCTGCCAACGAAAGATCCACCGTCGACCCAGCCCCGAGACACGCCGGAATCTCGGCGGTCTGCTGCCCGTAAGACCGGCCCATGTGGACGGTGACCACACCGTTCTCGTCGACCTCGCACGGATTGTCCACAGTGCATACCTGGCCCAAGTCGTTGGACGTGTTGTGGATGCCCACGACCTGGCCGGTGTGCGGGTCGAGCACGGGTGAGCCGGAATCGCCGCTGCCGGGGGTGCAGTCTTCGCTGTACTGGATCGCATTGTGCTGCGTGTAGCCGCCCTCGCGGAGTTCAGGGACGATGTTCGCAACCGAACACGCCCAGGTCTTCCCGTGCGTGCCCGAAAGCACGTCGAGCTGGTCGGCTTGCTGGGGTTCGCGCGTGCCGAGTTCGAAGACCTTCGCGCCAGCGGCGAGCTGCGCGTAGGTCTTGTCCACTTGGTACAGGGCGACGTCGGTGCCGGTCATGGTGGCGTACAACAGCTTCGTGGTGTGCAGGGTCGCCTTGATCCCGCCCGACGCGGACAGCACCGCGGCGTCGCGGGCCTCCGCGCGCTCGGTCACCGCCGAGCCCACGGCGGGGTGGTCGCCGGCGATGCAGTGGCCGTTGGTCAGCAGCAGGCCGGGGTCGTCCGGACCGGCGCCGGCCTTGCGGACCAGTGACCCCGCGCACGAGCCCAGGTTCACGGCGCCCTCGAGCGTCGGGTGGCGTTCCGCGATGGTCTCGCGCACCCAGTCGGCATACGCGGGCACGTTCGTGTAGATCCCCGGCCCGTTGTCACCACCGCTGACGACACCCGCCAACGTCCACGCGCCGCCTTCCTTCACGAGCGCCGGGCCGCCGGAGTCCATGTTGGTGGGGCCCACCTTGCCGTCGAGTGCGCCGATGCACAGGTCGCTGAGCGAAACCAGACAGGTCGATGTTGGTTGGACAACAGTGTCGGCCTCGCGCAGGTGGTCGGGGTAACACTGCGGCGCGGCCTGGTCGCAGGTCATGCCCCAGCCCATGATGCGCGCGCCGGTGCCCGGCGCCGGGGCCTTCGCGCTGATCTTGATCGGTGCGGCCTTCGCCGGGTGTGCCAGCTTCAGCAGCGCGATGTCCTTGCCGAAGATGTGCGGAAGGGTGCCGTTCGACCGCCGCACGAACTTCTCGACCGCGATCACCTCACCGCCGGACGACGCGCTCACCGATCCCAGCCGCACCGACCAGTCGTGCGGGTAGCCGACCTGGGTCTCGAGATCGTTGCGGGCGCAGTGCGACGCCGTCACCACCCATTGCGGCGCGACCAGCGTCACCCCGCACACATGCCCATCGGGCCGGGGCGAGTCGGCCGGCCGGTTCAGCGACCCGGTGAACGGATACGCACGCGGAGATGGGGCTCCGCCGACAATCGCTGTTGCCGGAGCAACACCCAACGCGGTCACGGACAACGCGGCCGCCACGACGGCCAGCACACTTCGGAGTTTCAACGGGCTCCCTCTCACCTGTGGATCACAGAACCCGCTCAGACTCCTCACCCTGTGTGCGCGCACCTCGACCGGAACGTCACGATCCTGTGACAGCGCCCCAGAACTGCTGCAGCACCGACACGACGCGACCGGTCCGGTCGTACATCCACCAGTGCCCCATCCCGTCCAGGAGCTCGACGCGCGCTCCCAGCCGGGCAGCCACATCCCGCGAGCGCATCTCGTCGTCCACGCGGTCGGCTGTCGGCACGAGGATCAGCCCGGGCGCCGACGTGCGCGAAGGTGCCCACGAAGCCGCGACGTTCGGCACCGCCGAGCGGTACAGCCCCAGAATGCCCCGGCTCATGTCCTCGTCGAGCGCGGCGGCCATCTCCGCCGCGGCCGCCGCAGGCACGCCGTTGCCCAGCATCAACGACTCCCCGGGATCGGCCTCCCTCCGGTGGCGCAGGGAGTCCTCGCCATCGCCCGGAGAAATGAGCGTCGTCGCCCACGGGTGCCACGCGTAATCCGGGTGGAACACACTCCCGACGTCCGCGACCCAGCTGCGCGGCGGCACCTCGCCGAGCGTCGCCACCCGGAGTGTCGGCAGCGCACCCCAGTCGTGCCCGACGAGGTCGATCGGCTCGGTGATCTTCGCCAGCTCCTCCGCCAGCCATGCGGCGTACGCGTCCTTTGCCGGGGTGAATCCCGCCGGCAGCGCCGCACCGAACCCCGGCAACGCCAGTGCCACCGACGGCCCCGCCCACGGCCTCCCGCAGGCCGTCCCAGATCACGGCCGTCTCCGGAACTCCGTGGACGAACACTCGCATGTTGTCCTCCTCACCCAGGCTGTCGCTTTACGGCCACGCTAGCCCGGCGCCCACGGCAGCACGGCTCCGTAGCGGATCAACTGGCCGTAGTGATCGGGGTCGGTGGGTGAAAGGGCAAGGTCGAGGAGCGGTACCGCCGCTGTCGCCGGCGTGGGCGCCGTGCTGACGTCCCACCACAGCGCTGAGGTCGGCGTGTTCATCATCCCCGGGCACACCGCCGCGAGCAGGATCCCGCGCTCCGCGTCGCCGGCCAGGCGCGTCGAGGCGAGCGCGCGCACTGCCGCCACCTGCCCGATCTTCGAGGGGATGTTCACGAACCCTGGCCACGCACCGCCGCGGGCGCTGCCGTCCGCGACCGCGTCGCGCCAGTTCGCGACAGTCTTGTCGACGTCGTCCAGTGAGGTCAGGGCGTCGAAGCGATCGTGCAGTACTGGCGCCAGGTAGTGCAGGGTGCCGAGCGAGCTGGCGACGACGAGCAGCTTGCCGCCGTCCCGCAGCAGCGGGGCGAACGCCCGCATCACCCTCGTGGTGCCGAAGTTGTTGACATCCGTATAGGGGCCCACGATCTCCCGCGGGTCGTCGTCGGGGCCGACGCGCATCACAGCGTTGCCGAACACGACATCGACTCCGCCGTGGCGTTCGCTCAACACCGTGGCGAGCCGGGTGACGGACGCGGGATCGGCCACGTCGAGCAGTTCACTTCGGACAGTCGCCCCGCCCGCGGGCAGTGACTCCACAGCCTCACCGATCCGGCCGAGATCCCGTCCCGTGAGGTAGACAGTGTCCTGCGTGGACAGACGCTGCGCGAGCCCCTCGACGAGCGCCAGGCCCAACCCTTGTGTGGCCCCGGTGACCACTGCGACGGTCATGCTCGCACCAGATCTTCCGTGAGGTTCCACAGCCGCGCGGCACCGTCGGGGTCGAGGGCGTAACGCGCGACACCGTGCAACTGTGGCGCTTCCCCGCGCCGGTCGATGGTCGGCGTCTCCGCACAGTCCACAAAGTACCGTCCGCCGATGCCTTCCAGCAGGGGAGATGTGGCGACCAGCACCGACGTCGCCGCACCCTGTTCCGGGGTCTTCATCAGTTCGGGCGGGACGGTCCCGCTGCCGCGGCCACTCGTGTGGCGCTGAAGGTTGGTGAAGATCCCGCCCGGCATGACGGCGTTGGCCGTGATTCCGTCCCGAGCCCAGCGACGCGTGGCCTCGACGGCGAACAGCACGTTGGCCGTTTTGGACTGTCCGTAAGCGAGCCAGGGGTCGTAG
The DNA here is from genome assembly GCF_030285625.1 of Amycolatopsis sp. 2-15. Taxonomy (NCBI): domain Bacteria; kingdom Bacillati; phylum Actinomycetota; class Actinomycetes; order Pseudonocardiales; family Pseudonocardiaceae; genus Amycolatopsis; species Amycolatopsis carbonis. The sequence continues at coordinate 3,816,781 of NZ_CP127294.1, forward strand.
CGGCGGAAGGCGAAGTTCACGTCGTCGAACACCACGGGCGAGAGCTGGTGTCCGCTCGAGCTGACCACGACCACGCGGGCCGAGCCGTCGGCGGCCAGCGCGGGGTACAGTCCGGTGGCGAGCAGGAAGTGTCCGATGTGGTTGGTCGCGAACTGCCACTCCCACCCCTGCTCGGTGTACTGGTCGGGGCTCGCCATCACGCCGGCGTTGGCGACGAGGACGTGCAGCGGACCGTCCCAAGCAGACGTGAAGGCGGCGATCGAGGCCGGGTCGGTGAGGTCCAGCTCCGCGACGCGCACCGCGGTGCTGCCGGTGCTCGCGGTGATGTCCTTCGCCGTGCGCTCGCCGGCGGCGACGTCGCGGACGGCGAGGGTCACCTCGGCGCCGGTCGAGGCCAGGGCGCGAGCGGTCTCCACTCCGATCCCGGACGACGCCCCGGTCACCACCGCGCGTCGCCCGCGGAGCTCGATGCTTTCGGCCACTTCCGCCGCCGTGCTGGCGAAGCCGAAGGGGGTCTGGATCAAAGTCATACTTTCACGCTAGGTAGGCACGGAGCATGCTGCCAGCGAAAGTTCGTCAAGTCTGGTATGCGTAACTGTCATGGCCTTCACCGACGCGTCGCTCACTGCGCTGCGGGTGTTCCGTGAGGTGGCCGAGCGGGGCTCGTTCACCGCCGCGGCCGCCGCCCTTGGCTACACTCAGTCTGCCGTCTCCCGCCAGATCGCGTCGCTGGAGCGCGCCGCGGGCACCTCACTGGTAGAACGCCGCCACGACGGTGTGCGCCTCACCGCCGCCGGGCGACTGGTCGTGCGCCGCGCCGCGACCGTCGTCGACGAGGTGGACGCCGCGGCCCGCGACCTCGTCGGCCTGCCCGACGGCCACGGCAGCGTCCGGCTCGGCTGGTTCGCCAGCGCCGGTGCGGCCCTGGTGCCCCGCGCCCTGGCGGAGCTGCGCCGCACGCACCCGGGCATCACCGTGACCACGCGCGAAGGCAGCACCCCCGCGCTGGTCCGCGCACTGCGCGCGGGCACGCTGGACCTGGCGCTGATCGCGTCGGCGCCGCCGTTCCGGCCGCCCGACAGCGAAACCCCGGCGCTGCAGGTGCAGACCCTCTCCGAGCGCAGCCTGTGCGTCGCCGTGCCAACCACCCACCCGCTCGCGCGCGGCGAGTTCATCGACGTCGCCGACCTGTCCGGCCAGCGCTGGATCGCCGGCTCGCGCAACGAGCACGTCATGGGCGTCTGGCCCGGCCTCGACGAGCGCCCCGACATCGCCCACACCGCGCGCGACTGGCTCGCCAAGCTCCACCTCGTCGCCGCCGGGTTTGGCATCACGACCGCGCCCGCCGCGCTCACCCCGGTGCTCCCGCCCGGCGTCCGTGTCCTCCCCGTCCGCGGCGGGCCCTCCGAACGGCGGCGCATCTTGCTCGCCCGCCTGCCGGGCCGCCCGTCGGACGCCACGGCCCGTTTGGCGGAGGCGTTCCGAGCGGCGGCGTTGGAAGATAAGGGTGCGGGGCTCTGACGGTGAAGGCCGTTTGCCGCTACCTTGAGCAGGCCCGGTCGCCGGGTGGCGCGCGGGATGTTCGGGGAAGGACACACCGAACAGTGGCGAGCCTCAAGGTCACCTACGACGCTGAAGCGAATGCGGCGTGATCCCAGCGGTGTGGGCAGCACGATCAACCTCGACTTCCTGGCGGACGGTCGTGTCCTGGGCGTCGAGGTGCTGGACGCCCAGGGCAAACTTCCCCAGTTTCTGCTCGACGGCTGTTCGATGGCACTCAATGGATGCACATACCGTCCACACGGTCATCACTTTGTGTACTCATGCGCGAGAACGCACACTCAGGTCCCGTCGTGATCAACTCCTGTGACTACGATCTCACTGGATATGCGAATCCGGCCACGGGTGCGTCGCCAAAGCGCCAACCCTGATCGTCGACGCACAGTTCTCCCTGGTCAAGGCAGTGCCGAGGTCACGACGCCTTGCTCAGATGAGCACTTCGGTTCACTTGAACGTGTCCAGTCCCTAGTCTGGACTTGTTCCAGAAAACGTGGTCTGATGCCCTCATGTCGGCCACCGATCCTGCGGAGCGCCTGCGGGGTGTCTCACTGCGGGTCACCAAGCAGCGGACCGCTGTGCTGCACGCGGTGGCGCAGCGACCCCACGCGGATGTCGAGGCGGTGGTCCGAGCAGTGCGCTCGGAGCTCGGCGCGGTGTCGACGCAGGCGGTGTACGACATCCTCGCCGCGTTGGGGGAAGTGGGGCTCGTGCGGCGCATCGAGCCGGCCGGGTCGCCGGCGCGGTTCGAGATGCGCACGGGCGACAACCACCACCACGTGGTGTGCCGCCGCTGCGGTGCGGTCGCCGACGTCGACTGCGCCGTGGGGGAGCGGCCTTGTCTGACGCCGGCGGCCACCAACGGGTTCGTCGTCGACGAAGCCGAAGTGACGTACTGGGGCCTGTGCCCTTCCTGCAACGAAAACTGACTGTCCACCACCTGAAGGAGATGAAGTGGCTTTCGAGGAGAACACCAAACCGCTGACGACGGCGGCGGGTGCGCCGGTCGTGGACAACCAGAACAGCGTCACCGCCGGCCCGCGCGGCCCGGTGCTGTTGCAGGACCTGTGGCTCATCGAGAAGCTGGCGCACTTCGACCGCGAGGTCATCCCGGAGCGGCGCATGCACGCCAAGGGCTCCGGCGCGTGGGGTACCTTCCGCGTCACGCACGACATTTCGCAGTACACGAAGGCCGCGATCTTCGCCAAGGTGGGCAACGAGTGCGAAATGTTCGCGCGGTTCTCGAGCGTCGCGGGTGAGCGCGGCGCGGCCGACGCCGAGCGGGACATTCGCGGTTTCGCCCTGCGGTTCTACACCGAAGAGGGCAACTGGGACGTCGTCGGCAACAACACGCCGGTGTTCTTCCACCGCGACCCGCTGAAGTTCCCTGATCTCAACCGCGCGGTGAAGCGTGACCCGCGCACCAACTTGCGTGACCCGGAGAACAACTGGGGTTACTGGACGAACCTGCCCGAGGCGCTGCACCAGGTCACGATCATCATGACCGACCGCGGCATCCCCAAGTCGTTCCGGCACATGCACGGCTTCGGCTCGCACACCTACAGCTTGATCAACGCGGCGGGCGAGCGGAACTGGGTCAAGTTCCACTTCCGCACCCAGCAGGGCATCGAGAACCTGACCGACGAGGAAGCCGGCGCCGTCATCGCCGCCGACCGCGAGTCGAACCAGCGCGACCTCTTCGACGCCATCGAGCGCGGCGACTTCCCGAAGTGGAAGCTGTTCGTGCAGGTCATGCCCGAGGCCGACGCGGCGACGTACCGTTTCCACCCGTTCGACCTGACGAAGGTGTGGAGCAAGAAGGACTACCCGCTGATCGAGGTCGGCGAGTTCGAGCTCAACCGCAACCCGGACAACTACTTCCAGGACGTCGAGCAGGCCGCCTTCACCCCGGCCAACCTGATCCCCGGCATCTCGTTCAGCCCGGACAAGATGCTGCAGGGCCGCCTGTTCTCCTACGGCGACGCCGCCCGTTACCGCGTCGGCGTGAACCACCACCAGATCCCGGTCAACTACCCGCGCGGCGCCAAGGTGGTCAACACCTACCACCGCGACGGCGCCATGCGCGTCGACGGCAACCAGGGCGGCGTCCCGGGCGTCGAGCCGAACAACTTCGGCCGCTGGCAGGAACAGCCCGCCTACGCCGACCCGGCGCAGGCCGTCGGCTCGACCGCGGACCACTTCAACTTCCGCGAAGACGACGACGACTACTTCACCCAGCCGGGCAACCTGTTCCGCCTGCTGTCCGCGGACGAACAGCAGCGCCTGTTCGAGAACACGGCGCGCGCGATCAAGGGTGCGCGCAAGGAAACCGTCCAGCGGCACATCGACAACTGCACCAAGGCCGACCCGGCCTACGGTGAGGGTGTGCAGAAGGCCTGCGAGGCCTTGGGCGCTCTGTAAGTCCTTTGTGGCCGTTTGCCCCCGTTGCTGTTGCCGCGACGGGGGCACGGTTGTTTCTACAGGCTCTGCCCGAACATCTTCGCGGCTTCCCGCGCGCTCGGTGTTCCGGCGTCAAGATCGGCCCCCGCCTTCTTCAATGCGGCGACGATTTCCGTCTCGCCCTTGAACAACGCGCCTGCGATCGGCGACTGGTTGCGGGCGTTGCAGATGTCGGGATCGGCGCCGTGCTGCAGCAGATAGTCGACGGTCTCGCCGCGCCCGTGGTAGGCGGCGAGCATGAGGAGTGAATTGCCGGCCTCGTCGAGGGAGTTGACGTCCAGGCCGTGCTCGATGAACTCCGCGAGCTCTTTGGTGTTGCCTTCTCGCGCGAGGTCCGCCATGACGGTGCGGGCTCGTTTTCGGAGGTCTTCGTTTTCGTCAGCGGGCATGGTGGAATTTTAGCATCGGTTAATTGTTGTTCAAGCCGACCTTCGATGCGTTTTGACTATTGGACGGCCTTCGGAAATGGTCCTGATCTCCCACTACGGGGCCGCGCACAAATGAGTGCGCGGCCCCGGTGAAAGATCAGCGCAGCGGTTCGAGCGCCTTCGCCAGCGGTTCCAGCACCGCGGGGGTGTGGGGCGGCGGCAGGTAGACGATCGCCAGGTCGAGGCCGGCCTCGCCGAGAGCCTCGGCCTGCTTGGCGACCGCGGCGTAGTCCAGGTCGGGCTCGAGGCGCACGTGCGAGGACAGCGTGATCTCGCTCGGGTCGCGGCCGATGTCGGCGCAGTGGCGGTGCAGGACGTCGCGCTTGTGGGCGAACTGCTCGGGCGTGCCGCCGGTGAAGTTCCAGTGGTCGGCGTACTTCGCCGCCGTGCGCAGCGTGCGCTTTTCGCCGCTGCCGCCGATGCAGATGGGCGGGTGGGGCTTCTGGACGCCCTTGGGTTCGTTGCGGGCGTCGGTGAGCTGGTAGTGCGTGCCCTTGAAGGTGGTGGTTTCCTGCGTCAGCAGACTCAGGAGGACCTCGCAGCCTTCCTCGAACCGGTCGCTGCGTTCCTTGAGCGTGCCCAGCTCCATGCCGTACGCGCCGGACTCCTCTTCATTCCAACCGGCGCCGATGCCGATCTCCAGGCGCCCCCCGGACACGATGTCGAGCGTCGCGGCCATGTTCGCGAGCAGCGCGGGGTGGCGGTAGTGCATGCCACTGACGAGCGTGCCCAGGCGCAGCCGCTTGGTGGCCTGCGCGAGCGCGGTCAGGGTGACCCAGCCCTCCATGCAGGGGCCGGTCGAATCGGAGAAAATGGGATAGAAGTGGTCGAACGTCCAGCCGGATTCGAACAGCTCGATCTCGTCGGCCGCCTGCCAGACCGCGAGCATGTCCTCCCAGACGGTGTTCTGGGGCGAAGTCTTGATGGCGAATCGCATGGTGGTGAGCGTAAACCTGGAGTAACCCCAGCTGCCAACACCGCTGCCACGCCTCCGTGGCCGCTCACGGTTGGACTGAACGCGTGAGCCCAAGCCGGCACTGATCAGTGCTTTGTGGACGGAGGGCACCACGCCGGTGAAATTCCGGTGCGGTGCCCACCGGCAAAGCCTCAGTCCCGGATCGCCTTCAGAGCGCCGGACCACGTCTCCAGCTGCGTGAACAGGGTGTTGGCCGCATCGTCGTGCAGGGCGGCCGGGGTGAAGGACGCGAAGTTCTCGAAGTCCGTGAACAGCGAGAACGACAGCTGCTGGCGCACGTGGGCGATCTGGAGCTCGCTGCAGATGGCGCGCAGGTGCTCGATCGCGCGGGCGCCGCCGAGTGACCCGTAGGACACGAAGGCCGCCGCCTTGTTGTTCCACTCCGCGTAGAGGTAGTCGATGGCGTTCTTCAGGACGGCGGACGTCGAGTGGTTGTACTCGGGAGTCACGAAGACGAAGCCGTCGTAGGAGTCGATCTTCGCGGCCCACGCCTTGGTGTGCTCGCCGGCGTACTGGCCGAGGGTGGGCGGCAGGGCCTCGTCGAGGTGGGGCAGCGGGAACTCGGCCAGGTCGACGAGCTCGTAGTCCGCGCCGGTGCGGGCCTTGGCCTTGGCGAAGACCCAGTCGGCGACCTGCTTGCCGTTGCGTCCCGGGCGGGTGCTGCCGAGGATGACGGCGATCTTCAGGTTACTCACGTGTGCCGGTTCCTTCCGGAGTTGACTTGAATGTTCATGTCAAATACTGAACACCCGAACTTGAACATTCAAGTCACGCGCTAGACTGGGACGCATGACACACCGGCAGGCCGCCCCACGGTGGCTCGACTCCGAAGAGCTGCAGACGTGGCGCTCGTTCACGTACCTGCTGCACCGGCTGCCGACCGAGCTGGAGAAGCAGCTGCGGGAAGACGCCCAGCTCAGCTATGTCGAGTACTACGCGCTTGCAGCGCTGTCGGAGGCACCGGGCCGGCGGATGCGGCTGAGTGAGCTGGCGATCCTGACCAACGCCGAGCTTTCCCGCCTGTCGCACCTCATCAGCCGGCTCCAGAAGCGCGGCTTCCTCTACCGCGAGCCCGACCCCGAGGACGGCCGCTACACCCACGCCGTGCTCACCGAATCCGGCTACGCGCACGTGCTCGAGTCCGCCCCCGGCCACGTCGAGCGCGTGCGCGAACTCGTGTACGACGTGCTGTCCGAAACGGAGCTGCGCGCCCTCCGCACAGCCGCCGACAAGATCACCCGGCGCATCGAAGCCGATGACTGAAGGTCTCCATGAGAGGGAGCGGCAGGTGGCCGCCGTGCCGACGCATCCTGATGGCATGACGAAGAACCCCGGATTCGAGTTCGGGCTGAACTCCTTCGGCGAAGTCGTCACCGACGGAGCGCGCACGCTGAGCGACGCGGAGACTGTCCGCCTGCTCGTCGACGAGGCCCGCCTCGCCGAAGAAGCCGGCCTCGACGTCTTCAGCGTCGGCGAGCACTACCGCGAAGGCCACAACGACAGCGCGACGCCGGTGCTCCTGGCGGCCATCGCGACGGCGACCGAGCGCATCAAGCTCGGAACCTCCGTCACGGTCCTGAGCACCAACGACCCCGTCCGCCTCTACCACGACTTCTCCACCGTGGACGCCGTCTCCAACGGCCGTGCGCAGCTCGTGCTGGGGCGGGCGTCGGCGACGGAGTCGTTCCCGTTGTTCGGATACGACCTCGCCGACTACGAGCACCTGTTCGAAGAGAAACTCGAACTGTTCATGCGTTTACAACGCGAGGAGTCCGTGACGTGGTCGGGCACCGTGCGCGCGCCGCTGGTGGACCAGACACTGCACCCACGGATGCGCCCGGGCGGGATCCCGACGTGGATCGGTGTGGGTGGCAGCCCGGATTCTGTCGTGCGGGCGGCGAAGTACGGGCTTCCGCTGATGCTGGCGATCATCGGCGGCCGGCCGCAGCGGTTCGCCGGGCACGTGGAGCTTTACCACCGCGCTTTGGCGCAATTCGAACAGCCGGTGTTGTCCGTCGGACAGCACTCGCTCGGCTTGATCGCGGATACCGACGCCGAAGCCGTCGAGACGTGGTGGGAGTACTGGCAGCCGGTGGTCGCGAACCTCGCGGCCGAGCGCGGCTTCTACAAGCCGGACCGCCGTCGCTACCTGGCGGAGATCGAGGGCGGCGCGCTGTTCGTCGGCTCGCCGGACACCGTCGCGCGCAAGATCGCGACCGTGGCGGGTGATCTACGCCTCAACCGTTTCGACCTGAAGTACGACATCATGCACCTGCCCCGTGAAGCTCGCGCCCGGTCGATCGAGCTGTTCGGCCGCGAGGTCGCACCGCGGGTTCGCGAACTGCTCACGAAGGCGCCTTCCCATGTCTGACCTGGTTTTCGGCCTCGACACCTTCGGCGACGTCCCGGAGGACGACGCCGGCGCGCCGATGTCCTACGCCGCCGCGATCCGGCACGTGCTCGACGAGGCCGTGCTCGCCGACGAGATCGGTGTGGACGTGATCGCGCTCGGTGAGCACCACCGGCCGGAGTACTCGATCACCACGCCGGAGACGGTGCTGGCGGGCATCGCCACGCGCACGTCGCGGATCCACCTGTCCTCGGGGGTGACCGTGTTGAGTTCCGACGATCCCGTGCGCGTTTTCCAACGTTTCGCGACCGTCGACGCACTCTCCAACGGCCGTGCGGAGATCATTCTCGGACGTGGTTCGTTCACGGAGTCGTTCCCGTTGTTCGGATATGACCTCTCCGACTACGACAAGTTGTTCGAAGAGAAAATCGACCTGTTCGTTCAGTTACTCGATGAGAAGCCCGTGACGTGGAGCGGAACGCTCCGCCCGGCGCTGGACGCGGCCGACGTGTTGCCCAAGACGGAGTCGGGCCGCCTGACGACGTGGGTCGGCGTCGGCGGGTCGCCCCAGTCGGTGATCCGCACCGCCCACTACGGGCTGCCGCTGATGCTCGCGATCATCGGCGGGCCGGCGAAGCGGTTCGCGCCGTACGTGGACCTCTATCGCCGCGCCGCCGCGGAGTTCGGCACGACCGCGCACCCGGTCGGCATGCACTCGCCCGGCTTCATCGCCGACACCGACGAGGAAGCGCGCGAGCTGTACTGGCCGCGCTACCGCGTGATCCGCGACCGCATCGGCCGGCTGCGTGGGTGGCCGCCGATCCAGCGCGCCGAGTACGACAGCGAAATCGAGCACGGCTCGATGTACATCGGCTCGCCGGAAACGGTCGCGCGCAAGATCGCCGGCGCGGTGAAGGACCTGGACGTCGGCCGGTTCGACCTCATCTACTCCAGCGGTTCGCAGCCGGCGAGCGCGCGGATGCACGCGGTGGAGCTGTACGGCACGAAGGTGATCCCGATGGTCCGGGACCTGCTGGCGGAGGGGAAATGACGCAGACGCTGGGCATCCTCGGCGCGGGCAAGGTCGGCACGGTCCTCGCGCGCCTCGCGGTGGCGGCCGGCTACCGCGTGCTGATCGCGGGCTCGGACGCGCCGGAGAAGATCGCGCTCACCGTGGAGGTCCTCGCCCCGGGCGCCGTCGCCACAACGCCGGCCGAGGCCGCTGCGGCTGACGTCGTGATCCTGGCGCTGCCGCTGGGCAAGTACCGCAGCATCCCCGCGGCGGAGCTGGACGGCAAGCTCGTGATCGACGCCATGAACTACTGGTGGGAAGTGGACGGTCGCCGCGCCGACCTGGAGGTCTCCACGAGCGAGACGGTGCAGAAGTTCCTGCCCGGCGCGCGCGTCGTGAAAGCCTTCAACCACATGGGTTACCACGACCTCGAAGAGGAGTCCCGCCCCGCCGGCACGCCCGGCCGCAAGGCCATCGCCATCGTCGGCGACGACCCCGCGGACGTGGCCGAAGTGTCCACTGTGGTCGATGCGCTCGGCTTCGACCCCGTGCCCGCCGGCGGCCTGGCCGAGGGCGTGCGCCTGGAGCCGGGCGCGGAAACGTTCGGGGCGAATGTCGAGGCCGCGGAGCTGCGGGCGATGCTGGAGCGGTTCCCGGAGTCGGAACGCGGTCGCGCCCTCAGCGAACGGCTGGTGGCGGAGTCGAACTAGACGGCGCCTCCGCGAGCCCGATGTGGCCGGCGCCCAGGGTGTCTGGGGACCCCGGGTGTGTCGCTGTATCGAGAACACGCCGACCGGGCGGGACTTGCGGGGCCAATCCCTCAGGCGGCTCGGCTGTGGCTTTGGCGTGGTGCGACGGGGGCCGTTAGTACTGCAACGGCAGTTGCTGGCGTTGTGGTAGATCATCGTGGTGGTGGTCGATGTGGTGATGGATCAGCTGGGTCGGGTGCATGAGCGGATCTCTGGCCGGTTCGCGCGGTCGGAGCCGCGGGCTCGGGCGCGGGAGTATGTGTCCGGGTTGGTCGCTGGTTTGGAGCGGAAGAATGGGTGGACGCTGGCCGAGCAGGCCGGTGAGATGTCGCCGGATGGGATGCAGCGGCTGCTGCGCTGGGCGGACTGGGACATCGACGGCGTCCGCGATGACGTTCGCGACTACGTCATCGAGCACCTCGGCGAGCCCGGTGGCGTGCTGATCGTGGACGACACCGGGTTCCTGAAGAAAGGCGTCCGCTCGGCCGGTGTGCAGCGGCAGTATTCGGGAACGGCGGGCCGGATCGAGAACTGCCAGATCGGCACGTTCCTGGCCTATGCCGGTGCTCGCGGGCATGCGCTGATCGATCGGGAGCTGTATCTGCCCGAGCCCTGGATCGCGGACCGGGATCGGTGCCGGCGGGCGGGGATCCCGGAAGGGGCCGAGTTCGAGACCAAGCCGCGCCAGGCCATGGCGATGTTGGCCCGGGCCTTCGCCGCGCAGGTGCCGTTCGCCTGGGTCACCGCCGATGAGGCCTACGGGCAGGTCAAGTACCTGCGGCTGTGGCTGGAAGCCCACGACGCCGCACACGTGCTGGCCACCAAGGTCAACGACACCCTGGTCACCACCGGCGGCACCGAGACCCGCGCCGACGAGCTGATCGCGGACCTGCCAGCCAGGGCGTGGCGGCGGTTGTCGGTCGGGGCCGGGGCGCACGGGCCACGGGAGTACGACTGGGCGCGGGTACCGATCCGGATCGGCTGGCAGCCCGGGCGCGGGCACTGGCTGCTCGCCCGCCGCAAGGTCACCGATCCGACGGAGATCGCCTACTACGTCTGCTACGGACCCCGCCGCTCGACGCTGCTGGACCTGGCCTGGATCGCCGGGACTCGCTGGCGGATCGAGGAATGCTTCCAGCAGGCCAAAAACGAAGCCGGACTCGATCAGTATCAGGTCCGGTCTTGGCGAGCGTGGTATGCCCACATCACCCTGTCCATGCTCGCCCACGCCTGGCTCGCCGTCTCCCGATCCCTTGTCACAAAAGGGGAACCGGAGCCGACGAGCCGGGCATGATCGGATTCACGCTACCGGAGATCCGGCGCCTGCTTACCAAGCTGGTCTTGCGTGTCGCCGACGCCGCCAACCACGTCTGGGCCTGGTCCCGCTTCCGCCGCCGACGACAACACCAAGCCCGGCTCAGCCACTACAAACGACGCGGCTACCCACTCGCCTAACTGCCGTTGCAGTATTAGAAGCAGTGCGACTCACTCAGTGCCGGTGAACGCTGCCACGGTGTCCGGCAACGTTGGGTCCCGCTGATGCCGGGACCTGTGGCGCTGGGGCCGTTTCCGCCGGCGGCTCGGCGACGGCATCGGCGTGCTGTGGCCGTAAACCCGGCGGAACTGGCGCGGCTTACTCGGTGCTGGTGAACGTCGCCGCGGCGTCCGGCGATGTTGGGTCCCGCCGATACCGGGACCTGCGGCGCGGGGGCCGGTTCCGCCGACAGGTCGGCCAAGGCATTGGCATGCCGGGGCGGTAAAGCCGACGGAACCGATCCCACTCACTCGGCGCCGGTGAACATGGCGACCAGGTCGCGGGCCGAGGTGCTGCCGGCGAAGAGCTGCTGCATCTCGGCGCCTTCAGCGGCGACCGCTTGGCTGCGGGGGAACATTTCGTGTTCGTATTCGGACAAGGCTTTCTCGACGTTGCCCGAGTGGGCGGCGAGTGCCTGCGCAAGCCGGGCGGCGTCGAGCATGGCGAGGTTGGCGCCTTCGCCGTTGGGGGGCATGAGGTGGGCGGCGTCGCCGATGAGGGTGACGCCGGGGACGCGGTCCCAGTGGTGGTCGTGGGGCAGGGTGAAGTGGGGGCGGAGAAGGGGAGCGGTGTCGCCGTCGGTGATGAGGGCGGTGAGTTCCGGGGCCCAGCCGTCGAATTCGCGGGCGATGCGCGCGGCCGTCGCGGCGGTGTCGGTGAAGTCGATGGCGGCGAACCACTCCTGGGGCCGGGTGAGGACGACGTAGGTGTGCAGCGTGTCGCCGCTTTCCCGGTGTGCGTGGATCTCCCGGCCGGGCGCGGGTGCGATGAGCGACCCGCCGCCGACGGCCTTCGCGGCCGCCGGGTGGCGGGTGTCGGCGTTGTGGAGGTAGATCTCGACGAACGAGGTGCCGGCGTACTCGGGGACGGCGGACGACAGCAGCGGTCGGACGCGGGACCACGCGCCGTCGGCGCCGACCAGGAGGTCGCTTACGACAACGCTGCCGTCGGTGAAGCTGACTTCGTGGCGGCCGTCGCCCAAGGAGCGCGCGTCGGCGACCTTGGCGCCCCAGCGAACGGTGCCGGCGGGGAGCGAGTCGAGCAGCAGCTGCCGTAGCTCTCCGCGTTGGACTTCGGGCCGGCCTCCGGTGCCGTCGTCGGGTTGGTCGAGCAGGACGGTCCCGTCGGGATCGAGGACCCGCATCTGCTGACGGCCGTCGAGGATCAGACCGGAGAACTCGGCCATGAGCTCGGCGGCTTCGAGGGCGATCTGGCCGTTGTAGTCGTGGATGTCGAGCATCCCGCCCTGAGCTCGCGCACCAGGAGACGCTTCGGCTTCGTAGACCGTGGCGGGAATGCCGTGAACGTGCAGGACGCGGGCGAGAGTGAGGCCGCCGAGGCCGGCGCCGATGATCGTGACGGTGTTCATGGTGACTCCTCAGAAAGTGGACTGGAACGCTGTTCCAATATTGGAACGGCATTCCAGATGTGTCAAGATGGCCGCATGGTTGCACGGACCGGCCGAGCTCAGCGGCGTACCGAGGCGCTCTCCCGTGAGCGCATCACCGAGGCCGCCGTCGAGCTGCTCGACGCGTCCGGCGAGGGCGGGCTGACGTTCCGGGCGCTGAGCGAGCGCCTCGCCACCGGGCCCGGGGCGATCTACTGGCACGTCGCGAACAAGGGCGAGCTACTCGAGGCCGCGACCGACGCCGTTGTCGCCGCCGCGCTGGCCGAGCCCGCCGAAGCCGCCGGCTCGCCGCGGGACGAGATCCGCGCCGTCGCGCTGGGCCTGTTCACCGCGGTCGCCGAGCACCCGTGGCTGGCCACGCAGGTGTCGCTGCAGCTGTCGCACGGTCCGACGAAATCGGTGCCCCTGCGGATCTTCGAGGGCATCGGCCGGCACGTCGGCGCGCTGGGTGTGCCCGAGGACAGCTGGTTCACCGTGGCGTCGGCGCTGATGCACTACATCCTCGGCTCCGCCGCGCAGAACGCTTCGAACGCCCGCGTCGCCGGGTCAGTGGTGGACCGGGCGGAGTTCCTCGACGAGGTGTCGGCGGCTTGGGAAAAGCTCGACCCGGACGACTACCCGTTCACCCGGGCCGTCGCCCGCCAGGCGCGCGAGCACGACGACCGCGAGCAGTTCCTCGCCGGGATCGACCTCATCCTCGCCGGGATTCACGCCCGGTGACGGCGTTTCCCGCGTTGTGGGGCAGCCGGATCGCGGCGGCGAGCGGGATCGCCAGCAGGACGGCCAGCAGCGCCAGCGCCACGCGGAACGGGCCGGGCGCGTCGGAGGTGACCAGGCCGCCGGCGCGGATGAGCAGGGCACCGATGGCCACGCCCAAGCCCGCGCCGAGTTCCTGCAGCGTCGAGAGCAGGGTGTTGGCGTGGTTCATGAGGGGCTCGTCGACGTCGGCGAAGGCGACGCTGTTGTAGGCGGTGAAGCCGGTGGAGCGGGAGATGCCGCTGACGAGGAGCAGGGCGAGCAGCACGGGTAGCGGGGTGCCGGCCCGCACGAAGGCCAGGCCGACGAGCCCGGCCGCGCCGATGAGGATCGACGCGAGCAGCACCGTGCGGATGCCGAAGCGGCGCATGAGAGGGGTGGTGGCGGGTTTGATGCCGACGTTGCCCACGAAAAGTGCGATCACCACCAAGCCGGCGCGCGCGGGGGTCCAGCCGAAGCCGAGCTGGAAAAGCAGCGGGAGGACGAAGGGGATGGCGGTGATCACGCCCCGGTAGACGGAGCCCGTGGCGGCGGTGATGCGGTAGGTCGCGATGCGGAGGATTCGCAGGTCGAGCAAGGGATTCGGCGTGCGCAGCAGGTGCCTGGTCGCCGAGCCGAGGCCGACGACGGCCACGACCAGCGCCACCGCCGTTCCCGGGCCGAAGCCCGAGCCGAGGACTTCGAGGGCGACGACCAGCGCGGCGGTGCCGACGGCCACCCACCCGAACCCGACGCGGTCGAACGGCGCCGGCCGCTCCGCGCGCAGATCCGGCACGATCGCCCACGCCACGGCCAGCGCGGCGATGCCGAGGGGCAGGTTGATCACGAAGATCCACCGCCACGACGCGTATTGCGCCAGCAGCCCGCCGGCGACCGGCGCCACCACGGGCGCGAGCAACGCGGGCCACGTCAGGTAGGCGACGGCTTTGACCAGATCTTTTTTGGGTGTGGCCCGCAGGACCACCAGCCGGCCGACGGGCACCATCATCGCGCCGCCGACGCCCTGCACGACCCGCGCTGTTGTCAGCAGCACAAGGTTTGGTGCGAGTGCGCACGCCAATGATGAAAGTGTGAACAGGATCAGTGCGGTCGCGAACACGCGGCGCGCGCCGAAGCGGCCGGTGAGCCAGCCGCTGATCGGGATGAGCACGCCGAGGGTCAGGACATAGGCCGTGATGGTCACGTTGACGTCCACCGAGCGCACCCCGAGGTCGGCCGCCATGAGCGGCGCCGCGGGCGCGATGATCGTGGCGTCGACGATCTCCATGAAGAACGTGGCGGCCACCAGCAGCGCCAACCCCCGCCGAAACCCCATGACGGTCGACCCTACTGGCCTGGTCGGGCCGGCCGGGTGGTCGCGATGGGGATCACATCGGGGTGGCGCCGGGGAGGGCACCGTCACCGGCCACGGGGGCCGCCGCGCGCCCGTCACCGTCAGCGGCACCCCGAACCTCTGCCGGCGCACGCAGACCCCGAACCTCCACGCCGGCCGGAGACCGGACTCGTTCACCTCCGACTCAGCCAGGGCCAGCGCCACCCGGCAGTGCCGGCCTGGCGATGCTTCAACTCCTTCGGATCGGGGTATGAGGACGCTGGATCATGCCGAAGTTCGGAGAAGGAGCACTGACCGCTGGTGGATTGTCCCGTGCGCTCGAACCGGACGCGGCGATGACGGCGCTGCCGCTGACCGGCGCCGGCGGCGAGCTGCACCAGGTGCGGTGCTGGGCGCGCGAGCACCTGCTCGACGTCGATGCCGACGTGCTGATCGACGTCGTCCAGGTCGTCGACGAGCTGGCCACCAACGCGCTCTCCCACGGCGGCCCGCCGCAGTGCGTGCGGCTGCTGCGGTTGCCCGGTCGGGTCCGCGTCGAGGTCGACGACAGCACCCCGGTCCGTGCGGCGCCGCGGCCGCCGGACAACAAGGGTGGCCGCGGCCTGCACCTCATCGCCGCCCTGTGTGTCGCGTGGGGCCAGCAGGTCACGGCGACCGGGAAGACCGTGTGGGCCGAGCTCGTGGAGTCGGGCAACAGCACCGGTTCGTGAGGGTGACCGGCCGCTCCCGGAAGTGGTGTGGTCCCACCATCTTGTGGTGGAATTTTCCCGTGAGTTCTGATCTGGAGCCGGTGGAGCAGGCTGCCAAGGTGGAGCAGCTGGCGGCGGCGCTCGCGACGCGCCCGGTGATCGAGCAGGCCAAGGGCATGCTCATGTTGGTGCGAAGTTTGACCGACGACGAGGCCTTCGAGGCCCTGCGTGAGGTCTCGCAGCACACGAACGTGAAACTGCATGACGTCGCCACGGTCGTCGTAGCGAGCGGAACGGGCGCGCAGCCCGAGTTGCCGGCCGAGACGGCCGACGCCGTGCTCGCCGAACTGCGGGCGGGCGTCCTCGGCAGCGACTTCGGCGCCGAGAGCTGAGTCTCGAACGGAACGACCCGCTCACGCCATGACTGCAGTGGCTTGAAGGCTCAAGTCATGCTCGCTAGCGGGAGCGCGTGTACGCCGCCAAGACGCCAGTCACTTCGCGTGGCCGCGCCGAGCAGCCGGAAGGTGCTGTCCTCAGGCGTGGACTTCGGCGAGCTCGCGCCACTGGAGACGCTGCTGATGGCCGACACCACGAGTCGCGAGCGCGAAGGTCCCGCTCAAAACCACTGACCACCGCATCTCCGAGATCGCCGCGACGGTGGGGTTCGGCTCCGCGGTAACCCTGCGCCGCCACTTCGAACGCCAGGTCGGCACCACCGCGGGCAGCTACCGGGCCACCTTCCGCGCCGCGCTCGCCGCGGCCTGACCGGCGGCTAAGATACGACTGGGATTTCTTCCGACCTCACGGAGGACCGATGGCGAGCGAGCGCTTCGGTGCGAAAGATCGCGCGCTCGCGTATGTCAAGGAGCAGGTGCTGTCCGGCGGGTTCCCGGGCGGCGAGCTGATCAGCGAGGGCGAGGTCGCCGAGGCGCTGGGCATGTCCCGGACGCCGGTGCGCGAGGCGTTCCTGCGGCTGGAAGGCGAAGGGCTGCTGCGGCTGTACCCGCAGCGTGGCGCGCTCGTCGTGCCGGTGTCGCCAGACGAGGTCCGCGCGGTGCTGGAGGCGCGGCTCGTGCTGGAGCAGTTCGCGGCCGGCAAGGTCGCGGCCGCGGGGCCGGAGGTGCGCGAAGCCGTCTTCGCGGGCATGGAAGAACAGCGGGCCAAGCAGCAGGCGGCGGCCGGGCTCGGCGAGTTCCTGGAGGCCGATCGCGCGTTCCACACCGTGCTGGTCGACGCGGCCGCGAACCCGATCCTCGGCTCGGTGTACGGCTCGCTGCGCGATCGGCAGATGCGGATGGTCGGCGAGTCCACCGTGAGCGGCCGCAGTGGTACACGGAATCGCCTCGACGTGATCCTCGAGGAGCACCAGGAAATCGCGGAAGCCGTGCGCGCGGGGGACGGCGAACGCGCGTACGAGGCGGTCCGGGCGCATTTGTCCAGCACCCGCCGCGCGCTGGGCGTGACCGAGGACGCGGGGCTGTAACAGCCCGGCCATTGTTCAACCGGGGCTCAACTGTTCCGGAGTTATCGTGGCTGAATGGCAGGTGACGCGGATCTCGCCCGGATCGGATTCCTTCTCTCCGACCGAAATCGCGCCGCGATGCTGTTGCTGCTCCTCGACGGACGGCCGCAGCCGGTCTCGGCGTTGATGGCGGAGGTCGGCATCTCGGCGTCGCTGGCGAGCACCCATCTGCGCAAGCTGAAGGACGGCGGCCTGGTCGTCGTCGAGGTGTCCGGCCGCCAGCGGCTGTACCGGCTCGCGGGCCCCGTCGCCGACGCGATCGAGGGCCTGTTGCTGCTCGCGCCGCCCGGGCCGGCGAAGTCGTTGCGGCAGGCGACGCGCGGGCGCAAGCTGCGCGAGGCCAGGGTTTGTTACGACCACCTCGCGGGCAGCGTCGGCGTCGCCATCAACGACGCGTTCCTGGCGAAGGGGTTCCTCGTCGAGGACCACGATTGCTACGGCGTTTCGGCCACGGGACGCGCCGAGCTGGCGGCGCACGGGATCGACGTCGACAGGTTGCGCGGGCGCGCCCGGCCGTTGGCCCGCCCGTGCATGGACTGGAGCGAACGCCGTAACCACCTCGCGGGCAGCCTCGGCGCCGCGGTGAAGAGCCGGCTGCTCGAACTGGGCTGGATCGACCTCCTGGAGGCGAGCCGGGACGTCGATCTCACCGAGGCCGGGCGGCGCGAGCTGCGCGAGTGGCTGGGCGTCGAGCAGGCGTAAGTGTTGCTGTTCAACGGAGAACGGAGCGAGATGTTCGATGTCAGCGAGGTGACGGTGATCGCCGTCGACGTCTTCGGGACCACTGTGGACTGGCGTAGCGGCGTGATCGACGGCGTGGCCGCGATCGCCGGACACCACGAGACCGAGTTCGACTGCCCCGCGCTCGTGGACGCGTGGCGCGAGCGTTACCTGCCCGCGGTCGGGCAGATCAACCGCGGCGAGCGCGCCTGGGCGAACCTCGACGCCGTGCACCGCGAGGCGCTCGACGAGTGCCTGGAGGTGTTCGGCGTCGCCGGGAAGTTCGGCGCCGAGGCGCGCGAGCGCATGGTCAGGGCCTGGTACGCGCTGCCGCCGTGGCCGGACGCCGCCGCGGGCCTGGCCGAGCTGCGCCGCGACTTCGTGGTGGTCGCGCTGTCCAACGGCGGGTTCGCCCAGCTGACCCACGTGGTGAAGGGTGCCGGCCTCGGGTTCGACGCGATCCTGTCGGCCGAGAACGTGGGCGCGTACAAGCCGGATCGCCGCGCGTACGTCAATGCGGCGAAGCTGCTCGACGCCGAGCCTCGCACCATCCTGATGGTCGCCGCCCACACTTGGGACATCCACGGCGCCCGCGACGCGGGGTTCCGCACGACCTTCGTCGAACGACCGGGGGAAAAGGGCCCCGACCGGCCCGCCGACGCCGCCGAGACCACGGACTGCGACCTCAGCGCGGTGAGCTTCGCGGACCTCGCCGGCCAGCTGCGCGGGGCTAGGAAGGGTGTCGACGCAGGTCATTGAATTTCACCATGCGGAAAATCAATTACACTTGGTGGAAATTTCTGGTCTTCAGCCCTTGTGGCTCGGTAGGCTGAGAGTTAGCGTTGGACGGGCTACGACTTGTATCTCAGTCATGTTCCAGACCGCCTCCGTGAACCGGGGAGCGCTGGACGAGCTGGTGGAGGTGACGACGATGCCGCAGCGGTTGCACGCCGAGTTCGTCGAAGCCGTGGGGGCTGACGCGGTGGCGTCCGACCCGGTCGCCTTGCGGTCCTACGAATGCGACGGGCTGACCGGCTTCCGTGTCGTCCCGTCGCTGGTGCTCGTGCCGCGCACGGCGGAGGCGGTCGCCGCGGCCGTGCGGGTTTGCGCGAAGCACGACGTGCCGTTCGTCGCTCGCGGTGCCGGCAGTGGGCTGTCCGGCGGTGCGCTGCCCGTGGCCGACGGGGTGGTGATCTCGTTGCAGCGGCTGCGGTCCGTCGTCGAGATCGACGTGGTGAACCGGCGCGCGATCGTCGAGCCCGGAGTGACCAATGTGGACATCAGCCGGGCGGCGGCGCCGTACGGGCTGTACTTCGCGCCGGACCCGTCGTCGCAGCAGGTGTGCACGATCGGGGGCAACGTCGCGGAGAACTCCGGCGGCGCGCACTGCCTCAAATACGGCTTCACCGTCCACCACATCCACTCGGCCGAGGTCGTGCTGCCCGACGGCTCGACCACGGTCCTCGGCGGCGACAGCCCGCAGCTGGGCGGGTACGACCTGCTCGGCGCGTTCATCGGCTCCGAAGGCACGCTCGGCATCGCCACGCGCATCACCGTGAAACTGCTGGCCAAGCCGGCCGCGGTCAAGACACTCGTGGCCGACTTCCCGTCCGTCGAGCAAGCGGGCGACACGGTGAGCGCCGTGATCGAGGCCGGCATCGTGCCCGCGGCGGTGGAGATGATGAACGCGCTGGCCATCAAGGCTGTCGAAGCGGCGGTCGACGCCGGCTACTCGCGCGACGCGGCCGCGGCGCTCGTGGTGGAGCTCGACGGGCCGCAGGCCGAGGTCGACGCGCAGTTCGCGCAGGTGAAGCGGCTGTGCGAGGAGTTCGGGGCGACGAAGCTGCGCATTCCGGCGAGCGCCGAGGAACGGGCGCTGGTGTGGAAGGGCCGCAAGGCCGCGTTCGCCGCGGTCGGGCGGATCAGCCCGAATTACTTCGTGCAGGACGGGGTTGTCCCGCGTACGCAGCTGGCGACGGCGCTGACTCGGATCTCCGAACTGGCCGCCGGGGCCGGGCTGCGCGTGGCGAACGTGTTCCACGCGGGGGACGGGAATCTGCATCCGCTGGTGCTCTACAGCGAGGCCGCCGGCGAGCACGAGCGGGCGGAGACGCTCTCACGGGCCATCGCCGAGCTGTGCGTGGACCTGGGTGGCTCGTTGTCCGGGGAGCACGGGATCGGCACGGACAAGGTGTGTTCGATGCCGCGGCAGTTCAGTGAGGACGACCTGGCCACGATGGCGCGGTTGCGGCTCGCGTACGACCCCGCGGGGATCTGCAACCCGGGCAAGCTGCTGCCGACGCCGCGGCTGTGCGGGGAACGGCCGGGCGTCTACCAGCCACATCCCCTCGAAGCCGCCGGCCTGATCGAGCGGATGTGAAGGGCGTGGCTCAGGAAATCTCGTTCACTCCGTCCACTGTGGAGCAAGTGCGCGCCGCGGTGGCGGACACGCGGGCGAGCCACCCTCGGCTGCTCGTGACCGGTGCGGGGACGGCCTCCGGGTGGGGCGCGCCGGCCGAGCCGGCCGACGCGGTCATCGACACGACGTCGTTGACCGGGGTGCTGAAATACGCGCCTTCGGATCTGACGATCGCGGTTCGGGCGGGTACGCCGTTCACGACCGTTCAGGAGACGCTCGCGGAGGCGGGTCAGCGCGTGGTGCTCGACCCGGCTCGCGCCCGGCGGGGCGCCACGATCGGCGGGTTGCTGGCCACGGCCGACGCCGGGCCCTTGCGCACGGCGTTCGGCAGCCTGCGCGACCTGGTCATCGGGACGACGGTCGTGCTCGGTGACGGCACGGTCGCGCGGTCCGGTGGACACGTGATCAAGAACGTCGCCGGCTACGACCTGGCGAAGCTGTTCCACGGTTCCCTCGGGACGCTCGGGGTCGTCGCCGAAGTGGTTCTGCGGTCACACCCGCTTCCGCCCGCGATGTGCACGGTGGCGGTCGAGGCGGGTGCGGTCGAGGCGTTCGACCTGGCCGGCAAGGTCGTCATGACGGGGTTGGAGGCGTCGGCCCTCGAATGGTCCGGTGGACGGCTGCTGGTGAAGCTCGAAGGGACACCGGAGGGTGTCGAGCAGCGCGAACGTGAGCTGTGCCGGCTTGCGGGCGCCACGGCCCGGGTACTCACGGCCGAGGAGGCGGACGCGGCCTGGGCGGGTGTTGCCGCGATCGCGGATGGTGTTCAAGGGACAACAGTTGTGCGAATCGGGACAATGCCTGCCGCCGGCCCGGTTCTGGTGACGCGGATGGTGGCCGCGGGAGCCGCGGTGGCCAGTTCGATGGCGATCGGCGTCCACACCGTGCGGTTCGCCGGCGGCGACCACGACGAACTCCTCACGCAGTTGCACGCGGAGTTCGGCGCGGCCGTGACCGTGCTGCGCCGCGACGGTCTCTCCGCCGACCGCGGATGGGGCCCGCCACCGGCGCCGGTGCGTGTGCTGCAGGCGATCAAGCGGCAGTTCGACCCGGCCGGACGGTTCGGTGCCGGCCGGTTCTCACCCTGGCTCGAAGACGAGGAGCGTGCGTCATGACCTCGACCCTCGGCAGCTCCTTCGACGAGCACCACCCGCCGAAGCGCGAGCTGCTCGACGACTGCGTCCACTGTGGATTCTGCCTCCCGACCTGCCCGACGTACGTCGTCACCGGCCAGGAGATGGAATCCCCACGCGGGCGTATCTACCTGATGGACCTGGCCGCCCGGGGCGAGATCGGCGTGGACGAGACGTTCGGCCACCACATGGACACCTGCCTCGGCTGCCTGGCGTGCACCACCGCGTGTCCCTCCGGTGTGCAGTACGACAAGCTCATCGAGTCGGTCCGGCCGCAGGTCGAGCGCCATGTGCCACGCGGCTTCTTCGACAAGGTCTTTCGCGCGTTCGTCTTCTCGCTGTTCCCGTATCCGCGCCGGCTGCGGCTCGCGGCGTTCGGCGGCCTGCTCTACACCCGGCTGGGCCTGCGCGCGCTCGTCCACCGGCTGGGCATCGTGAAGCTGCTGCCGCCCCGCCTCAGGGCGCTGGAAGCGTTGCTGCCGCCGGTGACGCTGCGGGCGTTGCTGACGAAGACGCCGGAACGGACCCTCAAGTCGGCCGGCCAAGCGCGGCTGCGCGTGGGGCTGCTCGCCGGCTGCGCGAACCGCGTGTTCTTCGGTGGCGTCAACGCCGCCACCATCCGGGTGCTCGCCGCCGAGGGCTGCGACGTCTACGTTCCGCAGGACAACCAGTGCTGCGGTGCGCTGTCCGTCCACGCGGGACAGGAGGAAGACGGCCTCACCCGGGCGAAGGGTACCATCGAGATGTTCGAGCGTTACGACCTCGACGTCGTCGTCGCCAATGTGGCCGGTTGTGGCTCCACGCTCAAGGAGTACGGCGACCTTCTCGCGGACGTTCCCGAATACGCCGAGCGGGCGCGGACCTTCGCCGCGCGAGTGCGGGACGTCAACGAGCTGATCGCGGACCTCCCCGCCCGCGCCACCCGGCACCCGATGAAGACCAAGGTCGCGTACCACGACGCCTGCCACCTGGCCAACGCCCAGGGAATTCGCCGGCAACCGCGCGAACTGCTGGGCAGTATCCCGGAGCTGTCCGTGCACGACATCGCCGAGGCGGAGCTGTGCTGCGGATCGGCCGGGATCTACAACCTGGTAGAGCCCGAGACGGCCGAAGAACTCGGCCGCCGCAAAGCGAAGCACCTCGCGGACGTCGAACCCGACGTTGTGGCCACCGCGAACGCCGGTGGCCTGCTGCAGATCCGCCGATTCCTCGACCAGGGGATCCCGGTCGTACACCCGCTCCAGCTGCTCGACGCGTCCATTCGCAACGTCGATCCACTCGATACGCGTTCCTGAGGGTCATTTCACCGCACCATTTCTCCACCGCCGGCTTTCCGGTGTTGGTTCAGCGCGCCGATTTCACAGGAGATTTCACATGAGCACGGTGGGTTTCATCGGCCTGGGCACCATGGGCCTGCCGATGGCCGAGAACCTGGTCAAGGCCGGGTACGACGTCGTCGGCTACAACCGCAGCGCGAAGCGGGTCGACGCGCTGGTCGCCGCGCGCGGGCGGGGCGCCTCGAGCATCGCCGAAGCGGTCAAGGACTCGGACGTCGTGATCACGGTGGTGCCGGACTCGCCGGACGTCGAGGCTGTCGTGATGGGCGAAGGCGGCATTTTCGAGAACTCACACCCCGGTCAGCTGGTCATCGACATGAGCACCATCGAGCCGGCCACGGCCCGCGCGGTCGCCGAAGCCGGTGCGAAAGCCGGCGTCCGCGTGCTCGACGCGCCCGTGTCCGGTGGGGAAGCCGGTGCCGTCGAGGGCGTGCTGTCCATCATGGTCGGTGGCGCCGCCGCGGACTTCGCCGCCGCCAAGCCGGTGCTCGAGGCCGTCGGGCGCACCATCGTGCACGTCGGTCCGCACGGTGCGGGCCAGACCGTCAAAGCCGCCAACCAGCTCATGGTCGCCGGACACCTGCAGCTGCTCGCCGAGGCGCTCGTGCTCGCCGAAGCGTCCGATGTGGACCCGGTGGTCGCCGTGGAGGTGCTCGGCGGCGGGCTGGCCGGCAGCACCGTCCTCGACCGCAAGTCGGAGAACATGCTCAAGCGCGATTTCACCGCCGGTTTCCGCCTCTCCTTGCACCACAAGGACATGGGCATCGTCACCGCGGCCGCACGGGAAGCCGGGGTGGCGATCCCGCTCGGCAGTGCGGTCGCCCAGTTGATCGCCTCCCTCGTCGCTCGCGGCGACGGCGGGCTCGACCATTCCGGTCTGTTCAAGCTCACCGAAGAGCTCGCCGGCCGGTCCCAGTAGGACAGTCACTTGTCAGGAGTGGACTCATGCCCAGAATGACCGCAGCCGACGCCGCCGTCGCAGTGCTGCGCCGCGAAGGTGTCACAAATGCCTTCGGGTTGCCCGGCGCCGCCATCAACCCCTTCTACGCCGCGTTGCGCCGAGACGGAAACGTCGCGCACACGCTGGCCCGCCACGTCGAAGGTGCCTCGCACATGGCCGAGGGCTACACCCGGACCCAGCCGGGGAACATCGGCGTGTGCATCGGCACCTCGGGCCCGGCGGGCACCGACATGATCACCGGTCTGTACTCCGCCAGCGCGGACTCGATCCCGATCCTCTGCATCACCGGCCAGGCGCCGGTGGCCAAGCTGCACAAGGAAGACTTCCAGGCTGTCGACATCGCGGCCATCGCGGCCCCGGTCACCAAGTGGGCCGTGACGGTGATGGAGCCCGCGCAGGTGCCGGGCACGTTCCAGAAGGCGTTCTGGCTCATGCGCACCGGCCGGCCCGGCCCGGTGCTGATCGACCTGCCGATCGACGTGCAGCTGGCCGAGATCGACTTCGACATCGACTCCTACGAACCCCTGCCCGTCGCGAAACCGGCGGCGACGCGCGCCCAGGTCGACCGGGCGCTGGATCTGGTGGGCGCGGCCCAGCGACCGGTGATCGTGGCCGGCGGCGGGATCATCAACGCCGACGGGGCCGACCTGCTGGTCGAGTTCGCCGAGCTGACCGGCATCCCGGTGATCCCCACGCTCATGGGCTGGGGCACCATCCCCGACGACCACCCGCTGATGGCCGGCATGGCGGGCATCCAGACGAGCCACCGCGGCGCCAACGCGACCATGCTCGAAGCCGACTGCGTGCTGGGCATCGGCAACCGCTGGGCCAACCGGCACACGGGTGATCTCGACGTCTACCGCGGCGAGCGCACGTTCGTCCACGTCGACATCGAGCCGACGCAGATCGGCCGTGTGTTCGCGCCGCACTACGGGATCGTGTCCGACGCGAAAGCCGCGCTGGAGCAGTTCGTCGCGGCGGCCCGGGAGCGACGCGATGCCGGTACGCTGCCGGATCGCGCGACGTGGGCAGCGGATTGCGCGCGCCGCAAGTCCACGATGGAACGCAAGACGCACTTCGACGAGGTGCCGATCAAACCGCAGCGCGTCTACGAAGAGATGAACCAGGTGTTCGGAAAGGACACCCGCTACGTCTCGGCCATCGGGCTTTCGCAGATCGCCGCGGCGCAGTTCCTGCACGTGTACCGGCCGCGGCACTGGATCAACTGTGGACAGGCCGGGCCACTCGGGTGGACGGTCCCGGCCGCGCTGGGCGTGGCCACCGCGGACCCGGACGCCGAGGTCGTGGCGATCAGCGGGGACTACGACTTCCAGTTCATGATCGAGGAGCTGGCCGCCGGCGCGCAGTTCAACCGCCCGTACGTCCACGTGCTGGTCAACAACTCCTACCTCGGCCTGATCCGGCAGGCGCAGCGGGCCTTCGACATGGACTACTGCGTGCAGCTGGGGTTCGAGAACGTCAACTCGCCCGAGACGGCCGGCTACGGCGTGGACCACGTGAAGGTGGCCGAGGGCTTGGGCTGCAAGGCCATTCGCGTGCGCCGGCCCGAGGATCTGCGGGCGGGGCTGGAGAAGGGGCGGCAGCTGGCGGCCGAGTACCGCGTGCCGGTGATCGTCGAGGTGATCCTGGAACGCGTCACGAACATCTCGATGGGTGCGGACCTCGCTGGCGTGAACGAGTTCGAGCCGCTGGCCGAACGCCCGGAGGACGCGCCGACCGCGCTCACGCACTGACGCGTCCGAAGTGGAGGGTTCCGTGCCGTAAGGAATCGGAAACTACTGCCACGCCTTCGTCGGCGATTAGCCTGGTTTCGGTCAGCCCGGCCAAGACGAAGGAAACATTCATGGTGAAACGCGTGATAGCCGGTGGTCTCGCGGCCGTGGTCGCGGTCGGGCTCGCAGCTTGTTCTTCGGACGAGCCCGCCGCGCCCGCGGCCCCGGGGCCCCGCGCGGTGTACGTGACCAATTGGGCGTCCGACACCGTCGCCGAGTTCGGGCTCGATGAAGACGGTGCGCTGAAGACACCGGCGATTTCGCTGCCGGTGGGGAAAGGTGACACCCACCCGCAGGCGTCTGTCCGTTCGCGCGACGGGAAATGGCTCTACGTCGGCAACTGGGGCACGCGGGACGTCACTCCATTCCGGATCGAAGTCGACGGGCGCTTGACCGCCTTCCCCTCCGCGCACGGTCCGGCACCGGAACCCGTGACCCCGTCCGGCATCGCGCTGAGCCCGGACGGCAAGAACCTCTACACGGCCAACTTCAGCAACGGCGGCGACGGAACCGTTTCGCACTACCGCGTTTCGGCCGACGGCCTGCCCCACGGCGTCGCGACGATCCCCGCCCACGGCCGCGGCACGACGGCTTTGGCGGTCTCGCCCGACGGCCGCACGCTCGTCACGGCCAACAGCGCTTCAGGTGACATCTCGACGTTCACCATCGCCGGTGACGGCAGCCTCACCTGGGTGACGACCGTCGCCACGGGCAAGGGGGCGTTCTTCGCCGCCATCACCCCGGACAGCTCGCACGTCCTCGTCACGAATTCCCTGGCCGACAGCATCAGCTTCCTCCACTTGGGCGCGAATTCCCGGCCCACGCTGGTCAGCACCGTGCCCAACCCGGCCCACGAGCCCCGCGGCATCGTCCTCACCGCTCAAGGCGACCGCGCCTACATCGCCAACTTCGCGAACGGCACCGGGCCCGGGCACATCACCACGTTCACGGTGACGGCCACCGGCATCAGCCCGGCAGGCCCGGCGGTGGCGACCGGCGGCAACGGAGCCGAGGGCATCGCACTGTCCCACGACGGCCGCAGCCTCTACAACGCGAACTTCAACACCAACGGCGACGGAAGTGTCACGAGTTATCCGCTGGCCGCCGACGGTTCGGTGGGCACCCCGCGGCCGCCGGTACTCACGGGTGGCCGTCAGCCGGACCTGACGAGCATCACCCTACCGGAGAGCTGACCGGGCCGCCCTCGTTCGTGGCCACGACGGCTTTCCCCCTATCGGTGAGGAATTCGAAAGATCTCAGGTGAGCATGTGCATCCCGCCGAAGAACGCGACGGCGAGGACACCCACGGCGAACCCGACGAACAGCGCCGCGCCGAGCCCCGGCCGCAGCCGCGTGCCCGCGTAGGCCAGGCCCAGCGCGAGGATCAGCCACGAGCCGATGAGGGCGACGCCGCTCATCATGGACTCGGCGAAGATGGCGGCGACTCGCGCGCCGGCCGCTACGAACAGGGCGAACCCCGCCGCTGCGGCCGGGATGACCCACGCTTTGCGGCTCAGGTGCGGTGTGTGGGCGGTTTCCGGTGACCTTTGCATGGCAACGCTCCTTGGCTGGATGACCACTGTTCGTAGTGTGCCTCGCGTCACGGCAAAGATCCCTTACCGTTGGCTAACGCCGCGTCTGCCTAGTGGTGCGGCCCGAACGAGGAAGACTTCGAGGGCTTGCTCCTGGCCATTGAGGACGGTGCCGGTTAGGGGTTCGTAATGACCGGGGTGGCCCTGGGATGGCCCAGGCGCTTGTAGCTTCGGGGACGTGGTGTTCCGACGTGGTGCCCTTGCTGCCGGTGTGTTCCTTCTCGCTGCCTGCGGCGCTGTTGCGGTCACGCCGGCCGCGCCTCCCTTCGTGTTTCCTCAGGCGTCGGCCGGTGTCGCGACGTGGACGCCCTGGCCTTCGGCGTTGCACGACGCCAGGCACTCGGGTGCCTCGGCGGTGTCGGGACCGACGCGCGGCACCATCCGCTGGCAACGGCGCCTCGAAGGCGCCACGACCCCGGGTCCGGTGGTCGGCGCGGACGGCACCGTGTTCATCGCCTCGAACGGCGGCGTGCTCCACGCCCTCGACCCGGCCGACGGGCACGACAAGTGGACCTACGACACGAAGGACCCCGTCGGTGGCGACCTGTCGATCTCACCCCTCGTCCTCCGCGACGGCACCATCCTCCTACCCAGTGGCGAAGACCTGATCGCGTTGTCTCCGTCCGGTCGGCCACTGTGGACGAAAGAGTTCACTTCTCGGGTGACGTCTCCGGTGTCCTTCGACGGGACCCGGGTCTACGTCGGGACCGGCGACGGCACGGTGTCCGCAGTGGACACCGCGTCCGGTCGCCTCGTGTGGACCGTCGACACCGGAACGACCTCCTACGGCTCGGTGGTCACCGACGGCCACGGCCGCGTCTACACCACCGCCGACTCGTCGTTGATCGCCCTCGACGACCAAGGCGGCTCCGCCCGCATCGCCTGGCGCGGCGACCCCCACGACGACATCACCGAGGTCTCCGCGGGCCTCGCTCCGGACGGCACCGTGCTGCTGGGCACCAACGGCCGCGCCGAATGGGCCTACCACCCCGATGGGAAACTCGCCTGGCAGGCGCCGCGCGTGATCACGTACTCCTCGCCCGTGGTCACCGCCACCGGCCTGGCCTACGTCGCCGACCACAGTGGACAGGTCCACGTCTTCGACGTCCACACCGGACACGAGACGACCCACTACGGCCCCATCGGCGCCCAGATCTGGAGCTCCACCATCGTCGACCGCACCTACCACCTCTACTTCGGCGGAGAAAACGGCCACGCTTACGGCTACAACCCCGACGGCACCCGCCTCTTCGACCTCGCCCTCGGCGGCAAGGTGGACAGCTACCCGGCCCTCACCGGCGACGGCGCGTTGGTGATCGGCAGTCGCGACGGCCTGGTCACCGCCATCGACTGACCGAGGCTCGGTTCAGGCCGGGTACCGGAGCTCGATCTCGGCCAGCTTGCGGTCCACGACCTGTTGCGCGGCCGCCCTGGGGGACACCGCGGCGGCCTCGGCCTGGGCGAGCAGGTCGGTGATGATGCGGTCCATGGCTTCGCGGACTTTGGCTTCGGCTTGCTGAGCGTCGGCGTCGATGTCGCCGAAGAGGGTCCACCACCACCAGGCGTTGGTGGCCGAGTTGGCGGCGAAGTCGGGGATCACGGTGACGCCGCGGGCGGCGAGCGCGGCCTCGGCCCCGGCTGTGGTCGGCATGTTGGCCGCTTCGACGACGAGCTGCGCGGTGACGCGGTGCTGGTTCGTCTCGTCGAGGCAGTAGGAAACGGCGGCCGGGACGAGGACGTCGCACTCGACGTCGAGCCAGGAGCCCGGCGGGAGTTCGCGGTCGGCCGGGCGCAGCTGTGTGCGGTCCAGGCCGCCCAGAGGGTCGCGGGTGTGCAGAAGACGTTCGACGTCGAGGCCCTCGGGGTTCGCCACCACGCCGTCGGCGTCGGCGATGCCCACGACGAGGGCGCCGGCCCGGGCCAGGTAGCGCGCGGTTGCGCCGCCCATCGAACCGAAGCCCTGCACGACGGCCCGGCGCGCCGCGGCCGGCAGACCGAGCCGGTCCATGGCCGTGAGCGCGGCTTGTGCCACCCCGAGCCCGCCGACGAGCTCGGGCAACGCGACGCCGTCGACTTCGATCGAAAACGCCTTCGCCAGCCGGGCGCGCGCCTCGTCGGCGTTGTCCAGCAAGGGGTACACCGCCTGCACGGAACTGTCCAAACCGAGCTCCACCACGACCTCGTCGATCGTCTCCTGCCGGACGCCCAGGTCCTCCCCGGTGGTCCAGTGCCGTTCGACGATCGCGCGCACTGCGGCCAGGAACCGGGTGAGCACGCCGCGGGCGGCGGGGTCGTGCGGGCTGCAGTCGAGACCGCCCTTGGCACCGCCGAGCGGGATGTAGCGGGCGCCGGGTTCGTAGTGCAGCGCTTCCTTGCGGGTCATGCCCGCCGCCAGGCCGCGCACTTCGTCCAGCGTGCAGCCTTCGCGCATGCGCAGCCCACCGCTCGCGACGCCGCGGACCAGGCGGTCGACGACCACGAACCCGCGGCGGCCCGTCTCGGCGTCGGTCCAGGTGATCGAGAGGTGTGGCTCCCGCGCTGTCATGTGTGCCCCGATTCGTTCGCTACTGAATCACCATGCAGTAGCGAACGAGCGGTTGTCAACGGGCGAGCCCCAGCTCGCGCACGACATGCCGGCGCGCCCACTCCTGCATCCGCTCGCGGTTCTGCACCCCGCCGTGCACCAGGGCCTGCACGGCGAGGCCGTCGAGGAAAGCGGTGATCCGCCAGGCCGCGCCGCGCGGGTCGGGCGCGGTGAACTCGCCGGCGTGCACGCCGTCCTGGATGATCGTGACGAGCGCTTCCTTCCAGCGCAGGTCCAGCTCGCGGCCGACCTGCCGGAGCTCGGGTTCGCGCAGCGCCGCCGACCACCCTTCGATCCACAGGCGCCACCGCTTCGCCTGCCCCGTCGGCGCGTACCAGTCCAGTGCGGTGCTGAGGCGTTCGGACGCGGTGGCCAGGCCCGCGGTCAGCTGTTCGAGCTTCTCGAGATCGCGTTGCGCGGCCCAGGTGAAGGCTTCCGCGATCAGCGCTTCCTTGTTCTTGAAGTGGTAGAGCACCAATGACGTGCTCACCGACAGGTCGGCCGCGACGTCGGCCATGCGCACGGCGTGGATTCCGGCCTGCTCGATGTGGCGAACGGTGGCGCGCAGGATCTCGTCCCGGCGCACGGTGGTGTCTTTCCGGCTGCGGCTCACGGGATGAGCTTATCCTGACTTGCCAGTCAGTAGTGGCTCACAGGACACCCGCGCGGAGCGCGAAAGCCACCGCCTGGGTGCGGTTGCGAAGGTTGAAGCGGCCGATGATCGAGGCCAGGTCCTTCTTCACCGTGCTTTCGGAGTACACGAGGGTTTTGGCGATCTCGCGCGTTTCGACGCCTTCGGCGAGCATGCGGAGGATCTCGACCTCCCGTGTGGACAGTCCGGGGCCGGTGTAGCCCAATGGTTCCAGGACGTCGCGTTGCAGGCCGCGGATCTGAGCGACGAGGGTGCCGAGCAGGCGGGGTGACATCACCGCGGAGCCGTTGGCTCCCGAGAGGACCGCGTCGGCGAGGTCGGCGCCGGTGGCGGTGGTGCGGTCGAGAACGGCGACGACGCCGTGGCTGACGAGGGAGAGCAGGGAGTGCTCGCGCACGTCGGCGGTGAGCAGGACGATGGGGGCGGTGAGCACGGCCGCGGCCTGAACGCGGCGCATCGTGGCCGTGGAGAAGCGGTCGTCGGCGACGACGGTGACGTCGGGGCCGGCTCGTCTCCTGCCGTGCGCGGGGTTTCGACGCCGAGGAGCTTGCGGATGCCTTCGGTCGTCAGCGGATCGGGGCCGAAGACCGTGACCGCGACCTCGGTGAGCGACCGGCGCGGCCGGGCCGCGACGGGTGAACTGGACGTCACGACGAATCCCTCCTCCGGTGCCGTTCTCCCACCGAAGATACTGAGCGATTTCGCCGGGAACCGGTTTCGCAAGAGTTCGGTCACATGAGAAATCCGGTGGCCGAACCACGAAACGGCGAATGGGTCTCCTCAACGCTGGAGAGCGTGCGCGGCCAGCACGTGGGCGACGGTTTCGGTGACCTGGCGGGCAAAGGGGATGTTCAGCCACTCGTCGGGCACGTGCATGTTCGACTCGGCACCGACCGCGCCCGTGACGAGGAACGCCGCGTCCGGGTAGGCCCGGCCGAGCAGCTGCATGAACGGGATCCCGCCGCCCAGGCCCAGAAACTGGTGCGGGGCTTCGAAAACGCCGGATTCGAGTGCGTTGGACAACCACCCCGGCGGCTCGGGCGCGCACCAGCCGTCCTGGGCCATCAAGTCGGTGATCGTCGCGGAAGCGCCGAACGGCACGTCGGTGGTGGTCACTCGTTCGAGTGCGGCGGCGGCGTCGGCCGCGTCGACGGTGGGCGGCAGGCGGAAGCTGAGCCGCAGCGAGGTCGAGGCCCGCAGCACCGCGCCGGCTTCGGCCACGTCCGGCAGGCCGGCCGCGCCGGTGACCGACAGTGTCGGGCGCCAGGTGTTGTTGAGGATGCGCTCGGCCTCGTCGTCGGCGGCGGGCCGGCCGCCGGGGACCAGGGAAAGCGGGTGCAATGTCGAGGTTGGACGCAGCTCGGCCAGCCGCTGCGCGTCCGCCACGCGTTCGGGCGGAATCGGCGCGTTCAGCTCCGGCAGCAGGACCCTTCCGGTGGCGGGATCCTCGAGCCGGTCGAGCAGCAGCCGCAGGACGCGGAACGAGCTGGGGACGACACCGCTGGCGATCCCGGAGTGCACGGCTTCTTCGAGCACGGCGACGGTGAGCGTGGCCTGGAGGATCCCGCGCAGGCTCCGCGTGACCCACAGCCGTTCGAAGTCACCGCCGCCGGAGTCCAAACAGGTCACGAGGCTCACGCGGCCGAGCCGGTCCGCCAGGTGGCTGAGGTAGTCCGGCAGGCCGGGGCTGCCGGATTCTTCGCCCGCCTCCAGCACGAGAACCACACGGCAGTGCTCGCCGCCGGCGGCCCGGACCGCGGTGACGGCGGTGAGAGCCGCGTAGGGCGCGTAACCGTCGTCCACCGCGCCGCGGCCGTAGAGCCGGTCACCGCGCAGCACCGGCTGCCACGGGCCGAGCCCTTCGGACCAGCCGTCGGACGGTGGCTGCTTGTCGAGGTGCCCGTAGAGCAGTGCCGTGCCGTCGCCGGACGCTCCCGGCGTGGCGGGGATTTCCGCGAACAGCAGAGGCGGCACGCCGTCGAGCTCCACGACCTCGACGGTGCTGCCTGCGGGCGCGTTCGCCTCGATCCAGCCGCGGACGTGCTCGACCGCGCGGCGCAGGTGCCCGCGTTCGCGCCATTGCGCGTCGTACGCGGGAGAGACCGCGGGGATCGCCACGAACTCAGCGAGGCTCGGCAGGACCCGGTCCGCCCAAGCGGCTTTGACGTGTTGTCGCACCTGTTCGATTTCCACCAGTCCGCCCCGTTTCTTCGTGACTACTCGATCAGCGAATCACAACACGCCGGCGCGCAGCGCGAACGCGACGGCTTGCACGCGGTTGCGGAGCTTGTAGCGGGTGGTGAGGCTGTGCAGGACGTGTTTGATCGTGCTTTCCGAATAAGTCAGCTTCCGGGCGATCTCGGCGGTTTCCGCCCCGTCGGCCAGGAGCCGCAGCACCTCGACCTCGCGCTCGGTGAGGCCGGCGCTGTTCACGCCCAGGGGACCGAGTGTTTCGCGCTGCATCCGCCGCACGAGGCCGAAGAGCGTGCCGAGCAGGTCCTGCGACATCACGCTGTGCTGGTGCGCGGCGGCCGACACCGCGGCGGCGAGCTCGGCGCCGTCGGCCGACTTGCTGTCGACGACGGCGGCCACCCCGTGCTCGATCAACGTGAGTAGCGCGGCTTCCTCGACCCGGGCGGTGAGCAGGACGACCGGGACACCCGAGGACTGCAGGGCCCGCAGCTCCGCCACCGCCGCGGTGTTCACGTGTGGCGTCGAGAACACGAGGACGTCGGGACGCGAGCCCGAGCGCGCCCGCACGAGGCCGGCGTGACTTTCGAGGACCAGCCGCAGGCCCGTGGCGCTGAGGGTGTCCGTGGCTTCCACCCGGACCGAAACCTGCTGGGCGACCCGCGGCCGGAGCGCGACGGGGTGGGATCCCGGGACGGGGGGCCGGGGCCGGACCGCAACGTGTTCCATGGTGCTCTTTCCTTGCCTGTCTCGTCAGCCGGAGCCGGTGGGGGACGCGGGTGTGCTCCTGGTGCTTCTCCAGCATGCCTCGGGCGCGTTGGTCCGGCATTGAGGAAAGCTTTATCGCGCGCGGCGATCACCCGCGCACCGTCGGTGTCATTCGTTCTTCGGTGGCCGAGCCTCGGAAAGACTCATACGACGACCCCGTCGCGGCGGTCGGGGACGATCTACGCTCGTCCGGCGAGCAGCAGTGAACCGCAACCCGTCCGCCCGCGAAAGGTGTGGCACCGAAATGGCCGAAGTGGACCCCGAGGTCGAGTACACGGTCACCCACCAGTGGGTGCGGCGGCTGCCGGACAACTCCGCACGCGTCGGCGTCAGCGACTTCGCCCAGGAGGAGCTGGGCGACATCATTTCCGTGTCCCTGCCGGCGGTGGGTGCCGAGGTCGTGGCGGGCGAGCCGTTCGGCGAGGTCGAGTCGACGAAGAGCGTGGCGGAGGTCTACGCACCGGTGCCCGGGGTGGTCACCGCGGTCAACGGCCTGCTCGCCGACAGCCCGGAGGTCGTCAACGACGACCCGTACGGCGACGGCTGGCTCATCACCGTCGACGTGCGGGCCGGGGAGACGAAGCTGTTGGGCGCACCGGATTACCGGACCTTCACCGAGGGCTGAGCCACGCGGGCGAGGCAGGCGTAGGTCGCTTCGACCAGTGCCATCTTGCGCGGGTCGTCGCGGGGGTGGGAGCCCATCCGGTTCATCACGTACCCGAAGCCGACGCCGTTCTCCGGGTCGGCGAACCCAGTCGAGCCACCGAATCCGTCGTGGCCGAAGCCGCGGGGGTTGGGGCCGAAACTGAGCTGGTCGCCGCCGAGGGTGAAACCGAGGCCGAACTCGTTGTCCAGGCACATGACCAGGTCGCGGCAGCGGCCCTGACCGGTGCGGCCGAGCTCGATGGTTTCGTGCCGGAGCAGCCGTTCCGAACCATCGGCGAGGGCGCCGTAGATCGTGGCCAGGCCGTGGGCGGTGCCGTGCCCGTTGGCCGCCGGTACCTCCGCGACGCGCCAGCGGGTGAGGTTCGCCGTGCGGCCCAGCGGAAGGGGGTTGGCGAGCGCCGCCAGCGTCGCGCGGTCCGGCACGACAGTCCTTTCCGGACCTGCGGTCGGCTCCACCATCGTGGAGCAGCGGGTGAGGTCGTCGCGGCTCACTCCGATGTGGACGTCCACGTTGAGCGGTTGCGCCACGTTGGCCCGGAAGAACTCGCCGACAGTCTGCCCGGTGATCCGGCGGATCACCTCACCGACGAGGAAACCGTAGGACAGCGCGTGGTACCCGCTCGCCGAACCCGGTTCGAACAGCGGCTCCTGCGCGGACAGGAGCAGGGTCATCTTCGTCCAGTCGAGCAGGTCGTCGATCTGCAGCGGATGCTCGGGCGCGACCCCGGTGACGCCGGAGCGGTGCGAAAGCAGCCACCGGACCGGGATGTCGGCCTTGCCCGAGGCGGCGAACTCGGGCCAGTAGCGGGCGACCGGCGCGTCGAGGTCGAGGTCGCCGCTTTCCACGAGCTGCAACGCGCACAGTGCGACCAGGCCCTTGGTGCTCGACCACAGGTTGGTCAGGGTCGGGCGCCGCCACGGAGCCCGGCGCTCCTCGTCCGCCCAGCCGCCCCACAGGTCGACCACGGCCCGGCCGCGTACCACGACGGTAACGGCCGCGCCCAGCTCGTCACGCTCGCTGAAGTTCTCGCGGAAAGCCTGGGCCACCGGCTCGAAACCTTCGGCGGTCTCACCGTGGAGGGGTGCGGGGGACGAGAGGGGCATCGGGCTTTCCTTAGGTCGAGGCGAAGTCGCCGGACGCGCTGGTGGCGGCCCGGCGAAGCCGATTCTCCCCGGCCGTGCGGCGGGAAAACTCGGAGTTGGCCGGAAAGGCGGGAAACGTCGCCCGCTCGATCACGCGGTCTCCCGCAGGAGTTCGTCGAGCGCGCGCCGGGCTTGCCGCCCGTCGTGCTCGCGGTGTTGCTGATGGTAGAGATCCACCGCCTGGCGCAGGCTTTTCACCGCGAGGTCGTGGCGGCCCAGCTTCTCGTAGGCGGCGCCGAGCGTGAGCAGGGTGTCCGGAATGGAGAACATCTCGTCCCCGAACAGCGCCAGCGCTTCCTCGAGGTAGGCGATGGCCCGGTCCAGATTGCCGAGGCCGAGGTGGATGGTTCCGAGCGTGTCCAAAATGGCCGGCCGGATGTTGTTCATGCGGGCCTCGTCGGCCAGCGCGAGCGTGTTCTCCGAGATTTCCAGCGCCTTTTCGTGCTGGTTCTCCAGCTGCAGCGCCCACGCCAGGTGGTTGCCCACCCACGCCCGGATCGCCGGGGGCAGCCCGGTGGCCAGCTGCCACGCCTCCGTGCTCAGCTCGACGGCCTCGGCGATCCGCCCCGCGCGCACGGAGATCTCGGACCACGCGTTGAGGCTGAGCACGCGCTGCGACACGTCCCCGAGTTCCTCGGCGATGGTCAGTGCCACCTCGACGTGCTGGACGGCTTCCTCGTGGCGGCCGGTGCGGGTGAGCGCCTGCGCGATCACGCGGTGCGCCAGGCATTCGGAGCCGCGGTCCCCGAGGATCTGCGCGGCCGCCAGGCCGTCTCGCCAGATGCCGATGGCTTGATGCGCGTCGCCCTGGGTGGCGTAGAGCGAGCTGCTGCCCCACGCCAGCTGCCACACGATCTTGTGCCACTCACGTGCTGTCGCCACGAATCGGACGGCGCCGATGTTCTCGGCCTCCGTGTTCACCCACCGCTTGGCCTCGGTGCCGTCGCGCAGCGGCACCGGCGTGCATCCCGCGGGCAGCGGCACGGGGGTGATGGGCGGGCGCCCGGCGTCGGCGAGGGTGACCGCGTGAACCAGGGTGTGGAGGTAAAAGCACGTGAGACGGTGGAGCGCGGACGTGATTTGTTCGTTGTCGCGCGAAAGCTGTGCGAGTTCTCGCGCGTACGCACGCACCAGGTCGTGGAGGCGGAAGCGGCCCGGCTCGTGTTGCTGGACCAACGAAGCGCGTTCGAGAACTCGCAACGCGGTCCGCGTCGCCGCGTAGGTCCTGCCCGCGAGTGACGCCGCGGCGTCGAGGGAGATGTCCGGGCCGGGCACGAGACCGAGCAGCGTGAACAGCTCCGCGGGCTCGCCCGCCAGCGCCGCCAGTGACGTCCGCAGCACCGCCCGGATGCCGAGGTCGGTGCCGATTTCCAGCGCGTTGAGGGTGGAGCCCGAGTCGACGAGCTCGTCGGCCAGCGCGGTGAGCGCGAACTCGGGGTGCTCCTGCGCCCGGCCGACGACGATGCTCAGGGCCAGCGGCAGGCCCCCGCACGCGTCGGCGAGCCGAGTGACGGCGGCCGGTTCCGCCGCTGTTCGCGAAGGGCCCAGCCGCGAGACGAGCAGCTGCCGAGCCGCGGCGCCGTCGAGGACGTCAAGGGAGATGAGGTCGGCGTGGTGGCTGGAGACCAACGTGGTCAGCCGGTTGCGGCTCGTGACCACCACCGGGCACTGCGGGGTGCCCGGCAGCAGCGGGGTGACCTGGTCGGCGTCGAGCGCGTTGTCGATGACGACCAGCAGGCGTTTGTCCGCCACCAGGCTGCGGTAGAGACCGCTCATCGCGGCGAGGTCCTGCGGGACGGCCGCCGGTTTCACGCCGAGCGCGGAGAGGAACGCGCGCACGGCGGTCTCCGGTGGCACGCGGTCCCCGGACGGCGCGAACCCGCGCAGGTCCACGAACAGCTGCCCGTCGGGGTAGCGGCCGGCGTGGTCGTGCGCCCAGCGCAGCGCGAGACAGGTCTTGCCGACTCCGCCGGGGCCGACGATCACCGACACCGGGGCGTCCGCCAGTGCCGAGAGCTCCCGGTCCCGCCCGGTGAACGCGCGGGGCGGCGCCGGCAGCTGCCGCGGAACCGGCGGTGGCAGGCCGGGATCGTCGTCCGCCGGACCGGGACGCGAGAGGTG
The DNA here is from genome assembly GCF_030285625.1 of Amycolatopsis sp. 2-15. Lineage (NCBI taxonomy): Bacteria > Bacillati > Actinomycetota > Actinomycetes > Pseudonocardiales > Pseudonocardiaceae > Amycolatopsis > Amycolatopsis carbonis. The sequence continues at coordinate 3,853,634 of NZ_CP127294.1, forward strand.
ATCGTCCACAGTGGTCTCGTCCCGCAGGATCGCCTGGTACACGGCCCTGAGCGCGGGACCGGGATCCACGCCCAGCTCCTCGGCCAGCAGCGTTTTCACCTTCTGGAAGTGCCGCAGCGCGTCGGCTTGGCGGCCGGTGCGGTGCAACGCGACCATCAGCTGTCCGGCGAGCCGTTCGTCGTACGGATGGTGCTCGGCCCGGCTGGTGAGCGTCGGCAGCACCTGCGCGTGGCGGCCGAGCTCGAGCTGCAGGTCCGTTCTGGCCAGCAGCACTTCCTCGCGCTCGGCCCGCAGCGCGGTGCGGAACTCCCGCAGCCACGGGCTGTCCAGGCCCGCGAACGGTTCGCCCCGCCACAGGTCCAGCGCTTCGTCGTAGAACCCGACCTGCTCCTCGGCGTCCGCCGAGCGGCGGGCGAGCCAGATCAGCCGCCGGAAGCGTTGGACGTCGACGTGGTCGGGCTCGACGTCGAGCACGTAACCGTGGCCCCGGCGCACGATCTGGTGTTCACCCGCCAGCGCCGTGCGCAGCCGGGTGAAGTAGCTGTGCACCATGCCCCGCGCGCTGCCCGGTGCTTCGTCGCCCCACACGCGGACCACGAGGTCGTCGAGCGAGACCGGCTGGCCGGCTTCGAGCAGCAGCGCCACCAGGATGGCGCGCGGCCCCGCCGGACCGATCGGCTGGGGCTCCTCGCCCCGGACCACCTCGACGTTGCCCAGGAGCCGGAAGCCGAGAGACATCTGAGACCACCTCTGACCCGCTCCGCGCGAACATTCGCCGCATCTTAAGCACGGTCGTCGAATGTCTCACCCGACAGGTAACCGCGTCCCGCATTCTAGTTCCGCGCCGCCGATGAATTCGGATCCGGAATCCTTATCATTCGATTAAGGAATGCGCCGCGTCGCGCCGCACGGATTCGGTCGCGGCGGCTACATTCGCGGGGAGACTCGCGAAAGGAGCCCTGACATGGCCGCACGAGCCCGGACCGTGGGCTTCACCGGCATCTGCCTGGGGTACTTCGCGATCATCCTCGACGGCAGCGTGCTCAACATCGCGGTGCCCGCGCTGCGCGACGACCTGAAGACGTCCCTGGCCTCGGTCCAGTGGGTGATCAACGCGTACACGCTGTGCCTCGCCGCGCTGCTGCTCACGGCGGGTGCGCTGGGCGACCGCTGGGGCCTGCGCCGGTGTTTCCTCTGGGGCACCACGATCTTCACCGCCGCGTCGCTGGCCTGCTCGCTCGCGCCGTCGGTGCACGTCCTCATCGCGGCCCGCGTAGTACAGGGCGGGGGCGCGGCGGCCCTGCTGCCGGCGACGCTCGCGCTGATCCGCACGCTGTTCTCCGACGAGGCCGAACGCGCCCGCGCCACGGCCATCTGGGTGTCCACCGGCGCGATCTCCACCGCGGTCGGGCCGATGGTCGGCGGGCTGCTGATCGACGCGTTCGGCTGGCGCAGCATCTTCCTGATCAACCTGCCCATCGGCGTCGCCGCGATCCTGCTGGCCCGGGCGGGAATCACGGAGGCGCCGCGCCACGAGCGCAAGGTCGACCACGCCGGGCAGCTCACGGCGGTGGCGACGCTGGGGCTGATCACCGCGGGCGTGATCGTGAGCGGCAGCGCCGGCTGGAGTTCCCCGCTCAGCCTCGGCCTGCTGGCCGGTGGCCTCCTGTCCGCTGCGGCGTTCTGGCTGGTCGAACGCAGCGTGGCGCAGCCGATGCTGCCGAGGGGCTTCTTCTCGGTCCGGGTGCGCTCGGTCGCGGTGGCGAGCGCGGCGTTCATGGGGTTTCTGTTCTACGGCACGCTTTTCGTGATGTCGCTGTACTTCCAGCAGGCGCGCGGCTGGTCGGCGGGCGAGGCCGGGATCGCGCTCCTGCCGCTCACGGTCGGGTCGACGATCGGCTCGCTCGTGGTCTACCGGCCGCTGTCCCGGCGGTTCGGCAACTCCGTGGCACTGCTGGCCGGCTTCGCCTGCTGCGCGTCCGGCGTCGCGGTGCTGTTGATCTTCACTTCGGCCACGGCGTACGTGCCGGTCGCGGCCGGCTTGCTGCTGGTCGGGGTGTCGAGCACGATCGCGTTCTCCGCGCTCACGTCGCTGCTGGTCCCGAGCGTGCCGGTGCACCAGTCGGGCGTCGCGTCCGGCGTGCAGAACACGAGCCGGCAGTCGGGCGCGCTGATGTCGGTGGCCGTGCTCGGCGCGGTCCTGAACACGGCGGCGTTCACGGCTCGGCTGCCGATCGCGTTGAGCGTGCTCGCCGCGGTGGTGGTGCTCGCGCTCGTCTCGGCCGGGTTCGCGACGCGGCCCGCCCGCTGATCCATTGTCCGTTCGAGCAGCGAAATCGGTCCGTGCGATCAAGATCGGCGTGGGACCGGTTCACCCGATGAGGCCGCCGGGTAGCCAGGTGCCGACCCGGACGAAGGGAAGTTCTCATGGCGGCTGGCACTCGATGGCACGTGATCCCGCGAACCGCGGGGCTGTGCGTGCTCTGGCTCCTCATCGGTCTCGCGCTGGCCGTTCAGGCCGTGCTGGTGCTCAGCACCAGCAGCGTCAACCAGCCCGCGCTGGAAGTTGTCGTGGCCGTGTTGGGCGTGATCCTCGTGGGGTGTTCGATCGCCGGGCTGGTGTCGCCGCGGCTGCGCGGCCGGTGAGCTACTGGTCGAGCACGACGTCGGTCTCCGGCCGGGCGCAGCATACGAGGACCCGCCCGGCCGGGGGCAGTTCGAGCGGCACGGGGTCGTACGTCGTCGTACCGTCCAGCAGCGGGGTGTCGCAGGTGTGGCAGACGCCGCTGCGACAGGCCCAGCGCGTGGGGACGGCACAGGTTTCGGCGAGCTCCAGCAGGGTTTCCCCGTCGTCGCGCCACCGGACGGTGAGGCCGCTGCGGGCGAAGGTGACGGCGCGACCGGTTCCGGGCGGGCCGTCCGGCTGGTGGGGCGCGACGGTGACGGCCCCGCGCATACCGGGGTTGATCGCGGCGAGGGCGCCGAAGAGTTCCGTGCGGACGTCGGGGCAACCCTGCGCCACGAGGGCTTCGCGGACGTCGTCCATAAAGGCTTGCGGGCCGCAGACGTACGCGGTGGCGTCGGCGGGCAGGGCGAGCTCCTTCAGCGTCCGGCCGGTGACGCGGCGGCCTTCGATGCCGGAAACCGGGCGGGTGTGGAAGAAGTGCGCGTGACTCTTCGGCAGCCGCGCGGGCAGGTCCCGGACTTCGGACCCGAACGCCTGGTCCGCCGCGGTGCGGGCCGTGTGGATCCACCACACCTCGCGCTCGGGCTCCTCGGCGGTGAGCCCGTGCAGCATCGCCAGGACGGGGGTGACGCCGGCGCCGGCGGACAGCAGCACGACCGGGCCGGAACCCGGCTCCAGCACGAAGTCGCCGCGCGGCGCGGCCACGTCGAGGAGGTCGCCGGCCCGCAGCACGTCGTGCACGTAGGTGCTCGCGGCGCCGTCGCGCTTCACGCTGATGCGGTAGCCCTCGGTCGTCGAGAGCGAGTAGCTGCGGACCGGCGGCGTTCCGTCGGCGCCCGGCAGCCGCACGGTGAGGTACTGGCCCGGCCGTGCGGCGGGGAGGACTTCGCCGGGCGCGTCGAGGTACACCGACGTGATGGTCGCGCTCTCGCGCACTGAGCTTCGTCACGGTCAGCGGCCGGAATCCGGCCCAGCCCGGGGCCGCGGGCTGGGCGGCCGGGCTGAGCAGGTCGCGGAACGACTGGCGCCAGCCGGGGCTCAGCGCGGGGATGTCGACGGCGGATTCGAGGGCTTCGGTGGTGCGGTTCGGGGTGTAGAGCAGGGCGTCGACGTCGGCGACGGTCATCTCGTGCGGCCCGCGCCGCGTCCGGACGATCTCGTCGCCGGCCGCGACATGGCCCTCGCGGATGACGCGGAAGTAGAACCCCGGCCGTCCGTGGGACACCAGCAGCGACGGCAGTTCCGGCTCGTTCAGGCGCATGCCGACGCGGAAGCACGTCACCCGCGGCTGCGTCACCTCGAACTCGGCCTCGTCGATGCGGTAGCGGCCGCCGACGCAGACCTCGTCGTCGGGCAGGCCGGTGACGGTGAAGTTCTCGCCGAACTGCCCGAACTCGTAGCTGTCGTGCCTGAAGTACGCCTGCCAGTACTCGATCGACTCCAGCTGGTAGACGAACACCGCCCGCTGCTCGCCGCCGTGCCCGGCCGGGTCGCCCTGTCCGTCGCCGTCGACGTGGAGCTGCCGAACCATCCGGGGGCCGCTGACCGCGCTCTTCCAGATGCCGGTGTGGACGATCCTGCTGTTCCACTCGACGTCCTTGGGTATTCCCACGTTGACCGACACCAGCGTTGGCACGCCTGCTCCTTCCTCGATGGCGCCGAACTACTGTGGGCGCGCGTTTTCCCCGGTGCGCGGAAATGGTCACGTCACATGAAATTTATGGCGGATCTTGTTAGATTTTCCGAATGACAACGCTGCGCGCCCTGGAATGTCTGGTCGCCCTCGTGGAAGAGGGCTCGGTGACGCGTGCCGCGGCCTCGTTGCAGATGTCGCAGCCCGCGCTGTCGCACCAGCTCGCGTCGCTCGAACGCGAGATCGGCACCCCGATGGTGCAGAAGATGGGCCGCGGCGTGCGCGTGACCGCCGCGGGCCAAGCGGTCGCGGAAGAGGCGCGGGTGGCGTTGAAGGCGTCCGAACGCGCGGTGCGCGTGGGCCGGCAGATCGGGTCCGGTGGCGCGGGGCGGCTGCGGATCGCCTGCGCGGAGACCATGACGGCGTGGCTGCTCGTGCCGGTGCTGCGGCACTGGCGAGCGCGCCGGGCCGAGGTGCTGATCGAACTCAGTGAGCACACGAGTTCCGACCGGATGGTGGAACTCGTGGCGTCGGGCGAGGTCGACGTCGCCGTGGGGCCGCGCCCGTCCGAGACGGGTGAGCACCTCGAAGTGCTCGGCGAGGAGGAGGTGGTCGTCGTCGCGCCGGCGGGCCATCCGTTCGCCGAACGCCTGTCGGTGCCGTTCGCTGATCTCGCCGCGGAGCCGTTCGTTCACTTCGTGAGTGACAACGGGTTGTCGGTGTGGCTCGACCAGCTCGCCGCGGAACACGGTGTGGTGCTGGATCCCGTGCTGCGCACCAGGAGTCCGCGCACGGCCGCGCAGCTCGCGGCCGCGGGCATGGGCGTGACGATCGTGCCCGTCTCGGCGCTGCCGGCTCGCCCGCCGGGAGTGGTGCGGCGGCTGGATCCCCTGGTGGAGCGCGAGATCGTGGTGGTGGTCGCGGCTCCGTCGGATTCCCTCGTCGGCCTGTTCGTGGGCGACCTTCGACGACGTGGGCTGCCAGGCGCCCGGCCGGCGCGCGCGAACTGAGAGTGTGACGGAATTCTTTCGGCCTCGGCGCCGCGGGTTTCGGATCGCCGGACGCGGTTACCGTGGCGGTCGACCTGGTTGTCGACCGGGAACGCGAGGTGGGTTCGCGGGCGCGAACCGGCACCGGACTCTCTTCTCCCGCAAGGATTATCGCGGCTTCGTGCGATCCGGCGGGCGTTCCCCCGAACACGGAAGAAGCCCGTACGTGGATCAGCTGCAGGCTTATGTACTCGACGTCGACGGGACCGACATCCAAGCGGAAGGCGCGCGGTTGCGCGAAGGCGGCTCGGCGGTGGTGGTGGAGCTGCCGGGCGGGGTCCGCGCCTGGGCGGTCGGCCACGCCGGCACGCTGAAGTCCCTGCTGACCGACAGCAGGGTGTCCAAAGATCCGCGACAGCACTGGGCCGCGTGGAAGGAAGACCGCATCGCCGCCGACTGGCCGCTGCGGCTCTGGGTTTCGGTGCAGAACATGTTCACCGCCTACGGAAGCGATCACCGGCGGCTGCGCTCGCTGGTCGCGTCGGGCTTCACCGCGAAGCGGACGATGGAGCTCAAGCCGTGGGTCGAACGCATCACGGCGACGTTGCTCGACGAGGTGGCCTCGCTGGGCCGGGCGAACGGTGTCGTCGACCTGCGAGGAGCTTTCGCGTATCAGCTGCCGGTGGAGGTCATCTGCCGGCTGTTCGGCGTGGACGACTCACAGCGCGCCGGCCTGCGCAAGGTGGTGGACACCGTCTTCGACACCACCACCACCCCCGAAGCCGCGCAGGCCAACGCCGAGGACATGTACCGGATCCTCACGGGCCTGGCCGAGCAGAAGCGCGCGCAGCCCGGCGACGACGTGACGAGCGCGATCATCCAGGCCGACTCCGTCCGCTTCGGCCGGCTCACCGACGCCGAGGTCGTCGACACGCTCATCCTCATGCTGACCGCCGGGCACGAGACGACCGTGAACCTGCTGGACCAGGCCATGACGGCGATGCTCACGCACCCGGAGCAGCTCGCGCTCGTGCGGTCCGGCGAGCGCCCGTGGAGCGACGTGGTCGAGGAAACCCTGCGGTGGCAAGCCCCCGTGGCGTATCTGCCGCTGCGGTACGCGGTGACCGACATCGACCTGGGTGACGTCGTGATCCCCGAGGGGGACGCGATCCTCGCCGCCTACGCCGCGGCCGGCCGTGACGAGGCGGAGTACGGCGAGACCGCGGGCGAGTTCGACATCACGCGCGGGGTGAAGCAGCACCTGGCGTTCGGGCACGGTATCCACCACTGCCTCGGTGCGCCGCTGGCGCGGCTCGAGGCGACGACGGCGTTGCGGATGTTGTTCGAGCGGTTCCCGGAGCTGGCGTTCGCGCAGCCGTCGACGCGGTTGGTGCCGATGAGCTCGTTCCTGTCCAACGGCCACGCGGAGCTGCCGGTGCGGCTGGGGCGCGACGCGTCCCTCTGACGGACACGGCGATGGCCTCGATTCCGTGCGGAATCGAGGCCACTGTCGTGTTCGCCGGTTTTCGGGTCAGGTCAGCGGTTCGCCGCCGTCGACGCGCAGGGTCACGCCGGTGAAAAACGGGTTGGTCATCGCGAACAGCACGGCGGACGCGATGTCGTCGACGGCTCCGATGCGCCGGGCCGGGTTGTGCGTGCGGAAGTGCTCGAAGTAGGCGGCTTTGCCTTCTTCGCCCATGGCGTCCCAGATGCCGGTGTCGATGACCCCCGGGGAGATGGCGTTGACGCGGATCGGTGCGAGCTCCAACGACAGCGAGCGCGTGAGGAAGTCGGCCGCGCCGTTGGTGATGGCGACGCCGAGGAAACCGACCGCGGGCTTGAACGCGGCCACGCCGGAGAAGAGTGTGAAGGAGCCGCCTTCGGCGAGGTGCGGGGCGAAGTGCTTGGCCAGCATGACGGGCCCGATGACCTTGGTGTCGAACGAGCGGCGCAGAGCGTCGCGGTCCAGCTCCGCGAGGAGGCCGCGGGCTCGCGACGACGCCGTGGTGACGAGGTGGTCGACCGAGCCGAGGCGTTCGGCCAGGGCCGCGATGGACTCGTCGACGGTGACGTCGACCTCTTCGGCGCGGATGCCCTCGTCGTCGTAGGCCTGCGCCAGCTTGGCCTTGTCGCGGCCGGCGACCACGACCTGGGCGCCCTGGGCGCGCGCCGCGAGCGTGACCGCCCGCGCGATGCCGCTCGGCCGTCCGATGACCAGAACCGTGCGATTCTCCAGCGCTGTCTCCACGACCGTCCTTCCCGTGCTCCTCTGTGGACTCTTCCACCGTACGGTCCTGGCGAGCCGGGGAGTCATCGATGTTGTGGCAGGTCAGGTGAGGTTTTGTGCATGAGTCTCTGGCAACCATTAGGCATCTTTCCGGTTGGCGACCTTGATCGTGCGCGTGAGTGAAAACCCGGGCTTGCGCCGTGATGACTAATGGGTATACCGTCATTGTATACGTTAGTTGAGTACGAGTGAAGCATTCGCCGACTCTCGCTCACGGGCAGAAAACTTTCATGAAGCGGGCCGAACCCCCGGCCTACGCTTCTTCGCGGGACTGTTCAAGGGAGACACGCTCATGTCCGAATCCCTCAAGGGACGCAAGGTTCTCGTCGTCGGCCGTGGCAGCGGCATCGCCAGGGCCGTAGTGCTCGCGGTGCGTGCCGCGGGTGCGGAGGTCGTCGTCGCCGGTCGCGACGAGGAGAAGCTCAAGGGTGCGTACGACGATCCGGGTGTCTCGGTCGAAACGGTCGACCTGACCGACGAGGCCAGCGTGGCCGCGCTCGCCGCGCGTCTCGGGCAGGTCGACCACATCGTGTCCACAGCGTCGGCTCGCGCCCGCGGACTGGTCGGCGACCTGGCACACGGCACGATCGCGCTTTCGTTCGAGACCAAGGTCATCGGCCCGATCCTGCTGGCGAAGCACCTGGCCCCGAAGATGCCGGCCGACGGCTCGATGGTGATCTTCTCGGGAGCGACGGCCCGCAAGCCGTCGATCGGGATGCTGGCGGTCGCCGCCACCAACGGCGCGGTCGACTCGCTCACTAAGGCGCTCGCCGTGGAGCTCGCGCCGATCCGCGTCAACGCCGTCTCGCCGGGGACGATCGACACCGGCGCGTACGACGCACTCGGCGACGAGAAGAAGGCCGCGCTCTTCGCGCAGCGTTCGGCGAGCAATCCCGCGCGGCGGATCGGGACTTCGGAGGACATCGCCGACGCGGTGCTCTTCGCGCTCACCAACGGGTTCGTGACCGGGGTGTCGATGGGCGTCGACGGTGGTGAGCCGCTGGTATGACACTGTCCTGAGTGGACGGTTGTGATGGCTTGGTGGCTTGACGGCGGTGCGGCGTTCCCGAGCCGGACGCGCTGAGGGGATCGAAACGATGAACGGAGGTTCGTGATGCCACTGCCGTGGTTGCTCACTCCAGAGCCGGACGTGTTCCGGGGCAAGTTCCTCGTGCCCGACGCGTTGCCGGATCGCCTGTCGTACCGCGAACCCCTGCGGCGCCGGCTGCGGGTGCGGTTCGCGGGGGAGTGGATCGCGGACAGCGAGGACGTGGTTCTCCTGCACACGCCGGTCCGGTTCCCGGTCGCGTACTTCCCGGCTTCGGACGTGCGCCTGGAGGTACTGGAGTTCCGGCAGCGGACGACGCTGCACCCGGATCTCGGGAAGACGGCGTGGTTCGCCGTCCGCGTCGGGGACCGGGTTCACGAGGGTGCGGCCTGGCAGCACGTGCGTCCGCCGGCCCACGCCGCGGAGTTCGCGGACCTCGTCGCGTTCTCGTGGCGGGCGATGGACGGGTTCCAGGAGGAGAACGAGCGCATCACCGCTCACGCCGCGGACCCCTATCACCGCGTCGACGTGCGCAACGCCTCGCGCGAGGTATTGGTCGAAGTGGACGGACGGGTGGTCGCGAAGTCACGCCGGTCGCGGGTGCTGTACGAATCGGACCGTGAGCCGCAGTGGTACCTGCCGCGGGCGGATGTCGACGAGACCGCGTTGTCCGAGGAGACCCTGCGGACTCGGTGTCCGTACAAGGGGGTTGCGACGTACTACGCCATCGGTGGACAGTCCGGGGCCGCATGGTCCTATGTGGACCCGCCGGCGGAGTCCGCGGCGGTCGCCGGGTTCGTGGCGTTCGACCCGAACAAGCTCGGAGTGTACGTCGACGGCAAGCGGCTGCACCACACGCTCGGCCGGGGCGGAGCGAAGACGGGCCTGGATCGGGCGTTTGTATCGGGACGCTGAGGTCAGCGCCCTTCCGCGAACAGCCGTTCGCAGTGGTCGAGGAACGCCTGCGCGCGATGCGTGAGCGGGCCCCCGGCCGGCCAGCCCATGACGACGGGCGTCGAAGGTGCCTTTTCGCGCAACGGAAGTGCGATTACCGCCAGGCCTTCGTAGGAATGCGACAGCGCGGGTTGCTGGACGGTCATCGAGTAGCCGAGACCTCGTGCGACTAGCGACCGCGCGAGTTCGAAACTTCGCGCACGGTGTGCGGGCACCATCGCCAGATGTGCGGACTCGAACACGGCGCGGAAGTAGCGTTCGCTCGGCGGCACGTCGAGCAGGATGAAGGGCTCGTCGGCCAACTCCTCGAGCGAGAGCGACTCGCGGCCGGCCAGGCGGTGGCTGCCGGGCAAGAGGATTGCCGGTTGCTGGTCGTACAAGGTCCGGAATGTGATCGCCGGGTACACGTCCTGTTCGTAAAGGAACGCGATCTCACATCGGCCGTCGAGCAGATGGTCCTGGATCTCGGGGAGGCTGCCCTCGACGAAGCGCACCGAGACGTCCGGGTGATCGCTTTCGAACGTCGCGATCGCGGCCGGCAGGTGGAACGGCGCGATCGGGCCGTAGCAGCCGACGACCAGCGTGCCGCTCACGTCGCGGCCCAGCCCCCGGGCCTCGACGCCGAGGTCGCTCATGGCGCCGACCACGCGCCGCGCGCCGGCGAGCACCTGCTTGCCCGCCGCTGTGAGCGAAGCACCACGCCGGGGTGACCGGATCACCAGCCGCAGGCCGAGGGCGCGTTCCACCTCGGTGAGAGCCAGGGAGATGGCGGCCTGTGAGACGTGGCAGCGCGTCGCCGCGGTGGTGAGCGAGCCCGTTTCGGCGACGGCGATCAGGTATTCGAGCTGCCGGATGGTCACGTTCGGCAGATTCATGAGCCCAGCATATAACTGGGCCCAGTTGTTCAAGCTGGACTCGGTAATCGCTGGTTGGCAGTGTGGTCAGGGTGACTCAGACGCGGAAGCACCGATACCCGTTCGTGCCGTACGCCCCGCCGCGGCTGCCCGTCGACGAGGGCCTGCGCGCAGGCGCCGAGTTCCACCGGCACCTGGACCGGCGGCGGTCGGTGCGCTGGTTCTCGCCCGACCCCGTGCCGGTCGAGGCGATCGAGCTCGCGGTGTGCGCGGCGAACACCGCACCGAGTGGTGCGCACCAGCAACCGTGGACGTTCGTCGCCACACAGGATGTGGTGGTGAAACACCAGATCCGGGTGGCTGCCGAACAGGAAGAGCAACGGTTCTACCGCGAGCGGGAGATCCCCGAATGGCGCGCCGCACTGGCGTCGCTGGAAACGGACGAACACAAGGAGTTCCTGGAAGTCGCACCCTGGCTCGTGGTCGTGTTCGCACAGAAGCACCGGGTGTTGCCGAACGGACAGCTGCAGAAGACGTACTACGCGTCCGAGAGCGTCGGGATCGCTTGTGGGTTCTTCATCGCCGCGCTGCACTCGATGGGACTCACGACGTTGACGCACACGCCGAACCCGATGGCGTTCCTGAGCCGGGTGCTGCACCGCCCGGCGACCGAGCGGCCGTACATCCTCTTCCCGGTGGGTTATCCGGCCGACGACTGCGAGGTCCCCGACCTCACGCGGAAACCGCTGTCGGAAGCGCTGGTGTTCGTCGGCGACTGATGCTCTTCAGGACAGCTGCTGTCAGGGCAGGTGCTTTCAGGACAGCTGCTGTCAGGACAGGTGCGCAGGACAGGTGCAGTCAGGACACGGTGATCGGGTCGTCCAGGTGGAGCGTGCCCGGCCGCACGACCTCGGCGTACGCGCCCGCGCACGGCATGGCCTTGCCGAGGCCGGCGACGTCGACGCGGTTGCCCGCCATCACCGCCCGCACCGCCTGCGGGTTGCGCGGCAGCGTGCCGTGGGCCAGCGACGGCACGGCGCACCGCGGGGTCGGCAGTGTGACCCGCAGCCGCGCGCCCGTGCCGGCGTCACCGAACTGGATTTCCCTGCCCAGCCAGTGGTTCTCGACGAACGCGCCGGTGCCGGGCGGGGTCGCGATCACGAGGTTCGGCCGGTAGCGGATGGCCTCGATGTCGAGGTGGTCCAGTGTCGCGGTGCTGATGAGGTGGATCGGGGAGTGGTCCACGAAGTTGTGGCCGGGCGTGCCCTGGCCGATCTGCAGCGTCTGGGCCGGAACGACGGCGCTCACGCCGTTGTCGAGCACGTCTTCCGGGTCCGGGCGCTCCACGGACGCGCCGTCGGGACGGATTCCGGACACTGTGATCGCGCGGCCCAGCAGGTCCGACAGTCGTGCGCCGGCTTCGGGGTCGTCGGCGGCCAGTCTGGTGCCGTCGGGGAAGGTGATGAACACGCGGCCGTCGGTCTCGGCCGCGAGCTCCAGGAGCCGGCGCCACAGCCGCGGGTGCTTCGCCGTCGCGACGAAGCCGGTGTCGGAGTCGATCACGGCGAGCGTGCGGTCGCCGTCGAGGCCGGCGGCGCCGACCCGCGCTTCGGCGACTTCCTCGCCGAGCATGGATTTCACCGGATAACGCCGCAACGCGATTACACGCACGTCTGCCTCCTCAGGGATGATCGGAACCGGACACGGGATGGTGGACGGCTGACGCGGTCGACGCGATGAGCACTCGCGCGGCGCGGGTGGACGTGTTGTGCAGCCGATGCGTGCGGCCGGAGTCGAACTGCACGGAGTCGCCGGATTTGAGCGTGATCTCCTCGTCGCCCAGGAACAGCACGACGGCGCCGGCGCGGACGTGGAGCCATTCCTCGCCGGTGTGGTGCACGGCGCCGGTTTCGGTGCCGGGCGGCAGTTCGAGCCCGACCACGGCGATGGTGGCCCGCGGCCCGCTGAGCACTTCGTAGCGCCCCTCAGCGTTTTTGTGCGCCACGCCCTGGCCGGCGCGCACGAGGTGGTACTCCTCGTCGGGCTGGTCGGCCACGAGCTTGCCGATCGAGATGCCGTAGGTGCGCGCGAGCTGCAGGAGGCTGCCGATCGAGGGCTGCCGTTCCCCGCGCTCGAGGCGCGACAGATGGGCGACGGAGATCCCGGTGAGCTCCGCGAGGTGGGTGAGCGTCAGGCCGCGGTCGGTGCGCAGCTGCTGGAGTTTGCGCGCGACCAGGCGGTCGATGTCGCTGTCGTCACCCATGGTCAGACCCTGCCCGGCGGCCGGTCACGCGCCGGCCTGGCGGGTGCGCTGGTAGTGGCGGCGGGCCTTCATGCGGTTGCCGCACACAGCCATCGAGCACCAGCGGGCGGTGTTCGGCTTGCTGTGGTCGATGAGGAACCGGCGGCACTCCGGGTTCGCGCACGGCCGCAGCCGGCCGGGGCTCGCGTGGCGCAGCGTGTCCCAGGCCAGCACCGCGCGCGAGGCGGCCGCGCGGCCGGACGCGGTGTCGAGGTCCCACTTGATGCCGCCGTCGTCGAAGACCGCGCGGTAGCTGACGCCGTCGACGAAGGGAGCCAAGGCTTCGGGCTCCGCGTCGCCGCGCACGACGTCCTGCAGCGCCGAGCGCACGTCGACCAGCGCGCGCCACTCCTGCGCGGACGTCGGCTGCCCGTGGGCGGCGAGCCACTCGCGGCCCAGCTCGGCGTCGGCGAGCTCGTCGCGCGGTGTCCCGTCGAGCACCGGGGTGGTGTTCAGCAGGTCGAGCAGCAGCTTCTCGTCGGTCACGGGTTCAGACTAACCGCCAAACTCGGGGTTGACAAGTTAGGCGAACCCTGTTTGAGTTCTAACCAACAAACAATGTGTTAGGAGTTAGACATCATGACCGCAGTTCACCACCGTTACGCGACCGTCGACGGCCGGCAGCTCTTCTACCGCGAGGCCGGGCCCGCCGACGCCCCCGTGGTCGTGCTGCTGCACGGCTTCCCGACCAGCTCGTTCATGTTCCGGAACCTGATCCCGGCGCTGGCCGACCGCTATCACGTGATCGCGCCCGACCACCTCGGTTTCGGTCTGTCCGACGCGCCCTCGGCCGACGAGTTCGGCTACACCTTCGACGCGCTGACGGACCTCACGGCCGGTCTGCTGCGCCAGCTCGACATCACCCGCTACGCGATCTACGTGCAGGACTACGGCGCCCCCATCGGCTGGCGCCTCGCGCTCGCCGACCCGGACGCCATCACCGCGATCATCACGCAGAACGGCAACGCCTACGACGCCGGTTTCGTCGAGGGCTTCTGGAAGGTCGTGTGGGACTACCAGGCCGAGCAGAACGCCGAAACCGAGGCCAACATCCGCGGCGCGCTCAGCCTCGACCTGACGAAGTGGCAGTACGTCACCGGCGTCCCCGACGAGACCCTCGTCAGCCCTGACACCTGGAACCACGACTTCGCCCTGCTTTCGCGCCCGGGCAACGACGAGATCCAGCTCGCGCTCTTCCGCGACTACGCCACCAATCCGCCGATGTACCCCGCCCTGCATGAGTACCTGCGCAAGACCCAGCCGCCCGTCCTCGCGGTCTGGGGCAAGAACGACCCGATCTTCGGCCCGGACGGCGCCACCGCCTTCGCCACCGACGTGCCCAACGCCGAGATCCACCTCCTCGACGGCGGCCACTTCCTCCTGGAAAGCGCCGGCGACGAGGTCGCCACCCACATCCGCGACTTCCTGGGCCGCGTGGCGCCGTCGCGCTGAGCTTCCCCTTGCGGCGGGCCAGTTCCCCCACCGCCACCGGCTTCACTCCAGGTGGCCCGCCCCTTCGCGACGCCATCCCCGTCGCGCAGGGCTCGCGGCCCCGGCGGGCCGGCGCCGGAGCCCGCACTCCGGCCGTCGGCCCGTGTCGGCTTGTGTGCAGAAGCCTTTGTCTGGAAGGAACTTCGCCGTCGGCCATGATGGTGAAGCTGTGGCGCGCCATGTTGGCGTTGCCGAACTGGCGGTGGGCCAGGGTTGCTTCTTCGTTCGTCATGATGCGTGGGGCGCCCGCCGCGTCGGCGAGCAGTTGCATCTGGCAGGCGCGGTCCATGGCGATGAACCACCACGCGGCCTCGGCCACGGACCGGCCGACGGTGAGCAGGCCGTGGTGGCGCAGGATCGCTGCGCGTTGTCCACCAAGACGTGTGGCAATTCGCGCACCTTCTGTCTTCTCCAGCACAAGACCCTTGTACTCGTCGAACAGGACATGATCGCCGTAGAACGCGCAGGATTCCTGGATGATCGGGTCGAGTTCTTTTCCGAGCGCGGCGAACGTGCGGCCGAACACGCTGTGCGCGTGGGCCACCGCCACGCCGTCCGGGCGCGCCCGGTGCACCGAGGAGTGGATCCAGAACGCGGCCTTGTTCGTCCGCCGGGAGCCCTCGGCGACCTTGCCGTCCTCGTCGATGAGCAGCAGGTCGCTGACCTTGACCCGGGAGAAGTGCACTGCGTACGGGTTGCCCCAGAACTGGTCCGGGAACTCGGGATCGCGCACAGTGAGGTGCCCGGCGATGCCCTCGTCGAAGCCGTACCGGGCGAACAGGCGCAACGCCACGGCGAGGTCGAGTTTGCGCGCCGCGCGTTCGGCTTCGATCGTGCCCGCGTCCGTCGGCAGGTCACCCAGGTCGAGCTGGTCGGCGGTCTCCGGTGCTTCGGTGGAAATGCTCACGCTCATCCTCCTCGCTGGGGTGCTGGCTTCTCCCGCTATGCCTACGGTTTGCCTGATGGGCAAATAGCTTCACTTGAGTGGCAAAGTGGGAAGCAGGTGGTGACGGGTTTCGGGGGACTCCGTCACCACCTGCCGGCGAGAGAGCGGAGCAGCGGGGGGAGGGAGAGCGGCTGCTCCGCGGGTCACAGTGTGCTCCCGTCCGGGGGATTTGCCCCGAAAACGGACTGAACGGCCAGTGATGTCTGCCCGGGTGGTCACTCCGTCCTCGGGAACCGGCATCCGTAGCCGTTCGATCAGATCTGGGCGTCGGTCAACGATTTCCCTTGCCGCACAGCGGAATCGCGGCCGAGACCGTGCTATCGGTGGAACATGATCTCGACTCTGGCCGCCGGATGGGCCGACCTCGACAAGCAGCTCATCGCGGGCGAGTGGTGCTGGTCCACCGCTCGCTGTACGAGCGCGGTCCGCTGATCAACGCCAAGCAAGCGGAGGCCCTGCGCCGTCAGGTCGAGGAAGGCATCGCCGCCGGTGCGCGGCCGCTGCTGCGGGGCGAGGTGTCGGGCACGCGCTTCGAACCCGTGGTGCTGGCCGACGTCACCACTGACATGCCCATCGCGCAGGCCGAGCTCTTCGGGCCCGTCGCGCGCCTCATGCCGTTCGACGACGAGGACGAAGCCGCCGCCATCGCCAACGACACGCCGTTCGGGCTCAGCGGCGCCGTCCACACGCGCGACCTGGAGCGCGGCGTGGAGTTCGCCAAGCGCATCGAGATCGGCATGGTCCACGTCAACGACGCCACGATCCACGACGCCACGATCCACGACGAACCCATCGTCGCGTTCGGCGGCGAGAAGCGCTCCGGCCTCGGCCGCCTCAACGGCGAGTGGAGCCTCGCGGAGTTCACCACGCTGAAGTGGATCTCTGTCCACCGTGGACGCCGTGTCTCCCCGTACTGAGCGGGCCCATGTCCGGTGACACGGTAGGGATTCCCACCGCGTCCGGCGACGAGCTGGAGGCCTGGCTCTACCTCCCGGACGGCGCCGGACCACACCCGGTTGTCGTGCTGGCGCACGGCATCGACGCGATCGAGGCCGGCGGCCTCGCCGCGTTCGCGACCCGGTTCCAGCGAGCCGGTTGGCGAGCGTCGTGTTCGACGACCGCGGTTTCGGCGGCTCCGAGGGGCAGCCGCGCGTAGTGCTTTCCGTGTCGCGCCATCGCGAGGACTACCGCACGGCGATCGGCTGGGCGGCGGCGCAACCGATGCTCGACGAGAGCCGCATCGTCGTGTGGGGCACGTCGTTCGCCGGGCGGCACGTGGTCGACCTCGCCGTCACGGACCGGCGGATCGCCGGCGCGATCGCGCCGGCTCCGCTCGTCGACGCGGTCGCGGCCGCGCGGCTCGTACCGGCCGGCCAGTCGCTGCGGCTGTTGGGGCTGGCCGCGCGGGACGTCGTCGGCGGGCTGCTGGGCCGCCGCGGTACGTCCCGGGCGCAGGCGATCCCGGCGGCATCGCGATCGGCACGACACCGGACTCCCGTTTCGGCGAACGCCTGATGACCCCGGACGACGGCACGGTCTGGCGCAACCGGGTCGCCGCGCGGTCGCTGTTCAGCTTCGTGTGGCGCCGCCCGGTGCGGCGCGCGGCGGAGGTGGCCGTGCCGTTGCTGCTGGTGGTTCCCGAACACGATTCGATGGCCCCGATCGGCCCGGTGCTGCGCCTAGCGGCCACCGCGCCGTCGGCCGAGCTGCCCCGCGTGGCGGGCGGCCATTATGACGTCTACGAGGGCGGCGCGAGCTTCGCCGACACGGTCGCCGCGGAGGTCGCCTTCCTGGGCCGCGTCACCGCACGCTGAGCTTCCGCTTCCGCTGCATCACCAGGCGCGCGTGGATCAGCCCGAGGAGCCCCACGTGTGCGAGGACGAGCGCGAACGTCGGGCTGTGCCGTTCCACCGGCAAACAGTCGCCGACTGTGTAGTCCTGCCACTCGATCGCGGGGTCACACGCCGCGCCGGACGGGGTCACGAAGTCCGGGCCTCCGATGACGCCGCGAAACGTGAGGAACACCCCGATGACGATGGCCGCGACGCTGACGATGGCGACGGTGGCGCGTGATGGCACAGACTGCTCCTCGGATCCGCGGGTTGATCAGTCGATCGCGGCATTCGTCTCCTTCGTTACGTTCCGGGCGCTCGGGAGACGGAGCAGTTCGCCGTCGCCGAGGCCGGCAGCATGCCCGCGTTGTCCTCCTGCCGGGCTTCGGCCAGGACGATCTGGGCCCCGGAGTGGAGGACCCGGCCGGGGCCGTGATGGGGCCCGTGTCGGTGCGGATGGCCTTGAGGAAGCGGACGGAGAGGTCCAGTGTGCTCAACTCGCTGCCGCACGGCGCGGTGGTCCACTTGGGATCGTTGACGAAGGCCACGTCGCCCAACCTGCGGGTCGCGGCACTCGCCGCGCGGGGGCCGGTGCTGGAACGCCTGCGGGCCATCCAGGTGGTGGACAGCTTCTTCGTGCCGAGGCCGTTCCAGGAGGCCACTTTGGACCTCGTGGCGGCGCCGTCGTGGCCGCGGCGCCTGCGTGCGCTCGCGTCGGGTCTGCGGGAGCGCCGCGACGCGATGGTGGCCGCGCTCCGGCGGGAGCTGCCTCCGCTCGCCCCTGCGCGGGTGCCGACGGGTGGCCGGTACCTGTGGCTGCGCCTGCCCGCCGGGACGGACGAAACCGCCCTCCTCTCCGCGGCACTGCGTGCCGGGGTGGCGGTGTCGCCCGGCCGTGGATACTTCGCCGCCGAGGCCCCGGCTCCGCACCTGCGGCTGGGGTTCGCCGACACCTCGGGTGCGCCGGAAATCGCAGAAGGTGTTCGCCGTCTCGCAACGGCGTGTGCGAAGTCAAACTTTGAGCAGCGCACGCGCCATCACCATTCGCTGGATCTGGTTGGTGCCCTCGTAGATCTGCGTGATTCTCGCGTCGCGTTTCATGCGTTCGACGGGGAAGCCGCGGGTGTAGCCTGCGCCGCCGAACAGCTGGACGGCGTCGGTGGTCACCTGCATGGCCGCGTCGGAGGCGAAACACCTCGCGCTGCTGGCGAAGAAGGTCTTGTCCGGCTCACCGCGCTCGACCTTCGCGGCGGCCAGGTACACGAGACTGCGGGCGCCCTCGATCTTCGTGGCCATGTGGCGAGCATGAACTGCCCTGGAACTCGGCGATCGTTTTGTCGAACTGTGTGCGTTCTTTGACATACGCGCGTGAAGCATCGAGCGCGCCCTGTGCGATTCCCACAGCTTGGGCGCCGATCGTCGGTCGGATGTGATCGAACGTACGCATCGCGGTTTGAAGCCCGTACCCCGATTCACCGACAATGCGGTCCGCCGGGATGGTGCAGTCGGTGAAGTAGAGCTCGCACGAACAGAAGCTCGCGGCCTCGCCGAAGATCGGCGTCCCGACGATCACCATCGGCAGTGACTTCGACGCCGCCGCCGACGGCAAGGTCTACCGCGACAAGTTCACGGGCAAGTACGAGCACCGCACGTTCGCCGGGATCGGCCACAACGTTCCCCAGGAAGCACCGCAGCCGTTCGCCAAGGCCATCGTGGACGTCGACGAGTTCTGAGGCCTCGGCGGAAGAGGGGCCTGTCCAACGAAAAGTCCGTTCGAGGAGAATTGTGTAGTTCCGCGGCGGGAGTGGTGCTCCAGTCGGTCGGTGACCGGTGTGGGACTCGCCACGAGCGGGCCGGTCGGGAGGCCGGGCTTGCGAAGATCGGCCCCGTGAGCACAGGACTTCTCGCCGCCGAAATACCAAGTCGCCTCGCTCAGTGGCACTCCTGCGCTCGGAGAGCGAACGGTGCCGGCCGGGCCCTGCCGACCACGGCGGTGGCCGGGCATGGCTGAGGAGTTCCGGCTGCGGTCGGTGGCTGTCGCGGTGTACGGGCCCGCCGCGTTGTTCGGGCTGGCCGAAGGGTCGATGCTGCCAGTCGTCGCGCTGAGTGCGATCGACCGCGGGGCCACGACGTCGGTGGCGGCGTTGATCGGGGCGCTGCTCGGGATCGGCTCCCTGATCGCGAACATCCCGGCGGGCATTCTCGCCACGCGGGTCGGTGAGCGGAAGTCGATGTTGGTGGCGGCCGGGGTGACGGCCGCCGGGCTGGTGCTGTGCCTGCTCAACGTCGGCGCGGGGCAGTCCGCGTTGCTGGTCTACGGCGCCGGTGTGCTGCTGATCGGCGCCGCGAGCGCGGTGTACAGCCTCGCACGGCAGTCGTACCTGACCGAAACGGTGCCGCTGCACATGCGGGCGCGGGCGCTGTCGACGCTCGGCGGGACGATGCGCGTCGGGCTGTTCCTGGGTCCGTTCGCCGGGGCCGCGGCGATGCAGGTCTGGGGGCAGCCCGGTGCGTACTACCTGAGCCTCGTCGCGGTGCTCGCGGCCGGGATCGTCGTGTACCGGGTGCCGGACCTGGAGACGACCGAGGAACACCGCGCGGCCGCGGCGGCGATCACGACGTGGGGGATGATCAGGCGGAAGTGGCGGGTGTACGCGACGCTCGGCGTCGGCATCCTTCTGCTGTCGGGGATCCGGCAGACGCGCCAGACCGTGGTTCCCCTGTGGGCAGCCCACCTCGGCCTGTCGCCCACGGTCAGCTCGGTGATCTATGGTTGCGCCGGCGCGATCGACGCGCTGGTCTTCTACCCGGCGGGCAAGGTGATGGACCGGCGCGGCCGCCGGTGGGTCGCCGTCCCTTGCACGTTCGTGCTCGGGGTTTCCTTCGTCCTCATGCCGTTGGCACACGGGCCGGTTCTGCTCGCCCTCGTGGCCATGGTGATGGGTTTGGGCAACGGCCTCGGCTCGGGCATCGTGATGACGCTCGGCGCCGACGTCTCGCCGACCGTCGGCCGCCCGACGCACATCGGCATCTGGAACGAGCTGGCCGACGTCGGGTCCGGCCTCGGCCCGCTGCTGCTGGCCGGGGTGACCGCGCTGGCCGGGCTCGGGCTGGGGATCGTCGTCAGTGGACTGGTCGGCTTCGCAGCGGCCGGGGCGCTGTGGGCCTGGATCCCGAGGACGGTGCACCGGGTGCGAAGAGTCGCCGAGCGGACCTGATCGTCGCCCGGCTCACGCGTCGAACCACGCTGCCCTGTTCACTTCGGGCTATGGCGTGGCCGAAGTTGGAGACAGCAGCGGCTGGTGGAGTGCGTTCCTCGTCGCGGGCGTGGTGCTCGACGTTCGGCCGTCCGAATTCGCACAATCCGTGCGGCAGACCGCACACCCCAGAACCGCTCACGTGCGTAGATTATCGCCGGAAAGATAGAAAACGGGCTGACCGTGATCGAAACCGGTCAGCCCGCTGTCCATTCCGTCCCAACCCGAGGGGAACCCCGCGTCAGAAGCCGGGGAACAC
Organism: Amycolatopsis sp. 2-15; assembly: GCF_030285625.1. NCBI lineage: Bacteria > Bacillati > Actinomycetota > Actinomycetes > Pseudonocardiales > Pseudonocardiaceae > Amycolatopsis > Amycolatopsis carbonis. The sequence continues at coordinate 3,874,172 of NZ_CP127294.1, forward strand.
CCGGCGCAGGTCGTCGAGCGAGAGGGCACCGTCGACGGTCACGCCGTCGTCGTAGGGGGCCTTCAGCCGGCCGCTGACCAGACGGATGAAGGCTTCGGCCGGGCCGTTGAACGTGGCCGACGGTGACTCGAGGTGGTCCACCACCGTCACGGCTTCGTCGATCACCAGGCCGGCACCAGGGATGGCGACGGACGCCGGCTTCCCCAGCTCGGCTGGCTTTGCCAAGAAGCCCAGCATGAAGCCGATCGGGCCCGCCATCAGGTCGACGAGCACCTCGGCGGAGGCGGCTTCCACGCCGGCCTTCGCGTCGAAAGTCACGCGTACGTCCCACGAGTGGTTGGCCACCTCGTTGAGGCGCATGCCCAGGGCGGTCAGCAGCGAGACCGGCTCGGGCAGGAAGCCGAGGTCGACGGTGAGCGACGAGCGCTGCTCGGGCGTGAGGGCCTCGACGGTCTCGAGCCAGCGGGCGTCGTGCTCCAGGAAACCTTCGGCCTGTGCGCGCGGCGCGGACGCGTCCCAGCGGGCCCAGATCGTCGGGTTGTCTTCGGCCGCCACGGTCTCGCCGGCGGCCCGGGCGATCGGCGCGCGGCCGATCTCCGCGCCACTGCCGAGGTGGGACAGGGCTTGCGCGACGGTCCATTCGGCGGCGCCGCTGGTGGTGGCCAGCTGCTCGTCGGTGAGAGTGTGGACGAGGGCGGCGAGCGTGTCGTGCTCGGTGCGAAGGGCGGTGATCGTGCGGTCCACGAGTTGGCTCATGCCACGCACAACTCCCGAATGGACGGCTGTGTTCCGCCGATCACCGAGCGGCGCACTCCTTTTTCCGCTCGCGGTACGCGCGGATGGCCATCTGGCCGCTGCACGCCATGCTGCAGTAGAGCGCCGAGGAGTTGCGCGTCTTGTCGAGGAACGCGGTGTAGCACGTGTCGTTCTTGCACACCTTCACCCGTGGCCACGCGCCCCGCGAGGCGAGGTCGGCGAATGCGCTGAGCAGGTGTGAGAACGACCGGTCGACGCCGGTGCCCGTCGGGTGCTGCTCGCACCCCTGGGCCGTGACGACCGTGGTCACCGGGAAGCGCAGGGCGGCCCGCTGCAGGTGGGCTTCGGATTCGGCCACCATCGCCACGCCCTCGTCGCAGCCGACGTGCGCGCGCAGGATCCCCAGCAACGCGTCGCGTAGTTCGCGGGCGGTGGCCGCGTCGGCGTCGGTCGCGTCAGCCCGAAGGTCAACGGCGACGACCCGGCCCGCGCCGACGAGATGCGCCCGTACCTCGAAGCTCACCGCGAGCTGCTGCAGTCGCCCGCGCGGCTCGAGGACGTGGACCCGGCCAGTTCGACGGGGTGCTGATCCCGGGCGGCCACGGCCCGATGCAGGCAAGCTCACCGCGTTCACCGACGAGGAGGAGCAGCAGGTCGGCCTCGCGCAGAACGTCCCGTGGCTGCTGGAGGAACGGCTGCGTGGCGCCGGTGCCGAGTACTCCTCGGGCCCGGCCTGGGGTGCGCATGTGGTGGTCGACGGCAACCTGATCACCGGCCAGAACCGGCCTCGGGTGAGCAGGCCGACGAAGCGCTGCTGAAAGCACTGGCCGAGCGCAGCTGAACCCGCGCGGGCGGCTCGCGCGACGAGATCGAGGACGTCGCGGCTTTCGTCGGTGCGCAGATCCGTTAGGTACCAGTGCGAGGAGGCACTCATGCGTCACGACATCGAGTTCGATGCCGAAGGAGCGTTGTTGCGGGGCTGGTTCTACGAGGCCGATGGGGTCACCGGGCCCGCGCCGTGTGTGGTCATGGCGCACGGCTGGAGCTCGACCAAGCGCATGTACCTCGACCGGTTCGCCGAGGTCTTCGCCGACGGCGGGCTGTCGGTGCTGCTCTACGACAACCGCGGCTGGGGTGATTCGGAAGCAGCGCCGGGACAGCCCCGGCACGAGATCGACCCGTGGGTGCAGGTCGGCGACTACCGGCACGGCATCACCCACGCGCAGAACCGGTCCGATGTGGACCCGGACCGCGTCGGCGTGTGGGGCACCAGTTTCTCGGGTGCGCACGCCTATGTCGTCGCGGCGATGGACCGGCGGGTGAAGGCCGTGGTCACGCAGGCGCCGTTCGTCAGCGGCCGGGCGACCTACGCGAACCTCGCGCGGGTCGACAACCAGGTCGTCGGCCCAGACGTGTTCACGGCCGACCGCCGGGCCCGCGCTCGTGGGGAAGCCGCCGCGACGATCCCCGTCATCGGCACTGACCCAGGGCAGCTCGTGGGGCTGCCGACGCGGGACTCGTACGAGTGGTTCACCCACGCTCGAGCCGAGCTGGATCCCGGCTGGCCAACGAGGTCACGCTGCGCAGCCTCGACAACTTCTACTGCTACGAGCCGGCGAAGTACCTGCCGGAGGTCACGCCGACGCCGTTGCTGATGATCGTCGGCAGCGAGGACGGCCTGACGGGCGGCAACCTCGCGGCCGTCGCGTATTCCGGCGCGGCCGAGCCGAAGGACATCGTTTCCTGCCGGGCGGGCATTTCGACGCGTACACGGGCGAGGGCTTCAAGGTCGCTTCGCAGGCGGCGCGGGACTGGTTCGCGAGGCACCTCGCCGCGCGGTGATGTCCGGAAGGTATCACAGCGAGCGGAAGAGGTCTTGGACGTACGCCTCGGCCTCGACGCACAGTTGTTCTGTATCCATTGTGAGCAAAGGGAGTTGTCATGAGGGTTTTCTTGACCGGGGGATCCGGCTACATCGGACAGGCCACGATCGCGGAGCTGGTGAAGCAGGGGCACGCGGTCGACGCGCTGGCCCGCAGTGACCGCGCGGAGGCGACCGTGGTGGCGGTCGGCGCCACGGCGGTCCGCGGCGGTCTCGGCGACCTGGCCGTGCTGAAGGACTCCGCGGCCCGTGCCGACGCCGTGATCCACTTGGCGCAGGCCGAATCGGGCGACGAGGACCTCGCCGCCGCCACGGCGATGCAGGACGGCGTCGGCGCGGGCACCTACGTGCACACTGGCGGCACCTGGGTCTACGGCGACACCGACGGCGTCGCCGACGAGACCGCGCCCTGGAACCCGCCTGCCGCGGTCGCGTGGCGCAAGCCGGTGGAGGACGCCGTGCTGGCCCACGGCGGGCGCCCCGTCATCGTGCAGCCCGGCCTGCTCTACGGCGGCGACAACCGCCTGATCGACGTCTTTTTCGTCCAGCCCGGCAAGAAGAACGGTGCCATCCCCTACCTCGGCGACGGCACCAACCACTGGGCGCTCGTCCACATCGACGACCTCGCCCCGCTGTACGTCGCCGCCCTCGCCGCGCCGGCCGGCTCGGTCTACGTGGGTGTCGGCGGCGTCAACCCGACCGCCAAGCAGGTCGCCGAGGCGTGCGCCCACGCGGCGGGCCTCGCCGGCAGGACGACGTCGATCTCGTTGGCACAGGCGCGGGCCGAGATGGGCCCGATCGCGGACGCGTTCGCTCTCGACCAGCAGCTGACGCCGGCCAAGGCCCAGCGTGAGCTGGGCTGGGGGCCGCGGCACACAGACCCGTTGGCGGTCTTCGCTCAGGGCTGATCCCGGTGACACCGTAAGACAGTTCGTAACTTACTGCGGGCTGGAGGACACGTGGCCGGACGGCGGATGTCGTACGACGAGCGGCACGGCCAGGTGCTCGATACGGCCGCGGCGGTGGTGGGGACGGAAGGGGCCGACGCGCTCACGCTGGCGCGTGTGGCGGAACAAGCGGGCGTGACGAAGCCGATCGTCTACGGGCACTTCGAGACGCGCGCGGGCTGGTGAAGGCGTTGTACCAGCGGGTCGACGAGCAGCAGTCCGAGGCGGTGCGGGTGGCCTTCGACACGAAGGCGCGCACGCTGGAGGAAGCGGCCGCGTTGCTGGCCGAGGCGTACGTCGGCTGTGTGCTGCACATCGGGCAGGAGTACGGCGCGATCACGGCGGCGTTGTCGACGAGTCCGGACATGGCGGAAGTGCTGCACGCCGGGCGTGAGCGTTACGTGGATCTGTATCTCGAAGCGCTGAACCGGTTTGTGCCGGGCGAGCTGGGCCGGGCCGTGCTGTTCGGGTCATCGGCGCGGCGGAAGCACTGTCGCGCGAAGCGATCGCGGGCCGGCTGCCGGGGCCGCAGGCGATCGACGCGGTGGGGCGCATCATCCTGGCCGTGGTCCGGGACAGCTGAAGCCGCCCGCGCGGGTGAGGCGCGGGCGGCCGGTCAGGCTGCGGTTGCGGCGAGTTGCGCGATCGTGTCGGCGACGCGGTCGTAGAGCTCGCGGGGCAGGTGGTGGCCCATCCCGGGGATGATGACCAACCGGGCGCGGGGGATGGTCGACGCGGTGTCCTCGGCGGCCGGGTGGATCAGGGGGTCGTCGGCACCGGGCCCGGATACCGCGACTCGGTGACGACGCCGGCACCGAGCGCGCGCATCGCCTCGCCCAGGGGTGCCGGCGGGAGGTAGTTGCGCACGTCGTTCATCCAGCCGCGGGTGGCGACGTCCAGCGACAGCCACCCGACCTTCACCGACACCTGGCCGTCGCGCAACGCGGGCACGGGCGCGTGGTCCTCGTAGCGCAGCACGCCGTCTTCGAGCGGCCCGGTCGTGGTGGCGGGCCGGGCGGCGAGGACGTAGCGCCGGGTGCGTGACGTTGACATGGGCTTCTCCTCAGAGCGCGGGCGTGGATTCCAACACGGTCAGACCAGGGTTCACCGGCTTGACCGAAACCGCAGGGACCTGGGTTGGATCGCGGCCGCACCCAGGGCGGGAACCCCAGGTCGAGCCGGGGGTGTGTGCCTCGGATTACAGCCGGACGGGAACCAGTTCGCTGATCCGCACGGGCCGCGGCGATGCTCGGGGCCCCACCGCGTAGGAGGGTCTCGCGGCCGAGAGCCGATTCGGCACCGTCGACGGCATGCGCACCCATTGCCTCGAGGGCTCTTCGGCGTGTCCTGGCTCGCACAGCGAGGGCGGGCGCGCCGATTGACTCCCGATCTCCGCTTCTGCTCTACTGTTCAGAGATTAGTTCTGCTCTACAGAGTTTGCGGGTTTGAGGAGAGTCGACGATGACGGATCAGTCCGGCACCCTGTCCGACGTGCGGCGCGGGATGATCCCGGCGCACATCTACAACGACCGGGAGATCTTCGAGCTGGAGCGGGAGCGGGTCTTCGGCCGGGCGTGGCTGTTCGTGGCCCACGAGTCGGAGATCGCCAAGCCCGGGGACTACGTGGTGCGCCGCGTGCTGGACGACTCGTTCATCGTCACGCGCGACGAGAAGGGCGAGATCCGGGCGCACTTCAACATGTGTCTGCACCGCGGGATGCAGGTCTGCCGTGCGGAGATGGGCAACGCGTCGCACTTCCGGTGCCCGTACCACGGCTGGTCCTACCGCAACGACGGCCGGATCGTCGGGTTGCCGTTCCACCAGGAGGCCTACGGCGGCGAGGCCGGGTTCAAGCGCAAGGGCCAGCGGCTGCTGCCGGCGCCCAACCTCGACACCTACAACGGGATGATCTTCATCTCGCTGGACCCGGAAGCCCCGCCGCTGGTGGACTTCCTCGGCGACTTCCGCTTTTACCTGGACTTCTACACCAAGCAGAGCCCCAGCGGCATCGAGCTGCGCGGCCCGCAGCGCTGGCGCGTGAAGGCCAACTGGAAGATCGGCGCCGAGAACTTCGCCGGCGACATGTACCACACCCCGCAGACGCACACGTCGGTCGTGGAGATCGGCCTGTTCCGCGAGCCGAAGGCGGAGAAGCGCAAGGACGGCGCCACCTACTGGGCCGGCAACGGCGGCGGCACCACCTACAAGCTGCCGCCGGGCGGGTTCGACGAGCGCACGCGGTACGTCGGCTACCCGCAGGTGATGGTCGACCGCATGAAGACCACGTTCTCCCAGGCCCAGCAGCAGGTGATCGGCGAGGACGGCTTCATGATCTCCGCCGCGTCGGTGTTCCCGAACCTGTCGTTCGTGCACAACTGGCCGCGCGTCGCGGATTCCGACGACGTGCTGCCGTTCATCTCCGTCCGCCAGTGGCAGCCGATCAGCGAGAACGAGACCGAGGTGCTGTCCTGGTTCGCGGTCGACGCCGAGGCACCCGAGGAGTACAAAGCCCTGTCCTACAAGGCTTACCTGATGTGCTTCGGCTCCACCGGCATGTTCGAGCAGGACGACGTCGAGAACTGGGTCTCGCTCACCAACACCGCGGCCGGCTCGATGGCGCGGCGCCTCAAGCTCAACAGCCGCATGGGCATCCTCGAAGACGACACCGAGGTCGTGCCCGCGCTGACGCCGGAGCAGTTCCACGGCCCGGGCGTCGCGCACACCGGCTACGGCGAGTACAACCAGCGCGAGCTGCTCAACCGCTGGGCCGACTACCTCGAACAGCCGGCGAAATCGGCCACGGCCCTGGAAGTCGGCGCGCCGGCCGAGACCGCCGAGGCGGTGCAGGCATGACCACCGAAACGCACTCCAGCCGCTCCGCGCTCGGCGGCCACGCGTCGAGGATCCAGCGCACCGGCCGGCCGCTGCCGTTCGACGACACCCGCCACCTGCAGGCCCACCAGTGGCTGGTCGACGAGGCGTGGCTGCTTGACGCGCAGGACTACGAGCAGTGGCTGACCACGCTCACCGAGGACATCCACTACCTGATGCCGGTGCGCGTCACCACCGCGCTGGGGGCGGGGTTCGACACCGCGCCGGGCATGGCGCACTTCGACGAGGACAAGTACTCGCTGTCGCGGCGCGTCGCGCGGTTCATGACCGAGCACGCCTGGACCGAAGACCCGCCTTCGCGCCTGCGCCACCACCTGTCCAACGTGCGCACCTTCGCGACCGAAGACGACAACCACCTCGTCGTCGAATCCGCGACGCTGCTGTTCCGCAGCCGCGGCGACGTGCTGGCCGGCTCGATCGTCTCCGCCGGCCGCGAGGACCTGCTGCGCCGCAGCCCCGACGGCTGGCAGCTCGCGCGGCGCACGATCCTCGTCGACGATTCGGTGATCCGCATGCAGAACCTGGCGATCTTCCTGTGAACCTCTCCTGGGAAGGCGAGGCCGAGGACGCCCGCGCGGCGGCCGCGGCCGCCGCGGAACACGACGAACTGGTCGCCCACACGACGGGCGAGGTGATCCGGCTCGGCAACGAGTTCGCCGAGATCATGGTGCGGCGCGTCGACACGCGCAACGGGGCCCGGTTGCTGATCGAGTCGCCGAAGTCGGGCCAGTGGGTGTCGTTGTGCCCGCTGGAGCTGGAGGCGCTGACCTGGCAGAACACCGAGACGTTCTCCGCCATGATCGGCCACCCGTTCGGCCCGCTCGTGGCCGCTGAAGCCACGAACCCGGAGGAAGACCGATGACGGGCTGGCTGGAGGGCCGGCGCGCGCTGATCGTCGGCGCCGGTTCGGGCATCGGCCGCGCGGTGGTCGACGCGTTCCGCTCGGAAGGCGCCCGGGTTGCCGTGCTCGAACGCGACGCGGCCAAGGCGGCCGCGCTCGAAGCCGAGGCCCCGGACGTACCTGTCACGGTCGGCGACGCGACCACGCGAGCGGCCAACGACACCGCCGTGGCCGCCGCTGTCGCCGCGTTCGGCGGCCTCGACGTGCTCGTCAACTGCGTCGGCGTGTTCGACTTCTACCGCAGCATCGAGGACCTCGACGCCGCCGTGCTCGACGACGCGTTCGACGAGATGTTCCGCACCAACGTCAAGAGCCACCTGCACTCGGTGAAGGCCGCGCTGCCGGAGCTGAAGCGTTCGGGCCACGGCGTGGTGCTGCTGACCGAGTCGACGTCGTCGTACTACCCGGGCCGCGGCGGCGTGCTGTACCTGTCGTCGAAGTTCGCGGTGCGCGGGCTCGTCACCGCGCTCGCGCACGACCTCGCGCCGGAGATCCGCGTGAACGGCGTCGCGCCCGGCGGGACGCTGGGCACCGACCTGCGCGGCCTGCCCAGCCTCGGCACCGCCGAGCGCAGTCTCGGCGACGCGCCGCGGCGGGCCGAGGAGCTCGCCGCCCGCGTGCCGCTGCACGTGGCGCTCAGCGGCGAGGACCACGCGTGGAGCTACGTGTTCCTCGCCTCCGACCGCGCCCGCGGCATCACCGGTCAGGCCGTCCACCCCGACGGCGGCATCGGTGTTTCCGCGCCCCGCAAGCGATCCTGAACCCGAAACGGAAAGACCGATGGCCAAGCTCACCGCCGACACCGACCTCTGCCAGGGCTACGGTAACTGCCTCACCACCGCCGCCGACGTCTACGACATCGACGACGACGGCAAAGTCGTCCTGCTGATCGAAACCATCCCCGACGCCGATCGCGCCCGCGTCGAAGCGGCCGCGCGCAGCTGCCCGGTCAAGGCGCTGGGGGTGGTCGACGGATGAGCACGGTCGTGATCGTCGGCGCGTCGGTGGGCGGCGTCCGCACGGCGCAGGCGCTGCGGGCGCAGGGCCACGACGGCCGGATCGTGCTCGTCGGGGCCGAGCCGCATGTACCGTACGACAAACCGCCGCTGTCCAAGCAGTTCCTCGCCGGTGCGTGGGAGCACGACCGGCTGGCGCTGCTCACGGAGGAGGAAGCCGCCGCCGACCGCATCGAGCTGCGGCTCGGGGTCGCGGCGACGGGCCTCGACGCGGCCGCGCGCAGTGTCGAGCTGGCCGACGGGACGACCCTCGGCTACGACACCCTGGTGATCGCCACCGGCGCCACCGCGCGGCCGTCGCCGTGGGCCGCCGAATCCGGGGTGCACGTGCTCCGGACCCTCGCCGACGGCACGGGCCTGCGGGACGCGCTCGCCGAACCGGGGCCGCTCGTGGTCGTCGGCGGCGGGTTCATCGGCGCCGAGGTCGCGGCCACCGCCCACGCCGCCGGCCGGGTGGTCACGGTCGTCGACCCCCTGCCGTCGCCGATCGCACGCGTGCTCGGTGACGAGGTGGGCCGGCTGGTCGGCGACGTCCACCGGCGCCACGGCGTCGAGACGCGCTTCGGCACCGGCGTCCGGGCGGTGTCCGGCCACGTGGGCGCGCTCGAGGTCACGCTCACCGACGGAACGGTGTTGCCCGCGGGCACGGTGGTCGTCGGCATCGGCGCGGTGCCGGCGGTCGAGTGGCTCGCCGATTCGGGGCTGGAGCTGGACAACGGCCTCGTGTGCGACGAGTTCTGCCACGCCACCGGGCACCCGGAGATCTTCGGCGTCGGCGACGTCGCCCGCTGGTTCCACGCCGGTCACGGCGAACACGTGCGCGTCGAGCACTGGACCAACGCCGTCGAGCAGGCGGCGTGCGTGGCGCACAACGTCGTCCACCCGGAGGAGCCGGTGTTGTACCGCCCGACCGAATACGCGTGGAGCGACCAGTACGACTGGAAGATCCAGATCGCCGGACGGCCGAACCGGGCGACCGGCTTCGAGCTGGCGGGTGATCCCACCACCGACCCACCGCGGTTCGGCGCGCTCTACCGCGACGAAGCCGGCCGGCTTTCCGCGGCCGTCACGGTGAACTGGCCGAAGCTGCTCGTCGCCGCGCGCCGTCTCATCACCGCCGGCACCCCCTACGAGGAAGGACTTTCCGTGCTGGACAAGCTGATCGCCCCGGTGAGCGCTGCATGACCGAGTTCCCGCAGGAACGGCAGCTCGTCTCCGACGCCTGCCGCGTGCTCGCGGCCCGCGGGCTGGCGGAAGGGTTCCTTGGCCACGTTTCCCTGCGCGTCGACGACAGCCGCCTGCTCGTGCGCTGCCGCGGGCAGCAGGAACGGGGGCTGGCGTGGACGTCACCCGAGGACATCCGGCTGGTCGACCTCGACGGCGCGGCCGCGGCGGCCGGTGAGCTCGACGGCTGGTCGGTCCCCAACGAGCTGCCGCTGCACACCGAGGTGCTGCGGACCGACCCCGAGGTGAAGGCCGTGGTGCACGCGCACCCGCCTTCGGTCGTCGCGGCGGACCTGGCGGGGCTGGCGATCCGGCCCATCGTCGGCGCCTACGACATCCCCGGCGCGAAGCTCGCGGCCGGCGGCGTGCCCGTGTACCCGCGTGGGGTCCTGGTCCGCAACCGCACGCTGGCGCAGGAAATGGTGGCGGCGATGGCCGGCCGGCCGGTCGTGCTGCTGCGCGGGCACGGGCTCACGAGCAGCGGCGGTTCGGTGCAGGAAGCCGTGCTGCGCGCGCTGTCCGTGGACACGCTCGCGCGGATGGCGCTGGCCGTGGTGAGTGCCGGCGGCCGGCTCGTCGACCTGCCGCCCGAGGATCTGGCGGAGCTGCCCGATCTGGGGCCGGCCTTCAACGAGGGCGTGGCCTGGCGCCACGAGCTCGCCCGGCTCGGCTAGTGCAGCAGCGGCGTGGCTTCGGCGACCGTCTCCTTGAGACGTTCGCCGATCTGCCGGACCTCGGCGCGCGACAGCCGCCCGACCGGCAGCGAGACGTTCAGCGCGAGCCGCGCGGGGAGGTTCCCGGCGGGGAAGGCGACGGCGACCGACGCCACGCCTTCCTCGCTCTCCTCGCTGCTGGTCGCGTATCCGCGCCTGCGCACGTTCTCGATCTCCAGCTCCAGCTCGGCGCGGGTGCCGATCGAGTTCGGCGTGAGCGTCTCCAGCTGCTCGTCCGGGTACATCCGGTGCAGGTCCTCGGTGGACAGCTCGGCGAGCAGCGCCTTGCCGGTCGAGGTGCAGTTGGCGGGCATCGCCTGACCCAGCCGCGAGGCCACCCGGACCGCGCGCGGGCTTTCGACGGCCTCGATGAACCGCACCGTGGTGCCGTCGAGGATCGCGAGGTGCACGGTCTCGGCGAACTCGTTGTTGAGCTTCTCCAGGAACGGCCGCAGTGCCTCGCGCACGTCGAACCGCTGCAGGATCGCGAAGGCGACGGCCGTGAGCGAAGTGCCTGGCCGGTACGTCTTCGTCCGCGCGTCCTGCCGGATGAAGCCGCGGTACTGCAGCATCGCCAGCAGCCGGTGCGCGGTGGACGAGGCGACACCCAGGTACTCGGCGACGTCCGTCATCCGCAGCTCGGGGCGATCCCCCAGCAGCAGAAGGATCCGAAGCGCCTTGTCGACCGAGTCGATCGGGTACTGCGGTGCGGGCGAGTGCGCGCCGGCGGGGTCGAGAGCGGGCTTCTTCATAGCAGAATCGTACGGCAAGCGGCGAACCCGGCGGGTCCCGGTGATCACCGCGCCGCGGGTGGCTCGCGCCAGGAACCCGTGCCCGGCAGCCAAGAACTCGAGAACGAATCGCGTTTGTGCGGCACGGAAAACGCGGTCCGCAACCGTTCCGAAACGCTGGGAAAGCACGGCGAACCTGTGCCTTGACCCGGTTGTCAACCTCTGTTAGACAGAGCGCACTTCTTCATCGCAGAAGACTGGTGAACCATGACCGTTGCTGTTCAGTTCTCCCCGCCGCCGAGACCGTCCCCACCACGGTGCCGCTTCGGCTTCGTGTTCGCGGCTCTCGCACTCGCCACGGCCGGCTGCTCCGCTTCAGCCGCTTCCGACGACTCCGTCTACACCCTGGGCCTCATCACCAGCCAGACCGGCACCGGCAGCCAGCTCGGCGTCGGCGAGCTGCAGGGCGCGCAGCTGGCGGTGGACCAGATCAACGCGCGCGGCGGCGTCAACGGCAAGCAGTTGCGACTGCGCACCGCCGACGACCAGAGCAATCCCGCGCAGGCCGTGCTGCAGACGCGCAAGATGCTCGGCAGCGTCGACGCGCTCGTCGGGCCGTCGCTGTCGGGTCCCTGCCAGGCCGTGATCCCGCTGGCGTCCAGCGCGCAACTGATCGACTACTGCCTTTCCCCCGGGGTGAAGCCGAAACCGGGCTCGTACCAGTGGTCGGCCAGCGCGCCGACCGACACGCTCGCCGAGCGGCTGCTGGCGTACTGGAAGAGCCAGGGCATCACGCGCGTCGGGCTCATCTACACCACCGACGCGAGCGGCCTCGACGGCGCGCACGCGATCCAGTCGGCCGCCGCGCACACAGGCGTTTCCGTGGTGGGACAGGCCAGCTACAGCCCCACCGCGGTGTCGGTGACCTCGCAGCTGCAGGCCACCAGCTCGGGCAAGCCGCAGGCGCTCGTGGTGTGGAGCAGTGGCGCGGCCGCGGGTGTCGCGTTCAAGGGCATCGACCAGATGGGACTCAAGCTCCCGGTCGCGACCACCGACGGCAATCTCACCTATGCGTTCCTGCGCCGCATCGCCGACTACACACCGGACACGCTGCTCATCCCGGCGACCCGTGACTTCTGGTGGCAGCAGCAGAATCCGGGCACCCAGGTGCAGCAGCTGGAACGCGGCTACCACGACGAGTTCCGCGCCCGCTACGGCGCCGACCCCGACTTCGGCCCCGGCGTCGCCTACGACGGAGTGCTGCTCGTCGCGCAGGCACTGGAGAAGGCCCACGGCAATGTCGCCGGAACCCGTGACGCGCTGGAGAGCCTGCGCGGGGTCCCGGGTGTCGTCGGCACGTATTCGTTCGCTCCGGACAACCACCGCGGGATCGGCGCCGACGACGTCGGCATCGTGCGCGCGAGCGGTGGCCGGCTGACCTTCGTGGGGAGATGAGCACGGCCATGTCCGGACTGATCCAGGTCCTCATCGGCGGCCTCGCCGACGGGGGCGTGTACGCGCTGATCGCGCTGGGCGTTTCGCTCGTCTACTCGATCAGCCGCATCATCAACCTCGCCCAGGGCGGGTTCGTGGTGCTCGCGGCACTGCTGGCCGTGTCGATCCAGCAGTGGCTGGGGGTGCCGCCGCTGGTCACCGTGGTGATCGTGGTGCCGCTCTTCGCGCTGCTGATGGCGGTGGTGGAACGGCTGGTGATGGCGCCGGCCGCGGCCCGCGCGACGCCGGACCGGATGCTGCTGGTCACCGTCGGCCTGCTGCAGGCCATCGGCGGGCTGCTGCTGCTCGTGTGGGGCAACCTGCCGTACACGATGCAGCCCTTCAGCGGCGACACGGCGATCACCATCGGCGGCGTCCGCATCGTGTCGCAATACCTGTGGATCATCGGCGCGCTCGTGGTCACGGTGGCCGCACTGTGGTTCCTGGTGCAGCGCACGAGCCTCGGGCTGACGATGCGCGCCACGGCGAGCAACCCGGAAGCCGCCGCGCTGCAAGGGATCAACGTCGGGCGCGTCCGGCTGATCGCGTTCAGCCTCGCCGGCGCGATGGCAGCACTGGCCGGCACGACGGTCATCCCGGCGACGTTCCTGCAGTTCTCCACGGTGACGCCGTACGCGGTCGCCGGGTTCATCGCGGCGGTCGCGGGCGGTCTCGGCAGCACGGCCGGTGCCGTGGTCGGCGGCCTCGTTCTCGGTCTGCTGCAAGGACTTTTCAGCCGCTACACCAGTGGTGACCTCGCGCAGGTGATCGCGATGGCCGTGCTCATCGTGCTCCTGCTGGTGCGACCGACCGGGCTGCTGGGCAAGACGAGCGAGGTGCGCCGATGACGACGCAGGAACAAACCACTCCGGCCATCGCGGCCCGCCCGCAGGCCCGCCGTGGCCGGTCGCCGCAGCGGCTGGTCGTCGCGGCCGTCGCGGTGGTCGTCGCCCTCGTGCTGCCGCTGCTGGTCCCGGGCTGGCTGGGCCTGCTCGTGATCGCCGGGATCTTCTTCCTGATCGTGCTCGGGCTCAACCTGCTCATGGGGTACGCGGGCCAGGTCTCGTTGGGACAGACGCTGTTCATGGCGATCGGCGGCTACGGCGCGGGTCTGCTCACGCTGCGCTGGCACTGGCCGACGCTGGTGGCGATGATCGTGATGGCCGTGGTCTCCGCGGCGGTCGCGGCCGGGCTCGGCACGGTGTTCCTGCGGCTGCGCGGCTACTACCTCGCGCTGGCGACACTGGGGCTGGCCGTGATCACCGAGTCGCTCGCGTCCGGGCTCACCGGGTTCACCGGCGGGCCCTCGGGCCTGGTCGGCGTGCCGAGCCTGCGCCTTGGCACGTTCGACGTGTTCAGCGACCAGGCCAACTACTACCTGCTGCTCGTGGTGTGCGGGCTCGGCGCGTGGTTCGTCGGCAACCTGCAGCGGTCCCAGACCGGGCGCGCGCTCTCGGCCATCGCCGCCGACCCGGCGGCCGCGACGATGCTCGGCATCAACGCGGCCCGCTACAAGACCAGCGCGTTCGTGGTCTCCGCCGTCTACGCCTCGCTCGGCGGCAGCCTCTACGCGTTCTACCTGCGGTTCATCTCGCCCGAGGTGGTCGGGGTGACGGTGGCGCTGAGCATCGTGATCATGCTCGCGCTCGGCGGCGCGCGCACGATCGTCGGGCCGCTGCTGGGCGCGCTCGTGATCCAGGGGCTGCCGGAGGTGGGGCAGAGCTTCGCGTCCTGGTCGCCGTTCGTGGCCGGGGTCGTGCTCATCCTCGTGATCACCTACCTGCCGCGCGGGATCTGGGGCGCGATCAAGAAAGCGGTGCAGCGATGACCACCGAGACCCCGCTGCTGGCCGTCCACGGCCTGACCCGCCGCTTCGGCGGCGTGACCGCGGTCGACGACGTGAGCTTCACCGTCGCCCCCGGTACCGTGCGCGCGATCATCGGCCCCAACGGCGCCGGCAAGACCACGCTGCTGGACCTCATGACCGGGTTCACCGCGCCCGACGCAGGCCGGGTCGAGTTCGCCGGGCGCGACATCACCGGCATCCGGCCGCACCGGCTGCCCGCGCTCGGCCTCGCGCGCACCTTCCAGTCGGCGCGGCTGGTCGGCACGCTGACGGTGCGCGAGAACGTGATGCTCGGCGGCTACCGCTTCACCCGCGCGCGGTTCCTGTCCGACGGACTGCGCCTGCCGGGCACCCGCCGCGAGGAACGCGCGCTCGGCCGCCGCGCCGACGAGCTGCTGGAGTTCCTGGAGCTCGGCGCGTTCGCGGACAGCCTCGCGGGTGAGCTGCCCGCCGGTGCCCAGCGGCTGGTCGAGGTCGCCCGGGGACTCGCGGGTGGGCCCACGTTGCTGCTGCTCGACGAACCGGCGGCCGGGCTCGACGACACGGAGACCGGCGAGCTCGCGGCCGCGCTGCGGGCCGTGTGCGCGGGCGGCATCTCACTGGTGGTGATCGAGCACAACATCGAGCTCGTGATGACCGTGAGCGACCACGTCACCGTCCTCGACGCCGGCCGGGTGATCGCCGACGACGTGCCCCAGCGGGTGCAGGCCGACCCGGCCGTGATCGAGGCCTACCTGGGAGTGAAGCCATGAACCTCACCGTCCGCGGCCTCGACGCCCGCTACGGCTCCACCCGCGTGCTGCACGACGTCTCCTGCGAGGTTCCCGACGGCACCATGGTCGCGATGATCGGCGCCAACGGCGCGGGCAAGACCACGCTGCTCAAGTGCCTCGCCGGGCTGCACCGGCCGTCCGCGGGGGAGGTCATGCTGGGCGGCGCACCGGTCGCCGGGCTCGCCGCGCACGAGGTGGCGCGCCGCGGCGTGTGCCTCGTCCCGGCCGGGCGGCAGCTGTTCGGTGACCTGACCGTCGCGGAGAACCTGCAGGTCGGCCTGCACGGCACCGGGGCGCGCGGCACGGCGGCGACCGAGCGGCTGGAGCGGGTCTACGGCTTGTTCCCGATCCTGCGCGAGTTCGCCACCCGCCAGTCCGGGCTGCTGTCCGGCGGGCAGCAGCAGATGCTGGCCATCGCGCGGGCGCTCGTGCGGGAACCGAAGGTGCTGCTGCTCGACGAACCGTCGCTGGGCATCGCGCCCTTGCTGGTCACCGAGATCCTGGGCGTGCTGCAACAGCTCGCGCGCGACGGCGTGACGATCCTGCTGGCCGAGCAGAACGCCGCCGCCGCGCTCGGCATCGCCGACCACGGCGTGGTGATGGAGAACGGCACCATCACCCGCACCGACACCGCGGCGGCCCTGCTCGCCGACGAGGACGTGAGCCGCCACTACCTCGGCACCGCCCGCGACGCCGTTGCGGTGGGTCACGCCCGCGCGCTGCCGGCGGGGTTGCGCGAACCGCTGCAGACCACCTAGGACTGTCCACAGGAGAAACTCAGCGAGGAGTTCACCGATGAAGATCGTGCTCGTCCACGGCGGATGGCAGGGCGGCTGGGCGTGGGACACCGTCGCCGAACACCTGCGCGCCGCCGGCCACGACGTGTTCGCCCCCACGCTGCGCGGCTTGGAAGACGGTGAAGTCGACCGCTCCGGCGTCACCCTCACCGCCATGGTCGACGACCTGATCGGGCAGCTCGACCGTCGCGGCTTCGACCGGTTCACGCTCGTCGGCCACAGCGGTGGCGGCCCGGTGATCCAGCTCGTCACGGAACGGCGGCCTGAGCGCGTGGAGCGCACCGTGTTCGTCGACGCGTGGGTGCTGCTCGACGGCGAGTGCGTGAACGACGTGCTGCCCGAGGAGCTCGTCGGCGGAGTCACCGCGCTGGCGGAGCAGACTTCCGACAACACCGTCGCGATCCCGCCCGCGCTGTGGTCGGCGTCGTTCATGCAGGATGCCGACGAAGCACTCGCGGCCGCCACGGCTTCGCGGCTCGTACCCACGCCGTTCGGCTGGTTCACCGAGCCGGCGCGGATTTCGCGGTTCTTCGAGTCCGGCGTGCCGAGCAGCTACGTGTACCTGCTGGAGGACCAGGCCGTGCCGAAGACGGTCTACCAGGCCGCCGCCGCGCGGCTGGCCGACCCGCGGATCGTCGAGTGCGCCGGCAGCCACGAAGCGATGCTCACGCACCCCGCGGAGCTCGCGGAGGCGTTGCTGAAGGCCACCGCGTGAGGCACCGCACCGGTTTCCTGGCGCCGCTGTATTACGACGAGCTGCGGCCGGACCACGCGCCGGCGCGCAGTGTCGTCCTCGTGCACGGCGGCAGCGTGACCGGTGCGTGTTATCTGTCCACTCCGGACGGTCGCCCGGGCTGGGCCCACACTTTTGCCGAGCACGGCTACCGCGTGCTCGTGCCGGACTGGCCCGGCACCGGGCGCAGCACGTCGCTGCCGCCGGACGAGGTCACGGGCGAGGTCGTCTGCGCCGCGCTCGGGGCGTTGCTCGAGGCGCAGGACGGGCCGGTGGTGCTCGTCGTGCACTCGATGTCCGGGCCGTTCGGCTTCCGGCTGACGGCCACGCACGGAGATCGGATCGCCGCGCTCGTCGCGCTCGCGCCCGGCCCGCCCGGCGACATCCAGCCAGAGCCCACCGTCCTGGACGAGACCGAAAACGACGTCGAGATCCAAGGGCTGGCCCTGCGCTGGCGGCTCCCGAAGCACGGCCTGTGGTGGCCGAGCGACGCGTTCGCCCGGGCGAAGATGATCGGGGCCAGCACGAGGTTTCCGGCCGACGCGGTGGCGTCGTACAGCCGGCAGCTCGGCCCCATCCCCGCCGGGCTGCTGGCGCAGCGACAGAATCTCCGCGGCAGCCAGCTGCGCGGGGCCGGTCGCTTCGATGGCAAGCCCGTGCTGGTGCTCACCGGCGACCGCGACACGGACCACCCGCGCGCGGCCGACGGCGCCACCGCCGAGTGGCTGTCCGCGCACGGCGCCGAGGTCACGTACCGGTTCCTCGACGATCCGGAACACACGGGCAACGGGCACATGCTGATGAGTGAGGACAACAGCGAAGCGTTGGCGGAGCTCGTCATCGGGTGGCTGGACGGGGTTTCCTGAGCCCGCTCGGTCTCAGGCGAAGCGCTGGGCGGGCATCGGGCCCGAGCTGCCGCCGGTGTGCCCGCGAAGCAGGTGCTGGAGTCACGCAAGGTGGCGCCGGAGGGCCGTTCCTGGCAGTGCCCCTCGATTGGTAGTCAGCCCATCAACTGGTAGTCGCGCCGCGCGGCGCCGACAGCGGCTGGAGGAGCCGCCGCGGGAGGTTGAGCTCGGCCGATACCGGGTCGAGCTCGGCGCCGGTCGGCTTGTAGCCGGGGCCGGGTTCGATGCGGGTGTCGCCGGGCGCGACGAGCTCGCCACACTGCTCGCATCGGCCCTCGTGGTCGAGCAGCGCGCCGTCCGCGTCGTGGCGCAGCGCGCGTTTCACCCCGGCCGGCGAGTAGAAGTCGTCACCCCAGTTGATGAGCGAGCGGACGATCGGCCACAGCGCCACGCCTTTGTCGGTGAGCACGTACTCGACGGTGCCCGCGCTGTCGTCGCGGGTGAGCACGCCTTCGCGGACGAGGAGTTTCAGCCGGGCCGTCAGCACGGCGCGGGGGATGCCGAGCTGCGTCGCGAAGTCCCCGAAGCGGCGCACGCCGTAGAAGGCGTCGCGCACGATGAGCAAGGTCCACCGTTCGCCGACGATCTCCAGGGCTCGCGCCAGGGAGCAGTTGCGGTCCGCGTAGGTGCTGGGAAGGGACATAAAGGCAGTCTACTCCGCTAGTTCACTCACTGAACTAGAGTTGTACTACAGTCGCCGGTAGTTCATTGACTGAACTTCGTTTGCCTCTGTTGCTCAGTGTTTGTCGGCGCCTGTCAGTGCCTATCGGTGCCGATCGGTGCCTGTCGAATTCCCCAGGAGAACCAGCGATGTACCAGTTCCTCGTTTCCTTCACCGTCCAGCCGGACCACCGCGACGACTTCGTGCGCGTGGCCCGCAAGACCGGCGTCGACTCCCTGGCCAACGAACCCGGCTCGGTCCGGTTCGAGGTCATCGCGGACGAGGAGAACCCGGACGTGTTCTACCTCAACGAGGTCTACGCCGACGTCGAGGCGTTCAACACCCACGCGCAGGGCCCGTACTTCGGCGCGTTCTTCGCCGAGGCAAGCACCTACGCCGAGGGTCCCGTGTGGCTCATGAAGGGCAACCTGGTCGACGACAAGGCCGCCGTCTGAGCCTGCTCGTAAGACCGGCGGAAGAGCTGGATCGGTGAACGACGGTCAGCGCACCGGGTTGCTGGACCTGGTGCTGGAAACGCACGGCGGCCGCGAGCGGTGGAGCAGAGTTCGCACGGTTCGGGCGCACCTGCACATGGTCGGTCCCACGTGGACGGGCCTCGGCCAGGAGAAGACGTTCGCCGGCGTCGACCTGACCGTCGACGTGCACCGGCAGCGAACGGTCTTCACCGATTACACCGGCCGCGAGCTGCGCGGGGTGTACACGCCAGCGGGGTCACGATCGAAGACGCCGACGGTGTCGTGCTCCAGGAGCGCCGCACGCCCCGCGAGTCCTTCCCGCCGCGAGTCCGCAGTACGCGGTGGGACGCGCTGCACGCGTTGTACCGCGGGGTACGGCATGTGGAACTACCTCACCAACCCGTACCTGCTGACCCTGCCCGGCGTGCTGACCGAGGAGCTCGAGCCCGCCGGCGGCCGCGACTGGCGGCGGCTGCACGTCACGTTCCCCTCGTACCTCGCCACGCACAGCACGCAGCAGACGTTCTACTACGACGAACGCGGCCTGCAGCGCCGCGTCGACTACTCGCCCTACGTGCTGGGCAACTTGCCCGCGACGCACCATACGGAGGCGCACCAAGCGGTTTCGGGCCTTCTGTTCCCGACGCACCGCTACGTGCTCCCCGTCGTGGACGGCAAGCTCGCGTCCCGGCCGACCATCATGAGCCACCACGACATCGCCGAGGCCATGGCGACCGAGCTCGGCCACCCGGTGCACTACGAGCCGATCAGCGTCGAGGAGTTCGCCGCGTCGGGGCTGGAGAAAGGCGCCGACGCGCACCTCGTGCAGCACCTGTCGAACGTCGCGATCGACTACCGCAACGGTGTGTTCTCCGGCACGAACGACGTGGTCGAGAAGATCGGCGGACGGCCGCCGCTCTCGGTCGCCCAGTTCGTGGCCGAGAACCGCGCCGACTTCGCGACCAGCGGGCCGCGTTTCGTCCCCGCTCCGTGACGCGGGTGGCCTGACCGATCGAGGAGAGTCCGTTGTCCTACGCGGTGGATCCGGAGCGGGAGAACGGGCTGCGGCCGGCGATCCGGCACCTGTACCCGGGCCCGTTCCACGGGTCCACGTTCGTCGCCGACGCCGAGGTCTCGCAGCGGACGGACGACGACTCGGCCGGTGTGTTCCGTCGTGTCTGCTGAGCGGCGAGTGGGCGCCGGGGCTTGGCCGGCCGGCGAGCGGTTCGGCATCGCCGCCGCGCCGGGCGGGCTGGCGCTCGTCCAGGACCTGCTGAACACCCGGCCGAGCCCGCGGAGAGGGTTCGCCGATCTGTTGTCCACAGTGGCCTCGGGGCAACGCTGGGCGGGCGCGGCGATGGCGGCATGGGCGGAAGCCGAAGGCCATCGCCGGCGCCGGGTGCGGCTCCGGGCCGCGGATGTCGACGAGCTGCGGCAGCTGCGGGAACAACTCGCGGCCCTCGTGCGGACGAAGGACGAGCCGGTGCTGCCCGCGTTGTCCGGGCTGACGCTCACCGCGGGCACCGCCCCCGACGGCCGGCTGGACCTCGAACCGGCCGGCAGCGGGTGGCAGCTCGTCGGCGGCGCGGTGCTGCTCGAGATCCACCACGCCGGCCGGCTGGACGAATGGCAGCGCCTGAAGACCTGTCGCGACTCGGCGTGCCCGATCGCGTTCCACGACCGCCCCGCAACAATAGCCGCGTCTGGCACGACGTCAAGGTCTGCGGCAATATCGCCAACCTGCGGGCTTCCCGCGCCCGGCGCCGGCGGGTGGTGCTGTGAGCGCCGTGAGTCAGTCCACTCGCGACAGCCGGGGCAGGCTACGCCCGCCGCGCCCGCTTGGCGTCGCGGGAGAGCTGCGCCTCGGTGTCCGCCATGGTCACGTCGTGGCCCGCCGCGCACCGCACGGCGGCGAGGAGCGGTTCACCACAGCCGGCGTGCACCAATTCGACGCCGCCGGCCGGGCCCGCCAAAGTGGCGCCCCAGCTCATCATCGCGACCACCACGGGGAACAGCGAACGGCCCCGCTCGGTCAGCACGTACTCGTGGCGGGTGCGCGAACCGGGCTCGCGGTAGGGCTGCAGGCGCAGCAGACCGTCGTCGACCAGCTGCTTGAGCCGCTTGGCCGCGACCGCGTCGCTCAGGCCGGTGCGCCTGGTGAGCTCGTCGAAGCGCCGGCCACCGTAGAACGCCTCGCGCAGCAGGATCATCGCCGAGCGCGTGCCGACGAGCTCCAGCGCGCGCTCGATCTTGCACCAGCCCTCGGCAGTCCACGCGTCGCGGTCGACGAACCGGCCGACGCGCGTGACCACGGGCAGGTCCGTCTCGGGCTCCTGTGTGTGTGCCATGACAGCCACTGTACCTGCCTAGCTTTGACCATAGCCAGGCTGTTGGTGTGCTGGCTATGCCTTTGGCAAAGCCGGCTGGGGTCCATGACCAGGTCAGGGACCGCGAGACCCGTCGTGCTCTGGCTGCCCGGCCAAGAAGCTAGCCGGGCCGAGCTCCTCGCCGAGACGGACTTAGGCCGACGTCGCGTGGCCGCGGACGCTGCTCGCCAGTGGTTCGGGGGAGACGGTGCAGGATCGGGCTGTGGAAGTCGAGCGCCGGATCGTTGTTGTGGTTGGGGTTTGCGCGTACTCACCGGTGTCCGGGGAGAGGGGAGTTACTGCGCGGCCCAGGCCCCGGGTGGCAGGTCGCGGGACAGGCCCGGCCAGCCGACGACCGCGCTGTCGAACACCGCGTCGGATGCTGTCGCGGCAAGCAGATCCGCCGCGGTGAGGCCTGATTCGACCAAGCTCGCGGGTGAAGCTCGTCAGCTCCGGTCCACCACTGCGCGGAACTGTTCGACCACGCCGGCCCGCTCGTCGCGCGTCGCGCCGGCCGGGGTGATGGTGAGGGTGGTGACGCCGGCTTCCCGGTATGCGGCGATGCGTTCGCGGACGTGGCTTTCGGGGCCGATCAGGGAGATCGAGCGGAGCAGCTCGTCCGGTACGGCCGCTTCCGCTTCCTGCTTCTTGCCCGCCAGGTAGAGGTCCTGGATCTTCTCCGCCTCGGCCTCGAAGCCGTAGCGGCGGACGAGGTCGTTGTAGAAGTTGCGGCCCTTCGCGCCCATGCCGCCGATGTACAGGGCGAGCGTGGGACGCATCGCGTCCAGCACAGGCTGGGGATCGTCGGTGATGCGGAAGACCGCCTGGGCCTCGATCTGCAGCGGGGCAGGTCCTCGGCGCGCTTGGCGGCGCCGTCGGCCAGCGACCGGCCCCAGACGTCCTTCGCCTTCTCCGGCAGGAAGAAGAACGGCTGCCAGATGTCCGCGAGCTCGGCGGTCATGGCAACGTTCTGGGGTCCGATCGACGCGATCAGGATGGGGATCCGGCTGCGCACCGGCGTGTTGATCAGCTTCAGTGGCTTGCCCAGGCCGGTGCCCTCGTTCTCGGGCAATGGGATGCGGTAGTGCTTGCCCTGGTGTACAACGCGTTCGCGGCGCCAGACCTGGCGGCAGATCTCGACGACCTCGCGCGTCCGCCCGAGCGGGGCGTTGTAGGGGACGCCGTGGAACCCTTCGATCACCTGCGGGCCCGACGCGCCGAGGCCGAGGACGAACCGGCCCTCGCTCACGTGGTCCAGGCCCGCGGCGGTCATCGCGATCAGCGACGGCGTGCGCGTGTAGATCGGCAGGATCGCCGAGCCGATGCGGATGGTGCTCGTGAGCGCGGCGAGCGCGCCGAGCTGGCTCACCGCGTCGAACGTGTACACCTCGGCCACGTAGGCGATGTCCGCGCCGGCGCGTTCGTAGGCGACGACGTCTTCGGCCAGGTCGCGGAAGGTGCCTTTCGCGCTGTACTCGTTGTAGATGCCGACAAGCACGGTCCCGCCTGCTTTCCTGCTTCGGTGAAGTTGCTGCGTGCTCTCAGGGTTGCGCAATGCAACTCACTCGTCAACCGCCGGTGTGACCTGTGTTCGATCGGCGCGGTCGTCCCGTAGACTACAACCTGACTGTGTAAAAGCCTAGCCAGATGGTGGGCTCTGTTTCGAAGGAGCACGTGCATGAAGCCAGCCCTCAACCGGCGCGTCGCGGTGACCGGGATCGGTGTCGTGTCGCCGGCCGGCATCGGGGTGAAGGAGTTCTGGGCCGGGCTGTCGCGTCCGGCCGCCGCGGCGAACGTGCGGCGGCTCGGCGGCTTCGACCCGCGGCGCTGGATGTCGCACAGGGTGGCGCGCACGGCGGACCTCGCGACGCAGATGGCCGTCGCGGCCGCCGACGAGGCGCTGGCGGACGCGGGGCTGCTGACCGGCGAGATCGAGCCGACGGTGGCGGTACTCGACACCGAACGCGCGGCCGTCTCGCTCGGCACGGGCATCGGTGGTGTGTCCACACTGGAGTCACAGGCCACGGTCCTGGCCGCGCACGGGGAACGCAAGGTCTCCCCGCACACGGTGCCCATGACGATGCCGAACGCCGGCGCCGCCGCGCTCAGCATCCGCTACGGCTTCCAGGGCAGCGCGTCGGTGATCACCACGGCCTGCGCGGCCGGCACCGACGCGATCGCCGCGGGCGCAAAGCTGATCGCCTCGGGCGCGGCGGACCTCGTGCTCGCGGGTGGCAGCGACTCCAGCCTCACGCCGGTGTGCGTGGCCGGGTTCAAAAACATGCGCGCGCTGAGCCGCAGCGGGATCTCACGTCCGTTCGATGTGGACAGAGACGGCCTCGCCGCGTCGGAAGCGGCCGGCATCCTCGTGCTCGAACCGCTGGAGCTCGCGTTGGAGCGCGGCGCGAGCATCTACCTGACCATCGACGGCACCGCCTCGACCGCCGACGCCTACCACGTCACGGCACCCGCCCCGAACGGTGCCGGCGCCGAGCGCTGCATGCGCATGGCGATCGAGGACGCCGGCTACACGCCGCGGGACATCACCCACATCAACGCCCACGGCACGTCGACCGCGCTCAACGACGCCGCCGAAGCCCACGCCATCCGCCGCGTGTTCGGTGCGGCCCGGCCGCTGGTGACCAGCATCAAGGGCGCCACCGGGCACTCGTTCGGCTCGGCCGGCGCGGTGGAGGCCGTCGCCGTGGCGCTGACGATGGCACACGAGCTGATCCCGCCGACGCTCGGACTGTCCACACAGGATCCGGCGCTCGACATCGACGTGGCCCGCGAACCCACGCCGTGGACGCCGGGACCCGTGCTCTCCAACAGCTTCGGCTTCGGCGGGCACAACGGCAGTCTGGTGTTCTCGCCGGTCGCCTAGTGCCCGCCGGTGATCAGATCCGCCGCCTTCTCACCGATCATGATCGACGGCGCGTTCGTGTTGGCCGACGGCACCACCGGCATGATCGACGCGTCGGCCACCCGCAGCCCGGCCACCCCGCGGACCCGCAGCCGCGGGTCGACCACGGCCAGCTCGTCGACGCCCGTCCGGCAGGTGCCGACCTGGTGGTGAGACGTCCCGACGGACCGGCGGGCGAACTCGCGCACGGCGTCGCGCGTGGTGGCCTCCGGCCCCGGCGTGACTTCGCGCTTGCGCCACTCGGCGAACGCGGGCTGAGCGCCGATCTCACGGCTCATCTCGATGGCATCGCACAGTGCCTCGAGGTCGTACGGGTCGGCCAGGATCTGCGGGTCGACCAGCGCCGGCGCCCGCGGGTCGGTCGAGGCCAAGCGCAGCGTGCCGCGTGATTTTCGGGGCGACGAGGCCGGCGGCGATCGTGTAGCCGTGTTCCGGCATCTCGTAGCCCTCGGCCGGGTGGACGAGGTGCAGGAAGAGCGGCTGGACAGGCCCGGCGCCGGGCCGGTCCAGCCGGTGCTGTCGGCGTAGAACTGCGCCTCCAGCAGGGTTCGCCAGCCCCGCCGGCAGCGGCTTGACGGACTCGTAGACCACGCTGACCAACGAGTGGTCGTGCAGGTTCTCGCCGACGCCGGCGACGTTCTCGGCGTCGATCCCCACCTCCCGCAGGTGCGCGGCCGGGCCGATGCCGCTGCGCAGCAGGATCGCCGGGGAACCGATGGTGCCGCCTTCGACCACAACGCGGTCGATCAACGCCGAGGTGGTCACGGTCAGCGCCGGGTGGTCCAGCACCGGCGCGACGAAGCTCTGCCATGCGCTCATGCGGCGCCCGTCGCGCACGGTGATCTCGTTGAAGCCGACTCCGCGCAGCTCGTCGCCGTTGAAGTCGTCGTTGCGCGGGTGGCCCGCCGCCAGCGCCGCCTGGACGAAGGCTGCGCCGTCGGGTGCGGCGTGCCGATCGGGCTGACGGGCAGCGGCAACGGATCCTCGTAGAGCCGCGAAATCGGCGCGGCGGAGTGCACGACGGAAACCCGAGGAGCGAACACGCGCGCCGTGACCGGACGAGCCACGCCAGGGCTATCGGTGACAGGATGGCCAGGTGGACGTGCGCAGCAGGAACAACGTGACCGTGACCGGGCGGGAAGACGGGCCGACGGTGCTGCTCGCGCACGGGTTCGGGTGCGATCAGAACCTGTGGCGGCTCGTCGTGCCGGCGCTGGCCGAGCGGTTCCGCGTGGTGTTGTTCGACTACGTCGGCTCGGGCAAGTCGGACCTGGCGGCGTGGTCGGAGCCGCGGTATTCGCGGCTGGAGGGGTACGCGCAGGACGTGCTCGACATCTGCGCCGAGCTGCGGCTGCGTGACGTGGTGCTGGTCGGGCACTCGGTGAGCGCGATGGTCGCGGTGCTCGCCGCCAACTGCGAGCCGGCGCGGTTCGCGAAGCTGGTGCTGCTGACGCCGTCGCCGCGATACCTCGACGACGGTGACTACCGCGGCGGGTTCAGCCGCGCCGACATCGACGAACTGCTCGATTCGCTCGACGCGAACTACCTCGGGTGGTCGGGCGCGATGGCGCCGGTGATCATGGGCCACCCGGAGCGGCCCGAGCTCGGCGAGGAGCTCAGGGACAGCTTCTGCCGCACCGACCCGGCGATCGCCCGGGTCTTCGCGCAGGCCACGTTCCTCTCGGACAACCGCGCGGATCTGCCGAAGGTCACCGTGCCCACGGCGGTGCTGCAGTGCACCCAGGACGCGATCGCGCCGCCCGAGGTCGGGCGCTACGTCCACGAGCGAATCGACGGCAGCGTGCTGGTGACGCTCGACGCGACCGGCCACTGCCCGCAGCTGAGCGCGCCCGAGGCGACCGCGGCCGCGATCACGGCGTTCGCGGCCGGCTGATGATGAGCGAGACCGGCGACGCCGGCGGCGGGTCGGCGGGTGAACACCCCGAGGCGCTGGCCGCGTCCTTCTCCGCCCTGCTGGAGGACAGTGCCGAGGATCTCTACGAGCACGCGCCCTGCGGCTACCTGTCCACGTTGATGGACGGCACGATCGCCAAGGTCAACACCACGCTGCTCGGCTGGCTCGGCTACCGGCGTGAGGAGCTCGTCGGGCGGCGCCGGTTCGCCGACCTGCTCACTGTCGGTGGCCGGCTGTACCACGAGACGCATTTCGCGCCGTCGCTGCGCATGCACGGGGAGCTCGGCGGGATCGCCCTGGAGCTCAAGAGCGCGGACGGGACGAGGTTGCCGGTTCTGGTCACGTCCAAGGTGAAGTCCGGTCTGGACGGCGAAGGCCAGCTGATCCGCACCACCGTCTTCGACGCGCGCGATCGTCGTGCCTACGAGCAGGAGCTGCTGCGGGCCCGCCAGGAGGCCGAGGGCGAGCGCGACCGCGTGCAGCGCCTGGCCACCACGCTGCAGCGGACGTTGCTGCCCCCGGTGCTGCCGGCCGTGCCCGGCATGGACGTCGCCGCGTACTACCACCCCGCCTCGGCCGACGAGGTTGGCGGCGACTTCTACGACCTGTTCCCGCTGACGGGTGACACGTGGGGGTTCTTCCTCGGCGACGTGTCGGGCAAGGGCGCCGAGGCCGCCGCGGTGACCTCGCTGGCCCGCTACACCCTGCGCGCGGCCGCGGTCTACGAGCCGGACCCGGTCCGGGTGCTGGGCAACCTCAACACGGTGCTCAACCACGAGTACCACGGCACCGATCCGCGGTACTGCACCGTCGTCCACGGTCTGCTCGTGCCCGACGCCGGCGGCGCCACCGTCACCCTGGCCGGGGGCGGGCACCCGCCCGCGCTGCTGATCCGCCGTGACGGCGCGGCCGAGCTGGTCGACACGCCCGGCGGCCAGCTGGTCGGCGCGCTGCCCGACGCGCGGTTCGTCTCCGTCGAGCGGCACCTCGGGCCCGGCGACACCCTGGTGCTCTACTCCGACGGACTGACCGAGGCCCGCACCCAGAGCCGCGTCCGCTACAGCGAGGAGCAGCTGCGTGACTTCGCCTCGACCCTCGCCCCGGCCACCGCGACGACGGTGGTGGCCGCGATCTCCGGCCTGCTCGCCGGGTTCGCCGACGGCGTCGACGACGACACCGCCCTGCTCGCCCTCAGCATTCCGCACACCGGAGACGAGGAGCCGTGACCATCGAGTTCACCGTCACCACCCGCGACACCGCATCCGGCCCGGTGCTCGAGCTCAGCGGAGAGCTCGACGCCGCCACCGCGCCCGACGCGCTCGAAGCGATCCGGCTTCTCGCCCCGGCAGCCGGTCAGCAGCTGCTCGTCGACCTGAGCGGCCTGGAGTTCTGCGATTCCAGCGGCGTCTCGGCCCTGATCGCGGCCCGCAACGTGGCCCTCGCGGCCGGCGCGGCGATCGCGCTGGCCGCGGTGCCCGGCCAGCTGGCCCGCACGCTCGATCTCATCGGGCTGGCCGAGCTTTTCAAGAGCTACTCCACCACCGAAGACGCCCGGAAGGCTTGGGCGGCAAGCGCTTCCGACCAGTGACCGGGCGCCACGGCCGTCCCGGGCCGCTCACCGCGGCATCGGTGGCTGTGCGGGCCCGCGGCGGGCGGACGAGGATCGGGGGATGCAGGCATCAGATCCGAACCCAGGACAAGACCCGCGCTCGTTCGCGGGGGAAACGACCATCAGCCTGCGCCGCACCGGTTCCGCTGTGGTGCTGACCGCGCAGGGAGAATTCGACGCGGTGACGACCCCGCGGCTGCAGACCTCGATTCGCGAAGCGGTCGAAGACGGCCCCGAGGTGCTGGTGATCGACCTCACCGCCGTGGAGTTCTTCGGCTCGGGAGCGATCGCGGCCCTGGTCGACGCGCACCTGAAGGCCGCGGAGCAGACGAGTCTGCGCCTCGCGGTCGAGCACTACCTCGGTCGCACGCTGAAGCTGGTGGGCCTCGATCAGCAGCTCGCGACGTACCCCTCGGTGGAGGAGGCCCTGGCCGCCGAGTGAGGATCCGGTGCTTGGGAGCGCCGTGCGCGGGTACCCCGAGCCATGACGTCCAGGCCAACCCGATCAGGAAAGCGCGAGGTGGCGCACATGGCTCCGGCCGGCGATCTCGGCGCGCCCGTCACCCCCGAGCTGCGGGTGACGTCGGCGGCGCGCACTGGCGACGTGACCAAAGTGCGCCACAAACTCACCAGCTGGGTCGCGGCGCACCACCCGCCGCCAGACCTCGTGGGTGACATCGCACTGGCCGCCTACGAGGCCCTGGTCAACACCGCCGAGCACGCCTACCCGGCCGGCGCCGCCGGCGACGTCGAACTCTGCGCCCAGCACCAGCCCGGCCTGATCCGCGTCACGGTCACCGACTTCGGCCGTTGGGAGCGCTCGGCGTCCGCACCCGACCCGTCGCGCGGCCGCGGACTGGCCCTCATCCGGATCTTGTCCGATGATGCCAAGATCGTCCGCACCGGCGCCGGCACCACCGTGACCATGACCTGGCGCCTGCACCCCGACGGAACCTAGCCCGACGCGGGCGCCCTCGGCCGGGGTTTCGGCGCACCGGCGGCAGGAAACCCCGGTCACGGCGCCGGGGGCGTCCCGAGACGATGGTGAGAGGTGGCAGGTGGAGCCCGAGTATCGAGAAGGCCTGGTGCTGCGGCACTACGTTGACGCCGTGGCCGAGCAGGTCGGCGTTGAGGCGGGCGCGGCGTTGTGCGAGAGCGGGCCTCGGCCGAGCGCGTACATCGCGCTCGCCGACTCCTGCAGCGCCTGGCCCGAGCGGCTGCTGATGCTGCTCTGGAACGGCGACGAAGGCTGGCGGCTCGCACTGGAGCCCGACGGCCCTGAAGAGCCGGTGATCATCGCCACGTGGCCGCGCCCGCTGCGCCCGGCGCCCGCGCGGGTGGCTCGCCGGCTGCGCGACGCGCTGCGGGACTCGGCGGAGGTCGTGGCGCCGGCGGGAGATTCCGCGTAGCCACTGGACCTGCCGAACTGCAACGAGCCCGGCGTGGCCTTGTGGGCAAGCACGCCGGGCTCGTCGGTCCGGGGCGGGAGTCAGTTCTTGTTGGTACCCGGGGTGAGGACCTTGTCGATGACGAAGACGGTCGCGTTCTTCGTCGGGATGTTGCCGCAGAGGATCTTGGCGCCGTTGACGGTCATGTTGTCGCCGGTGCCTTCGATCTTGAGCGGGCCGCCCGCGGTGTTGAGCGAGGTGACGGTGCCGGCGGTGGCGAGGCCCTTGGCGTCGTAGCGCTTGCCGACGACGTGGTACTGCAGGATCGGGGCGAGCTGGTCGGGGTTCTTGGCCAGTTCGTTGAACTTCGTGTCGCCGAGGGCGTTGAACGCCGGGTCGGCGGGGGCGAAGACGGTGATGGCCTGCTGGCTGTTGAGCGTGTCGACCAAGTTGGTGGCCTTGACCGCGGCGACCAGCTTGGTCAGCAGCGGGTTCGTCGACGCGGCGGAGGCGACCGGCTGCGGGCCCATGGAGTCGAGCGAGCCGGGGGAGTTGCCCTGCGGCAGCTGCGAACAGGCGGGGCCGAAGACGTCGGCGTTGGTGGTCATGCCGTTGGAGACACCGGAGTCGGCGCTGGACATCGGGGCCGAGGACATCGGCGCGGACGATGCCGGGGCGCTGCCGCTGTCGGTGCTGCTGCCGCAGGCGGCGAGCGCGAGGGCGGCGACGGCGGTGACGCCGATTCCGGCAATACGAAGGGATTTCACGGTAAAGCTCCATTCACAGTGGACAGTTGAGCCAGGACCGGCCTAGTGGGGTCGCCGGGGTGTTTCTCGTGAGGGATTCGGCGCCGGTCGGGAAAAGGATGGGTGGGGAAGGCAACTCTTTCGAATGGGCCGGTCAGGTCGCGATGAACGTGGTGGAGTGCCAGCCGGTGGCGCCGTCGGGGACGGTGCCGGCGCGCGCGTCGGTCTGGGTGTAGCCGGTCTTGTCGGTCGCACGGACGAACACCTGGTGCGTACCGGGTTTCACGGCGATCTGGGTCCACCACATGCGCCAGGTGTTCACGTTGACCTCGGCCGAGAGCGTGGTCCGTTGCCACGGGCTGCCGTCCACTTTGATCTCGACGTCGGCGATGCCGTTGTGCTGTGACCACGCGACCCCGGCCAGCCGCACCGCACCCGCCGGCACGGTGTCGAAGCCCTTCGGGGTGTCGATGCGTGATTCGGTCTTGACCGGTGCCTGCTCGCCCCAGCCGCGTTTGAGCCAGTAGGCCTGGCGGGCCTTCCAGGTGGTCACCTCGATGTCCACGACCCACTTGGTCGCCGACACGTAGCCGTAGAGCCCCGGCGTGACCAGCCGGGCGGGAAACCCGTGTTCCAGCGGAAGCGGTTCGCGGTTCATCCCGATCGCCAGCATCGCGCCGCGGTCGCGATCCAGGGCCGCCGCCACGGGCGTGCCGGAGGTCCAGCCGTCGACACTCGTGCAGAACAGCTGCTCCGCACCCGGGCGCACGCCGGCCTCGGCCAGCAGATCGGCCAGGTCGACCCCGATGAAGTCGGACGTCGACACGTAGTCGCCACCGACCTCATTGGACACACAGGTCATCGTAATCGTGCGTTCGACCAGCGGGCGGTTGCGGATGTCGGCGTAGCGGTAGCGCACTTCACGCTCGACCATGCCATGGATGCGCAGGCTCCAGTCCTCCGCGCGCGGCTGCGGCACCGACAAGGCCGTGTCGACCCGGTAGAACTTGGGGTTGGGCGTCAGGAACGTCGGTGTCCCCAGTTTTGCGAAGTCGGCGTCGGCCGGGATCGCGGGCGCGGATTTCGCGGGCACGAGGGCACCGATCGCCGCCCGGGACGCCGTCGCGTCCCGGGCGCCGCTGACCAGCTGGCCGGCCCCGCCGAGTACGCCGGCCCCGACGAGAGCACCCGCCCCGCCGAGGAGAAACGACCGCCGCGACGCACCCCCGGATCGCTCGGCCGGCGCATTCTTGCGGGGCGCGATCCGGTGCAGCAGCAGGAAAACGGCCACGCCCACCACCAGGCTCGCGGCCGGCGCCAGCAGCGCCACGGCGGTCAGGTCCGGGCGCTGGTACACCGCGAAGCCGCCGAGCAGCCCGAACAGGGCGACGATGACCACCCCCGGTCGAGGCGAGCGCAGCGACAGCACCCCGGCCACGGCAGCCGCGGCCACCATCACCGCGGCCATGCCGCCGAGCAGCACGACTTTGTCGTAGGTGCCGAACGTCCGCACCGCGAAGTCCTTCAGCTCGATCGGTGTCAGGTCGATCGCGCCGTTGCCGACCGCCAGGTAGGGCGAGGCGTTGATGCTGATGAACCCGGCCACGAGGTGCCCGGCCCCCAGAGCCGCGAGCAGCGCCAGCACCCCGCAGAGCGCCGCGGAGGGGATGCGCAGCCGTGGCGGCGAGGTGCTCGGCGCGGCAGGAGCTTCGGTAGTGGCCATACCGGTCATTCGGCCCCGCGCGGCGTCCGGATGGGCACCTGCTCGGGTGAGTTTCCGATCGGCACCAATACAGCCCGGAACCGGTGGCGAATGCCTGGTGACCCGTCGGCTGAGCGCCGGCGGCAGACTCGGCGGTTCGGCCGGGAGGGACTTAACATGGCCGGTCACGCCGGAGCTTTGACGATGGCGCCGCCTCCGATGTCCACACTGGACGAAACCGCGACACCCGAGGAACTGCTCGCACGGGTGGCGCTCGGGGACGAGGCGGCGTTCGCCCGGCTCTACGACGAGCTCGCGGGACCCGTGCTGGGCATGGTGGTCCGGGTGCTGCGGGACCGGGCGCAGTCCGAGGAGGTCGCGCAGGAGACGATGCTGGAGATCTGGCGCAAGGCCGCGACGTTCACGCCTGAACGCGGGAACGTGCGATCGTGGGCGCTGACGATCGCGCACCGGCGGGCGATCGACCGCGTGCGGTCCGAGCAGTCGGGCTCCGATCGGGAGACCCGCGCCGGCCGCCTGGACCCGCACCGGGACTTCGACGAGGTCGCCGAGCAGACGATGCTGCGCCTGGAACGCGACGACGTGCGCGCGGCGCTCGCCTCGCTCACCGACCTGCAGCGCCGCTCGATCGAGCTCGCGTACTACGACGGGTACACCTATCGCGAAGTCGGCGCCCTCCTCGACATCCCCGTCAGCACCGTCAAGTCGCGCATGCGAGACGGCCTCATCCGCCTGCGCCACGTCCTGGGAGCACGAGCATGACCACCGCCGAAACCCACGCCCTCACCGGCGCCTACGTGCTCGACGCCATCGGCGACTTCGAGCGGGCGAAGTTCGAACGGCACCTGCGCGACTGCGAGGTGTGCGCCCACGAGGTGCGTGAGCTGCGAGCCGTGGCCGCTTTGCTCGGCGTCGCCGCCGACGCCGAGCCGCCGGCCCGGCTGCGCTCGGCCGTGCTCGCGCGGATCACGGCGACGCGCCAGGCTCCGCCGCTCGTCCACGAACCGCGGCCCGCGGCCGGCGTCCCGCGGCGATGGCGCACGCGGGCGGCGATCGCGGTCGCCGCCGCCGCGGCAGTGGCCGCCGGCGTCGTCGGGGGCATCACCCTGGGCGACGGCCCGGGCGGCGATCGCGGCTCGACGGTCGTGACCGCGGACGGCCAGATCCTGGCCGCACCCGACGCCGTCACCGTCACCGCGCGCGCCGCCACCGGCGGGACCGGTACCGCCGAGGCCTCCCGCAGCGTCGCGCGGGTCGCGGTCTCGCTCGACGGCGTCGCGACCCTCGACCCCGCCCACGCGTACCAGGTCTGGCTGATCGGCCCGCGCGGTCCTCGGTCGGCCGGCCTGCTCCGCCCCGACGCCGGCCCGCTGGTCAGCGCGCTGCCCGCGGACGTCGACCACATCGCCGTCACCACCGAACCCGCGACGGGATCACCGCGGCCGACGACCCCTGGGGTGCTCCGGCTCGACCTCGGGTGAGCTGCGATCCACTTCGTACTCGAGAGCCCGATCCGCAGGAGCACACGTGGCTGCACAAGCGAACGAGCCGATCCACCACGTCGCGGACGGGTCCGAGCTGGCCCGGGAGCTGGACTCCTACCTCGCCGAGGGCTACGGCATCGAGCGCGCGGCCGACGGCTGGCTGGTACTGCGCCGTGGGTCCACCCGGATCACGGTCGTCACCGCCGCCGCACTCTCCGGCTGACCGAACGCGACGAAGGGGGTGGTGGGCCACCTGGCCCGCCACCCCCTTCGTTTTCCTCTGGTGCCGGGGTCAGCCGGCGGCGCTGGTGTTGACGTCGCCATTGACGCCCTTCGGGAAGAACCCGCCTGAAGTCGCGGCTTTGTCGGTCAGGTAGACGATGTTGAGGACCTGGCCGGGGCTGCGGCTGTAGGCGATTCCGTTGGCGTCGGTGGGCACGATGTCGGCGTTGCCGTGGCTGTCGATCACGCCCTGGTCGTCGTCGGCGGGGCCGTCGAGGCTGTCGCGGGCGGCGGACAGTTTGACCGACGCCTTTTTCAGGTCGGTGCTGAACAAACCGGTGCCGAGCAGGCCACCACCGCGCTGGTAGAGCGCGCTGCGGATCGTGCCGGCGTGGTAGGCCTCGACCGCGAGGATGCCCGCGGCCGCTTCGCGGTAGGTCTTGTTGCTGATCAGCGGGGCCGCGCCTTTGTAGGCGGTGACCCCGACGTCTTCGAACAGGTACGCGGCGAGCAGGAAGTTCTACTCGCACGCGAACGCGTCGAAGGTGTGCCCGGGCTTCACGATCCCGGCCGCCTGCGCGGCGGCGGTGAAGCTGGACTGCAGGTCGATCGCGGGCCGGCTGACCGCCGCGGCGCCCAGCGCGGAGCGCAGGAACGCGACGTGCGCCTTCTCGTCGCCCGCGATCTCCTGGGCGTACTGCTTGGTGGCCTTCGTCTCGAACCGCACCGCGCGGCCACCGGTGACCCCGCCCCGGGTGCCCGTGCCGGTGGTCATCGAGTCGGCCAGGCCTTTGCCCGTCACGGCGTGCAGGTAGAACTCGGCCTCGAGGTATTCGAGGTTGAGGGCGAAGTTCAGCACCGCGCCGTCACTCACCTCGGCGCCGGCCTCGGCCACCGGCGCGGACCGGCGGGTCGCCGCGGCCGCCGGACCGGCGAGGGCGAGTCCGCCGAGCGCGCCGACGCCGACGACGCCGAGCCCGGTCATGCCCGCGGCCTGGAGGAACTTGCGCCGATCCTGGGGATTCTCCGCGCTCCGGGTGATCATGGAGGCGGCATAACGCTTGCCGAACACAGGCGATCTCCTTCCGACCCGGCACCGCGGACGGCCGTGCCGGGCGTCCCCCGCGCCGGACGTGCGCGCGAGGGGTGGATCTTGCGTGGACCACCGGAGTTCGGTGCCGCTTGGGGACGTGGATTGGTCCGAACCTGGATCGGGTGACGGCGGCTCCCGGGCGGCGTGGCGGCGTACCCGCATTTCAGTGGCCCAAACCTGTTGGGGCAAAAGAAAAAGATCAGCCCCGCACCCATCCGTTCGGGTGCGCCGCCGCGAAGACCCCCTGACGAGCGACTCGCAACGTCACGAAAGGAGGTGAATACATGGAAACATCTCCGATGATCTGCCGGGCGGACAAGTCTGGCCGTCCCCTGTCCGGGCGCTGTTCGTGATGAGCGTGATGTGCGGGTTCGCCTTGCTCGCCATGGTGCTGGCCGATCGTGCGAGCGCGGCGGAGCAACCGACGTCCGGACAGGACGGTCAGCACACGGCTCAGCCCGGCGGGCTTCTTTCCGAGGTCCACGGCTTGGTCGGGTCGGTGTTGCGTCCGGTTTCGGGCGCGGTGGCCCCGGTTGTCGAAACGGCGGCCGAGGTGGTGCGTCCGGTGACGGACGCGGTGTCCCCGGTGGTCGGTTCGGTGACCGCGGTGGTCCCGCCGGCGTCGCCGACAGCGCCGACGGCCGATCCGGTGGACGGCCGGGTCGATCCCGCGCCGGCTGCTTCGTCAGCAGGCTCGCACAGCGATCCGGTGGTCGCGCCGACGCCGGACACTGCCGCGGCGACGGGCGTATCGGTGCGCGAGCACGAGGTCGGCGAGCCGTCGGTCACCACGCCCGGCAAGCCGGCACCGCCGGTGCGGGACGTGCCGGTGACGTCCGGTGGCTCCTGGCAAGGTGTTCCACAAGGACCGTTCCAGCCGGACACGACCGGGCGCCGCGATTCGGGCACCTTGTCCGCCTCGGCTCAGCACGACGGTGCCGCGGCCATTTTGGCGGCACGAGCCGGCACGCGTGGTGTGGCGCAACGATGGCGCGCGCCACCCGAAGCCGGCGGCGAGCTGCGTTGGCCGATGTTCGAGAGCGACAACCGGCCTGGATGAGTGTCCCTTTCCACCTCCATCAATCCACAATGGACATAAGGAAAGGGAAACCATGCGCAAGTACGTGCGACGGGGCTTGACGGCCGCGTTCATCTCAGGCGGGTTCGTCCTGCTGGGCACCGCGGTGGCCAGTGCGGACACCAACCCGCTCGGAGGGCTCGGCGACGGCCTGCACTCCGTGGTCGCCGGCGTGACGTCGGTCGGCAGCCACGGCGGTACCGGCGGGAACTCCGGCGACGCGGGGAACGCGAGCAGCGGCAACACCGCGGTCAGCGGGAACTCCGGTGACTCGGGCAGCTCCGGCGCCACCGGCGGCAACCACGCCGCGAGCCTGTGTGTGCTGGCGTCGTGCACGACCTCGGTCTCGTCGGGCAACTCGGGTGACACCGGAATCGACCGGCAGCACCGGGACCGCGACGAACACCAGCACCACCACCGGCGGCGACTCCGGTACGGCGGGCAATGGCGGCACCGGAACAGCGGCGGCCACGCACACCGGCTCGTCACGCGGTGGCCGCGGCGGCATCCTCGGATTCGTCTCCGGCACCGCTTCCGGCGGCAACAGTGGCAATTCCGGTAACGCCGGCGACGCCACCAGCACCCACACCGCGGTGACGGGCGCGTCCGGCACTTCGGGCGACTCCGGCGCCACCGGGGGCAACAGCGCCTACGGGCTCTGCCTGCTTGCCCGCTGCACCACCACGGTCACCTCGGGCGACTCCGGTTCGACCGGCTCCACCGGCACCACCGGTGACGCCACGAACCAGAGCACCACGACCGGTGGTACCTCCGGCCCGGCGGGCAACGGCGGCGACGCCACGGCTGGCGGTGCGAGCACCGCGTCGAACAGCGGCAGTGACCGTTGGTCGTGGAACGGCAACGGTGGCTCGCTCGGCAACGTCCTCTCGGGTGCGTTCGCCGGCAAGGGCGGCAACTCCGGCCGCGCCGGTGGCGCCACCAGCACGAACACCGCGGTGACGGGCGCCTCCGGCACTTCGGGCGGCTCCGGTGCCACCGGTGGCAACACCGCCAGCACCTCCACCGGCGGCGGCTCCGGCCACCGCGCGTGGGGCCACGCCGGTTGGGGCCGCGGCGGTTCGCCGGACCAGGCTGACCACTCGAGCACCACGGTCGGCTCGGGTGACTCCGGCGCCACCGGTTCCACCGGGGTGACCGGCGACGCCGGCAACACCAGCACCACCACGGGCGGCGCCTCCGGCCCGGCCGGCAACGGCGGCAACGCCGACGCCACCGGCTGGAACACCTTCGCCCACGCCCCGCGCACCGTCTGACGGAAGCGGGACACCTGAAACGGGGTGGGGTGCCGGAAAAATCCCGGTGCCCCGCCCCGTTCGGGTTCAGCACTCGCCGGCAAGAAATCCACTGTGGACACTTCGCCGGATCGTCCGCTCGTGACGCGCGTGTGACCCATCCGACGGTTTTGCCCCACCCCGACCGGGATATCCCGGTGGTAATCGCCCCAGAACTCGGCGACCACCGTCCGTCTCCGAGAAATGAGCGATCGCATGACACAAACCCTCACCCGCCCCAGCCGTGACGCGCGAAAACCCGCGCAGCCGATGCTGTCGGGCGAAAAGACCCGGACCGAGAACTCCTTGGTGAAGCTGTTTGCCGTCGTCCCGTTGGTGGCGCTGGTGGCGGCGGTGCCGTTCGCGTGGGGCTGGGGCCTGGGCTGGATCGACCTCGCGCTGGCCGCCGGGTTCTACGTCCTCACCTGCCTCGGCGTCACGATCGGGTTCCACCGGTACTTCACGCACGGTGCGTTCAAGGCCCGCCGCGGGCTGCGGATCGCGCTGGCCGTGGCCGGGAGCATGGCCATGCAGGGGCCGGTGATCACCTGGGTCGCCGACCACCGCCGCCACCACGCCTTCGCCGACCGCGAAGGCGATCCGCATTCCCCGTGGCGCTACGGCACCTCGCCCACCGCGCTCGCGAAGGGATTCTGGTTCGCCCACATGGGCTGGCTGTTCGACCGCCAGAAGACCAACGCCCAGCGGTTCGCCCCCGATCTGCTCGCCGACCGCGACATCGCGCGCATCGACCGCTCGTTCCCCGCGTTGACCGTCCTCACGCTCCTCGCGCCCGCCCTCATCGGCGGACTCGCCACGATGTCCTGGTGGGGCGCGGTGACCGCGTTCTTCTGGGCGAGCCTCGTGCGCGTCGCGGTGCTGCACCACGTGACCTGGTCGGTGAACTCGCTGTGCCACATGATCGGCGACCGGCCCTACGCCGCGCGTGACAAGTCGGCGAACTTCTGGCCGCTGGCCATCGCGTCCATGGGCGAGTCGTGGCACAACTCCCACCACGCCGACCCGACCGGCGCCCGCCACGGCGTCCGCCGCGGCCAGCTGGACATCTCCGCGCGGATCATCTGGCTGTTCGAGAAGGCCGGCTGGGCCACCGACGTCCGCTGGCCGAAGCCCGAACGCCTGGTCCGTAAGCTGAACCCGGGCTACGCGCCGGGGCTCGAACGCGGAGTGCTCGATCCCCGATGACACTGCGCGCCGGACCCAACCCTGGTTCGATCAGCTCGGGTTGACCTCGCAGCCTCCACGTTCCGAACACCCGCACCTCCGGAGGCCCCAGCCGTGCCCGAATCCCAGGAACCCGAGCAGGGTTCGTTCGCCGACGCCGAAGCCGCCGCGGCCGAGCTGAGCACGACCGCACAGCCGTTGGGGGCCAAGGGAAAACCGCTCAACCGGCGGTCGCCCTTCCTGCTCGGCCTGGCGGGCGCGGCAGGCGTGGCGGTGGTTTACGGGCTGGTGCAGATCGTGGTCGGGCTTCAGGACATCCTGGTGCTGATCGGGCTCGCGCTGTTCCTCGCCATCGGCCTCGAACCCGCGGTCTCGTGGCTGACTCGACGCCGGTTCCGCCGCTGGCTCGCGGTGACGACCGTGTTCGTCGTGGGGCTGCTGGCCCTCGGCGGCTTCCTCACCGCGGCGATCCCGGTGGTGGTCGAGCAGGGCACGCAGCTCGTCGCCAAGGCTCCCGGCTGGTTGCACGACGCCCAGAACCACAACACCGTCCTCGGGCAGCTCAACGACCGCTTCCACCTGCAATCGCAGCTCGAAGGCGTGCTCAACGGCCCCGGTCTCGGCACCGGGCTGCTCGGCGCCGGCCAGGCCGTGTTCAGCGCGTTGACCAATGTGCTGATCCTGATCGTGCTCAC
This sequence comes from Amycolatopsis sp. 2-15, assembly GCF_030285625.1. Taxonomy (NCBI): domain Bacteria; kingdom Bacillati; phylum Actinomycetota; class Actinomycetes; order Pseudonocardiales; family Pseudonocardiaceae; genus Amycolatopsis; species Amycolatopsis carbonis. The sequence goes on from NZ_CP127294.1 coordinate 3,912,638, forward strand.
GGTGTACTTCCTCGCCGACCTGCCCCGCATCCGCGCGGGCGGCTACCGGCTGATCCCGCACTCGCGCCGGCCGCGGGCCATCCTCCTCGGCGACGAAATCTCCACCAAGGTCGGCGGCTACGTGCTCGGCAACCTGGCCATCTCCGTCATCGCCGGTGTGCTGACCCTCGCGTGGCTCCTGATCTTCGGCGTCCCCTACGCGGCGCTGCTCGCGATCACCGTCGCCATCCTCGACCTGATCCCGGTGGTCGGCTCGGTCGTCGGCGGCGTGCTCGTGAGCCTGGTCGCCCTGACGGTGTCACTGCCGGTCTGCCTTGCCACGATCGGGTTCTTCGTCGGCTACCGCCTCGTCGAGGACTACGTCCTGGTGCCCCGCATCATCGGCGGCGCGGTGAAGGTGCCCGCCCTCGTCACCGTCGTCGCCGTCATCGTCGGCGGCGCGCTGCTGGGCATCGTCGGCGCACTGGTGGCCATTCCTATCGCCGCAGCGGCCCTGCTGATCGTCCGCGAAATCTTGTACCCGCGCCTCGACCGAGCCTGAGCGGGTCTTCCCTCGTCCAAGCGGATCCAAACCGCCCGTCGGCGAGAGTCACCCCACCTCCGCCCCGCGATCGTGGACAGCGGGGACGGTCGCCGTGGCCGCGATCGTCTTTGGGCTGCTCCTGCCGCGCCGGCCGGGCCGCGCTCGCCCTGGTGCTCGGCAGCGACCACCACCAGGACCAGCGTTCACGGCGATCGCGGCGAGTGTGTTAGGACTGGGTCCTAGCAAAGGGGCTCCAGGTGCACCAGCTCAGTCTCGGCGTCATCTCGCATTCGCGGAAAGAAAACGAACGCCGGTTGCCGATCCACCCGCACCACCTCGACCGGATCGACGCCGATCTCCGGAAAACCATCTACCTCGAACACGGCTACGGCGAATCCTTCGGCGTATCCGACGAGCGACTGGCGGGCCTCGTCGCGGGGCTGCGCTCGCGTGAGCAGCTGATCGCCGAGTGCGACGTCGTCTTGCTGGCCAAGCCGCTGGCCGGCGACGTCGCCGAACTGCGGGACGGCCAGGTCCTGTGGGGCTGGCCCCACTGCGTGCAGGACGCCGAGCTGACCCAGCTCGCCATCGACCGGCGGCTGACGGTGATCGCCTTCGAGGCGATGAACCACTGGCGCCGTGACGGGTCGTTCGGCTTGCACGTGTTCCACAAGAACAACGAGCTGGCCGGGTACTGCTCGGTGGTGCACGGCCTGCAGCTGATCGGGTCGACCGGCGACTTCGGCCGACGGCTGCGGGCGGTGGTGATCGGGTTCGGCGCGACGGCGCGCGGCTCGGTGACGGCCTTGAACGCCCACGGGATCCACGACGTCGACGTCCTCACCGCACGCGGCCTCAGCGCGGTCGCCTCGCCGATCCACTCGGCGACTATGGTGCACATCGACCACGACGTGAACAACCCGGGCGATCTCCGCCGCAGCCACGCGCTCACCCCGACGGGCCGGGTGCCGCTGGCCGGGTTCCTCGCCGAGCACGACATCGTCGTCAACTGCGTGCTGCAGGACACCGACGCGCCGCTGACCTTCCTCATCGAAGAGGACCTCGCCGCGTTCACCGCGGGCAGCCTCATCGTCGACGTCTCGTGTGACGAAGGCATGGGCTTCAGCTGGGCACAGCCGACGACGTTCGCCGAGCCGACCTTCCCGGTCGGGGACGGCATCACCTACTACGCCGTCGACCACAGCCCGTCCTACCTGTGGAACTCCGCGACCTGGGAGATCAGCGAAGCCCTCCTGCCGCACCTGCGGTCGGTCCTCGCGGGCTCCGCCACCTGGGACGATCACCCCACCGTCCGGCGTGCCATCGAGATCCGCGAAGGCACGGTCGAGAACCCGGCGATCCTGTCCTTCCAGCACCGCTCGCCGGAATACCCGCACCAGAAGCTCTGAGCTCCGGCGAAGCTCGTGTCCTGACCGCCCAGGGTCAGGGCACGAGCACCCGCCCGGCACCGCGAACGTCGTTCCGTCAGCCGCGCTTCACCACTGCGTACGCCGCGATGGAAAGATCGTTCCGACGACGGACAGGCCGAGGGAGGGTGGCGCCGCGGTGCGTGATGGGAATGCGATTTCGCCGGACGGAACGAAGATCCACTTCTCGACGGAGGGCCGGGGGCGGCCGCTGGTGATCGCGCCGGGTGTGCTCGCGCCGCTGGAGCGGTACCTGCCGCTGGCCCGGGTGCTGGCGGACCGGTACACGGTCGTGCTCGTCGAGCGCCGGGGTTACGGGCGGACCGAGCCGGGGTCGGCGCCGGCGACGTTCGACCGGCAGGCCGAGGATCTCGTCGCCGTGCTGGGGGAGGCCTCGGAGCCCGCGATGGTGTTCGGGCATTCCTTCGGCGGCCTGGTGAGCTTGGCCGCCGCGCGCGCCGCCGAGGAGCGTGTCGCGGGGATGGTGCTGTACGAGCCGCCGGCGGCGCTGCTCGGCGGCCCGCTGAACCGATGCTCAAGGGCTGCCGGAAAGCCGTCGCGGCAGGTAAGCCGCACGACGCGGTGCGCCTCGCGCTCGCGTTGAGCGGGGCACCCGCACCGCGCGACGAAGGTGCTGCCGACGGGACGGTCGCCAAGCTGGCGCGGCTCGTCCCCGGCCTCATCGCCGACCTCGAGTCCGCGACCGGCCTGAAAGTGCCGGCCGAGTACTGGCCGGCGTGCCGGCGCCGGTGACTTTCGTCGAAGGTGGGAGCACCACTCCGGAGTACGCGCGCAGCGTGGCGATGCTGCGCGCCGTTTATCCGCGTTCGCGCCACGAAGTGCTCGCCGGCGAGGTGCACATCCCCAGGGCCATGGACCGGATCGCGCGATTTTTCACCTGAGGTGCGGGGCGATTCGCTCAGAGGGGCGGCAGACTGGTGCTCACCCACTGGCGCGGATCGGGCCGGGTTCCGGCGGTCTCGTGGCGCTACGCGGGAACGCCTTCGCCGGCCAGGATTTCCGGCGTGGCGGTGGTGGACCCCTCGCCGGCGGCCGCCCGCAGCGCGGCGTGGGCCGCTTCCGGGGGAGTCTCCGGGGGGACGACCAGCAGGATCACTTGACGTGAATCCGAGCCGATCGCCGTGATCGTGTGCGGGTTCGTGAACCGAAAGCCCTCGAGCGGCACGATCCGGTCGCCGAGGTACACCTTGCGGGTCGCCGGACCCCAGGTGTCCAGGTGGTAGGACACCCGCGTGACCGGTCCCACCCGTTGCTCGACCGCGGCCGCCAGCGAGGGCAGCTCCGCCTCCAGGTCCGTCGAACGCGGCCACCAGCCGCCGTCGACGTGGCCGCGTTCGGCGCCGGCCTTTTTCATCCGCAGCCGGGGTTCGTGGAGCTGTTCGTCTTCGGTCGTGGTTTCCGGCTGAATCGAGGTCGCCATTCCGGCGCTCCCACCTCCGGCCCTCGACGGGACCGGGGATTGTTCGTGCGCCAGAGGTGGCACCGGCGAGCGGCCGGGTACAACTTCGCCCCTGGTACCAGCACGCTACTCCTGATGTCGGTGCGCTCGGCGTAGACTGAGCGTATTGGCCCGTGAAATCACAGAATTCGACTCTGCCGGCCGAGGACGGCGCTCCGCGGAAAAACCGCGGAAGCGGTCGTCGCACGAGGCAAGCCGGACGGGAGTGCCACCATGACGTTCGGATCGGACCGCGGTGCCGCGGGAACGGTGATCGGCTCGCTCGCGACCGGAAATCGGCTGCGGCTCAAGGAACCGGCAGCGACAAAGGGCTGTTTCGATGGCGCCTGGTGGCCGCGGTCGCGGGACCCGGTCGGGGAATTCAGCGCCCTCGTCTCCTCGATTTCCGCCGAACTCGGCCGAGTGGAACGCATCGGCTTCAACCCGGCCGCGTGGGACCTCGCGCCGACCCGGCTCGCCCACGGCCCCGATCTCGTTCGGCTGGCGGGATTCTTCGGGCTGCAGCAGCACACTGTCGTGGTGATCGGGCCGCGCATCCACCACCTGACCCTGTTGGTGATCCCGCCGGAAGCCGATCCGGCCGCCGCGGAACGCGCCCTGGTCGCGACGTCCGCCCAGAACAGCACCGACTCCGCGCAGCTGATCTTGAGTGATAGCGGTGTCATCGGTCCGGCTTGATCCCCCCATGGCCGACGTGCGGCCGGCACTCCACCGGCCGTCCTGACCGGGATCGGAGTTCTCATGGTCGACACACCGCACGCGCCGCTTGACGGCTCCCGGGTGCGGCTCAAGCCACTGCTTTCCGTCACTGGCTTCGTCGACGGCGCCTGGTGGCCGCGTTCGACGGATCTGACCGCCGAGGTCCCGGAACTCGCGGCCGCGCTCGCCGAACGGATCGGACCGGTGTGGCGCGTGGCGTTCCCCTCGGCGGCGTGGACGGTGACCGGAACCAGAATGGTTAACCGCGGCATGATCATCCGGCTGGAGGGGTTCCGCGCTCAGGATCCGCACATCGTGCACGTGACCGGCAGCCTGATGCGCCGCCTGACCCTGCTCGTCGTCCCCGCGGGCACCACGCAGGTCATCGTCGAGCGCGCGATGTCGGCGGCCTCGGACCAGAACGACGCAACCCGCCCGGAGGCGCTCCTCGACGGTGCCGGCCTTGCCCACCCGCCGGCCGAAAACGACGTCTACCGCTGGGAATCCGAAGGCGGCTCGACCGCCGCGATCGCTGCGGTTTCCCGTCCCTGACCCGCGCCAGCGTCTCGGTGAGACCCACCGGTGACCAACGTTCATTCGGGCGGACAAGCGACTCTACGTCCGGGTGAACATTTTCCCCTGCCCTGGTGATGGCGATGGAAACGGGCTTGGCGTTCACCCCCGTGGTGGCCGTTCCGCGCCATTATTTCGGTGGTCGCCAGACGAATTTTTCTTTTTCGCATCTACATGTCCTGTGCGTGGCGCCCGTTTTCCGGCCCGGACCTTGCCGGCCTCGATCGTCGAATCGACGGAAGGCAAGGCGAATGGACGGCGATCCCGCCAGAATAAGCTCGGTTCGAGGATCACGCCGAGGCCGTTCGTATGCGGTCGGGAGTCTCGGTGTGGCGGCGAGCGTCCTGCTTCTGGTGGCTGTGTCGGTGCCGGAGGCGTCCGCGGCCGAGGCGCCGGTCGGGTTGGGCACGGCCGAGCCCTACTCCGTGCTGGGCGGCCAGACCGTGACCAACACGGGTCCCGGCACGTTGAGCGGGGATCTGGGAGTCAGTCCGGGAACCGCGATCACCGGTTTCCCGCCCGGTACCGCGGCGGGTGCCACACACGCGGCGGATGCCGCGGCCGCTCAGGCCCAGTCTGATCTCGTCATCGCCTACGAGGACGCTGCCGGGCGCGCGCCGACCGCGAGCGTCGCCGACGATCTGGTCGGTCAGACGCTGACCGGCGGGGTCTACAACTCCACGGGCCCGCTCTCACTCAGCGGAACCCTGACCCTGGACGGCCAGGGTGACCCGAACACCGTGTGGATCTTTCAGGTGGCGTCCACGCTGATCACGGCCTCGGCCAGCGACGTCAACCTCGTCAACGGCGCCCAGGCGTGTCATGTGTACTGGCAGGTCGGCAGCTCGGCGACGCTCGGCACGACCTCGAACTTCGTCGGCACGATCATGGCGCTGACCTCGATCACGGTGACCACCGGCACGGTGGTCGCCGGTCGCGCACTGGCGCGCAACGGCCAGGTGTCCCTGGACGACAACACGTTCACCACACCCGACTGCGACACCACCACACCCACCACCGACACCACACCCACCACCAGCGACACCGACACCGACACGACCAGCCCGACCGGTGATACCGACACCACCAGCCCCACCACCAGCGACACCGACACGACCAGCCCGACGACCACTACGACGACCACGGACTCATCGAGCGGCGCCACGGAAACGACGACCAGCTCGGGCGGTCTCGGGGCGAGCTGGACCGACAGCGGCTCGAACGGCAGCGGCCCAGGGCCGGCGGATTTCCCCACCGGGCCCTCGCACCTCGCCAGTACCGGCGCCGGCCCACTTCTCGGCCCCGCGCTCGGCCTCGGATTCCTTCTTGTCGTGCTCGGTGGTTCGCTTCTCTTCGTCCTGCGCGCCCGCAAGTTCCGGCGTCGATCCGAATGAGCGGGACAACACTCCACGAAGAAGGCGATGACACGATCGATTTCTTTCGGCCGGCGCTGTGACTCACGGGCCGCGCCCCTTTCATCGACGTCGCCGGAACACGACAGCGGTCGCGGGCCCGGTACCGCCGGACACGAACGAGGATCGGCGTCCGCCGCGTAGCGGTAGGCTTGCCGGAGACAGCGCCGGAGCGCCCAGCCCATGCCCTCACGACGATCGACCGTCATTCAGCGGCCGCGTCTGTCCCAGGCCGCGTGCTCGTCGTTCGCGCGGCAGGGGCTGGTTGCGACCGCCAGGGCAGGAGCCCCCTCGTGAAACTCACAGCACTCGATCTTCGCCGTCTTCGCCGTCCGCCGCCGGAGCGCGCCGCGGTGGCCGTTCCCGTGGCACTCTCTGCCGGCGGTGAACCCGGCCGGCGCTCGATCTTGAACCTCACGGTGGTGCAAAGTGGCCGGACGCTGGTGCTCGTCGTGGAGGGGGACGTGGATCATCACACCGCGCCCACGATGAGCGAAGCACTGGAATCGGCATTGGCTCGACGGCCCCGGCGGCTCGTGGTGGACCTGTCCGAGGTCTGGTTCCTGAACTCCGCCGGGCTCGAAGTCCTGCTGCGTGCACCGTAAAGCAGCTCCGCACACCGACCTGCGGCTGGTCGCCACGAGCCGCGCGACCTGGCGCCCGCTGCAGATCACCCGGTTGCACGAACAACTGGTCATCCACGCCTCACGGGCCTCCGCCATCGCCGCCCCGGAACGAGAACACGGCCGCCGTTCCGGTGGATAGAGATGCAGGGCGCCTGACGCGGAGATCGCCCGAGCCCGCGGCCTTCTCCCCGGAGGCCTATGATCAGGTGACGGCTCGCAACGAGACTTCGCATCCAGAAGCTGGAAGACAGCCACGCCCGGGACCCCGGCGGACGCAGGACCGATCCAGTCCGAAACTGTCCACTGAGGACTTGTCATGACCAGACCCCGGCCGATCTCTCCCGGCCTCGCCGTCGGTGCCTCCGACGGTTCCGCGAGGTACGCGACACCTGACGAAGCCGACTGCCCCGACGCGGAGCGGATGGCGGCCCGCGCTGCCCCGCCGGCACGGCAGCACAGGCACTTCTTCGCAAGGATCGGTTTGGCGCTCGTGGTCTTCGCCGGTGCGTGTGCCGGCCGCGCCCTGCGGGGCGACACGTGGTGGCTGATCTTGGCCGGGCTCTTCGCGGTGACGTCCACCGGGCTCGCCCGCATCGGCCACGTGATGCGGCACCGGTGCAGCGTGGGCGCACACTCGGGCACCCGCGCCGCAGGCGGTGACTCCGCGTGACTCACGGCTGGCGACGCCCCGCTCCCGTGGCCGAAAGCTGGGACTGGCAGCTGCTTGCCGCTTGCCGCGGCCTCGACAGCGCCCTGTTCTTCCACCCCGAAGGCGAACGCGGCCGGGGCAAAGCCGAGCGCGACGCCAGAGCCAAGCAGATCTGCCGCAGCTGTCCGGTGATGGCGCAGTGCCGCACGCACGCCCTGGTCACCGAGGAGGTCTACGGCGTGTGGGGCGGCCTGTCCGAAACCGATCGCCGCGCCGTACGGCCGAGCGCTGACAGCCTGCCTTCGCCGTGAGCGCCGAACGGTACGGCGAGCTGGTGGCCCTGCTCCGCGCCGACAACAGCGACCCGGCGGCCCGGCTGCGACGGGTGTGCGGCCTCTGCGTCGAGGTGTGCGCGGTCACCGGTGGCGCGATCACCGTTCAGGGCGGCGACGACGGCACCGCGCAGGCGGTGGCGTGCGCGACCGACGCGATCAGCTTGGTCCTCGACAACCTGCAGCGCACGGTCGGCGAAGGCCCCGGGCCGGCGGCGCACGAACGCGGCGGTCCCGCCCTGGTCGGCGACCTGGCAACCGCGGAGGCCCGCTGGCCGGGATTCACCCCCGGGGCCCGGGCTGCCGGCGTGGCCGCGGTGTTCTCGTTCCCCCTGCGCCTCGGCGCGGTCCGGCTCGGGACGCTCGACCTGTACCGCACCAGCGTGGGTTCGCTGAACAGGGGCGAGCTTCGGGACGCGCTGGCACTGGCGGACATCGCCGCGCACACGGTCCTCGACGATCTGCGCAGCCCGGACCCGATGGACATCGGCTGGCTCTCCGACATCCACGCCGTGGTCCACCAAGCCACCGGAGTCGTCACTGCGCAGCTGGACGTGACGATGCGCGACGCGCTGCTGCTCATCCGCGCACACGCCTACGCCCACCAGACACCCCTCGACCAGGTGTCCCAGCAGATCATCAGCAAGCGCCTCCGACTCGAGACAGGAGAGTGACCGGCATGTCCGAACAACCCCACACCGTCCGCACCATCGCAGGCTCAACCGGGCGCCACGGACGCGACCAGCGTCTGGCCGACACGTTCGTGGCGTTGGCCGACACCCTTGTCGACGAGTTCGACGCGCTGGAGTTCCTGCACATGCTGTGCGACCAGTGCGTCGAGCTCCTCGAAGTGTCCGCGGCCGGGGTGATCCTGCTCGACGGGCACGGCGGTCTGCGCACGGCAGCGGCGTCCTCGGAACGCGCGCAGGTGCTGGAGGTGTTCGCCGTGCAGACCGACGACGGGCCCTGCATCGACTGCGTTCGCAGCGGGGTCCCGGTCGCCAGCGCGGATCTCACCGCGGACGCCGCCCGCTGGCCGCGCTTCGCCGCGGCCGCCCACGAATGCGGGTTCCAGGCCGTCCAAGCGGTTCCCATGCGGCTGCGCGGCCAGGTCGTCGGCGTGCTCACCTTGCTCAAGGCCGACCGGAACGGAATCGACGAAACCAGCACCCGGCTCGGACAGGCGCTCGCCGACGTCGCCACCATCGGCATGCTGCAACAACGGGCCATCGAGAACGCGGACCTGCTCTCCGAACAACTGCAGACCGCGCTCAACAGCAGGATCATCATCGAACAGGCCAAAGGCGTGCTCTCCATTCGGGGCGAGGGCCTCGACATGGAATCGGCGTTCGCCGCTCTGCGCGGCTATGCCCGCTCCCACAACCAGCGGCTCTCCGAACTCGCCCGGGCAGTGGCCGAGGGCACGGCGGACTTCTCCGCGATCCTCGCCCACCGCACTCAGCCGCAAAAGCCGGTGCGCCACCACGGACCCCGGTGACCGGTCGGCGCCTTCCCCGCGACCGCCGCCGGACAGAGAAAGTGAGACCACGATGTTCACCATCACCGCAGCCGCCGCCGAGGCGATCAACCGGCTCACCGCGTCCGAGAACGTCCAGGCCGAAGGCGGCCTGCGCCTCACCCTCGAAGGCCCACCGGAGGACGGCGCCGTGCTCTCCGTCGACGTCGCGGCGCACCCGGCCCCCGGAGACGACGTCATCGCCACCGCCGACACCCAAGTGTTCCTCGCCCGCGAAACCCGGGTCCGGCTCACCGACAAGACGCTCGACGTCACCAAGAACATCAACGGGCACTACACATTCCTGATCACCACCACGAACTGATCAGCGCCGTCGTGGTCAGTCGTGGTCAGATGGTGCCGTGGTGTTGGAGATAGCGGAAAGTCGCGATTCCCGGTAGGACGGGCAGCCAGTAGGTCAGCAGCCGCGAAGTGAGGACCGCCGCGACCGAGGCGGCCGGCGGGACACCCACCGCGCTCAGCCCAGCGACCATCAAGCTCTCCACGGCGCCCAGTCCGCCGGGAATCGGCGCGAGGTGCCCGAGGGACTGGGCGACCACGAACACCACGAGCACCGCCGCCACGGGAACTCGAACGCCGAAGGCGGCCAGGCTGGTGGCGAGCCCGAGACCGGAGAACAGCAGGTAGCCGCCCGCGCCGCCGAACAACTCGAGCGCGCGGATCGGATCGCGCAGGACGGGCAGCAGATCGCGGGCCATCGCCAACGAGGGCCGGACCAGCCGGCGACGCCCCAGTGGGGAGCCGACCACGACACCGGCGATGACCAGCGCACCGGCCGCACCCGCCAGGACCGGCCACCCGTGCGGGATGGACACCCCGCGCAGCACTCCCGAACCACCGAGCGCGAACACGCCGATCACGCACCAGAGCGCCGAGACGGCGCCCGTGGCGGCGAGGTTCAGCAGGGTGACGCCCACGGCGTGGGCGCGGCGGATGCCCAGGCGTTCCATGAAAGCGATGTTGATGCCGAAGAACCCGACGCCGCCGGGCGTGGTGCGCCCGGTGAACGCCGCCGCCAGCTGCACCGCGGTGGTGCGCCAGAACGGCAGTGGTGTCACGCTGGAGCCGAGGATCGACACGGACGACATCACGATCGCCAGCAGACCGGTGACCACGGACGCGATCAACCATCCCCAGTGGGCGTCCCGCAGCGAGCCCACCACCTCGTGGAGGCCGGACAGCTGCGGCAGCAGCACATACACGGCCGCGCCGAACAGCAGCAGTCCGATGATCGTCCTCGGGCGCACCGGGGAACGGAACGTGGGGATGGGCCGGTCGATCGTGTCGGCGAGCGTCTCACGGAGATCGGTCAGCACGTAGCGGCCGTCGATCTGGGTCCGGATCCTGCGGGGCAACGCGAGGGGCTGGAGGTAGGGCAGAGCCGCCTCGAGCCGGTCGGGCGACAGCGTCCTGCGCGCGCTGCGGACCGTCCGCTCGACACCGACCAGCGCCGTCAAGGACACCAGCGCCTCGGCGAGGTCCTGCGCGCAGCGGGCCGGGGCCGCGCTCACCCTGCCGAAGGTGAAGTCGAGCAGCCACACGTCGCCGGCGGTGTCGACGAGGAAGTTCTCGGGCCGCAGGTCGTGGTGGGCGATCCGGGCCGCGGAGAGGATCGCGACCTGCTGCCAGATGCCGTCCAGCACCGGCTCGCCTATCTCGGCGGAATCCCCTTTTGTCAAGCGGCGGCCCTCGACTTCCCGGCGCACCAGCAGCGGCGAGCCGTGTTCGGTCTCGCAGACCGATACGACCGACGGCGTCCGCACCCCGGCGCGGTCGGCGAAGAGCGTGACGAACGCTTCGTGCTCGGCCTCGTGGTAAGTGGTCGAGAGCGGAGGATCGTCTTCGACGTCGAGGGAGGCCAGCAGCCGTCTGAGCCGGTACCACGCTCCCGCCCGGCGGTGGAGCCGGCGCACGATCTCCACTCGCAGCCGGTCACCCGTCGAGGTGTCCACCGTGAACTGCAGCGGTCCCCGCGTGTTCTTCTTGATCGGGAGCACGCGGATCGGGTTCACCCCGGCCACGCCCAGTGCGTGGTGCACCGCTTCCGCCGACGTTCGGCGACCGGGCGCCCCCAGCACCAGGTGGATGATCGTGCCGGCGCCCCAGCCGAGGAACACCCCGGCGAAGGCCCCCAGCGGGAGCTGGCCGCCGAGGTACACGTCGGCCGCGGCGACCAGGATCGCCACCGCCCAGGCCAGGTTGCGGAACTTGACGGTGAGGTAGGGGGCGGCGACCGTGGCCATCGCCGCCGCGACCGCCGCGGTCGAGGACGGGAAGTCGAACCCGGCGGCACCGGGAAGCCGGCTCGCCGGGTCGGCGAACAGCTCGGCGGGAACGGGCCGGTACCCGATGAACCGGTGCAGGATCCGCGCCGATCCCCAGGCCAGGGTTCCGGCCGTCGCGAGGTACACCCCGAGCCGTATCCGCTTGAAGTACAACGCCAGTGCGGACGCGGCGGCGATGCCGATCCAGCTCCCGATCCCCGCCAGCACCCGCCACACCCAGAGCGAAGCGGCCGGGATCTTCCCGAACTGCTGGTAGATCACCACCTCGACCGGATTGACGGCCGGGTTCCTCGCCACGAGCGCACACAAGGTGACCACGGCGGCCGCGGTCGCCAGCGAGATCAAGTCGCCTGGTCTCCGGCCGATCGACAGCGAAATCCGGCGCCGGCCGCTCGCGGCCGCCGAACTCTCGTTGTTGCCCTTCACTGCTGCCTCGGACTCATCGCGGGTCGCACGGTCGACCACCCCAGCGTCCGCCCGACCCGCGGCCAGGACAACCAGGAGAACGACGCGCACGAGGTCGGCGAGTTTACGATCATGTGGCCGGGGTACCCCGACGGCGCGCCCCCAGACTTCGGGCTCCGGTCATCCCGTCGTGCGAAGGGGCGCGCCCATGTCCGACGAGGCTACGACACCGCACGAGCCGTCTGTCGCCGAAAGAGCCGCGACGGCCTTCGTCAAGGCAGCCGACGCGGGTCTCCTCAGCGCCGAGGAGCTCCTCTGGTTGCTGACGCGGCTGTCTCCCACCGGCGAGGCAAGCCCGTGACCGCGGGCACCCGTTCCGCGCGACCCCCCGGGCACCTGAGCGCCGCCCCACCCTGGTCGAGCGGCGCGGACGACCTCGAAGTGCGGATGGTGAACCTGGCCTACCGGGTCACCGTGAGCACGGGGTGCTCCCGCCGTACGCGCGCCCGGGTCTGGCGGAGCGTGTCGAGGGTGGTCGCCACCCGATCGCCGGCCGGGGCACCGAACGAGGACGCGCGGATCCGCGGGCTGGTCCTGGCCGCCGTGCACGGGGAACTCGCGGCGGGGATCGCGCGGGACCGGTTGCGCGCGGTGTTGCAGGAGGCGCTCCTGCTCGACGAGGTGGCGTTGCTGCCGCTACGGCAACGCTTCACGCTGTGGGCGGCCGCGGTCCAGCGGCGCACGGTCGCGGAAGTCGCCGAGCTGGCGGGCTGGACGCCGGCGCAGGTCGCCCGGTTGCTGCGGGCGGCGTTGCGGACCGTCGCGAAGTCCGGGTACGGGCAGGCCGTTACCGAGGGGGCGCGCTGATGGCTAACCCGTTCCCGGTCACCGCCGAGCTGCGGCTGGAATCGGCGTTGCACACCAGCCTGACCCTCGTCGGCGCCGCCACGACCGAGCGAGTCGCCGACGCGGCCGCGCTGGGCGGGCGGCTCGACCGCTACCTCGCCGACGGCTACGACGTCGAGCGCGCCGCCGACGGGTGGGTGCTGCTGCGCCGCGGATCCACTCGCGTGACGCTCACCGTCCGGCCCGAGGAGCGGGGGAGCGGCTCGGTCTAGGCCGAGCCGCTCCCCCGCTCGCCGGTGGTCCTTCTCAGCCGGCCGCGAGCTGGCGGAGCCGGCCGCCGACGGTCTTGCCCAGCTCGTCCCAGCTGTCGGTGAACTTGCGCACCCCTTCCCGCTCCAGCGTGGCGACGACGTCGTCGTAGTCGATGCCCAGCCGGGCGAGCTCGGCGAACACGTCCGCGGCCGCGGCGTAGGTGTCCTGCACCCGGGTGGCGGGCACGGTGCCGTGGTCGGCGAACGCCGCGAGCGTGCTGCCGGGCATGGTGTTCACCGTGCCCGGGATGGCGAGCTCGGACACGTACACGGTGTCGGGGTAGTCGGGGTTCTTCACACCGGTGGAGGCCCACAGGGGCCGCTGCAGCCGCGCCCCGGTGCCGGCGAGGCGGTCCCAGCGGGCGCTCGCGGCGACCTCTTCGTGGATCCGGTGCGCCAGCCGCGCGTTGGCGAGAGCGGCCTTGCCCTTGACGGCCAGGGCCCGGGAGGTGCCGATGGGGTCGAGAAGGGCGTCGACCCGGGTGTCGACGCGGGAGACGAAGAACGACGCGACGGAGTGGATCGCGGTGAGGTCGCGCCCCTCCAGATCGGCCTTTTCAAGGCCGGTGAGGTACGCGTCGAGCACTTCGCGGTAGCGGTCGAGGGAGAAGACGAGGGTCACGTTGACGCTGATGCCGTCGCCGATGACCGCGGTGATCGCGGCGAGGCCCTCGGCGGTGGCGGGGATCTTGACGAGCAGGTTCGGCTCGTCCACCGCGGCCCACAGCTCACGCGCGCGGTCCACGGTCGCGGCGGCGTCGTGGGCGAGGCCGGGATCGACCTCGAGCGACACCCGGCCGTCGACGCCGTCCGTGCGGTCGTAGACGGGTCGCAGGACCTGGCACGCGGAGCGGACGTCGTCGGTCGTGAGGACGAAGACGGTGTCCTCGACGCTGCTGCCGGCCTCGGCCAGCTTGCGCAGCTGCGCCTCGTAGCGGTCGCCGTGCGCGAGAGCGGAGGCGAAGATCGTCGGGTTCGTGGTGATCCCGACGACGTGCTTGTCCGCGATCAGCGCGTCCAGGTCGCCGCTCTCGAGCAGCTCACGGGACAGGTCGTCGAGCCAGACCGACACACCGGAGGCGGACAGGTCGGCGAGTGGGTCGTTGTGGTGCGTGGTCATGGAAACCTCCGTAAGCGGGGATGTCAGGGCGGTTCGTCAGGCGGGGCGATCGCCGGTGCCGCCCGTGGTGGGGGCCTGCGCCTGCTGCACTCCGCCGGGGCGAGGCTCGGCGGCCGCGTCGCGCAGGCTGTCGTGCGCGGCGGTCGCGACGGCGGCGGGAGTGATCCCGAACTCGTCGTAGAGCCGCCGGTAGTCGGCGGAGGCGCCGAAGTGCTCCAGCGACACGATCCGCCCCGCGTCGCCCACCACGTCACGCCAGCCCTGGGCGACCGCGGCCTCGACACTCACCCGCGCCCGCACCGACGGCGGCAGCACTTCGTCCTGATAGGACAGATCCTGCGCGGTGAACCACTCGCGGCACGGCATCGACACCACCCGGGCCGAAACCCCGTCGCGGGCGAGCAGGTTCCGGGCGTCGAGGGCGATCTGGACCTCCGAACCAGTGGCGACCACGAGCACGTCCGGGGTCGGGCTGTCGGCGAGGACGTATCCGCCGCGGGCGGCGCCTTCGGCCGGAGCCAGTTCGCCGGTGCGGTCGAACACCGGAACGTTCTGCCGCGTCAGCGCCAGCCCGGCGGGCCGGTCCCGGTTCTCCAGGATCCGCCGCCAGCACACGACCGTCTCGTTCGCATCACCCGGGCGTACCACGTCCAGGCCCGGGATCGCGCGCAGCGCGGCGAGGTGCTCCACAGGCTGGTGCGTCGGGCCGTCTTCGCCCAGGCCGATCGAGTCGTGGGTCCACACGTGGGTGACGGGCAGCTTCATCAACGCCGCCAGGCGGATCGCGGGGCGCTGGTAGTCGCTGAAAACCAGGAAGGTGCCGCCGTAGGGGCGGGTCAGGCTCTGCAGCGCGATGCCGTTGAGGATGGCGGCCATGGCGTGCTCGCGGATCCCGAAGTGCAGAGTGCGGCCGAAGGGGCCGCCCTGCCACTGCGCGGTCTGCTTGCCCTCCGGGATGAACGACGGCTCGTCCTCCATCGTGGTGTTGTTGCTGACGGCCAGGTCCGCCGAGCCGCCCCACAGTTCAGGCAGCACCGGGGCGAGGGCGGTGAGGATCTGACCGGACGCCTTCCGCGTGGCCATGCCCTTGCTGTCCGCGGGAAACGTGGGCAACGCGTCGGTCCAGCGATCGGGCAGCTCCTGGTTCCGCAGCCGGTCCAGCAACGCGGCGCGGTCCGGGTTGCGGGTGCGCCAGCGTGTGTAGCCGTGTTGCCAGCGTTCGTGGGCGGTGCGACCGCGATCGCCGACTTCGCGGGCGTGCGCGAGCACCTCGCCTTCCACCGCGAAGCTCTGCTCGGGGTCGAAACCCAGCAGCGTCTTGGTGGCGGCGACCTCCTCGGCACCCAGGGCGGAACCGTGTGCGGCGCCGGTGTTCTGCTTGGTCGGCGCGGGCCAGCCGATGACGGTGCGCAGCACGATGAGCGACGGCCGGCCCGTGTCCGCCTTGGCCGCCTCGACGGCGGTGAGCACCGCGTCCACGTCCTCGACGTAGCGGCCGGAGCCGGTCCAGTCGACGGACTGGACGTGCCAGCCGTAGGCGGCGTAGCGAGCCGCGACGTCCTCGCTGAAGGAGATGTCGGTGTCGTCCTCGATGGAGATGTGGTTCGCGTCGTAGAACGCCACGAGGTTCCCGAGTTCCTGGTGCCCGGCCAGCGATCCGGCCTCGGCGGTGATGCCCTCCATCAGGTCGCCGTCGGAAGCGATGACGTACACGTGGTGGTCGAACGGGCTCTCGCCGTCGGCGGCGTCCGGGTCGAGCAGCCCGCGTTCCCGCCGGGCGGCGATCGCCATGCCCACGGCACTGGCGAAGCCCTGCCCGAGCGGGCCGGTGGTGATCTCCACACCGCGGGTGTGGCGGTGCTCCGGGTGCCCGGGCGTCGCGGAGTCCCACGTGCGCAGCGCTTCCAGGTCGGCGAGTTCCAGTCCGTAGCCACTCAGGTACAGCTGCAGGTACAGCGTCAGGCTCGAGTGGCCGCAGGACAGCACGAACCGGTCCCGGCCGAGCCACTGGTCATCGGCCGGGTCGTGCCGCATCACCTGCTGGAAAAGCAAGTACGCCAGCGGCGCCAGGCTCATCGCGGTACCGGGGTGGCCGCTGCCGGCCCGCTGGACGGCGTCGGCGGCCAGCACCCGGATCGTGTCCACCGCGCGGACGTCGGTGCCGGTCCAGCCGGCCTCGACCGCGACGGGCGGGACCAGCAACGGATCGCGGACGGGGGTGGTGGCCGAACGTGTCATGGGGTGAGGTTCTTCCTGGGTCGGGGGACCGGGTGCCGTGCGCCCCGGATGTCTGCAGTGGACGGTCAGTGCGCCGTGGTGGAGAAGTACTCGCCGATGCTCGTCCGGTCTTCCGGATCGGCGCCCGCGCGCAGGTAGCCGGCCGCCGTGTCGTCCGGCGTCGCCGGTGGCACGACGAGTAGCACGAGGCGCCGGTCCTGGGTGGCGGTCAGCGTGATGCTCCCGCCGGACAGCGAGTGGAGGAATCCCTCCAGGCGCACGAGGTTCCCCTCGCGGGACAGCTTGCGGTTCGTGATCTCCCAGCCGTCGGACAGGTGGTAGGTGATCCGCTCGACGGGGGAGATGGTGTCGCGCACCGCGTCGAGCAGCGCGGGGAACTCCGTGGCGGTGTCGCGGGAACGCGGCCACCACGTCCCGTCGGTCGGCCGCGGGCCGGAGCCCGCCGGCTTCAGTTCCAGCCGCACGCCGGCGTCCGGTGCGTGCTCTTGTGATGTCATGACGAGACCTCTCTGGCGGACGGGCGGGGTGACCGCAACGGTGCGCTCACCTCGTGCAGGTGCGCGAGGACGTAGCGGTAGGACCGCACCAGCCCGCATTCGGCGTAGTCGATGCCGTGGGACGCGCAGAACGCCCGCACGAGCGGCTGGGCCCGGCGGAGGTTGGGCCGCGGCATCGTCGGGAACAGGTGGTGCTCGATCTGGTAGTTGAGGCCGCCGAGCAGCCCGTCGACCCAGCGGCTGCCGCGCACGTTGCGGCTGGTGAGCACCTGCCGGGCCAGGAACCCGGGGGTGGCCGAGCCGGAGTAGGTCGGCATCCCCTTGTGCCCCGGCGCGAACGAGCATCCCATGTAGACACCCCACAGGCCCTGGTGCACGGCGATGAACGCGATCGCGACCGGCGGCGACAGCACGAGGAACACGGCGGTCAGGTAGCTCGCGAGGGACACCAGCTGGATGAGCGCTTCACTGCGCCGGCGAGGCGTGGCCGGGTCCCGGACGGCCTCGACGGCGGCCCAGTGCAGGCTCAGGCCTTCCAGCAGCAGAAGCGGGAAGAACAGCATCGCCTGGTTGCGCGCGGTCCAGCGGACCAGGCCGCGGCGGTCGCGCGACTGGTCGCGGGTGAAGGCCAGCAAGGGGATGTCGAGGTCGGGGTCGGACTCCTCGTGGTTGGGGTGGGCGTGGTGTCTCGTGTGCTTGCCGGTCCACCACTGGTAGCTGATGCCGACGATCCCGCCGAGCACCCGGCCCAGCCGGTCGTTGGCCGCACGGCTGCGGAAGATCTGCTGGTGTCCGGCGTCGTGGCCGAGGAAGGCGAGCTGCGTGGACAGCACGGCGAAGAACACCGCGGTGGCGAGCTGCCACCAGTTGTCCCCGATGAGCGCGAAGGCGGCGCAGCCCGCCGCGAAGGCCAGGAAAGTGAGACCGATCTTGACGGCGTAGTAACCCCTGCGGCGCTTCAGCAGTCCGGCGGCGCGGATCTCGCGGGAGAGTTCGACGTAGTCGCGGTCCCCCGCGTCGGGCGAGGTGAGCGGTGAGAGGGCATCGGCCGAGGCCGTATTGGTGCGCGGCGGCATGGGTGTCCTTCCCGGACGGGTGGGGTCGCCAGGTCCGGGGCGGCCGTGGTGGCTCTCGGCCCGGATAACCGCGATCCGGGCCGGCCAAACACGCGCGGCGCTCCGGCGACCCCGGGACGCCCGAGCGCCCACCGCGGCCACGGCATAGGCTCAATCGGTCGGCGGGAGAGCCGAGACGGGAGTGCCGTGATGGACGATCGGCGGCGGCAGCTGCACCGGCTGCTCGCCGAGGTCGGCCGAGAGCCGGTCGGCCCGCGCATCGAGCGGGTCTGCGACGTGTGCGTGGGCACGCTCGGAGTGTCCGGCGCCGGTGCGACAGTACTCGGAAACGGCAAAGGCAATGGCAACGGCGCGGGTCCCGGGCGCCACCGTGGCCTGGTGCACGCCAGTGACACCGTGAGCGCCGGGCTGGACGACTTGCAGTTCACCGTCGGCGAGGGCCCGTGCCTGGACGCCTACGCCACCGGCGGCCCGATCCTGGTCCCCGATCTGCTCGCCGAGAGCGCTCGGTGGCCCGCGTTCGGCCCGGCCGCGGCGAGGCTCGGCGCCGCGGCAGTTTTCTCCTTCCCGCTGCAGGTGGGGGTGGTGCGGCTCGGTTCGCTCGACCTCTACCGCGACCAGGCGGGTCCGTTGTCGCGGAGCCAGCTGGCCGACGCCCTGCTGCTGGCCGACGTGGCCACCCAGGTGGTCGTCGGCCATCTCGACGGGCACGCCGTCAGCGATCTGTCGTGGCTGGCCGATTCCCACATCGAGATCCACCAGGCGGTGGGGATGGTGAAGGTCCAGCTCGGGGTCACCGCCGACGCGGCCCTGCTGCGGCTGCGCGGCCACGCGTTCGCCGAAGGGGCGACGCTGAGCCACGTCGCCCGCCAGGTCGTGGCCCGAACGCTGCGGTTCACCGATGAGGAGAAACCCGCATGATGACCAGCGAAGAAAGGCGTGTTGTATGAGCGCGACCCCAGACCAGCGGCTGGCCCGCACCTTCGTTGCCCTGGCCGACACCCTTGTCGTCGGCTTCGACGTGCTGGATTTCCTGGCCGCGCTGACCGAGCGCAGTGTCGAGTTGCTCGAGGTCGACGCGGCGAGCGTGATCCTCTCCGATCAGCGCGGAGGCTGGCGGCCCGCCGCCGGCTCGTCCGAGCGGGCGGATCTGGTCGAACTGTTCGCCGTGCAGGCCCGGCAAGGACCGTGCTTCGACTGCGTCGCCGAGGGACGGCCGGTCCGCAGCGGCGACCTCGCCACCGAAGCCGCGCTGCGGCGCTGGCCGCGGTTCGCCCCGGCTGCTCTCGACGCCGGTTTCCGCGCGGCCTCCGCCGTGCCGATGCGGCTTCGGGAGCAGACCGTCGGCGCGTTGACCCTGCTGAAACAGGCACCGGTCGACCCCGACGACAACACCATCGCCGTCGGCCAGGCGCTGGCCGACGTGGCCACGATCGGGATCCTGCACAACCGGGCCGCCTCGCGCGCGGAGCTGCTGGCGGAGGAGCTCGAAGCCACGCTGCGGCGGCGCGCCGTGATCGAGCAGGCCAAGGGCGTGCTGGCCGAGCACGGTGGCGTCGACATGCACGAGGCCTTCACCGCGCTGCGCCGCTACGCCCACGACCAGGAACGCGGGCTGTCCGAAGTCGCGCGTGACCTCGCCGACGGCACCGTCAGTCCCGCCGACGTCTTCGCCCGCGGCTAGGAGCTGTCCTGTAAGTCATCGAAGCCAGAGCACGATGGCGGCGATGGTGAGTTCGGCTTGGTAGTAGGCGGCGCGTTTGGCGTAGCGGGTGGCGAGGTCTCGGAACTGTTTGAGCCGGTTGAAGCAGCGTTCGACCACGTTGCGCTGCTTGTAGACCTCGGCATCGAATGCCGGTGGTCGCCCGCCGCGGGAGCCTTTGGCCTTGCGGCGGGCGATCTGGTCGTCGCGTTCCGGGCTGATGAACCTGATCCGCCGGATCTGCATCGCCTCGCGGGTCGAGGGATGCGAGTAGGCCTTGTCCGCGATCACCGTCTCCGGCCGGCACCGCGGACGTCCAGGGCCATCGTGGGCGACGCGGATGCCGTCCAGCAGTGGCAGCAGTTGCGGATTGTCTCCCGCCTGGCCCGGGGTGAGCAGGATCCGTATCGGCAGGCCACGTCCTTCGACCGCGAGGTGGATCTTCGTGCTCAGTCCTCCGCGGGACCGCCCGAGTCTTTCCCCTTCGATGACGAGGGCTTCCACTTCGTCTGCGCATCCCCCTTTTTCCGGGCGCCGGCGGAGTGCTGGTGCGCCCGGACAACACTCGAGTCGACCGAGACGACCCATTCGAGGTCGCCGACGGCGTCGTCTTTCACGATGACGTGATCGAGGATCCGGCTCCACGTGCCGTCCTTGGTCCACAACCGCAGCCGTTCATGCGCGGTCTTCCAGGGTCCGTAGCGTTCGGGCAGGTCGCGCCACGGGGCGCCGGTGCGCAGTTTCCACAGGATCGCGTTGATGACTTGGCGGTGATCCCGCCACCGCCGGCCGCCGCCCTGCTGCGGCGGCAGCAACGGCTCGATCACCGCCCACGCCTTGTCCGTCAACTCACCACGACCAACCACCGCGCATAGTTACCAGACACCCAGGTCAACCACTTACAGGACACGCCCTAGGCGGCACCGTCAGGCAGGGGGCCGGCGCAGGACGAGGCCGAGGTCGGCTCTGCCGTCGACGACCTCGGCCGAGAGTTCCGTGAGCCGGCGCTGGTGGGCCCGCGCGTAGCCGCGCAGGTGGCCGAACGCCTCGGCCATCGACACCCGGCCGTGTTCGGCCAGCATGCCCTTGGCCTGCTCGATCAGCACCCGGCTGTCCAACGCGGTCCGCAGCTGGGCGGAGAGCTGGTCCCCGTGTTCGATGGTGCGCTGCTGAAGGATCCCGATCGTCGCCACGTCGGCCAGGGCCTGCGCCAGAGCGAGGTCGTCGGCTCCTATGCCGCGCGGCTCGGTGCCCAGCAGCGTCAGTCCCCCGAGGACCTGTTCGCGCAGCCGCATCGGCAGCGCGTGGGCGGAGCGGAACCCGCAATCGCGCGCCGCGGCGGCGAACCGAGGCCAACGGCGGGCCGAGGCCTGCAGGTCCGGGCTCGAAACCGGTTCGCCCGAGCGGACGCAGTCGACGCACGGGCCGGCGCCGGACTGCACCGCGAACAGCTCGAGCAGCTCCGCCCGGTGCGACGACGTCGCCACCACCTCCAGCCGGTCGTGCGCGCCGCGGAGGACCACCCCCGCCGCGGCGACGTCGACCAGGTCGACGACCTGCCCGGTGAGCATCCCGAGGAAGTCGACGACATCGAAATCGGCGGCAAGCGTGTCGGCAAGGGCGACGAACGCGCGGGCGAGCCGCTGTTCCCGGTCGGCCAGGGGGCGGGCGGCCGGGTCGGAGTGGTCGTCCATGGCTCTGCTCCTGTCTCCGGCGAGGTCCAGGCACCAGGAAGCCTGCCAGGGTACGCGCGGACTGCCCGGCGGACCACCGAGCAGCGCGCCCGCCGCGGGCGATTCCGCGCCGGAACGCCCGGGCGCTGACGGGCTCAGCGCGTGGTGAGGCCGTCGAAAACAGTGTCCACAAGAGAGCGGACGTACGGCCGTCGATCGTCTCCGGGCGGATCTCGGCTCGGCGGCACCGCGCTATTTGCACCGATCGTTCTCAATAGGATACGGTGACGAAGCTCGGGCTGGAACTCCGGGGCACCGCGGCCGCACACATCCTCCGTCCGGCAACAGGAACAGACCCACACCAGAGAGGGAAGTCGTGGACTTCACGAAAACCGTGGCCGTTGTGACCGGTGGCAACCGTGGCCTCGGCCTGCGGTTCGCCGAGCAGCTCATCGAGCGCGGCGCGAAGGTATACGCCGCCGCGCGCCGTCCGGAGGCCGTCGAGCTCGCCGGAGCTGTGCCGCTCAGGCTCGACCTCACCGACCAGGCGTCGATCGGGGAAGCGGCGGCGCTCGCGTCCGACGCGACTTTCCTCATCAACAACGCGGGTATTTCAACGCACACCGCACTGATCGACGGCTCGTTCGACAACATCCGGCTCGAGATGGAGACCCACTACTTCGGCACGCTCGCGGCCACTCGCGCGTTCGCGCCGGTGATCGAGCGCAACGGCGGGGGTGCGGTGCTCAACATCCTCTCGGTGCTCAGCTGGGTGCACGTCTCGGCGTACGGCGCGTACTGCGCGGCCAAGAGCGCCTCCTGGGCGATGAGCAACGTGCTGCGCGAGGAGCTCAGGCCCAAGGGGATCCACGTCGCGTCGCTGCACGTCGGCTACATGGCCACCGACATGGCCGACTACGTCGCGCCGGAGGACAAAGTGGACCCGGCCGCCGTGGCGAAGGCCGGGCTCGACGGTGTCGCCGCCGGTGCCAACGAGATCATCGCCGACGAGAAGAGCCGACGGGCCAAGGAAAATCTCGGCGTCGCGCTCTGATCGTGGAGTGGTGTCGACGGGCCGTCAGGCAACCGGACCGCTGTTTTCCGTTGCCAGGCCGGCCCGCACGGCGAGCAAGGCGGCCTGCGTCCGCGATGTGACCGCGAGCTTCCCCAGCAGGTTGCTCACATGGGTGCGCGCGGTGCGCTCGGTGATCCCGAGCCGGGTCGCGATCTGCCGGTTCGACTGTCCCGAAGCGATGAGGCTCAGCACCTCGCGCTCCCTCGACGTCAGGACATCGAGGGAGCGCGAAGTCTGCTCCGCGGGCTCGGTCAGCCCGCGCGTGACGGCCGCGTCCAGGTACAGCTCGCCCCGCAGAGCGGCGTGGACGGCCGAGACGACCTCGTCGGAGTCGGCGTCCTTGAGGAGGTACCCCGACACTCCGGCTTCGAGCGAGCCCTTGACCTGTTCCCGCTCGCTGTAACTGGTCATGATCAGGACCTTGACCGAGGGATGGCGCTGCGAGATGCGCAAGCTCGTCTGGATGCCGTCGATGCCGGGCATGACCAGGTCCATCAGGATCACGTCGGGAGCTTGTCCTTCGCCGGCCAGCTCGGCCAGGAGGTCCAGGGCGGCCGACCCGTTCGCCGCCTCGGCCACGACTTCGAGGCCCGGGACCTCGCTGAGGTAGGAGCGCAGCCCGGCGCGCACGACCGCGTGGTCGTCGACGAGCATCAATCGGATCGCCTCGGCG
This sequence comes from Amycolatopsis sp. 2-15, assembly GCF_030285625.1. Taxonomy (NCBI): domain Bacteria; kingdom Bacillati; phylum Actinomycetota; class Actinomycetes; order Pseudonocardiales; family Pseudonocardiaceae; genus Amycolatopsis; species Amycolatopsis carbonis. The sequence continues at coordinate 3,935,797 of NZ_CP127294.1, forward strand.
GGCACGGTACTCAACGGGTGCCGCCCGGGAAGTCGTCGCGGGGCCGCCAGTCGATGTCGACCCGGTCGGCGGAGTTCGGCGACACCTGCGACACCTCGGTGCAGAACTCGAGCCGGACGAGAGCGCCCTCTCCGGGGCCGGTCAGGATGGTGAGCGTGCCGCCGAGCCGGCCGGCCCGTTCGCTCATCGAGTTCAGTCCTATGTGGCCCGGACGGTGGGCCCGTTCCTCGAAACCCACGCCGTCGTCGGAGACTTCCACGATGAGGAAGGTGCGCGCGTCTTCGTCACGGCGCTGGGTGAAACGCACCACCGCGTGGCGGGCCCTCGCGTGTTTGACCACGTTGTGGAACATCTCCCGCACCAGATACCACACGTCCTCACGTTGGTCCGGCAGCAGCGCGGGTTCACCCACCTCGTCGACGACTTTGACGTCGAGGCCGGTGCCGCTGCTCGCTTCGGTCACCCATTCCCTTGTGGACGCGACGAGCGACCGCTCGTCGAGCTCCGGCGCGCGCAGCTCCGCGACCATGGACCGCAAGGTTTTCATCACCGAGTACGACAAGTCCACGACTTGGGCGGCGTCGGAGCGGATCTTGGCGGCCGCCTCCGCGTCGGGTGCCTTGCTCGCCAAACCGATGGCGCGGGCGTGCATGGACAAGGAGAACATGTCCTGCACGATGGAGTCGTGCAGATCGCGTGCCAATTTGCGGCGCTCCCTCACAGCGGCCTGCTCTCGCCCGTCGACGATCATGCCGGCGTGGTCGATGGTCACCGCCGCCTGGTCCACCACCGCGGCGAGGAACGACAGGTCATCGGGATCGGGTTCACGGCCCGGTGGGTAGAAGGCACTCAGGTACCCGACGACGCCGTCGCGCGAGAGCAGCGGTGCGGCCACGAAAGTCTCCCAGGTGGTCGCCGCGTGGACCGCCCGAAGGGGCCGCCACAACGGATCGCGGGTGAAAGTGTTCCAGCGCCCGGCCACGACGACGGGCCGCCGTTGTGCCATCGCGCTGAGCGAGACCAGTTCGGCACCGAGCGCTTGGCACTCGGCGATCCGATCACTCAGCTCCTCCGCGCTTCCGGGAAGCCCGGCGAGAGCGCCGAGGGGCTTCTCACGGCCGGCCGGGTCGCTGAGCCTCAGGTGCACCGCGGCCAAGCCGACGGAACGGCGGATTTCCGTGGCCAGGGCGGCCAGCGTCTGCGCGAACGAGTCCGATTCGGCCAGGCTCGCCGCCACCCGGGCCAGCGCCCGGAGATCCTCTTCAGTGGCCATGCCGATCCGGTTTTTTGAGCGAAGGATCCACGGTCAAACCTCATCCGTACCACGGCGTTGTCGTGCACCCGACGCTACACGAGGAGTGGGCGCGAAACCGCTTTCTCCGCACCGGATCCGCGCGGCAGGACCAGCATCACAGCGCGAGCACCAGCCGCGGGCACGCCGCCCGCGAAACGCAGATCATCATCGTCTTCCCCTCCGCTCGTTCTTCCTCGTCGAGCAGGGAATCCCGGTGCTCCGGCGTGCCGGCCACGACCTCGGTTTCGCAGGTCCCGCAGGTGCCTTGCTCACAGGAATAGCGCACCCGCACACCGGCTTCCTCCACCGCCTTCAGGACGGACTTGCCGGGTGGGACCGTCACGGTGAGACCACTCACCGTGAGCTCGACCTCGAACGTGGCCTCTTCGGCTGACGCGGGTGCGGCGCGAGGCACGAACCGCTCGAGCCGCAGGGAGCCAGCACGCCAAGCCGCACAACGCGCTTCGGCGGCGAGCAGGAGCGGTTCCGGCCCGCAGCAGTAGACGAGGGTGTCGTCGCGCGGCTCGGCGAGCCAGCTGTCCAGGTCGAGCCGGCCGAGTTCGTCCTCCGGGCACAGGATCACCTTGTCGCCGTAGGCCTGTGTGAGCTGTTCGGCGAAGGCCATCGACCGGCGGGTGCGGCCCCCGTACAGCAGTTGCCACCGCGCGCCGGCCTTCTCGGCGGCGGCGATCATCGGCACGATCGGCGTGATGCCGATCCCACCGGCGACGAACCGGTACCGCGCGGCCGGCAACAGCGGGAAGTTGTTGCGCGGACCGCGGACCCGCACTGGTGAGCCGTCGGTCAGCTCGTCGTGCACGTGCCGGGACCCACCGCGGCTCTCTCGTTCGCGCAGCACCGCGAGCCGCCAGACGTCCCGCTCGCCGGGGTCACCGCACAGCGAGTACTGCCGGACGAGTCCTTCCCGGAGGATGAGGTCCACATGGCTGCCCGGTTCCCAAGCGGGGAGCTCACCGCCGGCAGCACTCGCGAGCACCAGCTCGGCCACCTCGGGGGTGAGCGCGGTCCGCTTGCGCACCACGAGGTCGAGCTCGGTCTCCTGAGCTGTCGCGTTCATCGGGGTCACCTTCACATCGATTTTTCGCAGGGCGCGCGGCCGGGCCGGGCAGGAACCCGCCGGCCCGGCCGCGGAACGGGTCAGGTGGCGGTGTTGCCGGGCACCAAGGTCTGCCAGGGAGTTCCCTCGGGGATCACTCCGGAGCCCGCGGTGTACTTCGCCCAGTCGACGGAGCCGTCCAGGCCCACCGGGTCTTCGCCGGCTTCGAGGCGGCGCGCGGCCTCGATCAGCAGCCGGCGCATCCGCACCACGGCCACGTCGGCCGCGACCAGGTGCTCCTTCGACCGGTCGACGATGTCGTCCATCGAGTCCGTGACCAGGGCGTCCTGGGGGATGAGCCCGGGAACGCCCGAGAACGACGTGCCCGCCGCCATGGCCTCCCGGTCCTGGACCGGGCTCAGGAGGTAGTCGGGCGCCTGGACGTCCTCGAGACTGCGCCAGTGCAGCCACTCGGCCTTGTCGAGGGGCTTCTCCGGATCGCCGGTGACCACGTACGTGCAGGTGTGGGTGTCGTCGATCGGCACGTACAGGAAGCCGAGGTTCATCGGGGGGATCAGCGCCTGGAAGGGCATGATGAACGGGGTGACCCGGACGTAGGACTTGCCCTCCTGGTCGCCCTTGAGCTTGCGGATCGCGGCGTAGTGGAAGCCGAACGCCGTGTCCTCGACCTCGAGCAGCGGAGCGTCGTCGGTCGTGGGGAAGCGGTCGCGCCCGATGCCGTCCGGGTCGTAGGTGCCGGTCCGGGCCAGCGCGACCTCGGTCTGGTGCAGGAGGCCGACGTGGGATGAGTCGATCTCCCCTTCGACGCCCTGGATGAAGGAGCCGCGCAGCACCATCTTCGTGGTGACCAGGTTCTCCGGTGGCACGTTCATCCACACGTAGCTGGGCGGGGGTGGTTGCTTGTCCGCCGGGCCCAGGTACACCCACACGATCTGGCCGGCCTCGTGGACCGGGTGCGCCGGCGCGCGCAACCGCTTGCGGAAGCGGGAGTCCGGCAGGTTGGGCGTTTCGTGGATCGATCCGTCGGCCCCGAACTTCCACCCGTGGTACAAGCAGCGGATCCCGCAGTCCTCGACGCGTCCGATGGCCAGCGAGGCACCGCGGTGCATGCACTTCTCGTCCAGCACCCCGACGGTGCCGGAGGAATCGCGGAAGACGACGAAGTCTTCACCCACCACCCGGAACTTCCGCGGGGGCGAGTCCGGTTCGGCCACGTCGCTCGAAAGGCAGATCGGCAGCCAGTACCGGCGCAGCAGCGCCCCCATCGCCGTGCCCGGTCCGACCCGGCACAGGTATTCGTTTTCCTCCGACGTCAACATTGTTGCTCCTGTCCTGGATTGCGCTGCCACGTCACCGTTGTCGCCTCGCCTCGGAGCGAGGGGTCGGCCACCACCACGAGGTCGAGCAGCATGAGCGGGTTACCGCGGGACACCTCGACCTGCTTCAGCCGGGAGATGGTCGCGAACGCGGAATCGCTGACGTGCAGCTCCGCCGGGTGTTTCCGCCCGTCGTGGTAACCGTCGAGGATCGCGGTGCACGCACCATCCAGGAGATGGACGATCGATGTCATTGTGCGCCTCCTGTAAACACGAAGACGACATTAAGAACCTGCGGAAACCCGCACAATCCGACTTTGCTCCGCCGCGGGGTACGTCATTGTTCCCGTGCGCCTACGTCATTTGGCCGAGAAGAACGGGGTCGACCATTTCGAAAAGTGTGATCCGGCTCGTCTCCGTTGACTGATCTCCGTGAGACGGGCGAAGCTGCAGATCCGACCAATCCCACCCGGAAGAGGCACCCGATGACTGGCTTGCACCACCGCGTCGAGGGCACGGCCGGAGGGCGGCCGCTGATTCTCGCGCCGTCGCTCGGCACTTCCTCGGCGGTGTGGGACGCGCAGGTGCCGGCGCTGGCTCGTCGTCGACGCGTGATCCGCTTCGATCTGCCCGGGCACGGCGGCTCCCCGGCCGGGCTCCTGCGCGAGGGGGCCACGGTCGCCGATCTCGCCGGCCTCGTGCTGGCGCTGGCGGACCGGCTCGGCGTCGACCGGTTCGCCTACGCCGGGATCTCCCTCGGCGGCGCTGTCGGCTCCTGGCTGGCCGTGCACCACCCCGACCGGGTTGCGTCGCTCGCGTTGATCTGCACCTCGGCTCGCTTCGCCGACGCCGGGCAATGGGTCCAGCGGGCGAGCAGCGTCCGGGCCGCCGGGACCGGCCCGCTCGCCGACACGGCGGCCGGCCGGTGGTTCACCCCCGCGTTCGCGAACTCGCCCGCGGCCCAGGCCCTGGTGGCCGATCTGCGCGGGGCGGACCCGGCTTCCTACGCCGCGTGCTGCGACGCCCTTGCCCCGTTCGACCTCCGCGCCGAACTGCCCCGGATCAGCGCCCCCACCCTGGTGGTGGCCGGGCGCGCCGATCTCGCGACGCCGATCGCCGACGCCCGCGAACTGGCCGACCGGATTCCCGGTGCGAGCCTCGTCGAGATCGCCGGCGCGGCACATCTGGCCGCGGTCGAGCGGCCTTCGGCGGTCCTGACCGCACTGCTCGAGCACCTCGACACCGACGCCGGCTCAGCCGTCCCCACCGACGACGCCTCCCGGTACGCCGCCGGCCTGGCCACCCGCCGGTCCGTCCTCGGCGACGCCCACGTGGATCGCGCGGTCGCCCGCACCACCGCCTTCACCTCAGGTTTCCAGGACTTCATCACCCGCTACGCCTGGGGCGAGATCTGGACCCGGCCCGGGCTGTCGCGGGAGACCCGCCGCTGCCTGACCTTGACGGCGATGATCGCCACCGGCCGCCACGACGAGTTCGCCCTGCACGTGCGCGCGGGGCTGCAGGACGGCCTGACGCCCGAAGTCATCGAGGAAGTGTTGCTGCAATCGGCCGTCTACTGCGGTGTCCCGGCCGCCAACACCGCGTTCGGCATCGCCGACCGGATCATCGCCGAGGAAACCGGAAGCGCCGGCTGATGACCGCCGCCCTGGCGCCGGATCGGGGTCACCACTGGTTCCAGTGGATGACCTCTTCCGCGTCCGGCCGGGGCGCGGGCTTGAAGTCCGTGCCGAGTGTGTAGGCGAGCGGTATCATCACCAGCTGCGCGACGTTGTCGTACGGGATTCCCAGCAGCTGCGCGATCTCCTGCTCCCGCAGCGCGTGGAGCGTCGTCCACGCGGTGCCGAGGCCGCGTGCGCGGGCGGCGAGCATGAAGCTCCAGATCGACGGCAGGACGTTCGACGCCCCGGCGACGGCGGAGTAGCGGTCAGGCCCGGTGCTGCAGCCGAGCACCAGCGCCGGCGCGTCGCCCATGTGATCGCCGAGGTACTCGGCGGAGCTGGACATCTTGTCGTACTGGGCCTTGGTTTCCGCGTCCTCGAACTTCCAGCGGCGTGGGTAGCCGGGTGACCGCATGAACTTGTCGTAGCCGTCGCGGTAGATCTCCCCGAGCGCGGCGCGTTTTTCCTGATCGGTGACGACCACGAAGCGTGCGGTGACGACGTTCGACCCGGTCGGTGCCTGCAGCGCCAGCGTCACGCACTCGCGGATGAGCTCGTCGGGCACGGGCCGGGTGAAGTCCAGCCGCTTGCGCACGGCTCTGGTGGTGGAGAGCAGTTCGTCGGGCGTCAAGTCGAGCGTTGTCACGGGAATCTCCCCAAGCTGGTCGAGGACGGTGGCCGTCATTATTACGCACCGATCGTTGCGGAATCCACGTGTCGCGCGTGACGGTGCGCGGGTCAGGGGCTGCTACGAAACACGTGGTTGCCCACGGCCGGAGTGGACCGTGGGCAACCGCAGCTGGGGGAGCGCCGGTCAGGTGGTGTAGCGCGGAGCCGGGGTCGAGAGCGACAGGTTCGGGATCAGCTTCTGGCGGCCGGCCTCGTAGTCCTCCCACTCGCCGAGTTCCGGCAGCGACAGGATGGTCACCGGTTCGCCCTTGTCCAGGCCGGCCAGCGCCGCGTCCGCCGCGTCCGCGGAGGTCATGACCCACTCGTCCGGGAACGCGGAGAGCTCGATGCCGGAGCCGTCCCAGAACTCGGTGCTCAGTGCGCCGGGCAGTACGGCCTGCACGCGGACGCCGGTCTCGGCGAGTTCCTGGTGCAGGCTCTGGGTGAAGGCGAGCACGTAGGCCTTGGTGGCGCTGTAGGTCGCGGAGACCGGCATGATGTTCAGTGCCAGGGCCGAGGAGATGTTCACGATCGTGCCGTGGCCGCGGGCCACCAGTCCGCCGACCACCGCGGTGGTGAGGCGGGTCAGTGATGTCACGTTCAGGGTCACCAGGTTTTCGAGCGCGGCGGGGTCGGCCCCGTTGAGCGGGCCGAACAGGGAGCCGCCGGCGTTGTTCACCAGTACGTCGATGGTGTCGTCGCCGCGCAGCTTGTCCTCGACCTGCTGCAGCTGCCGGGTGTCGGTGAGGTCGGCGACCACGACCTCGACCTTGCGGCCGGTGCTGCCGGTGATCTCGGCGGCCAGCTTGTCGAGGCGCTCCTTCGTGCGGGCGATGAGGACCAGGTCGTGGCCGCGCTCGGCGAGGCGCCGCGCGTAGTCGGCGCCCAGGCCGGTGGACGCGCCGGTGACGACGGCCGTGCCCGGTCGGGTGTTGTCGCTCATGTCAAAACCACTCTCTGCCAACGGATCTGCGAATAGGGGAACAGCCGACTCGGGGTGCGAGAGCACCTTGGCTGGCTTTTAAGTTACCGTACCAATTTAAAGACGGCAAGGCGGGTGAGGGAGTCCTGGCTCACGTGCGGCCGTGAGCCAGGACGCCGGGTCAGTCCAAAGTGTCCAGCACGCTGGTGCGCGCGCTGTCGAGGATCTTCTCCGACAGCGCGGAATCTGCCGTTGCACGAGCGAGCAGGATCGCGCCCACGAGGGTGCAGACGCGCGAGAGGCCGTCGTTGTCCTCGGTGGACATCCAGTCGGCGAAGCCCTGCATGCCGTCGCCGTAGGCCTCGCGCGTCTGCGGCTCGGTCTTCTCCCGGGCCAGGTCGCCGACGAAGCCGGCGGTGGGGCAGCCGTCACCGGGGTCGTCGCGGTGCTCCGGCGAGAGGTAGTACTCGACCAGCGCCCGCTGCGCCGCGCCGTGTTCCCCCGCTGACTCGTCGAAGCCCGCGAGCTGGTCGAGCAGGTTCGTGAAGGCCAGGGCGGTCGCCTCGGTCAGCAGCGCCTCCTTCGACGCGAACTGGCTGTAGAAGCCCCCGTGTGTCATGCCCAGCGACTTCATCAGGTCCGCGACCCGCAGATTCGGCACACCCTGCTCGCGGAACAGCCGAGACGCGGCGGCCACGACGTTCTTGCGGTTCTCCTGGGCCTGGGCCTGTGAAACGCGGCTCATGACACCCCTCTCTTAGATTCGCACCACCATCTATGATAACGCCGTGAACTGGCTGTGCTCGGGGGAGTGACCGGCGACTCACGGCCTTTGTGCACCAATCGTTCTCAACAGAGTAGCCTCGATGACCGAAGGAGGTTCCCGGTGGCGCGCAGCAAGGAGTTCGACCCCGAGGTCGCGCTGGAGCGCGCGATGAGCTTGTTCTGGGAACGGGGCTACGAGAAATCGTCCCTGCAGGAACTCGTCGACCACATGAAGATCGGACGGCGCAGCCTGTATGACACCTTCGGTGACAAGCATGCCCTGTTCCTGCGCTCCCTGGGCCGCTACATCACGCAGCGCGAAGCCGTCGAACGCGAACGGGCCGACTCGGCCGTGGACGCCCGGTCGGCCATCCGCACCCTGCTCGAAACCTCCGTGGTCGAAGGCGCGGTCGGCAGCCGCGGCTGTCTCGCCGTGAACAGCGCCACCGAAGTGTCGCCGGAGGACAACGAGGTGGCGCGGAGTGTGGAACACCACTTCGCCGCAACCCGGCAGCTGCTGACGGACCTACTCCGGCAAGGCCGCCGCGACGGGAGCGTGCGGTCCTCGCGCGACCCCGAGGTGCTCGCCACCATCCTGTTCAACGCCTGGCTGGGCCTGCGGGTCCAGGTGCGCGGCGGCGTGGGCGACCCCGAGGCCGACGTCGAGGCACTGCTCACCCTGCTCGACTGAACCCGAGGCGACCCCGAGCGCGCGGCCGACTGGCCGCACCTGCTGTTCGAGGAGCACCCTGGTGATGGGAGCGCGACTTGGCCGGCCTCGTCGTCGGGTGAGAAGGTGCATCATGGCGGTAGTCGAGGATGTTCGCGCCCTGGGCTCGGAGCTCGAGCGCTCCTATCCGGTTTACGTGCGTGGCCGGTTGAAGTTCCGGGTCAAGCAGATCGTTTATGTCGCGTTCTCCCTCGACGAGACGGTGATGGAGTTCGCGTTCCCGAAGGAGGAGCGCGCCGCGCTCGTCGCCGGCGAGCCTGCGAAGTTCCTCATGCCGTCGGCGTCGGACATGCGGTTCAACTGGGTCCACGCCGAGCTCGCCGCGCTGGACCCGACCGAGGCCCGCGAGCTCGTCGTGGACGCATGGCGGATGGTGGTCCCCCAGAAGGTCTCCCGCGCCTACGACCTCGCCCATCCCGATGGCCCGGGATGACCGTCCCGCGGTCGACGACGAGTTCGACGAGTAGGCAGGGTCGAAGCGCCGCCGATCGCGTAGTGGATGCGGGTGCCGTTCACTTCGGCGTAGCGGTGCTGGAAGCCGTCCAGGCCGTCTACCGCGGTTCCCGGTTCGGGATGAGTCACAGTGTGGAGAGATTGTCCGCTCGCCGCATCCGCGATGGACAAGACCGATCCGCCTCACGCATGCTTTCCGATGAACGGGGATCAGCACTCACTGTCCACTCTGGATGGACACCGGTCAGGCCGATGAGACTCACGTCAATGGACACTCGCGAAATCGCCACGTGCGACGCCTCCGACACGACTGTGCCCCGGCCAGTGATGTCACCGGCAGAAGCTGTGCGAGACGCATCAGCATGAGTCTTTCCGTTCATGATCATCGGATAGAACCGGCTGCGTGAGGACGGCCACGGCAACCGTGACCTCCACGATTTGTGACGTGCGCCCGATTCGTCGCGAAGTCGGCGCCCAGCAGGCCCTAAACGACCCTTGCGGCGTCGGCAAACGCTGCGCTGGCAGGCACGGCGGAATGTGCGGCGGGCCTGCCAAGGCCTGCGAACTCGGATCCGGGAGATCTTGCGTGCCATTTGAACCCGGCGGTCAATAGGAAGGCTTGTTGGCGGTGAACGTGGCGTCGTTGGTCGAGCTGTCGCCCGCGATCCGCCGAAGGCGAAGGTGTGGACTGCCGCAGCAGACTGGCCGGGTGCAGTACGGCTAGGAGGTCGGCGAGTCGGCCCCGAAGACCACCTCGTCGGAAGGTCTCGTCGCGCTGGACGCCGACACCGTCGTCGTGCTGCGTGCGCACCTCGCTCACCAGGATGAGGGTCGGTGCCGCATGGGTTGAGAGCGGCCTGTTGTTCACCCAGTCTGATGGCAGCCCGTTGGACCCGGCGGATGTGGCGGCCGGTTCCAGGAGCTGACCCGTCGTCCGCGAAGATCATCCCGCGGTCGGCAACGCGACAGCTCGGGCAAGACTCGGGCACGTCACCGGCCATTGTGGACGATGGGCAACCGGACGATTCGCTTCCACATAACGCAAAATCCCCAGGCCGGAAGTGATCCGAACCTGGGGAATGAGGGTGCGCCATCAGGGACTCGAACCCCGAACCCGCTGGTCAAGAGTCGGAACCTTGCTGTGTCGGATGGTGTCGAGTGATGCCGGACGAGATCGTTTCCTCGGCTCAGCGTCGGTTGTGGTCGCATGTTGGTGTCGTCGAGTGTCGTCGTGGTTCGGACTTCTCGGGCTCGCCGGTGTCGGATTGTGTCGTGGAGTTCGTCGGTGCCGTAGATGCTTTCTCTGGAACGAAAGGCGAGCATCGAGGTGGTTGTTCGCGACCGTGCGGCGCTGATCGCAGTTCGGGTGCTCGGCAGGGTTCTCGTCGGCACACTGGTGGTGGCGGTCGTCGTTGGTTCGCCGCCGGTGTTGACGGTGGCAGGGTGCCTGGCTGCTGGTGCTGCTGGTGGTCGTGCTGCTCGTCGGTGCGTTGAATCGGAAGGCAGCTGGTGAGACTGGCTGTGGGACGAGAGTCGAGAACTGTAATCGGGTCGAAAACGGGCGTTACTTCCTTGTGCTGCGCGCACAGGTCCTCACCGGCGAAGCGCTCAGCCACGTCGCGTTCATCGCAGCGCTGGCCACCCTCGCCTTCGGGATCGAGCCGCGCATCGGGCTCTTCACCGCGACCATCGCGATCGCGGTTCTGATGGGGCACGCTGGGCCGCAGGGGACACCCGGACGACGTCGTGATCGGCAACATCTTCGCCTGGATCCTGGGACTCGGCGTCTTCTTCCTCACCGTCTACACCACCAACCGCAGCACCGGCAACGGCGCCGCCGGGGTGAACGTCCTGTTCGGATCGATCTTCGGCTTCAGTTCCGGTAACGCCGTTCTCGCCGCGGTCATCGGTGCCGCGCTGTGCCTGCTGATGCAGCTGCTCGCGCGGCGGCTGCTGTTCGCGACCCTGGATCCGGACGTCGCCGCTGCCTGCGGCCTGCCGGTGCGGCTGATCGGGTTCGGTTTTCCCGCCCTCGTCGGCGCTTGCACCGCTGAAGCCGCGCAGGCGGCCGGAGCACTGCTGCTGCTCGGCCTCGCCGCCCCCGCCGGAGCGGCCGTCCGGCTGACCACTCGTCCCTACCGGGCACTGGGCCTGTTCGTGGTGTTGGCCGTCGCGGACCTGTGGGCCGGCCTGACGTCGAGCTGCACGGTTCCGAACCTGCCACCCTGCTTCGCTATCCGTGACAGCTCTTTTGGTGCTCCTCGTGGCGTGGTGGAGCGGTAGGCTCCGTCCATGGACGAGACTCCGGACATCAAGCCGCGCAGTCGCGACGTCACGGACGGCCTGGAGCGCACCGCCGCGCGCGGGATGCTGCGGGCCGTGGGCATGGGTGACGACGACTGGGTGAAGCCCCAGATCGGTGTCGCTTCTTCGTGGAACGAGATCACGCCGTGCAACCTGTCGCTGGACCGGCTGGCGAAGGCAAGCAAGGACGGCGTGCACGCCGCGGGTGGCTACCCGCTGGAGTTCGGCACGATCTCGGTGTCCGACGGTATCTCGATGGGCCACGAGGGCATGCACTTCTCCCTGGTGTCGCGTGAGGTGATCGCGGACAGTGTGGAGACCGTGATGCAGGCCGAGCGGCTGGACGGCTCGGTGCTGCTGGCCGGCTGTGACAAGTCGCTGCCGGGAATGCTGATGGCGGCCGCCCGGCTCGACCTTGCCAGCGTGTTCCTCTACGCCGGTTCGATCCTGCCCGGCCGGGTCACGCTGTCGGACGGCGGCGAGCGCGAAGTCACGATCATCGACGCGTTCGAGGCAGTCGGTGCCTGCGCCAGGGGCCTGATGAGCCGCGCGGACGTCGGATTGATCGAGCGCGCTATCTGCCCCGGCGAAGGCGCGTGCGGCGGGATGTACACGGCGAACACGATGGCCAGTGCGGCCGAGGCACTGGGTATGTCGCTGCCCGGCAGCGCGGCTCCGCCGGCGACGGACCGGCGGCGTGACGGGTTCGCGCGGCGGTCCGGTGAGGCGGTGGTCGAGATGCTGCGCAAGGGGATCACCGCTCGGCAGATCATGACCCGGGAGGCGTTCGAGAACGCGATCGCCGTGGTGATGGCGTTCGGCGGCTCCACCAACGCGGTGCTGCACCTGCTTGCGATCGCGCACGAGGCGGAGGTAGCGCTCAGCCTGGACGACTTCACGCGGATCGGTGCGCGGGTGCCGCACCTGGCCGACGTGAAACCGTTCGGACGGTATGTGATGACCGACGTCGACCGTATCGGCGGCGTGCCCGTGGTGATGAAAGCGTTGTTGGAAGCGGATCTTCTGCACGGCGATTGCCTGACCGTGACCGGGCGTACGGTCGCCGAGAACCTGGCCGAGGTCGCGCCGCCGGACCCGGACGGCACGGTGCTGCGCGCGATGGCCTCGCCGATTCACCCGACCGGCGGCATCACGATCCTGCGTGGTTCCCTGGCGCCGGACGGCGCGGTCGTGAAGTCCGCCGGTTTCGACTCGGACGTGTTCACCGGCACCGCCAGGGTGTTCGATCGCGAACGCGCCGCGATGGACGCGCTGGAGGACGGCACGATCATCGCAGGCGACGTCGTGGTGATCCGCTACGAGGGCCCCAAGGGCGGGCCGGGGATGCGGGAGATGCTCGCCATCACCGCGGCGATCAAGGGCGCGGGGCTCGGCAAGGACGTCCTGCTGCTCACCGACGGCCGTTTCTCCGGCGGCACGACCGGCCTGTGCGTCGGCCATGTCGCCCCGGAGGCAGCCGACGGCGGGCCGATCGCCTTCGTCCGCGATGGTGATCCCGTCAGCCTCAACGTCGCGACCGGCATGCTGGACCTCGGCGTGGATGCCGCCGAGCTGGCGGCCCGCCGCGCGGGCTGGACGCCGCTGCCCGCTCGCTACACGCGCGGCGTGCTGGCCAAGTACTCCAGGCTCGTCGGCTCGGCCTCTCAGGGCGCTGTCTGCGGGTAACGCAGGCAGGACTGCGTCCGGCGATCCGGCCGGGCGCAGCGGTCATGCCCAGACTTCCTTCAGCACCCGCAGGATGTTGCCGCCCAGCACGGCGCGATCTCGCTGTCGGAGGGCCCGTCTCGGACCAGCTCCCTCCAGATGTTGCCGAAGTGCTCCGTCGGGTGCTCCAATCCGTCCACATAGGGCACTTTCTCGTGGCGCGGTCCGCCTCCTGTCGCCTTGCCGAGCAGATGCCCGAACACGGTGTGCAGGCCGACGTGGTCGCCGTAGAGGATGTCGGGCCCGACCGCGACGTGCTCGATGCCGACCAGGTCTGCGCAGTACCGGAAATGGTCCATGACCGAATGGATGTCGTGCAGGAGATGGCTATGCGACAAGGTGGTGTGCGGCGCCGCGGGGTCGAGCGGCTGGCAGGCCGCATCGTGGTGGCGCACAACTGGCCGTTCGACGCGATGCACCTGCGTGCTCAGTTCGAGCGACCCGACATCGACACCCCACTGCATGCGCGTGCCCGTCTGTGCACCATGCGGGCGGCCGCCGTGGCCAAACTTTTCAGGAGGGCGCCGTTCCGGAGGTGGGAGCTCCAGGGAACCCTCAGCGACATTACGCGTGGTACTACAATTTCCAAATGTTTCCGCAAACGTGGCAGAAGGGGGAAGTAATCGTTGAGTGCAATGAGCAGAGCGCACATCGCGGTCGAGAATGGAGATATTAAAACACTTCGCACTATATTGGAAGGTGGTGTTGACGTAAACGAGGAACATCATGGTCTTACTTTGTTGCACCATGCGGTTGATGCCGAAATTGACGGCCATGTGCAGACCGGTGAGGCGTTGCGTGTCGACACCACGGCGTATCTGCTCTTGCAGGGTGCGGATCCTCTGCGTCCTGCCAATGACCATACGGGCATGAGTGCGGCTGAATCAGGTTTCCGTTGATGTGCGACGAGGCACCGGCCTGCCGCCTCGATGTCGGCGGCCGGTACCTCGCGAGCCCAGAGCAGCTCGTAGGGGAGCTGTCGAACGCGGACGCCGAAAAGACACGGGCCCTCGACAGTGGCGATCCGGGCCTGGTCTGCCTCCACTCGGGACGGAGCAGACGTCGACGAGGTCGCGCTGCTCAGCGCCGAGGAACCCCTGGCCGAACCAGCGGCCGAAAGCCAGTCGAGCGCTTCGGCTCGCGCCCGGTCCAGCCGCTCGATGCGCGCCAGGCACTCCAGTGACTCAGGACCGGCATCCTCTTCGATCATCCTGCCGAGCGTGCAGTAGGACTCCCAGGTCGACCCAAGTTCCGGCATGATGCAGGCTGACCCCATGGTCGAGATGAGTCCGTCCGCGGCGCGCGAGTTCTGGAAAGCGTTGATGGACAACGCATCTGCCTTGGTCGCTGACGCCCATACCTTGTTGGCTGCCGGCTCGTATGGGCGTGCTCGCTCATTAAGTGTCCTGGCGCAGGAAGAACTCGGCAAGGCCCGCTGGATCTACGAGGAGTTCTCCTTCAGCTGGAACGAGGGGGACGAAACTCCCCGCGCAGTGGATAAGCTTGCGCAGCACGGACGTAGTCACACGGCGAAGTACCTCGAAGCGGTCGTGTTCGGCGACGAGCTTGCCGAGTTCCGGGGAGACTACAGCCGTATCCGCGAGCTGGTTTCGAACCTCGACACGTGGGAAAAGACCTATGCGCGACGGCAAGAAGAAGCCGAGCTTGCCGCTCGCGAGGCCAACCGCGCCAAACAGCGGGGCTTCTATGTTGATCGGGCCGACGACGGATCCGTGCAGTCACCGACTGCGGTCCCAGCCGGAACGACGGACGCCGACCTGCAGACCGCGGCGCAGGTGATCGAGATGCTACTCATCCGCGATCACACTCGGATGAAGCACGACGCCACGACGCCGTATGACAGCACCCATGAGCAACAGTTCCGGCTACTTCCCGTAGCTCACCCTGAAGACTGGGCAGCGTTTCTGGACGCGGGCTCGCGCGGAAAGCCCGATCCAGCAGAGACGACGGCGCGGTCTGCCGAGCCCGCCGGCGAAAAACCCGAAATACCCTCTGACCAGGAAAATGATCAGGCCGCGGAGTCCTGACTTCGGCACGTCATGGTCACGGCCGAACGCTGGGCGAGTCCGTTGACGACGACCCGGTCGTTTAGGGACGCTGGAAGCCGAGCAGCGACGCACCGAGAAGGCCTGGCGCCGTTTCGGCGAAACAGCACCCCAACGTGTGACCGCGGACGACACCTTCGAGGTCGAAGGCCCGGACTGGTACCGCGCGAAGCAGTGACAGCCGGCTGGAGCACAACCTACCCAAGAGGGGCTCGTAGAAGTAGAGCCGAAGAGAGCCCGGCAGGCTCAGAGCTTGCGGGCGACGCCACCCGCGAACAGCCGCTGTGCGGTGTTGAGGGGCCTGAGCCGCGGTCCGTCCGGCCACCAGTTCACCAGCTCAACCAGGCCTGGCGGTACGAGCTCGAGGTTGTCGAACAGCTCGGCGATCTCGGCGCGTGTACGTGCCGTCGCTCCGCCGAGGGAGCCGTTGCGCACTGCCTCCTCGAGGTTGCGCATCGCCTCGGTGTCCTCGCCCTCGGGGTCAAGGATGTGGGTGAGCGCCACGAAGGACCCGGACGGCAGCGCCTCGATGTACTCGTGCATCACCTCGGCCGGGCGGTGCCGCTCGCCCTTGTGGTGGTGCAGCGTCGCCATCTGGAATAGGGCGATCGGCTCGCTCCAATCGAGGTGGCCACGCACCGTCTCGTCGTCGAGGATGCTGCGCGGGTCGAAGATGTCGCCCTCGATGAAGCGGGTGAGGTCGTTCTCCTCGAGCAGCGCCCGGCCGTGCGCGACGACCAGCTCGTCGTTGTCCACGTACACGACCCTCGACTCCGGCCGAATCCGCTGCACCACCTGGTGCGTATTCTCCGCGGTCGGCAGCCCCGAACCGCAGTCGAGGTACTGCAGAACACCGGTCTGGCTCGCGATGAAACGGCAGACGCGGATGAGAAACGCGCGGTTCTCGACCGCGAGGTCGACCACGTCAGGCATGGCCGCGGTCAGTTCCCGCACGACCTGCCGGTCCACCTCGTAGTTGTCCTTGCCACCCAGCAACGCGTCGTACACCCTCGCCACGCTCGCGCGGTTCGGGTCGATCCCCACCGGTGCGTTCGGGTCCTGCTGCATGGCGTCCGATGACATCCGCTGCCTCCAGTCACTCGTGTCAAGAGCGGTACCGAGCGTAGTCACCCTCGGCGAAATCGCCGAACGTGCCCACCATCTCGAAGCCGGGGTCGCCGTAGTACTAGCCGAAAATCGGGCGGATATGCCTGACCGGCGGTGATCAGCCGTTCGCGGTGCGCTTCTCGGCGATGACGGTGTGGACGGTCCGGTCAATAAGTCTGTGCGCGGGGTGCCTGACGGAGATCACCGGCTTCGTGGTGCCGTGGGACGACGTGATCGCGAACTCGAAGCAGCTGTCGAGTCAGTACGCGATCCGGCGGTGAATGCACGCCGTAGAGCGATGGCATGTTGAGCGTCTGGCAGACGGGCCCGGCGACCCGGAGTACCCGGCCCGTTTGCCGTGTTTCCTGCGGGGATGTACGGGTAGGCCCTGGGTGGCGCGCCGGTGACAGGCCACCGTGTGGCCGGAAGTGACGTGTCCGCAGGTGGCCACGCGGTCAAGCAGGGGCCGCGGGGCCACCGCGCGATTCTGCGGGCACGGTGGCGAGGAACTCGTCCACGAACGCTTGTGCGACGTCGCGGAGCTTGACGTTGGTGTCCTGCGACAGCGTCACGAGCACGTCGAACGCCTCCTGCGGGCCGCAGCGGCGCTGGGCCATCAGCACGCCTTTGGCCTGTTCGATCACTCCTCGGGTCTGCAATGCGTCCCGCAGCTGCCGGTTCTCCTCGGCCAGGGCCGCCGCGGCCTCAACGCCTTCGTGCGCGTGGCGGGCAGCCGGCGCCGGCCAGCTCGTCCGCTCAGCCTGTGTGTCCACCAACGACACGGTTGCTCCCCTCGATCCGCTGGTCACCCGATCCCGCGAGGACATCCGTATTTACCCCGTCGGGTGGTCGCCTGAAACCGGCGTTCCTGGTAGTGGAGGCCCGGGTATTCAGCGTGAAGGTGGCGCGGCGGGCGCGCCCGGTGGACAGGGAGGAAGGCTCGTTAAGGGTGACGTCGAGAGCTTCTACGAGGCCGGCCAGTGGAAGACGAAGGTCGAGGGCAACCAGCAGGCCTCGCACACCCACGGCTCGAAAGAGGAGGCGGTGGCCAAGGGCCGGGAGATGGCGATCGAGCGCGTCGTGGAGCACTTCATTCGGAACATGGATGGCACGATCGCCGTGCGCCACACTTATCCGCGCAGCCGCGACTCCCGCAACATCCCCGGCTGACCCGCCGCTGCCGGTGTTGCCCTCCCGCAGTGGGCCAGCGGCCGGCGGGTCAGCGGCCGGGCAACGCCACCCGGGTGTCGTGCAGATCGGCGAGCAGGTCGCCGTGCTCGTCGATGCGGTGCAGCACGTCCTCGGCGGTGAACGTCAACTCGGCCGGGGTGCGACAGGAGCGAACTTCGTCCCAGGTGATCGGGGTGGAGGCGGTGGGGGTGTCGCGGCCGCGCAGCGAGTACGGGGCGATCGTGGTCTTCGAGACGTGATTCTGGGACCAGTCGATCAACACCTTGTTCGTGCGCAGGGTTTTCGCCATCTTTGACACCACGAGCTCGGGCATCTCGGCGGCGAGTCCGCTCGGCGATGGCCTTGGCGTAGGTGGAGGTTCGGTCGGGCCGGCGGGTTCGGACGCCGCAGCAGATCTGGAGGCCCTTCGAGCCGCTGGTCTTGGGCAGCGGGGCGAGCCCGTCAACGGTGAGGACCTCCAGTAGCCGCTCCGCCACACGGGCGCACTCGACCACGCTGGCGCCCTCGCCCGGGTCGAGGTCGAACACCAGCCGGTCCGGGGACTGGCGTTTTCGGACCGGGGCCGACCATCCACTGGGGCACGTGCAGCTCGAGCGCGGCGAGGTTGGCCGCCCAGACCAGGCTCGGCAGGTCTTCGATCAGCGGGTAGGTGATCGTGCCGGGGCCGCGGTCGCTGCGGGATCCGGAGCTGGGCAGCGTCACCGTCTGGACCCAGTCGGGTGCGCCGCGCGGGCAGTTCTTCTCGAAGAACGCTTCCCCATCGGTGCCGTCCGCGAAGCGCACCATCGTGATCGGCCGGCGGCTGATGTGGGGGAGCAGGACCGGGGCGATGTGCGTGTAGCACCGCACGACCTCGGCTTTGCTGAATCCCGTGCTGTAGAGCGGTTTGTCCAGGTTGGACAGCACCAGTTGCCGCTCGCCGACCTGCACGGTCAGCTTCTTCTCCGCCATCGGCCTCACCTCCCGTTGCCACGACCGCGCGGCACGTCGCCGCGTCGAGGTCGGGCCGTGCGCGGTGCACGCACGGTCGTTGCTGGCTGCTGAACGCCGGCGCCACATCGCCGACAAGCGCCGCCAGCTACCCACTACAACACCGTGACCAGAACACATCGGACGACCACCAACCAAACGGCCTAACATGCGAGCAGCGTCATCCGACGCTGTCACAACCCGTCCTGCCCGCCCCACCGAGGACGGAGGGCCCATCGTGCAGCACGAGACACCACAGCGGACGTCACCCGGCCACATCGCGGAAGGACTGCGGCCATGGCGGTAGTGCGGCCTCCGGTCGAGATGGCGCTCCTGCGCGCGGAGAAGCAGGTCCCGACATCCAGCACCGCCCGGCCGCTGTCGTTCGAGTCCAAAATGGATGGCTGGCGTGGTGTGCTGTTCCCCCGGGATGGCGTGCTGCAATCCCGCCGCGACAACAACCTCGCCGACCGCTTCCCTGAGCTGTTCGCCGCGGCTACGAGCCTCGGCGACGTCGTGCTGGACGGCGAGATCGTGGCGCACCGGGACGGGCGCCTCGACTTCGGATCCTTGGCCGGCAGCCCGCGCACTCGCGCCGAGAGCGGCGCGGTCATCTACTACGTCGCCTTCGACCTGCTGGCCGAAGGACACCGTGATCACCGGAGCTCGACCTACCAGCAACGCCGCGCCCGGCTGGAACAGCTGATGCACGGCGTGCCGCCCCCGCTGCAGCTGATGCCCGCCACCACCGACCGCGACCAGGCCATGACGTGGATGGATCCCGCCTGCGCGCGCGTGGGCATCGAAGGAGTCGTGGTCAAGCCGCCGGGCAAGCCCTACCGGCCTGGACGCGCGGACTGGATCAAGGTCCGCTCTACCGTGGTCGTCGACGCCGTCGTCGTCGGTGTCACCGGCGACCCGAACCACCCGACCGAGCTGGTGCTCGCGCGTCCCGACCCCCCGGGTGCGCTGCAAGGCATCGGCCTCTCCCATGCCTTGAGCGATGCCCTGCGCGCCGAAGCGGGTCCTCACCTCGCGCTCACCGGCGAGGGATCCAGGAAGATCTCCACGGGCGTCTTCGGCCGCCCCAGCGTGACCGAGTACCGACCGGTGCACCCCAGCCTGGTCGTAGAGGTCCGCGCCGAAAGCTCCGTCCTGGTCTTCACCAACCGGCAACGACCCCGAGTGCACCGCGTGCGCCTCGACCTCTCCCCGGACGACGTCGTGCCTGAGCGAGACCGGGTTGTTGATGAGGGGCATGGCCCAGTCGTTGGGTCGAACCGGGCGGTTTCGTCTTGGACGAAGAAGCTGTTGTAGTCGGCGAACACGTGAAGTTCGACGTACGCGATCCGGGTTGCCGTCGGCGTGGGTGTTGGTGGGTGGTTGGTCGGGCATGAGGTGGACTTGGGCTCCGTCGGGTAGGTCGTGGGTAGTGGAGGCGAGGGGGCCGCGGGCGCGCATGCAGGTGACGGCGGGATTTCCTTCCTGCTCGTGCGGCGGGTCCTCCCGTCGGCCTTCAGATCGTGGGTCGCCGCATGGACGATGCTCTGGTGCTGAAGGCCTCAGCCGCCTTCGAAGCCGTCGCTCCGTTGCACGACCGGCGTCCGCCGATCCTCACGGAGAACGTCAGGGAATGAGTCGGGTGGTGTGTGGTGCGCCGCAGCAGGAGACGCCGCCGGAGCGCCCGGTGTTACGGGTTGGGGGAGCGGCGCGCAGTTCAGGTCGTCAGGTCTACCCGGAGCGGCCCGGTCTTGGCCTCCATCGTGGAACGGCTGGGGTAGAGAGCCGAACGCGCAATGCCTTGACCTGCGGCCGTGGGCATCCGTCGCCAGCTGCTACCGGCATTTCGGACTGGAGTTCACCGCGATCCGGATAGCCATCGAACTGCGCCAGCGGGGCTGATCACCACTAAGCCTCCGTTTTCGTCATATCTGGCGTCGGCGACGTCGGGTACCGTCTGCAGCAGTTCGCCGGTGAACCTCCGTTCCTCCGCTATGCCCTCGAGCAAGGCCAGCCAGCTCCGGCCGTCGCCATTGGTCCGGATCCGGGCTTCGAAGGGATAGGTGCTACGTCACCGGCTTCGGCCGTCGAGCCTGGAGACGACAGACGTTGAAACCGGTATCCATTGATCTTGTCTTTTCGCAGAACACGGTGGCTCGTCACTGATCGGCGAAACATCAGGTTCACGTTGCCCAGGGCATGGGCCTGGTTGGTCAGTGCATGGTGGGGCCGGAATAGGGAGAGAGCGGCTTGGAGGTGCTCGGCTGCAGCGTCGTAGTCATCGAGGCGGGCGGAGAACCAGCCCAACAGGTTCAAGGCCTCCGCCTCCCACATCGCTTGGCCCAGCGCCCGGTAGAGCTCCAGTGCGCGATGGGTGTGGTCGATCGCCGTCCGATAGGTCTGCTGGTAACGCGGCGGACAGGTGACGGTGCTGATCGTGCGCCCGTTCCGCCGAAGAAAAGAAGCCGGCTCAGAGTCGGTCCACCGGCGATGACGGCGAGGGCAAAAAGCAGGTCGTCGTCGACGGACGCGCAAGGGCTTCAAGCAACAGTCGGTGTCCGCTGCCCGCGACTCAGCACCACAGGGATCCGCCTGAGATCATCCGGCCAGCAGTCCTGGCTCGGGTCTGTGCAGCGGTTGTGGCATCGACGGATGAAGGCTGCGATTGACCGGATACCACCGTCGTCGGCGAACTTATTTCGTGAACCGGTGCTGATCGAAATCCGGGCAAGGTCAAAAGAGGACGTCTGTACAGCTCAACGCGCTTATTGTCGGCAAGTCGCAGATCATCAAACACGTGACAGTGGTGGCCGGCAGAAAAAAATCCCCGCGAACAGGTGTCTCTTCTGCGCAGCCGGGTAATCGGCGGCGAAGCCAGACCCCACCACTACGAGGAAGTAGTAAAATGACAGTGCCTCATTCCCAGGATTTCGCTTCTTGGGCCGGAAAAACCATTCACGACACGGCTGGTCAGAAGATCGGCAAGGTCGGCCAGTTGTGGGCCGACGACGCCAGTGGCGCCCCTTCATGGGTCACCGTCAACACCGGCCTGTTCGGCACGAGCGAGACGTTCCTGCCCGTCCAGGGCCTGCAACCCCGCGGTGACGACCTCCAGGCGTCCTACGACAAGGACGTCGTCAAGGATGCACCCCACGTCGACCCCTCAGGCAACCATCTCGACCCAGGCGAGATAAGCCGGCTCTACCAGCACTACGGTCTCGACACCGGACAAGGCCAGGTCGGGCGGACCGACACTGTGGCCGACACCGGGCGGGACACCTCCGGCCCCACCACCGACGACGCGATGACGCGTTCGGAGGAACGGCTGCGGGTGGGCACACAGCGAGAGCAGACCGGCCGGGCGACGCTTCGCAAGTACGTCGTCACCGAGACTCAGCAGGTCTCGGTCCCGGTGACGCACGAAGAGGTCCACGTCGAGCGCGAACCCATCACCGAGGCCAACGCCGGCGCCGCTCTCGACGGCCCGGCCATCTCCGAGGAAGAGCACGAGATGACCCTGCACGCCGAACGGCCGGTCGTGGAGACCGAGGCCGTGCCGGTCGAACGAGTACGACTGGCGAAGGAAGAGGTCACCGAGACCGA
This sequence comes from Amycolatopsis sp. 2-15, assembly GCF_030285625.1. NCBI lineage: Bacteria > Bacillati > Actinomycetota > Actinomycetes > Pseudonocardiales > Pseudonocardiaceae > Amycolatopsis > Amycolatopsis carbonis. The sequence continues at coordinate 3,957,668 of NZ_CP127294.1, forward strand.
GACGGTCTCCGGCGAGGTGCGCAAGGAGCGCATCGACACCGACGACCTGCCCGAGAACCGCCCGCGCCATTAAGCGCCGCGCTCACCTCGGTCAGCGGACGTCGGGGCGCGCACCCCTGCGCCGTCGCCGGACGGCCGGCGACCGCGCCCCGACGCCGTCACCGGCCGCCACGGCGATGCCAGATCCGGATCGCTCGCCCGGCCCGCGATGAGGGCACGGCTCGCGGCTTGCCACGCCGTAGGTGGGCGCGGTGTGCCGCCGGAGGCGAAGTCCGGTTGGCTGCGCGGTGTCAGGGGTGGGTGTGGCCCTTGCCCTTGTCCTTGGGTTTCCCCTTGGCTTTGTCGGCTGGATTGGCAGCCTTGTCGTCGCGGTTGGCCGTGAGAGCGCCAGGGCCGGGCAGTGAGGCCGGGCCTGGCGGGGCTGGTGGCCCAGCGATCGCCGTCGCAGGTGACTTTGCGGACGTCGCCGGTGAGGGGGCGGGGATGATCTGCACAGGCGTCGCCGAAGGGGCCGGGACGGTCATCGTGGGTGCTTCGGCGGCGGGAGTTGACGGGCGGGGCGCGTCGGGACTCGTGAGCGCCACGACAACTGCTGCCGCCGCGGCCGTGGCTGCGAGGCCGCTCAAGGCGATCGGGGTTCGTCGGCGCCGCGTGGAACCCGGCACGCGGGCCTGGCCAGTGACCGCGGTGCCGGTGTGCGTGGTCGTGGGCTGGCGCAGCATCTGCAATGCTTCGTGTGCGGTGGGGCGGTGCTCTGGTTCGCGGGCGGTCATGCGTGTGAGGGTGTGTGCGAGGGGACCGGGCAGCCCGTCGGGGATACGCGGAGACCGGTGCAGCCGCGCGAGTGCCGATTCGGCCATCGTGCCGGGATACTCCCGCTCCGCGGTCAAGCACTCGAGCAGGATGAGGCCGAGTGCGTAGACGTCGGCGGCCGGTCCGGCCGGTTCACCGGTGATCTGCTCCGGTGCGAGGTAGGCGGCCGTGCCGGTCACAAACCCGGTGCCGGTGATGTGGGTCGAGCCGAGTTCGTGGGCGATGCCGAAATCGCCGATCAGCGGGCCGTCGGGGCCGAGCAGGATGTTGGCGGGCTTGAGGTCCCGGTGCACGACGCGCCGGTTGTGCAGGTGTGCCAGCGACTCGGTGAGGCGGACCCCCAGCCCGGACACTTCTGCGGCCGGCAAGGGCCCGGCGAGCAGGCGCTCGGCGAGGTTTCCGCCGTCCACCAGCTGCATCACCAGAAACGGCCTGCTGTGATCGGTCCCGCTGTCCAACACGGCCACCACCCCGGGGTGGTCGATACCGGCCTGGATGGTCTTCTCCCGGAGCCGCCGTACCTGGTCCGCCGCGACGACGTCCCGGTCGTACACCTTGAGCGCGACCGGGCGGCCGAGCCTTCGATCGAACGCCCGGTAGACCCGCGCGGTACCTCCGCTGCCGATCAGGTGCTGGACCTCGTAGCGTCCGACGGTCAAAGCCAGAGGCTGGTCTGGATCATCCCGGGGCACAACGTCGCCACCGAGGGAGAACCGAGGAGCGGTGACGCCGTCGCTCGCTCGCTCGTCCGTCATCGGCAGCTACCCCCATGTTGTCGGTGACCCACCAAGTATCCAGCGGCACAGTCCGCTAAACGAGAATCAGGAAAGTGGTGCCACCAGTGCCCGGAGCGAGTTCCGTGATCGGCGACCGGCTGTCCGGCGAGCCGGACTGACTCGAGGTGGGGTCGAACGCGAGGAACCGGGGCGGGACGGCGAACATAGCCGGGTGCCACTGGAGCTGACCGCGATGCCGTTGTAGAAGGTCGAAATTTGGGTGATTCGCGCGCAGGTCGCCGCGGCGCGGGGAGCGTTGAAGGCGCTGGGCGTCGCGAAGGGCGACCGCGTGGTGGCGCTGGCGCCGAACTGCCCGCAGACGCTCGTCGCGTTCCTGGCGGCGGCGTCGCTGGGCGCGATCTGGTCGTCGTGCTCACCCGACTTCGGCGTGCGCGCGATTTCCGACCGCTTCACGCAGATCGCCCGCGCGCGGCACCCGCCCACCGTTCGGCGTGTTTCCCGCGAGGATGATCGGATAGGCCCCGTGGTGGCGTGCCGGCGAAGACCACCCTGTGGCCTGGAGAGGGCGTATCCGCAGGTGGTCCCTCGGTCAAGCAGCGGCTGTGGGGCCACCTTGCGGTTCCGCGGGGACGGTGGACAGAAACTCGTCCACGAATGCTCGCGCGACGTCGCGGAGCTTGACGTTGGTGTCCTGGGACAGCCTCACGAGGCCGGCGAACGCCTCCTGCGGGCCGCAGCGGCGCTGGGCCATCCGCACCCCTTTGGCCTGCTCGATCCCTCCTCGGGTCTGCAGCGCCCGGTGAGGGTCGGGGCGGAGGCGTAGCAGGGTGTGGTAGCCGGTGTTCCGGAAGACCACCCAGCGGGAGCTGAGTGCCGATGTGAACGCGTTGAGCGAGAAGGTCACTCCCAGCCGGATCGTGCAGCGGCGCGTCGGGCGTGTCCGCTCGGCGATGACGAATGCCAAGGACAAGGTGATGGGCACTGGCGAGGACATCCCGGTCGGCGAAGGACGCCCTCGGATCGGTCACGTCTCACACCGGTTCTCTGGCCTCCGACGCGGCCGACCAGGTGCGGTCCGCCGCGGCTTCCGCGGCGGAAACGCTGGGTGAAACCCCGAAGCCGGTTCGCCGCGGAACCGAGGGCAACCCGCTCGCCGCCGGCCTGATCGCCTTCGGCGCGGGCTGGCTGGTCGCCTCGTTGCTGCCGGGCACCGAGCGGGAGCGGGAGGTCGTGGGCCAAGCGAGGATCTCGCGCGCGAACACGCCCAGCCAGTCGTGGAGCAGGCCGCGCGGGAGATGAAGGACAATCTGGCCGAGCCCGTGCAGCGGGCCGTCGAGTCGATCAAATCCACGGCCGGTGAGGCCGTCTCGACCGTCACGGACGAGCCACAGTCTGCTGCCGGCGACGTCGGGGACCACGCGCGCCAAGCGAAGGAGAACGTGCGGGATCACACGTGAGGTCGGGTGTCGGTGCTGCGACCGCGTACCGTCGCACCACCGGCTCGACCCGCCCGCGCTGAGGACAACCCGGAAGTGGCCGGCTCAGCGGTCGCATCAACCGGCGGGACCGGCCGTTGGCCGGCGCATCACCCCTCATCGACGGCGGGCTCACACCGATGGGCGTTCAGGCCGGCACGGCCCTTTCAGACCGGAGGTGGCGCACTTCCCGACGCGGTGGCCGGCGAGGGCGCATCAGACGTCGCGGAGGTGCTTCAGAGCCGCCGACAGCAACGGCCGGTGCCCTTCGTACAGCTTCCCTCCAGCACCCTCGATCGCCGTCACGAGTCCGTCCAGGCTGGCGAACGGACCCCACAAGACCGCGGCCGCGTCGTCACCCGCGGTGGCCGTAAGCGGTTCCTCGATCTGGTAGAGCGCCACCGTGCTCGACGCCCACGCGTGATCGGTGTTCCGCCAGTCGTCCACGTAGGTCCGCGTCAGAATCTTCGGATCCATACCGGCCAGGTCTACATCGGTTTCCTCGCGCAGCTCGCGGACCAGCGCGCGCTCTGCGGTCTCACCCGGGTCGACCATGCCGCCGGGGATGGCCCACTCCGCGCAGTCCTGGCGCAGGATGAGCAGCACCTGTGGTTCCGCACCGCCGGCGCCGGCCACGACGATCGGGTCTGCGGCCTGGTTCTCGCCCCATTTTCCGAGGTGCCGTCCACACCTTCCGGTGCGGCCGGTGGGGTTCAGCGGCCGACGCCGCTCATCGAGCCGGTACGGCACCAGGGCAGCCGCCTGCCGGTCAGCCCAGTCCGGGACATCGCTCGGCGTCGCGTAGGGATCAGCCCAACCTTCACGCACGCTGCGTTCCAGTCCAGCGCCCACGAGTTCCGACGGGGTGATGTCCACCGGGATGTATCCCGGCCACGGCGTGGACCATGAGCGCATCGTGTCCGGCACCCGCGAGCCGGCGTGGCTCACCCCGCTGCGGCTTCCGGTCGCCCACAACTCGGCCGGCCCCGGCTCCCCGAGGTCGTCCCGACAACGTTGCGCGGTGGCCCGGGGCACGCCCATGGCCGCCGCCAGCTGGCCGTACGACCCGCCGTCGCGTGTGTGCGCCCGGATTCCGGCGGAACGCACACCCTCGAGATGGGCCAGCAGCCCGCACACGTCCCGCAGCAACCGCTCGTCCCACGCCAGTCCGGTATCGCCCGGACGGTCCTTGAGGGTGGTCTCGTCTCCCAGGGACTCGGCGTCACGCCCCTTCCGCATCGCCGCCAGCCCCACCAGCACCGTGTCCAGCGCCTCTGCCAACTCCGCCGCATCGGTTCCCAGTGCAGCTCTCTGATCCTCGGTCAGGGACAGCACCAAGTCCGGGCCACCCCGTCGCGCCTCGGCGCCTTCGCGGCAATTCACACCGCTTCAACTCCCGTAGTGGTTCGCCTCCCAGACCCAATACACGCAGATGCGTATGGGCGCCTACGCTTTCGCTCGGCCTCAACGCGGGTCCATACCGCCGTGATCGCCGCCGCCCTCGTCTTCTGTCCTGGCGCCCGGTGTCTCCGGAGGTTGGTCGCGGAAGGTCGGTTCGGTGTGTTCGTCACCGAAGTCAGCGTCTTCTTCCATGCTTTCCGCGGTGACCGGGTCGATTTCGGGTGTGCTCATGTTTCCTCCACGGGCGTAGCCGGTTCACCGGCCGATGTCTGCCGGAGTGCCCCTGGCCCGGCGAATACCACGCCAGCGCTCGTCCAAACCGAGGAGCGGCAACGGGCCGGTCGGCGGCGCGCTCATTCCCGCGCGACCTCGCCGGACACGGCGTCCGCTTCGTCAGCGTCCATCGCCGTGGTGTCGCGCGCAGGAACGGCTCGTCTTCACCACCCCCGCCGCCCGCCTCGAGCCGGAGGCCGCGGGCCAGCTCGGCGTCCAGCTCGGCACCGAGCAGCAGGGCGATGTTGGAGATCCACAGCCACACCAGGAACACGATGACCCCGGCGAGCGACCCGTAAGTCTTGTTGTACGAACCGAAATTGGCCACGTAGAGCGCAAATCCCGCCGAGGCCAGCACCCACAGCACGACGGCGACCAGTCCGCCGGGCGTGAGCCACCGGAAGCTCGGCTGCCGCACGTTGGGGCCGGCCCAGTAGAGCAGTGCGAACACCAGGCTGACGAGAACTGCGATCACCGGCCACTTCGCGATCTCCCACACCAGGACCCCGGTCCGGCCCACCCCGAGCAGCTCGCCCAGGCGCTACGCGACGGTTCCGGTCGCCACCACCCCGAGCGCGCAAACCACCAGGACCACCACGACGCCGACCGTCAGCGCCACGCGCAGCGGGACGACCTTCCACGTCTGTCCGACCGTGCGCGGTCCGACGGTGCGGGACGCCAACGCGAAGTAAATCGATCGCTGAACTTGAAGCTGGCAGGCGGTCGGCGAGATGTAAAACGATCGCTATACTTAGGGTATGGGAACGAGTGAGGTGACGGTCGCTGCCCCCGCGGGCGGGCGTGGGGCGCGTCAGCGCATCCTGCGTGCTGCGGCCGAGTTGTTCGCGAGCGATGGCATACACGCCACCGGCATTGCGAAGCTGACAGCCGTGGCGCACGTGTCCACGCGGACGTTCTATCAGCACTTTCCGAGCAAGGAAGCGCTGGTGAGCGCGTATGTGCAGTGGATCGAGTCGGACGAGGAGGTCCTCGCCGAGTCCGCGCTGGAACGCAGCGACCTCAGTGCGCGCGAGCGGCTCCTGGAGCTGTTCGCCGAACGTCCGGCCGGCCCGGCTTCGGCAACGGTGGTGCGCGGTTGTCCGCTGCACAACGCCGCCGTCGAAGCCGCCGGGACGATGCCCGAAGCCGCGGCATTGGTCGAGCGTCACAAGAGGGAACTCGCCGCGCGTCTGATCAAGACCGCCGCCGAGGCGGGCGCGCGCGAGCCCGAAGTCCTGGGCCGGCGGCTCGCGGTGCTGTTCGAGGGCGCTCGCGCGCTCTCGACCTCGCTCAACGACCCCCGCCCGTTCGAAGACGCCCAGGAACTCGCCCAAACGCTCATCGACGCGGCGGCCGGACCCGCCTGAGGTCGGTCTTCGGCTGAGGTTGTCGGCTTCTCGCCACCGGACGGCGTCGTCCGGGCCGGTCGTCGACGCCGGCCTTACTGGGCAGGCTGGGGCCGTGTCCGTGTCGAGCCGGCCGTCGGCGCCAGCAGCCAGCCCGCACGTTTGCGCGTGCGCAGTCGCCTGCGTGCGTGGCTCGGACGTACCGGGCTCAACGCCAGGCCCGGCTGGTCGGCTTCCGTCGGCGGGGCCTGATCAAGGCGCTGGCCGTGACCGGGCCGGCGCCGCCGACCCGTACGGCCTACGAGCGGTGGGAATGTACGTGCATATACACGTGCCGTCTTGCGTGAGACCGGACCGCGTTCGCAGCGAAGCCCTCGTCCCCGACACCAGCCGCGGCGCCGGCGGCTGAACCCAATGCCCGAGAAGCAGCTGACCGTGCAGGTTGGGGAACGTCGGCTGACGCTGTCCAACCTGTACAAACTGCTTTATCCGAGTGGGTGCACCAAAGGCGACGTCGTGCGGTACTACACGCACATCGCCCCGCGCCTGCTCCCCCACATCAGCCGCCGGCCGATCACGATGGTGCTTATCCGGACCAGAACTCATCACTGTGGTCGGAAAGCCGGTCGTCGAGGTAGCTCTCGTAGGCGGCCGACCTGCTAGGCCTCGCGCAGCGGTGCGCTGGTGTCGTGAAGGTGGGCCAGTACGTAGCGGTAGGAGCGCAGCAGTCCGCACTGGGCGTAGTCGATCCCTTGTGCGGTGCAGAAGTTCCGAACGAGCGGTTGGGCGCGGCGGAGGTTGACGCGGGGCATGCCGGGGAACAAGTGGTGCTCGATCTGGTAGTTCAGGCCACCCAACGCGAAGTCGACCCAGGGGCCGCCACGGACGTTGCGGCTGGTGAGAACCTGCCGGTGCAGGAAACCCGGGACGGCGCCGCCGGTGTAGGTGGGCATGCCCTTGTGGCCGGGCGCGAAGGAGCATCCCATGTAGACACCCCACAGTCCTTGGTGGACAGCGATGAAAGCGATCGCCACCGGCGGTGACAAGACCGTGAACACCGCGGTCAGGTAGATCGCGAGGTGTGCGAGCTGAAGAAGAGCTTCGCTGCGCCTGTGGTCCACGTCCCCGCGCCACACGGCCTGGACGCCGGCCCAATGCAGACTGAGGCCCTCCAACAGGAGCAGCGGGAAGAACAGCGCCGCCTGGTGCTTGGCGGTCCAGCGGACGAGTCCACGCCGGTCGCGGGTCTGGCTTCGGGTGAAGGCGAGCAGGGGAATGTCGAGGTCGGGGTCGGCGTCCTCGTGGTTGGGCTGCGCGTGGTGGCGATTGTGCTTGCCCATCCACCAGCCGTAACTGATGCCGACGAGGCCACCGAGGACCCGGCCGAGCCGGTCATTGGCTTCGCGCCCGTGAAAGATCTGCCGGTGCCCGGCGTCGTGGCCGAGAAACGCGAGCTGCGCGGACATCACCGCAAAGAACACGGCGATTCCGAGCTGCCACCAGGAGTCGCCGACCACGACGAACGCAACGCATCCGCCAGCGAAGGCGAGGAGGGTGCCCCCGATCTTGACCGCGTAGTAGCCGTACCGGCGGCGTAGAAGACCCGCCGAGCGCACCTTTCGGGCGAGCTCACGGTAGTGGTGGTCGCCCTGGCTTCGGGGCGTCGCTACGGCAGGGCGAACACTGGCTGAGGCCGGTTCAGCGGGCACGGGCATGCTGGTCCTTCCCGGATTCCTACGTCGCCGAGGTCCGGGGCGAGTTACTGGACTGGATCATCGGATTCCCCAGGGGCGGGAAACCCAAACACGCCCGACCCGCGTCAATCTCGACCCGCTCACCGGCGGCGATCTCGGCCGCGAACACATCCCCCGCATCCTCGTGCAGCCGGCAGCCACACACTCCCAGCCGTCTACAGCTCGCGGCGGACCACCGCGACCGGCGAGCCGGCGAACCCTGTGAACACCTCATCGAGCGCCCACCAGGGTTACCACCGGGCCGGGCTTAGGCTCGCTCACCAATGCCATAGATTCGCCTGGCTCCCGTGGGGACGCTGCCGATGCGCATCGAGACTGCAGCATTCGGCGTAGGGCGGCACTCGAATTCACCGCTCGCGCGTCGCCATCCACTCCGCTGTGACCCGCGGCACGAGACGGCTCTTCCCACCCGCGGAAGCCGCGTTTCTCCTCTGCCCGCCGCACGACGAACGCAGCACCGAACTGGTTGGGCTGCCGATGCTCAACCCTCACCCCGTGTCGACTGTGCACGGGTCGTTGCCACCGGGCCCGAGGCCTGGTGTAGCCACGGCTTCTCGCTGATCGTCGGAATCGTCGGAGCAGGAGCAGCTCAGACCCTCGCGTGACGACCTCCCGCTTCCTTCGAGCTTTCCCGCTCCGGTCCGGCGGCGAATGCCACGGCGTAGAGGTTGCACCTGGGGAGGTGTACCGCGCGGGTCGGCGGTGCACCTCGCAGGCTCAGCCGGCGGGTTGTTGACTGGTGTCGCGCTGCTGGGCTTCGTGGAGTTGGTCTTCGAGGGAGATGATGCGGCATGCGGCGTCGATGGCGGTGCCCTCGTCGACGAGTTCTCGCACTCGCGCGGCGATGCGCAGCTGGTGCCGCGAGTAGCGGCGGTGCCCGCCGGCGGAGCGCTGTGGCTCGATCAGGCCGCCTTCATCCAGGCTGCGCAAGAAGTTCTGGGTGGTGCCGAGCATGTCCGCGGCCCGGCCCATGGTGTAGGCGGGGTACTGGTCGTCGTCGAATTTGTCAGCCCCGCCCGAACCGGGTGCGGGGGCGTTGCGTTGGTCAGGAGTCATTCCACCTCCACGTCACAAGGGACCCCGGATGCCGTGCACGGCATCCGGGGTCCCAGGGGTTGGGTTTCACCATTGTCAACCGACGCGGACGTCGGCTTCCTGTACCCGCGTCGTCCGCCGGAGAGGCGGAGACTGCGGGGATCGCTTACTCGTAACCGAGAACCACCTTCCAATCCGATGGGACTGCGGTACCCGCGCGGCACTACTGCACAGCCGCCGCGGGCGATCCAATGATGTGCCCTTTCCCTTCTTTCCGGGTTCTTCTTCTTACTGTGCACTTCCACTGCTACCGCTGCGGGCGTCACCAGGCCGGAACCCTTTCCCTGATCGGCCCCAGCATGCGTAACGCCGCTGGTCACTGCCCGGAACCCCGTCCGTGATCGGCTCCGGCCACCTGACCGTCCTGCACACACTGACTTCGCACTGCCACTTACCGGATAGATACTGCGGTACTCACATATTGCAGCGGTCAACAACCTCACAAGCGCACCTGCGCCGCTTGCGTCCTGCACCGGGACCGTCTGGCCAATTCCGTCTTCCGTGCCGATCCCGGGTCGTTCACCGGTCACCAGCCGAGACCTGTCCGTTGATTGGCCCCGCCCTGCCTGACCGCCTTGTCTCATCTCGCGGGTAGTTCCGTCATCTCCCGCGCCTGCTTGACGTTGTCTCTCTCGGTACATGGAGAACACTACACACGGCCCGGGTTGAATGTCTACCCCAGCCACCATAGATTTGCTCCCGTGTCGGCGACATGAACCCTCGCCGGCCCGAACTCGCAGGTCAGCGCCGACACGCGATGGGCACCGGTACACAGAAGGGTGATGAGGCATGGCCGACTCCACCGCGCGGCAGGATCCGTTCGACCTCGACAAGGTGCGCGACCACCGGGAGTACACCCGTGCACTTACCCAGCTGATCGAACGCGGCCGCCGGGAGCCGTGGACAGCGCTTCTGTCCGGCACCGAGGCCTACGTCATCGCCGAACTGCTCGGCCAATACGCCCAACTCGACCCCACCGCCGAGCTCAGCCAGCTGGCCGCCGCCCTCGCCAGCCGCCTCTACAGCCGGCTCGGCGCGTGACCAACCGCGCCAGCCACGGGTAAATTCGAATGTCCTGCGGATCGGATGGCCAGCGGATCGAGGGGAGCGACCATGTCCACGGTGGAGTCACAGCCTTGGCGGACGAGCCGATCGACGCCGACCCCGCGGCACGCGCCCGAGGGCACTGATGCCTTGGCGGTGCTCGCCGAGGAGAACCGACAGCTGCGTCAGGCGCTGCAGAGCCGAGGGGTGATCGAACAGGCTAAGGGTGTGCTGATGGCACAGCGCTGCTGCGGTGCGGACGAGGCGTTCGCCGTGCTTGTGAAGCTGTCCCAGGACACCAACGTCAAGCTCTGCGACGTCGCACGCGCGTTCCTCGACGAGTTCCTCACCACCGCACCCCGAGCCCGCCAGGAGGCCCCACGGCCTCGACTTGACCGGGGTGCCACGTACGGACATCCCGCTTCCGGGTCATCACCCAGTCCGTCGCCGGCGTCAGTGCGTGCACTGCCGAGCAGTTGAGGGGGTTCGGGGTGACCCCGCCGGGATCGCTCAGCCCGGTGTCGTCTCGCCGCCCAGCGCTGCCATGACTTCGCCGCTGTAGTACGACGAAAGGCGGTTGGCGGCCAGAAAAACGTAGGACGGCGCAAGGTCGTCCGGGTGCGCGGCGCGTTCGAACGGCACCTGCAGCCCGAACTTCTCGACCTTCTCCGGCGGGAACGTCGACGGGATCAGCGGCGTCCACACGGGGCCGGGCGCCACGCAGTTGATCCGGATGCCGCGATCGGCGAGCGCCTGCGCCATAGCCATGGTCCACGCGTGTATCGCGCCCTTCGTCGCGGAGTAGTCGATGAGGGACTTGTTGCCACGAAGGCCGTTCACCGAACCAGTGTTGATGATGGCCGCGCCCTCGCGCAGGTGCGGCAGTGCGGCCGCAGTGACCCGGAAGTAGCTGTGCATGTTGACGTCGAACGTGTGCATCCACTGTTCTTCGGTCAGATCTTCGGGGTTGTCCACCGGCCACTGAGTCGCGGCGTTGTTCACCAGGATGTCGAGCCCGTGCAGGTGGCGCACAGTCTGGTCGACGACCTCGCGGCACTGGTGCGCGACAGCCAGATCCCCCGGCAGCAACAGGCATTCGCGGCCCTCGGCGCGAACCCGCTCAGCGGTGTACTCGGCGTCCTCGTGCTCGCTGAGGTACGCGATCGCGACGTCGGCGCCCTCCTTCGCGAATGCGATCGCCACGGCACGTCCGATCCCGGAGTCCCCGCCCGTGATCAAAGCCCGTTTCCCGGCGAGCAGGCCGCGCCCCTCGTAGCCGGCCATCGTGTCTCGCGGCCGCGGGTCCATGTCCTCGGTCAGGCCTGGCGGTTCCTGTCGCTGCGGCGGGCGTAGTCGTTCTTCGGCCACGGGCCCTCCTCGAGATGCGGATCGACGGTGTGTGCCACTGGTGCAGCGCTCAGGCGGCGGGCTGCAGCAGGATCTTCTGCGCGCCCTCGAGCTTCTTCTGAAAGATGTCGTACGCCCGCGGCGCGTCGGCCAGTGGCAGCTTGTGCGTGGCGAAACCCTCGACCCCGAGCGGATCACCGTCAGCGGTGAGGACCGGCATGATGTCGTCGATCCAATGCCGCACGTTGGCCTGGCCCATGCGCAGCTGGATCTGCTTGTCGAACAGCTCCATCATCGGCAGCGGGTCGACCATCCCGCCGTACACACCCGAGAGTGAGATCGTGCCGCCACGACGCACGCTGTCGATCGCGGCGTACAACACGCTCAGACGGTCGATACCCGCCTTCTCGGTGATCTTCGCGCCGACCTGCTGCGGCAACAGGGCGACGAGGCTCTGCGCCAATCGGCCGATCGGCGCGCCATGAGCCTCCATGCCCACGGCATCGATCACCGCGTCCGCGCCCCGCCCACCGGTGAGCTGCCGGATCGACTCGGCAATGTCCTTGTGGTCGCGGACGTCAAGGACAGTGGCGCCGTGCGAACGCGCTCGCGCGAGCCGCTCCGGTACGAGGTCGACACCGATCACCTCGCCGGCCCCGCGGTGCCGCGCGACGCGGCAGGCCATCTGCCCGATCGGCCCCAGCCCGAACACCACGACCGAACCGCCGCCGGGCACGTCCGCGTACTCGACGGCCTGCCACGCCGTCGGGACCACGTCGGACAGGTAGACGAACCGCTCGTCCGGCGGGCCGTCCGGGACCTTGATCGGCCCGTACTGGGCCTGCGGCACCCTCAGGTACTCCGCCTGCCCGCCCGGCACCCGGCCGTAGAGCTTGGTGTACCCGAGCAGCGACGCGCCCTTGCCCTGGCTGGTCACCTGCGTCGTCTCGCACTGCGACTGCAGGCCACGTTCGCACATCCAGCAATGGCCGCACGAAATGTTGAAGGGGACCACCACACGGTCACCGGGCTTGATCCCGGTCACCGCCGCGCCGACCTCCTCCACCACGCCCATCGGCTCGTGCCCCAGGATGTCGCCCTCGGTCATGAAGGCACCGAGCACCTCGTACAGGTGCAGATCCGACCCGCAGATCCCGGTGGACGTGATCCGCACGATCGCGTCCGTCGGCTCCTCGAGCCTCGGGTCGGGCACGGTGTCCACGCGGACGTCGCGCTTGCCGTGCCAGGTCACTGCCTTCATCGCGCTCCCTTTCACCATGGAAAAAGCCAACTGGTTCCCGGATTTCCTGACGACCGGCAGCGCAAACGCGATTCACCTGTCCGGAACCGGCTCGTGTCGGCTGCTCAGGCTGTCGCGCTGTGCAGTTTCAGTGGATCTTTCGGCGCCTGTGCCCGCGCGTCGACCATGCGCTGCCCCAGTTCCTGCAGGCGTTTGCGTCCCATCGCGGAGCGCACCTGCGGAAACCAGTCGTTCTCCTCCTCGCCCACGTGGTGGCGGACGTTCTCGACAAGCACGGTGACCTTCGCGTCGAACGTCTCGTCCGCGGCGTCCAAGCCGATGAGCTCGGACAACATCCAGACGACGATGTGGTGCTCCTCCACGCTTTCCAGCACGTGATCCGCCGTCTCCGGCACGGCTTCCCGGGCAGCCGGGTAGAAGATCTCTTCCTCGATGTAGGCGTGGACAGTCAACTCTTCGATGATCGAGTCGACCACCCGCCGCTTCTCCTGATACGCCTTATCCCCCGCTTTTTCGAACTGCTTGAAGAGCTTCTCGACAGTCTTGTGGTCGTCCTTCAGCAACACGATCGCGTCAGTGGACACCGACCCTCCTCCTTCACCCTCGCCGTCTCGCCCCCGGACCCCCGGGGGCGACATGCACGCCGGAGTACCCCCGGGATCACGGGGAAAACATCCGGCGTGCCGTTGCTGCGCGCCCGCTCGGCGTGGCGAATCGTTCTGGTCGGGCCGCCCAGCACAGGGGGAACCGCGGGGGTGGCCGCTTTACGGGCCGGCGACTCGTGCACCACGCACCCGACATCGCACAGGTCCTCAGGGATGACCGCGCCCTGTAGAGCTCAGTACAGAAGTATGCCCTGCAGGCTCAGGACCGGCTTACTCGTCATCGCAAGTCGGCGCTCACGACTCGGCGAACTCGAACCGCAGCTCGGCGACGCACTGCTCGTACTTCTGTTCCATCTCGTGCTCGCTCTGCGCGGCGATGAGGATCTGCGCGAGCTCGTAGGAGTAGCTGTCCTGCTCGGGAAGCTCGGACAGGCGCTGCCCTTCGCGCGGGCTGACGTCGATCACGATGCCGTCGATCTTCTCCTCCAACGCGGCGATCTCGGCTTCGGTCGGCGCCCGCGTCACCACAGCGTCGCTGGAGAATCGCCGCAGATACCACCGCCCGGCGATGCGGTAGGGACCGTGGGAATCACGGGGTTTCGGTGCTTCGCCGAGGCCGAGTCGGACCATGATGTCGTGGTTGGTGACACCGTCGACCAGTTCGAAAAGCTCGGCGTGGACTGCGAATGCCGTGGGTTGATCTCCAGCAGGCTGACCTGAGCGGTCCCGACGTCGCAGAAGAACTCGATGCTGAAGGTCGCGTTGTCGAAGCAGATCCGGGGCATCACAAGCTGCGCGGCGTCTTCCATGCGCCGCACCATGTCGTCGGGCAGCTGGGATGGGTACTGGTGTCTGAGGAACGAAGAGCGTTCGGGGTAGTCGACCGAGTCCAGTGCTGCGTAGACGGTCACCTCGCCGTTCCAGACGTACCCCTCCACCGCGGCCTGTACCCCGGACAGCTCCGCCTCGGCGAGGCAGGCGGCCCCACCCACCGAAGCGATCTCAAGCGGCAGATCAACCTTGCCGAGGACGTGATCGAACGGGTCGCCGACGCGTCCGACCCCCTGGCGGATTTCCGTGACAGCGGCGGCGAAATCCTCCTGATCGGTCACGTGGAAAGCGAGCTCCGAGGAGAACGACTTCACCGGCTTGAGCCACACGGGAAAGGACATGCCCTCGGGCAACCCTGGTTCTTCCTCGTCGAGATCGACGATGCCGAACGGCGGCGTCTCGTCAATCACCGCCCGTTGTTCGAGCCGGCTCCAGTACTTGTGCTCACACTTGAGAACCGCCTCGAGCGGGACGTGCGGCAGGCCGTGCTGCTCACACAGCAGAGGCACCAGCGTCGCGGCCGGGAAGTCCCAGAAGCCGACGATCGCGTCGATCCGGCCCTCGAACGCGGCCAACTCCTCCGCGGCTTTGTCCAGCAGCCCGACGATGTCGATCTCGCCGTGCTGGAGCTCCTCCGGGGTCAGCAGGCCGTGGAACGTGTAGTTTTCGGCGTCCGGCAAGCGTTCCAGCACTCGTGCGTTGTCGGCGTCGAGGCCGATCACGAAAATGTTCTTCGTCATCCGGTCGGTTTCCCGTTCGTCGTCGTGGTCATGGAATTCCCCGTGACCACGGCGACAAACTGGGCCATCTGGCACAACATGCACGACAGCAGGGTGAACGCGGTTCAGACCAAATCGCGCGGGACCACGCGGTGCCAGTTGCGCGAGATGATCCGGCGGGCGCCTTCGTAGGCGTCGAGGCGGGCGTCGACGATGAACTCGTCGGGGGTGCAGGAAACCCGGGTGCGGGTCTCGCTCCGGGCCGACCACTCGCCTCGTTCGAACGTCACGACCCATTCCGTTTCGGCCATGGCGGAGCAGAAGTCGTCGGCGACCCAGCTGTAGCGTTCGTGCACGTCACGGGTGATCGCGAGGTCGATGTCGTTGTACCGGACGGTGCCGGAGTTCTTCACGATGTCCAGTGCGGAGTGGTAGTCGACCAGGTCCCGCGAGACCGTCCAGCGCTGCTCGGGCGGGGTCAGTGCGGTGGTCGAGACCGGCGGCGTCCCTTCCGGCTGTTCGAACGGCCGCTCGGAGACCTCGTCGGATTCTGCGACCGGCCGCACCGGGAGGGTCAGCGTGCTTTGTCCGGTGTGGATGGACAGCATGACCGGCTCCGGCGGCGGCCAGGCGAGCGGCCAGTACGAAGTGGACAGAGAAAGCCGAATCCGGTGCCCCGCTGGGAAAGCCTGCGCCACCCCGTTCAGTTCGAACTGAACCTCGTAGACCTGCCCGGGTTCCAGAGCAACGGGGTTTTCATGGCCTTCGCGGTGCGTGAGGTTGAGCAGCCCGTACGTCACACGGGTGGCACTCCCGTCCGGGGCCACGTCCGACAGCCGCGCCGCCACCATCGCCACCGGCCGGTCGGCCGAGATCGTCAGCCGCACCTGAGGTGCACCAAGGATTTCACAGCGGTCGGTGAGCACGTCAGTGTCGAAGACGAGCGATCCGCCGTCTTCCTCGCGCTGGTCGTAGGGCAGGTCGGGAGGTGCGCTGTAGGAAGCCCACTTCCCCGCGAACTGACCCACCGACAGCGGCGAGGACAGATGCAGAGTTTCCTCGGGGGCGGTTTCGCCGGGCCGGGCGATCCGGTGGGGCGCGAGCGGGTGTTCCGACGGCGCTACGTGGGGCGAGGGCCAGCACGCCTCACCGACCCACCGCCCTGGCCGGTCTTCATAGGAGGTCGACGGCGGGACGCTGTCCTGCATCCACGTGCGCAGCATCGGGCCGTCCATCACACCGTTGTCGACGTCCTTGAGCCAGTGGTCCCACCAGCGCACCACTTCCTGGAGGTAGCCGATCGCCGGCCCGGGTTCGCCCAGGTGCGGGTACTTGTGCGACCACGGGCCGATCAGGCCGCGCCGCGGCACGTCGAGGTGGGCCAGCAGCCTCGTCACCGCGTTCGAGTAGCCGTCGGCCCAGCCGCTGGAGGCGAGTACCGGCACCTGCACGTCGTGGTAGTTCTCCGACACCGACGCGTGCCGCCAGTACTCGTCGCGCCGCTGGTGCCGCAGCCACTGCTCGGCCCACAGGCTGCAGTGCTCCAGCCGCGCGAGCCACATCTCGCGCCAGCGATCCCCCACCAGCGCGGGATCCGGCGGCAAGGTCGCGTCGGAGAACATCGTGCCGGACTCCGCGACGTTGTCCGACAACAGACAACCACCCATGTAGTGCATGTCGTCGGCGAACCGGTCGTCGGTGAACGACGAGATCACGATCGCCCGCAGGCTCGGCGGTTTCCGCGCGGCCACCTGCAGCGCGGCGAACCCGCCCCACGAGATGCCCATCATCCCCGTGACGCCACTGCACCAGGGCTGCGATGCCAGCCACGCCAGCACGTCCTCCGCGTCCTGCTGCTCGGACTCCAGATACTCGTCCTCAAGAACCCCCTCGGACTCCCCGGTGCCGCGGATGTCGACACGCACACAGGCGTACCCGTGGCCGGCGAGGTAGGGGTGATGAATCGAGTCGCGAACCGAAGTGAGATCACGCTTGCGATAGGGGATGTACTCCAGAATTCCCGGCACCGGCACGGATTCCGAGCCGGCCGGTCGCCAAATTCTGGCCGCCAGCCGGATCCCGCCCGACACGGAAATCCAGACGTTCTCGTCCTCGATGATGTCGTACGGCAGCGACGCGAGCGCACGGGTACCCATGGATCTTCGCGTACCCGGACCCACGGTCTCGGAAACACACCAACCGTTCCACCGGCAGCTCTGCTTCTCACCGCCGCGGCGGTGAGGTTGCCACTGGCGCGGATCACCGCAGGCTTCGCGGCCGACGATGCGCAAAACAGGTGGCGCTCGTTCACGAACCGCCGCCGATGGCGCGTGGCTGAGGTCTGCGAGGCAGAACACGTTCCCGTCGGGGTCGGCGAGTACCACGAAGTCGCGATCCGGCAGTTTCCACTATCCCACTCCGGTGAGACCTCGAGCCCGAGCGCAGCGCTCCAGAAAGCACTGGCACGAGACAGGTCGGTGACCCCTACCACGGGAAACCCCAGCCTCAGTGCCATCGGCACCTCTCCTCGTCCTCCGCGCCACGCGCGGACAGCCTGGTTCTCGTCGCGTCCGGATGACCGCGCCTGCGTACCCGCCAACGTCCGTTCGCCGCGGTTGGCACCAGCGATGGCAACGCGGAGACCGGTCGGCCACAAAAGGGGTCGGTTTCACACCTCCGCCCGCGGGAATCCAGTCACCGCACGGTGAATCCATCCACGGGGCAGGCTCACGTGAAGGTGGTGGTGACCGGTGAAACCGGAGCCCACGTATCGAGAAGAACTGCTGCTGCGCCACTACGTAGAGTCAGTCGCTGAGCAGGTCGGAGTGGAAGCGACCGCGGTGCTGTGCGAGTGCGGCACGCCCTCGACCGCGTACGTCGCGCTCGCCGACACGTCACGCGCGTGGCCCGGGCGGCTGCTGATGCTCGCGTGGAGCAGTGACGACGGCTGGCGGCTCGCGCTCGAACCTGAAAGAGACGAACCGCCTGTGATCGTTGCCGCGTGGCCGGAATCGGTCCGCCCGGCCCCGTCGCGGGTCGCGCGCCGCCTACAGAACGAGCTGCGAACGCGGGCGCAGTCAGCCGCGACGGTGACGCCCACGCCGTCGGAAATTTCGGCCCACCCGTCGCGGCAGCCGGAACTTGCCTCCACACCGACCAGTCGGTGAAGTCTTGCCATGCGCCCATGGGGACCGTCAGCTGTGAGTCGACATCCGCCCGACGCGGACGCACAAACGATGCTGATGCAGCGACCCGCCCGTGTCGACCTAGGTGGCGCGGGTGCCCCACCTCCGCAGCGGTGTCAGCCGCGGCGCAACCCAGTTGCGGAGAGGAGACATCATGGCCACCGGCGAAACCGGATTCGACGACGTCACCTACGACCTCGTGTCGGTGCAGTACCACGCCCTGAAAGCGGGACACGACTACGGCCAGTACGTCAGGGACGCGGACAACGCAGGCAAGCAGGACATCGCCGATTTCTTCCGCACCGTGATGGCGGAAGACTCGGCGCGAGCCAAGCAGTGTCACGAATTCATCGAAGAGCTGTCCGGCAGCTCGGAATCGGGCCCAGCCGTCACCTGAAGCCGTTCGGCCGCAAGCCGGAAGCGGCGCCGGTGCACACGGTCGCCGGCTCAGCCGGTGGCCGTGCGCTCGGCCGGTCGAGGGCGTCGGTCCATCGGGCCCCATTCGCGCGATCCCTGGGCGTCGACGAGGGCGCGTGATTCGCACAGCACGGTGTCTGCGACCCAGGCCAGCGGTTCGTCGCAGCGTACGAGTGGCTCGTTGTCCGGCCCGCGCGCGACTTCCGTGCCACGCAGAACCCAGGGGCGCACGCCGGGACCGCGCAGATCGCGCAGGTGTTGGTAGTCGTAGAGCCGGCGCGCGAGCCAGAGCCGAACCGAGCGGTCCTCCCACCACGGTTCCTTCCGCAGGGGGTTCGCGGACAGACCGGGCAGTGGCACGCCGGTGAGGCTGTCCCGGCTGGACTGCTGTGCCCGCGCCGGGTCGAGGTCGACGTCGGGTCCATGTGACCAGCGGACGTAGAGATCATCACCGGCGTCGGCCGTGAACAGTTCGGACAGCTGATCGAGGTCGTGGACGGTCGGCATGTCCCGTCCCTGCGGTTGCGCGGACGATCGCCGTGTGGAGCCGGTCATCGTGGTGCCGTTCAGCTGGTGAGGATTTGCGGGGACATGCTCTTCAGCATGGCGTTGGTCCACTTCATCTGCCGCAACGTCTGCGGGTGGCAGCGGCTCGCCAGCTCGAGGAGTTCGGTGTCCTTCGCTGCCTGCGCGCCTTGGGCGAGCAGCTCCCAGTCGAGCGAGACGCCGGCGGCCTTGCGGTGCAAGCGGCGCAGGTCGGCGAGCAGCAGGAGCCCGGGTTCGGGTCGGCCAGCGCTCAGCTCGGCGAGCGTGGTCCGCAGCGGCGCCAGCGGCCCTGATCCGGGGACACGCTCGTCGAGGTGAAGCCCGTAGTTCCTCCCGTGCCGGGTCAGCTCGTGCACGTGCTCTTCCGACCATCCGGCCAGGTCCTGGGCGACGTGGTGCACCTCGTGCTCGGCCGCGTGGCGGTCGGCGGTCTTGCGCAGGTCGCGCGCCATCGACTTCTCGGCTCGGTGGAGTTCGCGTATCGCCAGGCCCAGTTTCATCGGGTGGCTCCTGTGACGAGTTCTTCGTGGACGGTCGTGTGGGCGGGCGCGATCGTGGGCGCGGGCTGTTCGTCGCCGACCTTGCGCAACGCGGCGGCGGCGACTTTGAACAGCGGCTGCTTGGAGACAGGGTCACAGTCGGTGAAGGTCAGCTCGTTGGCCGCGCGGTCGCCGTCCTTGCTCGCGGCGTGGTCGACGTCCCAGTAGCTGTAGTGGAACGGCAGGAACAGCACCCCTTCGCGGATCCCGCCGAGCCGGACGTGGGCGCGTACGGCACCGCGCGGCGTCGACACTTCGGCGAGGTCCCCTTCGGACAGACCCGCCGCGGCAGCGTCCGCTTCGGATACTTCCAGCCACACTTCCGGGGCCGCGGCGTCCAACTGCGGTGCGCGCCCCGTCTTGGTGCGGGTGTGGAAGTGGTGAATGGTGCGGCCGTTGATCAGGAGGAACGGATGGGCCTCGTCGGGTCGCTCGTGCGGCTGGAGGTACCCGGCGGCTTTGAGCATCGCCTTGCCGGAGGGGTTCATCGCCTGGTACTCGACGGGTTCGGTCGGCGCGCCGGTGACCAGGTCGCGCCCGTAGCTCTCGCAGTAGTCGGGGGCGGCGAAGAACTTTCCGTCGGTGTAGAGCCGCTCGGTGCCGTCCGGGCGTTCCTCTGTGCACGGCCACTGGATCCCGCTGACCTCACGCAGCTTCCGGTAGCTCAGGCCGCTGTAGTCGCACGGCCGTCCCCTCGACGCGCGTTTCCAGGCTTCGAAGGCCAACTCCGCGTCGGTCCACGCCGGGAAGGGCGCGCCGTCGGCGTCACGCAGGTCCATCCGGCGGGCGTAGTCCAGGAAAATGTCCAGATCGGCTCGCGCCTGTCCCGGCGGCTCCACCGCTTTCTCGGACAGGTGCACCGTGCGGTCGGCGTTGGTGAACGTGCCGGTTTTCTCACCCCACATCGCCGCCGGCAGCACGACGTCGGCCAGCTCGGCGGTCTCGGTCCGGAACGCGTCCTGCACCACGAGGAACAGCCGGTCCTGCGCCAGGATCGAGCGGATGCGGTGCAGGTCGGGCAGGGAGACGGCCGGGTTGGTCGCCGAGACCCAGAGGAACCGCAGGCTGCCGTTTTCGGCGTAGCGCAGCATTTGCATGAGGTGGGTCGGTGGGCCGTAGTGCGGGATCCGGCTCACGTCGACGTTCCACAGCTTCGCGAGTTCGGCCACGTGCTCGTCGTTGGCCCAGTTGCGGAACCCGGTCAGGTCACCGTCGGCACCGCATTCCCGGGTGTTCTCGGCCGTGGGCTGGCCGTTCATCTGCAGCACGCCCGCGCCCGGTTTGCCGAGCATCCCGCGCAGCAGCACCAGGTTGTTCACCTGCACCGCGGCCGCCGCGGCCTGATGCGACTGGTAGAAGCCCTGCAGCACAGTGCACAACAGCCGTTCCGCCGTCCCGAGCAGGCGGCCCGCCTCCCGGATCTGCGCGGGCTCGAGGCCGCAGATCTCCGCCACACGCTCAGGCGGGTAGTCCGCGACGGTCGCCGCAAGATCGTCGTATCCCACCGTGCACCGCTCGACATAGCCGCGATCGACCCAGCCGTTCTCGATGATCTCGTGCAGCAGGCCGTTCATCAGTGCGACGTTGCTGCCGGGCAGCGGCGCGAGGTGCAGCGTCGCGGCCTGGGCGACCGGCATTTCGCGCGGGTCCACGCACAGCAGGGCCGGCGGCTCGGGCCCGGCGAGCCGGTCGAGGATGCGCGACCACAGCACCGCCTGCGTCTCGGCCACGTTGTGCCCGAAAAGCGCGATCACGTCGGCGTGGTCGACGTCCGTGTAGGACGCGGGCTGGCCGTCGCAGCCGAAAGACTCCTTCAAGGCCGCCGCTGCCGTCGCCGTGCAGAGCCGGGTGTTGCCGTCGAGGTGGTTCGTGCCGATGCCGCCACGGGCGACGGCGGCGAGGGCGTAGTACTCCTCGGCGAAGAGCTGCCCGCTGGTGTAGAACCCGAGCGCGCCGGGCCCTTGCTCGTCGAGGAGCTCTCTGCTGCGGCGGACGATGTGGTCCATCGCTTCGTCCCAGCTCGCCTCGACGAGTTCGCCGTGCCGGCGCACCAGCGGCGTGGTCAGGCGGTCGCTCGCCGAGTTGGCCTGCCACCCGAAAAGGTCTTTCGGATCCAGCCGACCGCGATTCACGCGGTCGTCGGACCGGCCACGCACTCCGACGATTCGGCTGTCTCGAACCGCGATGTCGAGCCCGTCGCCATTCGAGTGGAGCACCGCCGCACTCCGCACCCACCGCTGCACGCTCTCCGGTGTCACGCCGTCGGCGAGGTAACTGTCCACGCGGGTCGGCCAGTGCTCACCGGGCCCGTACGGTCTCCTGGCTCCCCAGGGCTCGGTGATCCCGTCACGCTGTGGCACTGCACCTCCCGATACTCATCTGGCGATCAGTGAATACCCGCGGGGGCCGGAGGCAAACGGTCTTGTTTGCGTAACGCAACTGTTGCTATCGCCGACTCCGAGAACTGGCGATCACAGCATCGCCGAGGTGTAAATCAGCCGCGAGCGGGGTATTTCGACGCGTGCACAAGGTCATCGGCAGTGTGATCGCAGCGGCGTTCTTGGTCTCGGTCGTCGGCTGTGCCGCCGACAGTCCGGATGCCCAGGCCGCAGCACAGGCGTTCGTCACCACGGCCGCCGCAGGCACGGCCGTCGAGGCCTGCGCGTTGCTCGCTCCGCGCGCACGGGACGCGCTCGGACCGGCCGGGTGCCAGCCGGCGCTCGCTACAGTGCCGCACGCCCCCGTCGTGTCAGCGTCTGTGTGGAGCGACGAAGCTCAGGCGCGCTCGGCTGCGGACACCCTGTTCCTGCACGAGTTCCCGGACGGCTGGCGCATCACCGGCGCCGGCTGCCACCCGCGCAACGAGCAGGTCTACGACTGCACGATCGGCGGGCGATGAAGGCCCGCGCGGTGTTTGCCGTTTACCTGGTGCTCGTCCTCGCCGGATTGGCCTATTTCATCGCAATCGGGGTGCTGGGCCGATGACCACACTCCGGTCCTTCATGCGGGACAACGGCCTCTCACTCGCTTTCGGAGTGCTGTTCCTGTTCAGCCTGGTCGGCCAGGCGTGGTCGGGCCTCGCCGCCTTCAACGACCAGCAGCTCGCCCACGGCGCTCAGACTGTCGGTCTGCTGGACTACCTCACGTCCTCGTCGTTCGCCGTCGACGTCGCCGAGAACTGGCAATCCGAATACCTGCAGTTCTTCCTCTACGTCTCCGCGACGGTCTGGCTCGTGCAGCGAGGTTCTCCCGAATCGAAGGCTCTGCGCAAAGCCGGACCCGAAAGTGACCGGGATCAGCTGCTCGGCCGGCACGTCCGAGACGGGTCCCCTCGGTGGGCGAAAGCGGGCGGCCGGCGAACGGCGGTGTTCTCCCGCTCGCTCGGGCTGGTCATGGGCACGGTCTTCCTGCTGTCGTGGCTGGCCCAATCGATCGCCGGGGTCAGCGCCTACAACGCGGAACAGCTCAGCGACTTCGGTGACCCGGTCAGCTGGGGCGAGTACCTGCTCTCGGCCGACTTCTGGAACCGCACCCTGCAGAACTGGCAGTCGGAGTTCCTGGCCATCGGCTGCATGGCGATCTTCAGCGTTTACCTCCGCCAGCGCGGCTCGCCCGAATCCAAACCCGTCGGCGCTGAACACCACGTGACTGACGAATCAGGCTGACCAGCGACGGCATCGGGATTCAACCCTCGCCTGTCCCGACGATGGCCAGACTCCACCGACGTTCGCATGCGGATGCCGGGCTGACCTTCGGGTCAGTTTCGGCCGAGCCGCAGGTGAGGGACGTCCGCTGTGCGCCGAGGCTGTCCGAACCGGTGAAGCACCGGCTGCTGGCCCATGGGCTGTTGCGTGACGACCGCCCTCCAGTGAAGCTGGCGCAGCGAGGGCCCGATAAACCCTGAGTTGCGCTTGGCCGACGAACTCTCCGGCGCCAGGCTTTCCGGTCTGCTGCTCACCGCCGAGACGGTGCAGTCGGCCGGGCCGTGCGTGACGGCACGGCAAGCTGAGGCACCGCAGATGCGGAGGTCGAAGGCGTGGATCTGCTCGAAGATCCACGTCCGGATCGCGAGGACAATGCGCGCGGCGCAACGGCCAACGGCTCTCGGTTCAGCGTCCGCGGGGGTCTTCAGTGCCGCCTTGCTCGTCCGGCTGGGTCGCGCCTGCTGCGACCTCGGAGAGCGAGGCTTTGCCCTGGGGGTGCCCTCGGGTCACGTGCGCTTCGTCGCGCATGCGGTCCAACATGTGCGGGTAGTGCAGCTCGAACGCGGGCCGTTCGGAGCGGATGCGGGGCAGCTCGAGGAAGTTGTGCCGTGGCGGTGGGCTGGTCGTCGCCCACTCCAGCGAATTGCCGTAACCCCAAGGGTCATCCACGTTGACCTCTTGGCCGAAGCGGTAGCTTTTGACGACGTTCCAGATGAACGGCAGCACCGATGCACCCAGGATGAACGACCCGATCGTCGAGACCGTGTGCATCCCCGTGAACCCGTCGCTGCGCAGGTAGTCGGCGTAGCGGCGTGGCATGCCGGCGTCGCCGAGCCAGTGCTGGATGAGGAAGGTGGTGTGGAAGCCGATGAACGTCGTCCAGAAGTGCCACTTGGCCAGCGGTTCGTCGAGCATGCGGCCGGTGATCTTGGGGAACCAGAAGTAGATGCCGGCGAACGTGGCGAACACGATCGTCCCGAACAGCACGTAGTGGAAGTGGGCGACGACGAAGTAGCTGTCGTGCACGTGGAAGTCGAGTGCGGGGGCGGCGAGGATGACGCCGGTGAGCCCGCCGAGCAGGAACGTGACGAGGAAGCCGATCGACCACAGCATCGGCGACTCGAACGTCAGCTGCCCCTTCCACATCGTGCCGATCCAGTTGAAGAACTTGATCCCCGTGGGCACGGCGATGAGGAACGTCATGAACGAGAAGAACGGCAGCAGCACCGCGCCGGTGGCGAACATGTGGTGGGCCCAGACGGCCACCGACAACGCGGTGATACCGATGGTGGCGAATACCATGGTCTTGTAGCCGAACAGTGGTTTCCGGCTGAAGACGGGGATGATTTCTGTGACGATGCCGAAGTAGGGCAGCGCGACGATGTAGACCTCCGGGTGGCCGAAGAACCAGAACAGGTGCTGCCACAGAATGGCGCCGCCGTTGGCCGGGTCGAACACGTGCGCGCCGATGTGTCTGTCGGCGAGCAGCCCGAACAGCGCGGCGGTGAGGATTGGGAACGCGAGCAAGATCAGGATGCCGGTGAACAGGATGTTCCAGGTGAAGATCGGCATCCGCCACATCAGCATCCCGGGCGCCCGCAGGCACACGATGGTGGTGATCATGTTGACCGCGCCGAGAATGGTGCCGAGGCCGGTGACGATCAGCCCGGTGATCCACAGGTCCCCGCCGACACCGGGGGAGTGGATGGCGCTCGACAGCGGGGTGTATGCGGTCCAGCCGAAGTCCGGCGGGCCGCCCGGGGTGATATAGCCGGACAAGACGATCAAGCCGCCGAAGAGATAAAGCCAATACGAGAAGGCGTTCAAGCGGGGGAAGGACACGTCCGGCGACCCGATTTGCAGGGGCACGATGAAGTTGGCGAAGCCGAAGAGGTTCGGGGTCGCGTAGAGCAGCAGCATGATCGTGCCGTGCATGGTGAACAGCTGGTTGTACTGCTCCGGCGAGAGGAACTGCAGCCCGGGCTGGGCCAGCTCGCCGCGCATCAGCAATGCCGTCAACCCGCCGATGAGGAAGAACCCGAACGAGGTCGACAGGTAGAGCAGGCCGATCGTCTTGTGATCGGTGGTGCGGATCGTCTTCAGGATCACCGATCCGAGCGGCTCCCTGCGGGCCGGTCGGAGCGGGACGGGCGTGGGGCGCGCGGCGGTGTCGGTCATCGGGTCCTCGGTCTCGTCGTCGCCGGAACATCCTCATCGCTGACGGCCCGCACCTACCCGCTCCGGCCGTCGGTAAACCCGTGCTTGAAAAAATCGATGGTTGATGACGCCCGGTGCGGGTATGCCACGCGCCGAGCGCAGCCGACAGCACCGCTTCTCCGGATCGAGGTGGCGGCGATGGACTCAACGGTTCCGGGCGGGCGGAGGACCGTCTCAGCACGGAACGCGGCTCGACGTCTCCGCGCGACCGAACGTCAGTTGAAAGCCACGGACGCGGTCTGGGTGCGGCGGACCTTCGGTGAGGTCGCGTGGCGCCTGGGTCGCGGCTGGTTGGCGGTGAACCTCGCCTTGGACGTCATCGCGCTGGCGCTGATCCTGTTCGGCGTGCTCGTGGTGTTACCGGTGGCCTTCGCGGGATTCGTCCTGGGCAACATCGCCGTCTGCATGCACCTCGAACGCCAGAGCCGGAGCGAGGGCAGTATGAGAAATCGGTGACCCGCCGCCTGGTTAACGAAACCCTCGCGCGCTCCCGCGGCGACGTGGTGGCGAACGGGTGGGCCGGTCTCTCTTGAGCGTGGCCAGTAGCCGGGCTCGAGCGGCCTGGCGGAAGCCGGTGCCGTTACCGCACTATCAGCTCGTGCCGCCAAGCCGACCAGCGCCGCCCCTCATGAGCACCGCAAGCTTCAGCGCGAGGATGCGCCGGCTCGCCGGCCGCGTCTTCGATGGCGCGGACGCCAACGGCGTCGCCGCGCTCAGTTCTCCTGGTGGGTGGGGGTCATGATCTCGATGCCGATCTGGCGGCGGAAGGGTTCGACTGTGTTTCGCTGGTGGTCGGCTCGAGCCAGGAGGTCGTCGAAGTCGACAGACGGCACGCGTGCGCGCAGGCCGGCCAGGTCACCGAGGGTGGTCCACAGGATCTTTTTGCCTTCGATGCCCATGGCCAGGGCCTCTAGTTCAAGAAAACGGCTCAGCGGGGAGTAGGACCGCAGGCGGCCGTTGTATTTGAGCCGTCCCAGCCGTTCCCCCGCGAAGGCGGCCGCGGCCTTGGCGCGGTTCGGGCGCACGTTGAGCGTGCGCATGATCAGTTCGAACGTCCGCACGTCTTCGGCGATGGCTTGGGCGACTTTGGCCAGCGCGTCTCCCAGTTCGGTCCCGCGGTTGTTGTCGCGGGCCCGGCGCGCCAGTTCGCGCCAGGTGATGCCCAGGGCGAACTGGTCGCGGAGGTAGATGCGCAGGAACTCGGTCACCGGTCGACCGCCTGTGGGCGCGGGGACTGCCACCGGAAGACCCCGGCGCCCTGCGCGTAGGCGAGGTGACCGCCGAGCGCGCCGCCCGCGCTGAGAACCACCAAGCCGACGACGCCGAGGATCTTGCCGCCGACCGGCTCGCGCCGGCGGCGCAGGTAGGAGCCGGTGAAAAACGCGGCCCCGAGGCTGTTGAGCACGAGATGACCGAACCCGACACGTCGCTGCCGCTCGTCCAGCTCGCTGTAGTCGGCCGCGCCGAGCACCGCAGCCGGTGCCACGGCGAGCAGGCCGATCCCAACCAACCGCCGGGCGGCTGCGTCGCTGCCTGGGACCAGGTCGAGCAGCGCCGAACACACCCAAGCCCCGATCGGGACGGTGACGGCAAGCGGGTGCAGCGGATGCCCGAGCCGACGCCCGCGCAGCTCACGGCCGACCCGACCGCCGAAGAGCCGGATCAACGGCTTCGCCACCGTCGCCGCGGGCGCATCAATCCCTCGTGCGGTTTCCATCGCGGACAACACACGATGAGGTGCCGCAGCCCGTCCCCCTTCGCTGCGGATCTTCGGAACAGCTTGTGCGGTCTCGTCGGTCATGCCGCGGGCTACCCCGTGGTTCCCGGCACCAATCTCGCGTTGGCCAAAACGTGGCCGGCCGTGGTGACCGTATGGCCGGATACCCGCCTGCGACGACGTTGCGCCGGCTGACCCAGGCGGAGTCCGCACCCGAGGACGGGCAGTTCAAGGACGACGCCACAGGCTCGCGCGGCGGACCGATCCGGACGGGAGTGACGCCTTGAGCGCGAGAGCGGGCAGGCGCGCGGGAAGCGGTCGAACGGGGTGACAGGGGAGGCCCGGCCCGCCCAGCCTGCCCAGCAGCAGCGCCCGCCCGGAACGACGTCGGCGATGACGCCCCGGCCCGAGCACGGCGAGCACACCTACCGCGGCTCCGGCAAGCTGACCGGCAAGGCCGCGCTCATCACCGGCGCGGACAGCGGCATCGACCGCGCCGTGGCGACGCATACGCGCGCGAAGGCGCGGATGTGCTGATCTCCTATCTTCACGAGCACGCGGACGCCGAGGAGACGCGGCGCTGGGTCGAAGAGGCCGGCCGCAAGGCGGTGCTCGTCCCCGGTGATGTCGCCTATCCGGCGCATTGCCGGGCGTTGGTCGCTCGGACGGTCGAGGAGTTCGGCCGGATCGACGTCCTCGTGAACAACGAAGCGTTCCAGATGTTCCCCGAGACGCTCGAGGGGATCCCGGACCAGGAGTGGGACCACGCGCTCGCGACCAACCTCGGCGCGTTCTTCCACTTTGTGAAGCCGTGCCCCACATGCGGCCGGACTCGTCGATCATCGGCGGCCCTCGGTGAACTCCGACAACCCGCCCGCTGCTGCTGCCCTACGACGTGACGAAGGTCGGGGATCGCCAACGTGACCGCCGCGTTGACGCAGATGCTGGGCCCGAAGGGGATTCGCGCCAACAGTGTCGCGCCGGGCCCTATGTGGCCCCCGCTGATCCCGTCCACGATGCCCGAAGACCAGGTGGAGTCCTTCGGTGCGCAGGTACCCCGCGGGTTCTCAGATCCGGCCCGTGGGGGGTCCTATTGTTCCCGCCGGTCACGGCCGTCCTGGAGGCAGGCAGCCTGTGGCTGCTCTACCGGACCGGTCTCTGCGCTGCCTCCGACGCCGACCCGGTGCCGCACGGGGTGGTCCACATCCAGGTGTTTCTGACCGGGCTGCTGTTCACGGCAGTGGTGTGTTGGGAGGCGTGCCATGCGAAGGCGGGGGCGCCGATCGCGAACACACGACGAGTGCCCATGCCCCATGACGATCCATCGGAGGCCGGTTTCATCAGCCAGGCCCAGGAGGCGACGGACTGCACCGCAGATCGGCCCGAAGACGGTGAGCCGTGACACCGGCTCTGGATCTCAGAGACAGAAGCGACGATGCCAGGTAGTTCAGACACCAACAGTTGCGTCGGTCCCCGCGAACGGCCCAGGGGTGGGCTTTCGCCGGAGCATCTGCGGGGAGTAAGTGCCCCTCGCCTTTGGTGAAGCCGCCTGAGTAGAGCGGCTTGTCCAGGTTGGACAGTGTCAGCTGGCGGTCCCCGACTTGCACGGTCAGCTTCTTCTCTCCCACACCGAGGACGGCACCGAACCCGACCTGATCAACACCGGCACCTGGACCCCGAACCTGCCGTCACTGCAGTACTACAAGATCAAGCTTCACATCCCCGGCCTCGGCGCCGAAGCGACCAACGTCGTGTACAACATCAACCCCGGTGGCGGTGTGGCGCCGTGGAAGATCCGCGTGAACCAAGCGTGGAACTCCGAGCAATGGGTGACCATCGGGACCTTCGCCATGGAAACGGCGGCAACGTCGTCCTCACCAACAGCGGCAACTCGCTCGACCGAGGCGGTTCCGGCTACTCGGACTTTGACGTCGCCTACGACGCGATCGCCTTTGTCCCTGTGGGTGGCACTCCGGGCCAGCCCATCGGCGGGCCGCCCGGCATCCTCGATGCACCCAAGGGATCCAACCCCGCCTGGGTCAATTGCAGCTGCGTCGCTCGCACAGCAGGTGACCCTGTAGATACCGCCACCGGCTACTTCGGACAGACGTGGACCGACCTCGCGACACCGGGCCGAGGCGAAGCTCTCAAGTTCAGCCGCACCTACGCCGAGAGCATCGCTGACCCGAACGGCCCCAACAAAGCGGGCGCCCACGGACGGGCCGTTCGGCTGGGGCTGGACGTACTCCTACAACCTCTCCGCGGCAACGGACGCCGGTTCCGGGACGGTGACGATCCGACAAGAAGACGGTTCACAAGTCGCTTTCGTCCACACCAACGGCAGCTATACCGGCCGCGCCGCGGTATGACGTGACGCTGAGCGCGGTGGGAGACAGCTACGTCTACACCCGCCGAGGTCAGGACATCTTCACCTTCGACAAGGCGACCGGGCACCTGACGGCAGAACAGGATCTCGCCGGTACCAAGGCGAACCCGCAGTATTCGACGAGCCTCACCTATGACAGTGCCGGCCACCTGCACACCATCACTGATCCGGGCGGTCGCAGCTACACGCTGACCTGGACCGGGAACCACATCACAGACCTGGCCGACCAGACGGGCCGCGAGATCAGCTACGGCTACGACGCCGCCGGCAACTTGACCGACGTCTACGGCGTCGGCACGACAAGGACCCCGGCGGTCAAGGACGACGACCACGCCCGGTACACCTACACCGCGGCCTACCTGATGTCCTCGTGCGCAGCCGCACCAACTTCTCGGCCGGCGCGTCGGCGGTCACCTCCATGACCTACGACAGTTTCGAACGTGTCGCCACGCATACGGAGCCGCTCGGTCACACGACCACCTTCACCTACGGCCCCGAGAGCGGGCTGGCCGCCGGGCAGACCCTCACCACGGATCCTGGCGGCCACAAGACGCTCGACACATACACGAACGGCCTGCTCACCGCCGAAATCAAGGGATACGGCAGCTCAGACGCCGGCACCTGGTCCTACACCTACGATCCCGTCACGCTCGGGGTGTCCACGGCGACCGACCCCGACGGCACGATGACCACCTACGCCTACGACGACCACGGCAACCGGATCTCCGAGTCGACGGGCTCGGTGTCACCACGAACTTCCTCTACGACGACCACGGCAACCCAGATCGAATCGATCGACGGCGACGGCGTCGCCACCGTCAATCAGTACGACCAAGCCGACCACATCCCGGCCGGATCTGCCGGCATCGTTGATTTGACCGCGACCACGGTCACCCAAGCCAACAACGTCGTCGAATCGACGACCGGCAATTTCGGGCCCGCTCCGGCTCGGACGATCAACTACTTCTACGACGACGCCGCACACCCAGCCGATCGCTCGCGCACGGTAGATCCTCTCGGCCACACCACAAAGGTCACCTACGACACTTTCGGGAACAAGACGTCGAGCACGGACCCCGCAGGGGACAAGACCGCCTACGGTTACGACACCGGTCGAGGCTTCCTGACATCGACCGTCAGCCCGGTCGGCACGGCCGCCGGCGTCCAACCGGGCTGCGTGCCGCCCGCGAACGGGTGCACCACGACAACCTACGACATCTACGGCGACGTCGTCGCCACGACCGATCCGCTGGGGCACATCTCCCGGTCGGGCTTCGACGCTGACGGGCACAAGACCTCGGTCACCGACGCCAACAACCACACAACGACCGACACCTTCAACGAGGCCGGGCAGCAGGTCAAACAACGGCGGCCGACGGGACGTTCGCCACCACCGAGTACAACCCCAACGGCACCAAAGCCGATGTCATCGACGGGCTCGGACACAAAACCTTGTTCGGCTACGATAGCCAGGGCCGCGGTGTCTCCCACACCGACCCCGACAACCGTGTTGCCACTTCCACCCTGGATCCGGCCGGGTTGTTGACGAAGGTCTTCGACCAGTCCGGCCGCACGACCACGACCAGCCACGACCCGGCCGGCCGGCTCACCAGCGTGTCCTATTCGGACGGTACGACCCACGCGATCGACTACGGCTACGACCCCGCCGGGCAGCGGGTGTCGATGACCGACGGCACCGGCACGACGACCTGGTCGTACGACGTGTTCGGCGACATCGTCACCAAGACAACCGGAGCCGGGCCGACCGTTGACTACGGGTACGACGACGCAGGCGAGCAGACTTCCCTGACGTACCCCGGCCAGACAACGCCGGTCAGCCGCACGTTCGACGTGGCCGGCCGACTCGCGACCGTGACCGACTGGAACAACAACAAGACCACGTTCGGCTACCGCCCCGACGGCCGCCTGGCCACCACTGCCTACCCCGACGGGGTCACGGTCACCAACGGCTACGACCCCTCCGCGACCCTTTCTTCCACCACGGCGACGACTCCCGCTGCCACCGTCAACTCCGCCGGATACGGCCGTGACCCCGCAGGCCAACTCAGCTCCCTGACAACCGGCGGCTCCACCCAGGCTTTCACCTACAACGACCGCGAACAGCTTACGACCAGTGGTGCAGCGGCCTACGCCAACGACGGGGCCGGCAACCCGATCACCGTCGGAGACGTAGCGCAGACCTTCGACCCAGCCAGCCAGCTCACCACGAGCGGGACGGTCGCCTACGGCTTCGACACGTCAGGCAACCGCGTCTCGGCGGGCACCTCGACGACCTACCACTACGACCAGGCCAACCGGCTCACCAGTTTCGTCGGACCCAGTGGTGCGGCGAGCTACGGCTACGACGGAGCCGGGTTGCGGGCGACGAAGACGACCGGCGGCGCCACGATCGGATTCACCTGGGACGACAGCCCGACACCCAACCTGCTCTCCGACGGCACGACCGCCTACGTCTATGGGCCGGACGGACTGCCGATCGAGCAGACCTCGGTCGGCGGGACGAACTGGTTCGTGCACGACCAGGTCGGCTCGACCATCGCGCTGCTCAACGGCGCCGGAGCAGTCGCCGGGAGTTTCACCTACCCGCCGTACGGCGTGGCGACGCACGCCGGCGCAGCCGACACCCGCCTGCGCTACACCGGGCAGTACACCGATCCTGAGTCCGGGCTCGTCTACCTGCGTTGCCCGCTACTACGATCCGTCGACAGCGCAGTTCCTCACGGTCGACCCGCTCGTCGATCAGACCGGCACGCCGTACTCCTACCTCGGTGGGAACCCCCTCAACGGCACGGACTTCAGCGGCCTGTGCGGATTCTGGTGCTGGGTCGGTGTCGGTGCAGGGTGATCGGTACGGCCGCATGCATCATCGCTGAGCCGTGTGGCCTCGTCGAAGGCGGTGTCGCGTTGGGTGCCGGCGGGGCCGCTGCGCTGGGCGGGGGACTCGCGCTCGAGGGTGGCAGCGCCATCGCCACCGGGGCGGCGGCCGGCGGCCTGATCGGCGGCGCCATGCACGCGGCGACCAACGGCGGCAGCGGTCACTCGAACAGCAGCAGCTCATCCTCGAGCGGCAGTAGCGGTGGCAGCCCGGCAAACTCCGGCGTCGCGCAGCGGCCCTACTCCGGCATCCCCAACAGCTCAGGCTGCGAAGAGGTCGCCGACCAGATCCAGAGCCGGATCGGTGGCGAACTCTGGGAGGTCAAACCACTAGGCCCGAAGATGACCCTCGGGCCGTACCACGGGGAGGACACGTTCTGGGGCGATCACACATTCGTGGTCAAGGACGGCTGGGCTTACGATCAATGGACTGGCCCTGAGGGTGTCCCGTTGGAGGAGTTCAAGGAGCAGTTTGAGTACGCCGACGTACTCAGGTTTGCCCCGAAGTAGACAAGGATTTTCGATCGTGGACTACCGCAAGCTGTTCGCCGAGATCCATCGGCGCCCGAGGATGTACGGCCTGGACGGCAGCTACCACGACTACTGCACGTACCTGCTGGGCATCGACGCCGGCAACGACGGCCAGTTGCTCACAGGGTTCACGGAGCTGCTCGTGCCGCGGGTCGGCGCCGGCAACAACCTGACCTGGGTCTCCTTGGTGCTGCACCTCGCCTTTCCCGACCTCACCTCGGGGTGGCGCGACGAGGCCGCTGGCGAGGGCAAGCAGGCGGCGGTGGATCTGCTCTTCTCCCTGCTGGACGAGTTCTTCGAGAAGCGCGACGCCCCCGGCGGGACCGCTACCATCTTCGATGACTACCTGACCTGGTTGAAAGCTCAGCCCTGGCATCGCCCATGATGGAGGCGGCGCCCCGATCCACCGCAGCACAGACAGGGGACTACGCGGTTGAAAGCCAACAGAGCGCAGCATAACGGTGCGCCGGCTCCAAACGCGCCACAATCGCAACCGGTGCGCTCCTGACGATGTGCCTTTGAGATCCCTATCGATTCGACTGGCCTGCCGAGGTAGTCGTGACGACGTCGATCCTGCGCGGCATCGCTGACGTTGCTGGTGAACTGACAATGGTTTCCGGCTTGACAAAACGCGCACAAAATCAGCACATGACTGTGCGCTTCCGCCGGTTCCGCCGGGACGGTCGGCGTTCCATTGTGGATGCATGCGAGCCGAGTCTTCGATCCGAGCTGTTGAACCTTTCGGGGGGCCGACGGCCCTTGCCTCGATTTCGCTGGCCGGGGTGACGCCCCTCCCTCTACGCGTCACCCCGGCCTTCTCGATCGGTGTGTACCCCAGGGCTCTGAGGTTCGAGCACAGCTATCCCGACCAGAACAATTCGTCACCGGCCACCGCTGATCAGCACGACCCCCAGCGCGCCGGCAAGAAGGCACGGCCCGAAGGGCACCAGCGTTTTGCCGTCCGCACCACGTTGATGCGGGCGAGGCACGGCCGACAGCACCAGCGCGAGGACCAACGCCGTCAGCAACGCCGCGGCGAGGTGCGCCCAGCCGAGCCAGCCATCCACCAGCCCGACCACCGCGGCCAGGCGTACGTCTCCGGCGCCAATGCCTCCGGCGCTCGGGCCAGACTCGGCGCCGCGTGGTTCGAGATCGGCCTGTTGTTCACCCAGTCTGATGGCAGCCCGTTGCGCTCGGCGGATGTGGCGGCCCGGTTCCAGGAGCTCACCCGTCGTGCTGGATTGCCGCCGATCCGGCTGCACGATCTGCGTCACACCGCGGCAAGCTTGGCACTCGAGGCAGGGGCGGACATGAAGGTTGTGCAGCACATGCTGAGGCATTTTGTCGATCACGGTGACCATGGACACTCGCACGACGTCGTGCCCGAAGTCGCGCTTGCGGCGGCCGAGGCTACCGCGAAGAGCTCCTGCGGTCGGCAACGCGAGAGCTCGGGCACGACTCGGGCACGTCACCGGCCATTGTGGACGATGGGCAACCGGAAGATTCGCTTCCACGCAACGCAAATCCCCAGACCGGAGGTGATCCGAACCTGGGGAATGAGGGTGCGCCATCAGGGACTCGAACCCCGAACCCGCTGGTTAAGAGTTCGCGGCCTGAGCTGTCGGACGGTGTCGAGTGATGCCGGAGATTGCCGTTTTCCTGGGCCACCAGGTGGCTGGTGTGTCGGCCTGTGTCACCGTCTGCCGTCGTGTACGCGACCTCTCGGGCTCTTCTCGGGCTCGCGTGTGCCGGATTCTGTCGAGGTGTTTGTGCAGGTCGGTCCTGGTGCGCGGTGCGGACTGCGGGACAGGAGGGTTGCCGTGATGAGCCCAACCGAGGGGCGGGGTCCGGTTCGCTCGGGGGTCACGCTGATTGTGGGAGTCATCGTGGCTTTGACCTTCATCTTCCGGTTTCGGGAACGTGTTCACGTTGGCGCTTCGGCTGGGAGTGCCGGCCTGGGTCGCTCCACTGGTGGCACCTGCGGTAGATCTGTCGGTGCGGGGCGCTCCTGCTGAGGTGATTCGGCCGGCTCGGCGGCTGTTGTTGGCCGCGAGTGTGGTGACCTTGGCGTTGAACGTTGCTGAGCCGTTGATCGTCGGCGAGGTGGGAAGGCGTTGTTCGATGCAGTGGGTCCGTTGTTGTTGACCGGCTGGGCGGAGGTGGGACCGGCCCTGCTGCAGGCGTTGGCTGCCGTATCAGTTGCCGAGTGTCCGGCTGGCGTTGCCCAGACCACTGACTCAGGCAGCACCTCGGCCGAGCCGCCAAAAGCGTGGACGCTGATTTGCTGGACTGGGCTCGGCTTGAGTATCGGCGGTATCGTGAGCTGTATCAGCGGCCGGTCTCTGCCGAAACCTCCGGAAGGCGCTGGGAGTAGGCACGGATCGGTCGCGCGCCCTCGTGAAGTTGGTCCGAGCGGGGCGGAGCATCTCCGCGTAGGGCACATTCAGGAGGCGGTGCTGGGATCGCAACACTGGCCCGTTTTCGCGAGTTGGTCGAGTTGTCGCGGCTCGGACCTTGGTCGTCGCCTTCTTGCGCCCGTCAGGGTGTGGGCCAGACGTTGTGCTCGGTGTCGTGTTACCGCTTCGGTCTTTGTGCTCGTCCAGGACGGGGGATGCTTCGGGTCATCCGTTCGAGTGGGAACAAGCCGGCATTTGGTTCGGGCGCTGCGTCTCGATCCACTGGTGTGTTGTCGTACAGAACCTGTTGCAGGGTCTGGCCGCGGCTGTCGAAGATCAGGCAAGCCGCGCGGCACGCACCTGTCTGGATCTTCTTGGCTTTCAGGTAAGGCGTCAGGTACTCGGCTGCTTCAGCCGGTTGTTCGCGGCGCCCGATACAGGCCCAGACGAGCAACATGTGCCGTCCGGTGTCGTCCCCCAGCAGCGTCGTCACGGAGTGATGCTGACCATCTTGACGGACGACCTTTGCGAGATCCTTGGCGAGGCGGCCGAACTTTCTCTGTGCCCCGCCGTTCAGGCTGAGCAGCGCGGTGCAGGTCGCGAGCCAGCCGGTCTCGGCGGCTTCGGTGATGGCATCCACCAAGCGGATGATGGTGTCGTTGGCGTTGTAGCGGGGCTTGGCTGCGTTGGTGCCGTCTTCGTCGGCGTAGTACCAGGCGTCGAGCGGCTCGGTCCTGCTTTCGACCACCTGAGGGACCTGTTCCCGATGTCGTCGCTGGTCTCCGGTCCGTGGTGCGAGCGACCACGGTAGGTCCGCGTTGAGGCGTTCAGGATCGGGTTCGAAGAAGAAGTGGGCTTCGAGGAACAGCATGAAGAGGTCGAGCTCGTCGACTGCTCGGTACTTCCACGTGGTTTCCGGCTGGGTGCGTCGGCGGAGATAGAGGATCAGCTCGCTCGGTCGGTCGAGCAGTTCGCACACGACGCGCAGGTCGTGTATCGAGACGGTCCAGGGGATGTTGTCGCGCCGGAGAACCCCCGCGGCGAGCAGGGCTGGAATGGCGGTGGTGACACCGGAAAGGTCTTCGAGGCCCACCGCGATGGTGTGGACCTCGCGCACTCGGCTGAGGTCGAGCCATTCGCCGTTGTCAAGGCGGAGGCGCTGATCGGTGAGGATGCGGTCGCGAAGACGGCCGGCTTGGTCAGCGGCCGAGGTGATGATGTCCCGGAGTTTCCCGCGGAGGCGGCGAGCGACGCCGCCGCGTGCTTCGCCGGTGAGTGAGACGGACTTGACCTCGATGATCAGCGCGACGTCATCGATGAGCAAAAGACCGTCGGCTTCGACACGCTTGGTGAAATCGGCCGGTTCGAGCTGGGGCTGCGCTGCTCGCGGATCGGGAACGAAGTAGTTGAGTGACCGGTACACGCGGGCGTTCGGCAGGGCTCGTTCGAGGAGGTCGATAGCCGCTTTCTCCACCCACGGCCCACGGTGGTCCTCGTAGGCCGTCATGCGCCCCGCCGCCTTGAGCCGGGTCTCGATGACCTCCCGCACGGCGGGTAGCGCCAGGCAATCGTGAACGAGGACGCGCCGACCGGCAGGATCGGCCACGATCGGAGCTGTCCGGAGCGGATTGTCACCGCGGAAGAACCGGTCCAGGGTCTCGTCAGGTCCAAGATCGCTGTCAAGGGTGAAAGTGTCCAGCACTGCCTCGATTACGGTCGGCTCGTATCCTGTGGACGAGGCGATTGCGCTGACGTCGATGAGGGTCGCCGCGCCGATATTCGTCGTCAGGTCGCTCACAGCATCGAACATCGCCTGGGCCACGCGAACGGCGCCGGGATCAGGCGCTGAGGTGGAATCCCGCTCCTCGTCTCGGAAAGCTTCCAGGTAAGGAAGCGACGCGTCGCGAGCGTCTTCCATGCGAGAAAAACGTTGCTGGATAGAAGACAGTGGCGCGGTACGTACTGCCTCCATCACGCGCACCGCCTCAAGACCAGTGAAACCGAGCACCTCACGGCAGACGTCGTTGACCTTCTCGTCCCCGAACAGCCCCAGCAAAGTGTCGAGCAGCATGTGTGGGTAAACCGGGTTTCGCAGGTTGACCTCGCGCTGCACCGACCGGAAGACGACAGCCTGCTCTGCGTTGCTCGGCGGGGATTCGAGAATGCCGATCAAGCTGCCCACCGACAGAGCCTCCCTCGCCGCCGCCTCCAGCGGATCCGGCGTGAACCGTGCAGGGTCCAGGTGGACAACGACCGGCTCGGCGGCGCGATCGCGGCACGCCAGCACCAGCGCGATCACCTCGAGGGCGGCTGCAGACTGCTCGATCCCGTGACTTCCTTGCTTCATGATCATTCCGACGCGCACGGCGGAGACCGCCTTCAGCAGGTCCAAGCCACAGGCCCGCTGCTCGATCGTCCGGGCCAGCTCCCGCAGCCGTTGACGAGCAGCCTCAGCAGCGCCTGAGTTGTCATCGGAATTTGCGGTGTACTGAGCGAACCGCTCGACCATCAGGGCTAATTCGGTGGCCACGCCTGGCGCGGCGTGGCCAGTGGCACGCTGGCGTTGGGCCTTCTGGCGCTTCTGTCTCGCCCGTCGCGCCTTCTGCTGTTTTCCGCTCATCGGGTTAATTTACCCAAGTGCCGAGCCCGCGAGCATCGGCGCTTTGGCGTGGTGCTCGTAGGCCGAGTTCGCATTGTCGTCGGCACCTGAGCATCGCAGGGTCGACGGAGGGGGCGAGCACGAATATGGGACTGCTCGACCCGGTCAAGCAATCCGCACTGGCGGGCGGGTGGTGCTGGGGGGGAGTCGGCACGTGACGGCGCGCGGGACAAACCCCAGAGCGCGCGAACTTTCGTGCCCGGCCAGCCCACGAACAAGAAAGCTGCTCCGAGACGGCTGGCCGAGGGATGCGGTGTTGACGTGCGGTTCACTGCGGCGTGTCCGAGGGTTACCCGCGATCCGCCAGTTGCGCTAGCTGCGGCCGGCTCGATGAGCCCTGCGGCTGTCTACAGAGCCGACGTCGAGGACGTGCGGCAGGTGCGCGCTGCGGGGCGAGCCGAATGCTCCGGTGATGATCGTGGTGCCTGCGTCGGGCGACATAGTCGGCGCGTTGGTCGAACGCCCCGCCGTCGACGCGCTGACCCACGCCGTCGCCATGGCGCGTGCTGTGCGTGACGGCGGCGCCGGTGTCGTCGCGGACGTGATGTGCGAGACCCTCGGTTGGCGCAAACATAGCGGATCGACGGGTGATCTTGTCGGGCACTGAGTGTCATCGGCTTCGGAGTTTCCTGCGCCGAATGTGTGATTATCTGGGAAACGCGATGAGCCGCGAAGATCGGTCGATACGGTTGCACGGTGGACTTGTGGTCTCCGACAGAAATACTGTTGAGATAACAAGGTTATTCGAGCGAGGGGACCGGGATGGTGGATCCATTAAGTTTTCCGGTATTGGCCGGAGCCGCGCTGAACCAGGCGTTCAACTTTCTGTTCGGCCGTCTGGCGCACACACTGGATTCTCGAGACGACCATGACCAGGAAGACGTAGAACAGATCGCGGTACCTGCAGTTGTGCGCGGTGAACTGGGCCCAGTGACCGCGACGTCGGCCGTTGTCGAAGCTCGCTTGCCGGAGATCCAGGAACTAGTCGGGACACTCAGCGTCTACGAGCGCAAGCCGGAACGGCTCGACGGAACCGACGCGGCGGTGCGGGCTGACCTGGCGCGAGCACGGGAGTTGCTGGAGCAAATCTACGGCAAACGCATCACTTTCCACGGTGAGGAGCGTCCCGGCACTGGTGCGCGCGTGGAACAGCGGATCGAGGTCTTGGCCAACGAGGCCATCGGCATCCGAGCCAGCCGCGTCCGCTCCGCGGATGTAACGCAAGTGGTCGGCCAAGTCCGTACTGGTGGTTCGATCATCGGCATCGACGGCGATGACATTGGCTGACGACGAGCGCCTGGCCCGCACAGTGTCGGCAGAGGCTCAGGGCACGACGGAACAGGTAACTGCGGGCAACCAAGCTGCTGTGCCTGACCCGACCGGCTCGACACCCGAGAGCCACTTGCTGTCTCGGACTGCCGTCGATGGGGCTCCTGGCGACGGTGATTCCGGATACCAGGACGCCGCGGTGTACCGCCGCGGATCACCAGGCGATGTGCAGGTCAACATCCACGTTGGCAATCAGAGCGGGGGGCTGGCTGCGGGGATCGTCGAAAACGTCCGGCGTCTGCTGAACTACCACGACCTGACGCCGGATTACATCGCGGCGTGCGCCACGGCATTCGCCGAGCCACCGACCCTCCATGAAGCGCAGCAGCGCCTACGTGAGCACCACATCGTCGTCTTGGTCGGTGCCCCCGATTCGGGACGGCACCACACTGCAGTCGCGCTGCTGCAGCAGCGGCCCGGTGTAGTGCTGCGCGAAGTGCGTCGGGAAGTCAATGATCGGCTGGACGTGGCCGCACTCGGTATCGAGCGCCTCTCAGGCTGGCTGCTTGACCTGAGAGGCGAGTCGCAACTCGAGTCGTCATTTGGTCGCGCGCTCCTGGGCGAACGCGACCGGCTGCGTGCTCGTGAGTCTTATCTGGCGGTGATCGTCGACGAAGATCTCTGGAACACAGCCAACGCTGGCGCGGCTGAGCTCGAATATCCCTGTCGGCCGGTGGCCGCGGACGCGATCGTGACGGCACGCCTGTCTGTATTGACTCCGCCGATCGACGCCAGGCCTTACCTGGCAGACACCCGGATCAGCGACCGGCTTGCCCGTGCCATACCTGTCGAGGCCGTTCAGTGGGTACATGCCATTATCGATGTCGAAGCCCGATCTGCATCGCAGCTGTCCGAGGACGACGGTGCCGAACCGACCGGCGACGACCTGCTGCGTCTTCGGGTCGAAACCGTCTGGAGAGTACACGGCAACTGGCGGAAGCAACTGGTGGACTGGCACCGGGCTCACCGCGACAGTCAGGTCCGCCACTTTCTGTTGGCCGCCGCGGTGCTGGAAGGGTGCCCAGCCGGATTGGTGTTCACCTCCAGCGGAGACTTGGCGGTGGCGCTAGGCGAATCCCGGCCCGACAACACCGGACTTCGTGGCGCCGGCATCCTGGAGATGGCCCACGACGCCGGTGCAACTCTGGCCGACGACGACCTGGTCACCTTCGACAAGCCGGGCTATGCCGACGCGATACTCGACTACTTCTGGATCGACCGCCAGCACCTCCAGACCAAATTCATGACCTGGCTATGTGGGCTGCCCCAAGCTCTGGGAGACCTGCCAACAGACGCCGTCACCGACCGGATCGCCAGCTATGTCCTTCGCTGGTCAGTCCGGCACCGCTCGTTGACATTGCTGCGCGAAGTTGCCGCC
This sequence comes from Amycolatopsis sp. 2-15, assembly GCF_030285625.1. Lineage (NCBI taxonomy): Bacteria > Bacillati > Actinomycetota > Actinomycetes > Pseudonocardiales > Pseudonocardiaceae > Amycolatopsis > Amycolatopsis carbonis. The sequence continues at coordinate 3,998,268 of NZ_CP127294.1, forward strand.
GAATGGGTTGTTGACGAGCAGGTGAGACCGATCCTGCGGCACCTGCTCACCGCTGCGTCGCTGGACCCGGCTTTGGGCAAACAGATGCGCGACGAGCTGCTGGCCTGGGCTAAGCCGGAGCAGCCGTCCGTCGCAATGAAGACCATGGTAGCCGAGGTTTGCGCCGGCGAACTCTCGACAATCCATCCCAAGGCAGCGCTCTACCGTATCGCCACACTCGCGCGCGACGAAAACACGGAACTGGCCAGCGCAGTCAGCGCTGCAGTCGCGGCTTTGTGGCGCAATGCCGACCTGCGTTCCGACCTTGTCCGCCAAATCTCCATCTGGTGCAACGCGGCAGATGCGGCCCGCCGCAGCGCCGGGGCGGCCGCGTTCCTGACACTTGCCGCACTCCGCGACGACAACACCGGCCAACCTCAGCTCTTGGCCAGGACGCAGGATTGGGATGTATCCGCGGAACACGAGCGTCTCGTGGCCGGGTGGCGCGCGGTAATGCGTGTTCGACCGCCAGTCGACGCAGTGCTGGGCGCGCTCGGTTGCTGGCTCGATCTGGCAGTCACCGACCCTGAGTTCCTCTGGCCCCTGCACCGAATACTCGCCGGCGCTGTCCGTCCGACCGGGCCGACTGAGACGCCGCTGCGAAGTTTCGTTTACCTCACTTCGGTACTGGTGGTCTGGGCACCTGAGCAACCCGGCGGGCAGGAGACGGCCCGCACCCGGGTGCGGGAGTCGGTGCTCTCTCACGTGGCGAGCCTCGCGCCGGAGCTCGAGATGCTCAATGCCCCGGGGCTCGCGGCAGCTCCGAATGAGCAGCCCGTCGCCAACCCGGATGTTTAGGCGCCCACGTGGCCGCATCGTGTTCACGGAAAGGCTCGCCAGCAGTACTCGTGGCCTCTACTTCACCGCGCGTTTCGAGGGCGTCTGGCGGCTGCGCGTTTCGTCCCGCCGCCAATCTCAGCCCGACCAGGCCGCGCGATCCCTGCTCACTTGCACCGCCGCGAACGTGGCCGCGCGGACCCCGATCACGCACCTCAGCACCGCTCAGGCCGAAATAAATGCTTCCTTGGGTCGGCTCGGAGCGCCTGGGGCGGAGATCGCTGTCCACGATGCCTCGGCGACTGTCACGGTAGAGCCGGAGACGCTCAGGCAGGCGCGACATCACGAGCAACTGGTCCGCGAGCAGGAACTAGCCGACGCAACTCAAGAACGTGAACTGCGGCGGCTGCAGCGCTTCCGAGACACCGTGCTGACTGATCCCGGGGCGGCGATGTCCTACTGGTTCATGCAGCATCCTGACCAGCTGGATGAGGGGGTATACGACAAGATCACGCACCTGATCACGAAGATCTCCGAGCACGATCCATCGATGAGCTGGCTGCACGTCGCGCGCATCCTCGATGCCTTCATTCGAGATCTAGATGTTGCGGACAAGCAGGCACTGCTGAAGTTGCTTTCCGACGAGATGGTCCGGTTCGGCAACAAGCGGATGGCTGACGAGGTAGCCTCGCACCTGCCTGAGAACCAATGATCCGAGGTGCACCGCGTCCCCGCCGGACGACCGCGACCGCGCCCGGGTGATCCGCGCGTGGGCAGCGAGAACGGCTGGGCCGTCGTCGCGCGTGGCCGCATCCTGCCGAAGCCATTACCCGCCGCCGACTGGCTGACAGCTCCTCCGCGCGTGCATGGCTGGGCGAAACCGCCAAGCCAAGGTCGTCGGCGCCCTAGTTCCGTCGCCCCGCGAGCGGAGCCACGGAACGCGATGTTGGAGACGCCCGACGTGCTCATACCGTTCGACGTCCAGTCGCTCCGCGTCCGCTATCCCGCGGCCGCACCGGTGCCTGGACGTCCGACGCTGGAGGGTGTCTTCGCGCGCACGCATCCTCGGTGGGTCGGTGTTCTCTGTGAATGGAGGCGTCATGGCGAAGCGATCCAGTGGGCGGGTCTTCAAGCGGTGCGGATGCGTCAACCCGGCCGATGGCCGCCGGTGGGGGCTGCGTTGTCCGCGGCTGAGCGAGCGCGGGCACGGGCGTTGGTACTTTACGGTCGAACTGGCGGCGGGTCGTGATGGCGGTCGGCGTCGTTTGCAGCGTGGCGGGTTTGTGTCGCGTGTCGCGGCTGAGCGTGCGCGGGGGTTCTGGCTCGGCGACGACGTGGATCCCGGGCGGGCGTTGGTGACGGTGGGCCAGTGGCTGGACGTGTGGCTGGCGACGAGGACAGCGCTGCGGCCGTCGACACGAGGGCTGTATGGGCAGCTGATCCGGGACTATTTGCAGCCGCGGGTGGGCGGGCTTGCGCTGTCGGAACTGAGCGTCGGGAAAGTGCAGGCGGCGTTCACGGCGTTGATGCGGGCGAACGCGACGCGGTCCCGGCCGTTGTCGCCGACCACGCTGCAGCGGATCCGCGAAGTTCTGCGGGCTGCGCTCAACGGCGCGATCCGGCGCGGATTGATCGTGCACAACCCGGCTCGCTGGGTGGAGTTGCCGTCGGCGCGTCGGCCCCGTGCAATGGTGTGGACCGAGGCCCGGGTCGAGCAGTGGCGCCGGACCGGCGAGCGTCCGCCCGTCGCGGTGTGGACGGCGGAGCAGACCGCGATGTTCCTCGAGCACGTCTGTGACCACCAGTTGTATGCACTCTTTCACGTGGCGGCGCTGCTAGGGTTGCGGCGCGGGGAAGCGTTGGGCCTGCGGTGGTGCGACGTCGACCTGGCGAGTCGGACGCTGTCGGTGGTGCGGCAGCTCATCGAGCGTGATGGCCGTGGTGTCTGCCTGCCGAAGACGGATGCCAGCTGCCGCCTGGTCGCGTTGGACAGGGGAACCGTCTCGCTGCTGCGTCGGCTTGCCCGGCGGGATCCGGCCGGCGATTGGGTGTTCTCCCACGACCACGGCCGTCCGTGGAGCCCGAGTTACGTGTCGCGCAGTTTCCGGGCGTTGGTTGACGAGGCAGGTCTGCCGCCGATCAGGTTCCACGACCTTCGGCACGGCGCGGCGACGCTTTCGCTCGCGGCGGGGAACGAGCTGCGGGTGGTGCAGGCTTTGCTCGGGCATTCCAGCATCGTGCTTACTGCAGACACGTACACGAGTGTGCTGCCGTGCCTGGCGCAGCAGGCTGCTGATGCGACAGCGGCGCTCGTCCGGAGAGCGGGCTATCACCGTGGGGCCCGGATCCACGAGGTAGTGGTGCCCCGGCAACGCAGTGGGTCGCCGCGGGCGCGGCTCGTCGCGGTCGGTAACTGACCAGGCGACACGTCGGCTGCACGCGGGCTGCACACAAGATCAAAGCCCACCGGCGGTTACCCCGAAAAATTGGGAAAACCGTTGGTGGGCTTTGGTTTCTGGAAGTGCGCCATCAGGGACTCGAACCCCGAACCCGCTGGTTAAGAGGTCGGATGGTGTCGAGTGATGCCGGAGAAGGTCGTCTTCCTGGGGTCTGGGGGCACTGGGGTGTCGGGATGTGCCGCGGTTTGCCGGGCTGTGTCTGCACGCTCGGGCTCGCCTCGGGCTCGCATGTGCCGGGTGGTGTTGCCTGGTCTGGATCATCTTCGGTGGTCGGTGTGGCGTTGCTCGTGCACCTGGACGAAGCCGGTGGGTGTGCCGCGGCTGGGGATGGTGGGGTTGTGAGGCGCGTGGTCGGGTGGGTTGTCCGTGACCTTGCTCTGTCGGTTCAGTGCGTCTGCACCGGCGTGGTTGCTCTCGGTGCGGCGTATGCGTCGTATCGGCACGGACGTGGGTTCGCGCTTCGGTTCGGTGCGGATGGGGTGACGGCGTCGATCTGGCCGCTGCTTGTTGACGGGTTGTTGACGATCGCAACGGTTGAGTTGTGGAAGAGCCACCATGGTGCTCGGCCGGAAGGTCGTTGGGTGGCGTGGCTGGCGTTCGTGTTCGGGATTTGTTTGTCGCTGGTGGCTAACATCGGCTCGGCGCCGATGCCCAGCGTGCTTCAGGTGACGGTGGCTGCTTGTCCTCCGTTGGTGTTGCTGTTGGCGGTCGAGCTGCTCAACGGCGCACTGAAGCGCCGGACAGCGGTCGAGACTGGCTCCGAGACGGCTGCCGCACGCCGAGAGCGGAGCGAACGCGGTCTCGACGACGAGTCGGTTCACGAGACCGCCGAGATCGTCGGCTTGCACTCGGTGTCGCATTCGTCCGCACCGGGCGGGATGACGGCCGAGCAGAGGATGTGGGAGCACTACCTGCGTGAAGCCGCCGGCGGTCGGACTCCGAATGGCGCCGAGTTGGATCGGGTGGCCGGTACGCACAACTACGGTCGGCGGGTCTTGCGCCAGTGGCGAGCTGCCAACAAGATTCCGAAAGGTCGACTGGGCCGGGTGGACGTCGCTCAAGCGGACTGACTTGGGGGTCCGCTGCGGCGCCTGTGCATGTGATCAGCGCATAGGCGCCGCAGCGCCAAACCGACCACGATATGCCGGAGGCGAGCGGGGTTGCACGGCTTCGTCATGCTGTGGTTGGGCGAGCATGTTGTGAGGGTGGGCAGATGGTCGCCGCGACCGAGCTCGGACGACGAGCGAAGTCCGTGACCCTCTTACTGCCAGTGAGGTTCGATCAAGTCGCTGACCTGCGGTTATGGAGAACCTGCTGGTCGGGCGATGCAGTTGGTGGCAGCTCAGCGCATTTTGACGCCGTTGATCACTGTTGATCACGTGCCGCTGCTCCAGATTTGCTCCAGGGTTGGTGATGCCGCACAGGCCAGCCAGCAGTTATGGCGGGCTGGGCTGTCACCCTGATTGGGCGGCGTCTCAGCCGCGGGGACGGTGTGGATCCGTTGGTGTGTGATTTCGCGGCGGGGTCTTCGTTTGGCCGAATCGGGCAGTGTGGACTCGCTCTATGGTGTGTCCTCGCGGCTACGCGCCTGCCTGCGGCGGGGTGATCGTCTGGCGATGTGGTGGATGTCGGAGAGTTGACTCATGTCGCGATGAGATCGCACAGTGCTGGTCCGGTTTGCTGTATTTGCCGCTTAATTCCCCTAGGTGTGGTTTGGCCAGTGCGGCCGCTCTCCGTTAAATACGCCGCTTGGTCTATTTTTTGACTAATCGCATTTGGCAGGGTGATCTTGGGTTCGTGGGGGGCCCAGCGGGTTGGCTGGTTGCTCGTGGCGAGGGGATATCCGTGCGTTCTGTTGGTGCGCGCTGTCGTTGTCACGGCTGCGGTTGTTGTCAGCTCGGTGGCTCTGGTTCAGCCGGTGTTCGCGGCTCCGGCTGCGAATGTTCCGGATTCCGCGCCGGACGAGGCGACGGCGACGGCCTGCGCCCGTGCGGGTGGCAAGCAGGTCGAAGTGTCGTCCGAGACCACGGAGACGTCGAAGACGGTCGCGAATCCGGATGGTTCGTGGACGTTGACCGAGTACGTGCACCCAGTGCGGGTCAAGCAGGGCTCCGGCTGGGCGCCGATCGACCCGACGCTGGTGCGAAGACCCGACGGCTCGATCGGCCCCAAAGCCGTCACCGTGGACGTCAGCCTCAATCCCGGGGGCACAGGCTCGGCCGCGAAGCCCATTGTCCAGGCGGGAGAAGACGGCACGGCGGCAGTATGAAGTGGACCAGTGACCTTCCGGCTCCGACTCTTTCCGGAGAAACCGCTACATACCCGGAGGTTCTTCCGGGGGTCGACCTGACTGTAAAGGCGGCGACCGAGGGCTACACCGAGAATCTCGTCATCAAGACCCCCGAAGCGGCGAAAAACCCCCAGTTGCGGGACGTGCCGTTCGGTCTGTACAAACGCCGCTGTCCAGGGCCGGACTGTGGCACTCAGGGCGGAGGGCGACATTTCACCGGATATGCCCGTGGCATGTGAGGTATTTCTGGCCGATGTCCGGCGCAGGATGGTAGTCGGTAACGCGTGTCAGCACAGGTGTCGCCGCGGTTCGGCGATATACTAGGTCTCGAAGGCCATTGCTCGGAAACTCTGGAGGACCGTTGTCCGCGTCGCGTGGGAACTATGTTTCTACCGAGAACCAGCTGGTCCTTGATCAGTTTCGTCGCAGGTTTGCCGCGGAGACGAGGTACGGAGAAGCGCTTCTCAAATATTTGTCTCGTTCCGAATGCGGAATATGGCGGTTCGAGCCGGAAAAGGACGACGCTCACCGCTGGTGGTTGAACATCACGCTACCTGCATACGTAGCCGAGATGTTCGACGCTCACGCGGAGATCCAATTGGTCTACGTGGAGTACAAGCAAGTCGAACCTCGCCTGCTCGAGCAGGTGCAACAGCGAATTCGGAGCAACGCCCGGCTCGACCCCGGCCTGATGGTGATCGCCGGCCTCGACCCTCTGGTCGACGCGCTCACTCGCCGGCGGCGAGGTGAGTTCGCCGCGATCAACCTTTTGCTGACCGATCTTGCGACGGACGCACCGGATATCCGAAACCGGATGTCTTCGGTGCTCACCTCCGTCGACCACTACGACATCACGGCGCCGGTTCGGGCCGCCAGTGGCTTCTTCGGCCGCCGCGCGGAGCGTGACCAGATCATCGCCGCGATCGAGCGTCGCCAGTCGGTCGGGATCTTCGGCCTGCGAAAGGCTGGGAAGACCTCGCTGATGAATCTGGTCAGCGACCTTCGGCGCGAGGCCGGGAAGCCGGTCGTCTGGCTGGACATCAGCGGCGTGACGGGGGCGGACGACTTCCGGGGCCGCGTCCTGGAAGGCATGTTCACCGCGGCGAAGGCGTCCGCGGGTGAAGGTTCGATGCCGAGACTGCGAACCATCTCCCGGCGCGGAGAGGTGACGACAGACAGTGCTCTGGTGCGACAGAGCTGGCTCCGCGACGTGGAAGTGCTTGCCGAGTTCATCGGCGTCACCGTCGAGCTCTTCATCGATGAGGTGGACCAGCTGTTTCCCGTCCGGTCCTACCTCGGCGAACAGGAAGCGGCGCAACTGTTCGTTGCGCTGACCCAATTGCGGGGAATGATCCAGGGCGCGCGTCCCGGTGCGGAAATCGTGCTTGTCTGCGCGGGAGTAGATCCGGCGATCTTCGAAACGCCGTTGCTGCCCAACGGCACGGACAACCTGTTGTACAAGCTCGTTCGCCTGCACTATCTGGCTCCGCTGTCCCGGGACGAAATGGCCGAGATGGTGCGTGATCTCGGTCGTCGAATGGGTGTGCGCGTGCGGGACTACCGGGTGATCGACTTCCTCTACGCGGAGTACGGGGGGCATCCGCTGTTGACCCGGAAGGCATGTTCGCTCGCCGCGATGGATCGTCCACGGGGTGAAGTCCCGTGGAACATGACGGTGGAGGCGGTCGAGGTGGCGACGAACACGACGGGTTCAGGTACGCCACTTCAGCAGGCAGCCGAGATCTTGGAATCCTTCGGCGGATGGTTCCCGGGCGAGGCCGCTTTGCTTCAACAGCTTTGGTCTTCCGATACCGAGGAAGCGGAATTCGCACGCGAGCTGATCCAAGAGGACGTGAGCCAGATTGCGCACGCTGCGCCCTACGGTTTACTTTGGCAGGACACGCTTCAGCCTAGGATTCGCGCCGTGAAGAGGGCGGTCGGTAGTGTCTCGCGCTGAACTGCTGCCCAGTGAACAGGCTTGGGTGCACCACATCGCCGGTCGACTCATCGACGGGAGTCTGCTGGTGGTCCGAGGATTGCCCCGTTCGGGCAAGACGATCTTATCGAAGGCGATCGCTGATGAGCTGGGCAACTCCGCCTTCTATTTCGACGGCGCAGCAGTCAATGACGCAAACCAAAAACAGGAACACGCACTGTTGCGGTCGGAAGTTGAGCGTCGGCTGGCCGAGCACAGGTGCGCCCAGCTCGTCTTTGACAGCTATGGCAACGCGGTCCGGCAGTCGCGGGGTGGTGTACTGCACTCGCAGCTCTATGGTCAGCTGGTCGACGGACCGGGGGGCCGAGATATCGGAGCGTTGTTCACCAGCCGCTACGCGGACGCTCTCGACTTGAGAGTCAGCGGCAGCCCACTTCTCGGGCGCGCGGACTTCATCGAACTTCCAAGACTCTCGGAGGAGGATGCGGCGGTCCTCGGATTGACTGTCGATCAAGCGCGCTCGTACTACGGAGACGCGACATCGCTGGCGCACGCTGCCTTCCGCTCCGGTGCGCTTTCTGGTCCGGACGCGGTCTCGGATTTCGTTTCGGCGAACGCCCCGTCGTATATACGTGACCTGCCTTCGGACGCGGCGCGCGTACTGCTAGGAGGCCGCAGCTTCTCCGACGCCGATGGCGCAGGCCGTCAAGCACTTCGCGGACTCGGCGCCGAGGCCGACGGGACATACGAAGTCGCGAGGGCGGTCACGCAGTCGACGTTGCTGACCGAACTGCGGCGCAGAAACCCGGGCTGGCCCAAGGCCAGGGCCGACTCGGTCGCCCGGTTCGCCGAACTGCTCGACGACGTACCCAATGCCCTGTGGGTGGACCGCTATGTCTACGAGAAGCCCGACCAGTTGGCCCGCTTCCTGAAGGATGTGAGGAGCGCGACCGACGCCCCTGTCCGACTGCTCGGCAAGCCCGTCGATGACTATGCAAATGTGCGACGCGATATTGGCAGGTCACTCGAAGGTATCGCTGGTGTCGATGCGCGCGTGATGGCGTATTCGGACGTTCCACGTCTGCACGACAGGCACCTGGTCTCGCCAAGTTTCGACGCCGGATACATCTTGCCGACCGCAGGGGTGATTCTGTGCATGGACGATCCCGGATCAGCGGTCGTCGTCAGGATGTCGAGTATTACGTTCAACTACGAAGCGTGTTGGAAACGGGGTAACCCATTAATGCCTTCAGTGCAATGACGCATACATACTAAGTACAATCGCTGATGCGTCTACGTTATTCTCCGCCATTGCGCCGGGTTGGTCTCGTGCAGCTCGCAGCTCGACCTTTTTCTGACTCCAGAATGGGTGATGGTGATCGTAGGCGCGCTAGGCAAGTCGGGGTCGAGGCGGTGGCTGAGTAGCCGAAGACCCAGGCCGCCGCCCAGACGATCGAACTCCCGCCGTTCCTCGTCGTCGACTGCTCGGCGCTGTCGGCAATGTGAACGCCTACCATGCCCCATGAGTTCGCCGCAGAAGTCGGAGCGGTTCGTCATCGAGGGGTGGTCATGGGCATCGAGCAGATGAGCCCGTATGAGCTTGCGGCGTGGCAGGACATCGAGCGCTGGCGTAGCGAGCGGTTGGCGGTCAGCGAGCGCCGTCTGGTGCCGCAGCGCGTTCGTGATCGGATGGCCAGGGGTGGCCAGATCGCCAAGGGACGGCTGGAGCAAGTGCCGGGCGTGGATCAGCTGACTGCGATCGTCCACAACTCGATCGACGGACTGCTGACGTTGGTGAATAAGGCCAGCGAGGCGACGCTGCGGCGCAAGGCGGTCGTCGCGGCCTATGCCAAGCGCGGGCACGCTGTCAGCGAGCTGAGCGACATTCACCAGCTCGACCTCGTTGACATCGACAAGGCCAAACCTCGTCTCGGGCTGAGCTACACCACCTTCAGCGCGGTCGAGGGCGCGGGCGCCGGCCTGGCGGTCTCCGGCGGCGAATTGCTCACGACAGCCGGCGGCGTCTTCGGCGCGGGCGCCGGTGCGGCACCCGGTGCGGGCACGGTCGCCGCGACGATCGCGGCCGACGCCGTGTTCGTGCTGGGTGCGATGACAAGGGCGATCGCCCACACCGCCGCGTACTACGGCTACGACACCGAGTTGCCGCAGGAGCGGGTCTTTGCGCTCGGCGTCCTCAACTTCGGGATGGCTCAGCAGACCGGCAAGAGCTTCGCCTACGTCCAGTTGAACAAGGTCGTGAACGATCTTGCCCGCAGGGCGACGTGGGAACAGCTGAACAAGAACGGCGTCACGCGGATCGTCAAAGCGTTCTATGAGCGATCCGCAACGGAGCTGACGAAGAAGAAGCTCGGACAGGCCGTGCCGGTCCTCGGTATCGCGATCGGCGCCGGCCTCAACGCGCGGTTGCTGTCCAACCTGACCAGTGACGCCGAGCATCTTTACCGTGAGCGGTTCCTGCGCGAGAAACACAACTTGAAGACGGTCGATGTCGCCGTAAACACGGAGAGTGTTGACCCCGCCCTGGGCGACGACACGGTCCACATCGCGGAGATCGTCGAGGAGGCGACCGCAGACGAGCAGGACACCCAACGGGCCGGCTGATGGCTGACCTTGATGCGAAACCCTGAAGGAGGGCGTCCTGGTCCAGCTCGCGGCTCACGTTTCACGCATGTAGATGGTGTGGCAGCCAATGGCGAGGTCGAACCTACGCACACCGGCATGATCGCGCGTCTCCACGCAATGCCGACGACGTGCCTGATCTTCCTCGCGAGCACATGATTCGGCGTTGCTTGTAACGAGAAGTTCGAGGCCGCCATCCTGTAGCTTGCAGCGGCTGGCCCGGGTAAGAGCTTGTCTCATTTGGTGAGTTTCTTGTAGCAGGTGATGCTGGCGACGAGGGTGAGGAAGGCGAGGTAGTGGCCGGCTTTGCGTTCGTAGCGGATGGTGAGTCGGCGGTAGCCGAACAGCCAGGCGATGGCCCGTTCGATCACCCACCGATGTTTGCCGAGCTTGTCCCGGGATTCGATGCCTTTGCGGGCGATGCGCGGGAGGATCCGGCGCTGGCGCAGCCAGTCGCGCAGGGCAGGGATGTCGTAGGCCTTGTCGGCGTGGAGCTTGGCCGGTTTCCGGCGCCGGGGTCCCCGGCGGGAGCGGATGGCCGGCAGCGCGTTGATCAGGGGCCTGAGTGCGTGACTGTCGTGGGTGTTGGCCGCGGAGATTCCGACGGTCAGGGGCAGGCCGGCCCGGTCGGACAGCACGTGGATCTTCGAGCCGGGTTTGCCGCGGTCGACCGGACTGGGGCCGGTCAGTCCGCCCCCTTTTTGCCCTGACGGACGCCCCGTCCAGGACCGCGCGTGACCAGTCGATCAGTCCCCGGCCGCCCAGTTCGTCCAAAACCGCCCGGTGCAACTGCCGCCACAGTCCCGCGTCGGTCCACTCGGTGAACGTCCGGTGCGCCGTGGGCACCGACACACCGAACGACGGCGGCAGATGCCGCCACGCACAACCACTGGTCAACACGAACACGATCGCCGTGAACACCGCGCGCGGATCCGTCCGCGCACGCCCACCACCCTGCGGACGCTCCCTTGCCGGCGGGGATCAGCGGTTCCACCAGCGCCCACAACTCATCGGGCACCAGCCGTTGCGACAGCGAGTCGATCACAGCACAAGATCATCGCAGGCCAGTGGGAAAGATCCAAACGAGACACGCTCTAAGGGTCGGGGATGCCGACGATCCGATGGTCGTGCTGACCGCGGATCGCCCGTGATCGGGGAACTGTGCCGCGCGCCCGGCGCTGGCCTGGGGCGTTGCTGCCTTCCCGACCGGCGCCTGTCAGGTTAGCGGCGTGAGAACTTCGCAGGCGACGTCTTTGGTCTTGAGGTAGTCGGCAAGCTCGTGACAGTGCGCCGTCGGCAGTGCAAGAGCGAGAAGGCGACGTGCTCGGGTTGCTGCCACGTAGAGCACGCGGAGGCTTTCGGCGACGTCGGCCGAGTGGACTCCGGAAAACCAGGCGTCGACGAGAGCATCGGTGCGAGCGTCGTCTGGGACCACCACGAGGACGGCGTCTTCTTCCTCGCCCTTGACCTGGTGGATGACGCTGCCGCGGATGCGGGTTTCCGGGGTCGGTTCGGCGCCACGTCTGAGCGCTTGCACGACCGTTGCTGCTGAGGCGCTGTTGCGGAGACTTCCGCTGTTGTCGCGTCGGGTCATTGCGGGGTCAGGCGGGATCGTCCTGAGATAGCTGTTGCCAGCCGCGCACCAGTCAACGAACGGTGTCGAGTCGGGACTGGGCAGAGCAGAGGCCATCCGCGCGGCCAGGATCCGTAGCCGTGACCGCTCGACGCCAAGGCTTTCACAGGCTGTACCGACGGTGCGAAGTTCGGTGTCCGTGTCGGTGTACCAGTAGCGGAGGATGGTGCGCTCGAGGATTTCGGTTGCGGTCTCACGCAAGGTCGTGGGGGCGGTGTCGGAGGCCATGATGCGGACTGCCCAGGCCGCTCGGGCGGAATAGTTGTCCGGAGGTGTCAGCGTGGTGTTCTGCGCAGTGCTGGGCAGCTTAGCCGCAGCGTGCGACAGAACAAGCCGATGCTCGGCGGGAATGTCCCTGGTTTCGGCGTAGGCGTTGAACGCGGCGAGGGCGTGGACGTCCTGTGCCTTGTCCGCTGGGATGAGAAGGATTCCATCCTGTTCCGCGTGGTTCGGTCCTACTGGATCATCTTTGGGTCTGGTGACTGACGCCGGGCGCAGGGTGGCTGCGAGCGCGCAGATCGCGGCGCTGCTTCGCCAGTTGCCGACGAGGTCGATGCTGGACCCTAGAGACTCGCCAAAGGTGCGGACCCGGTCGGGCTGCGCCCCGCGGAACTCGTAGATCGCCTGGTCGGGGTCGCAAACGAACACCAGGGGGACATTTGCGTCCCTGAGTTCGGCGAGGATCGCCAGGTCGAGCCCCGAGCAGTCTTGGGCTTCGTCGATGACGATCTCGTCGAATCGGCCGGCGACGAGGGCTATTGCGTCGTTGCGCTGCTCGCGCAGCGCACGCAGTGCACGGATGCGAGCTTCGTGTCCGGTGACGTGGCCTTGCCGGGCGAGCTCGTTACGTCGGTGGATTGCCTGTTCGGCGGCCGCGTCGAGCAATCCCTTGCTCTCCAGGGTCTTGTACGACTTCGCGTTTCGCACCTTGAATAGCAGCTGCGCGCGGCAGTGTGCTGCGTCCGGTTCACGGCTCCATTGGAAGTCGCTCAACCGCAAGGTGTGCGGCATCTTGCCGTCCCAGACCTCGACCGTGGCGCTGATGCGGTCCCAGGAGTCGATGCGGTTCCAGGTTCTGTCCGAGCTGAGGAAGGGGCGGACGAGGTAGCGCCAGAGGAACGTGTCGATGGTGCCTACGAAGTTCGGAAAAGTAGCGAGGTGGGGTTGGCTTGCGTCGCGGCATCGTCGGACCACTTCATCGCACGCGACGTGGGTGAAGGACAGGACCGCGCGGCCGCGGTGACCGCTGCGTGTGGACGTCAGGTGCCTGTCGACGATCACTCGGGTTTTACCCGCGCCTGGGCACGCTTGCACGTACAGCGGAGCTGGCTGCGTGATCGCGCGCTGCTGTCGGTCACGGGCTGCGGCACGCCGCTGCTCCAGAGTTGCCACGGCTACGTCTCCGAGATCCAACGGATCGCGTCTGCGAGGTAGGCCGGCACGGTGAAACCCTCATGATCGACACTTAGCTGCGCGATGTCCTGGGCGAAGTCGCCCTTGCGGAGCCTCAGCTGCGTGAACTCGTCCAGGAAAGCGGCGTCGATCGCGGCGCGGTCGGTCAAGTCCTTCAATCTCGCCCATGCCTTGGGGCCGGCTTGCTTGCGGCGCAGCGTGAAAATCTTCTCAATCACCTCGCGGTTGACAGCACCAGCGGCAAGCAGCTCAGGCTCAAGCGTTGGCTGGGCAACGAAGACTTTTACCTTGTCGGTGGCGCCGAGGTCAGAGGCCAGGTTGACCAATGCGGCGCGTCGATCCCCGGGAGCGGTGGGGTCCTGGTCGGTGATCACGGCGACTCGCTCGGCGACGCGTCCGCCGTTGAACTCGGTGAGCAAGACACGTAAGTACGGGACGAAGTCGACCCCGTCGATGGCGACGATCGTGGTGCCGACAAACCGCGCCCAGCTGGCACGTTCACCCGCGGTCGCATCGATTTCGGCTGGCTTGCCATCGTGCACGGTTGGGAAGAGAGGGGTCGCGGGAGGTCGATGCAGTACCTGTCGAGCGAATACCGGAACCAGAAGCGACTCGGCGATGCCCTCGACAAGCACGACACGCGGGCCGAACAGCATCGCGCTGCGCGTCGCGTCAAGATACCGCTTCAGCTTCGCGTGGCCACCGTCCAAGTCAAGCTCGCTCAGCGGGATCGCCTTCGTCTCGAACAGACTGAGCTGGCCGTGCTGCGGCAGGCCAGTGGCCGGGGACGGCGGCTCAGCATCGTCGAGCGCTTCCTGCTGCCCCGCGTTGGTCACGGGCTTGCGCTTGAGAACGACGAGGTCCTCGACAGCTGCGGAGGATGTGATCAACGGTGAGTGTGTGGTGACGATGACCTGGATGCGTCCGGCGTGCTCACGCATCTCCGATTCCGTTGCCGAGGCCACTGCCGCGTCGCGCAGGTATTCGACAAGCAAGGTCTGCAGCTGCGGGTGCAGGTGCGCTTCCGGCTCTTCGACCAGGAAGACCGTGAGGTCGTGATCGCGGGCGGCACGCAGTTCCGCGACGACAGTGGCGATGAACAGCAGGTTCGCATAGCCGAGTCCAGAACCGACAATGTCGCGTGGGGAGAGCCCGTGGTCGTTCATCCGGATGCGTAGAGAACGGGCGATCGAAAGCAGCGTCGGGTCGGCGAACGATACGTCCGCGTCTTGCGGACTGGCGCCGGCCGAGATGTCAGCGAGTGGTGTGCGCACCGCGGTCTCCGCAGCGCCGAGGATTTTGCCGGCCCGCGAGCTGGTCCTGACCGCGTCCAACGTGTCCCGCACTTCTCCGACAAAGTCGCCTTCGCCGATACCGAGCTCGGCGAGCAGGTAGTGCAAGATGACCCGCAGCCGACTCCCGGAGCCGGAGTTGAGCTCGCGCTGCGCGTCGCGCAGTGGTGGTAGGTAGACGTGCCGCAGCCGTCCCCGGGCTTCCGGCTCCGGATCGCGGTCGGTGGACCGGCCCTGCCCAGCGGTCCACTGCAGCTTGCCGCGTACTTCTGTCCCGATCGGCGGTAGGTAGGAGACCTGGTAGCGGACCGAGGTCATGTCCTCGAGCAGGCCTTGGCTGTAGATGCCCAGCTGCTCTCGTGCTGTCAACGCGTACGTGGCGGACAGGGTCACCGAAGACGCGCCGGGCAGCCGCGCGACGTCATCGACATCCCAGTACCGGTCTCGCCTCCCGTCGAGCGGGTCGGTCACCAGCCGGATGACGTTCAGTAGGTTGGACTTGCCGCCGTTGTTCTCTCCGATCACGACGGTCAAGAACTCCCGCACGGGTAAGCGCACGTCCCGTAGCGATCGGAAGTTCTGCGCCTCGACCTCGACTAGTGCCTCATCAAGAAACGTTGACGTTGTCATCGTGTCGTGTGGACATCCGGGCCGGTGATCGCGAGGCTGGCTGTGGAGGTGAGGCTGGTGGCGCGTCAGCCGGAGGTGTTCGCGCGGTCGCTGGAGCCGGAGGAGGCCCAGCGGCTGGTCAAGATCACGAGGTCGGCCCGGGATCGGGTGCGGCTGCGACGATCCGGGATTGTGCTGGCCTCGTCGCAAGGCCGGTCCGCGAAGGAGATCGCGGCGATGTTCGCCGCGACCGAAGGCTATGTGCGGGAGGTGATCCACGCGTTCAACGAGTCCGGGTTCGCGGCGTTGTCCCCAAAATGGAGGGGCGGTCGACCTCGTAAGTTCGGTCCGGCCGCCCGTGATCAAATCAGCCGCATCGCCGCCTGCAAGCCCGCCGAGCTGGGATTGCCGTTCACGACCTGGAGCCTGACCAAGCTGGTCGCCTACCTCGCCGAACACGCATGGATCAGGGCGAGCACCGAGACCGTCCGGCAGATCCTGCGCAAGGCAGGCGTGTCATGGCAGGCGACGAAGACGTGGAAAGCCAGCAAGGATCCCGATTTCGTGGCCAAGAAGAACCGCATCCTCGACCTCTACGATCACCCACCCGCCGACGGGCGAGTGATCTGTGTCGATGAGTTCGGGCCGCTGAACCTGCAACCCCGCCCCGGCCGCGGCTGGTTTCCCCGCAGCCGCCCGGCCCGGCAGCGCGCGACCTACACCCGCACCAAGGGTGTCCGGCAGATGTTCGCTGCGCTCGATCTGGCCTCCGGGCAGATGTTCTACCGGTTCCGCGACCGCAAACGCTGGCCGCAGTTCCTCGACTTCTGCAAGCAACTGCGCCGCCGCTTCCCGACCGGGAAGCTCTACCTGGTCAGCGACAACTACGGACCACACGGCAAGGCCGAGGTCCGGGACTGGTGCGCGGCCAACGACATCGAACTGATCTACACACCCACCAACGCGTCCTGGCTGAACTGGATCGAGTGCGAGTTCACCGCGGTCCGCTACTTCACCCTCGACGGCAGCGACTACCCCAGCCACGCCGCCCAGGAAGCCGCCATCACCGGCTACCTCCGCTGGCGCAACCGCCACAGCCACCCCAAACGCCACTTCGCCATCAACTCCAAAATCCGCCGCCCCGATTACCTACCCAACGTTGCTTGATACGGCACTAGCTTCACCCGTGCGCTCCTTAGGCCGAACCCGGTCCGAGGGCTCGACTTGATCAGTTGTTGCACTAAGTCGCAGGTTTCGACCTCGTGTTACACCGATCGGCGGTTCTGTACACGAAGGTGTGGTTGTGGCAATGGGTTGGAGCTGACCGTGTCTCGGTATAGCGACTAGGCCCAAGCGGTCGATGTCTTTCGCGCAAACGCCAAGGCGATCTCCGGGTGGTGGTGACCGAGCACGGACACGGCGACCCGGCCGACACCCCGGTGTCGTAGCGGTTCAGGAACGCCCTCATGCAAGCTCGTTGTTCGGCTGGAGCGTGGACCGAGAGCTGTTAGACCGACTCCTGATCGAGGCTCGTGAACTCAACGAGTCCGCTGCCCAGCTCGATCGCTATCCGCCGGACTGAATTCCTGGACGCGGCGATACGGCTTGTGCATCGCGCCACCAGCAGTCTTCCAGGCTGCCGGCCGCCTGGAAGAACCGGTGTGTCACACCGGCGGCGGCCATCTTGCCCCGGTCCTCGAGGTGGGTTGCCAGGGTCAATGTGGCGGCCGCGGGTGACGTGAACCGGCGGACAGGCACGGTGTGCCAGCGTGCCCGCTAGAATCCTCTCAGTTGGACCTGAGGGAGTCGTCCGTGGCCGCATCAGCAGATCGCCTGTTTCCGGCGTCTGCTCTGCTGACCACTCCGGGATTCTTCCGGGTGAACCAGCTGGTACCGATTGACCAGGACGTGGTGAGCGTGCCGGTTGGCACTCGGGTCTGCGACGCGCTCGAAACCATGCGCGCTCGGGACTTCGACCAGCTCCCGGTGCTCACCGCGCGTGGCGGTGTGATCGGCACCTTCACCTACCGTTCGCTGGCGCGCGGGCTGACCCACCTGCGTGCCCAGGACGACCCGCTGGTCGCGCCCGTTGACGACCTCGTGGAGGACCTGCAGTTTGTCCGCAGTGCCGACGAGATCAGCGCCGTCTTGGGCTCTTTGGAAGCTGACCGCGCGGTGTTGGTCGGCGACGAAGAAAACCTTATCGCGGTGGTGACTACGGATGATCTGAACGCTTCCTCTGGTCGAAGACGCGGCCGTTCATCCTGTTGCAGGACATCGAGCTCGCGATTCGGGACCTGATGCGTGACGTCTGCACGGCTGATGACCTGGTCGAGGCGCTGGGACTCGCCCTACCCGGGCATCCCGATGGCTCGGGAGAGCGATTCGAGGACCTGACCCTAGGAGAGCTGATCTCAGTCTTGTTGCACGGCTCCAACTTCGGACGTTTCTTTAAGGCTCAGTTCCGCGCGAACCGGGAGCTTGTGCGCATCACGGTGGAGCCGGTTATCGAGATCAGGAACAAGGTGTTCCATTTTCGGGAAGTTGCCTCGCCGGAAGATCTGCAAAAACTGCGGAACGCTACCATCTGGCTGCGCCGTAAGATTCGGACCCGGGATGGCGACCGATGATCGCGCTGTGGGTTCATCAGGCCGACTTGCTCCGTGCTCTGGAAGCCGCGGATGGTCCCCGGACCGGGATCGTCGCTGCTCCAGCTGGTGTGGGAGTGCGTCGTGCGATCCAGCGCTACATCCGCTCGATCGCCGGGTCGGGATTGGTTGTGATCCTCACGCGAACCCGAGTTGAGGCTGACCAGTGGGCCGAACGCCTGCGCGAAGAGGAAGATGTCGAGGCGACGCCTTTGGCTCCCATCGCGCTTGACGTCCTGGACGGCTCTCAGCTGTGTGCTGACGTATTGATCACCACGAGTGCTGCTGCGGAGCACGGGCCAAGTCGCCGTATCTTGCTCGGATTGCGCCCGGCGCTGGTCGTGCACGATCATCTTCGTGGCGGCCAGGATTCCGAAGTGATACAGAATCTCGATTCCAACGCTGGCAGAGTGATCTCCCTCGTCCACATTGAGGAGTTGCCCCACCACGCCACGGCGGGGCCGGTGATCTGGCAGATGACTCGCGAGGAGTTCATCGAACGTGGCGTCATGGTCGCAAAGGTTGTCTTCCTTCAAGAATCATCCGAGGAGCGACAAGTACGCGACGACGTTCTTGCGCTCTTACGCGAGGAAGCGGTGCGTAAGGGTGCGCGTTGGCGATCCCTGTCCCGCAGCTGGCCAACATTGCACCGAGAGCTACTGGTCCTGGCATCCGACCCCGACAAAGAGCCGGAGATTGTAGAGCGCGCTTGGGCGCTGTTGGAGCGGATGGAGAGCACTGCGATCGACTCCTGGCTCGTCGCCACAAAGGCTGAGGTCGATCGTGCTTTCGGCCAAGTACGTAGCTGCGTCGTTATGGTCGAAACCAGCACAGAGGCTCACTATATTAGCGACTATCTGGACGTCTTTGGCTTGCTTGGCGGGGACGTGGTGAGCGGCCAAACACGCGTTACTGAGAGGCGCCGCAAATTTGCTGATCTTCTGCCTGGAGAGGGCATGGTCGGCACTTTTGCCGCCGCTGATGCCGTCGATGTACTTCCCTCGGCAACAACGGTCGTTTTCTGGCCTGCCTTCTCGAGCCGCGTGCTGATCGACCAGCTGTCATGGCGACGACCTGGAAGGAATGTAAGAGTGGTCGAGCTGCGTGTGGTCGACGGGGTTGACGTGCTGCCAGCCTTGAAGGATTCGCCTCCGGAAGAAGGCTGACGTGCAGGTGTGAAGGCCCGAACCATTTGTCAATCACGAGTCGAACTTCGGGATAGTTAGCCTGGACTGGCCGGCGACGCCGGCGGTCACGCCGGTTGACAATGGTGAAACCCAACCCTTGAGGACCCCGGGTGCCGTGTACGGCACCCTGGGTCCTCTGTGACGTGGAGGCAATATCCACCTGGATTGCCAGACTTGACGATCGCGTCGCGGCGGAAACTCGAGCTGTCTGCGGTGGCTGCGGTTTCCGGCTGGAAGCGCTGATTCCCACCGATGGCTGTGAAAGCAGTCGGCGGATAGGGGCCGTGGACGCAGCGGCCGTTGACCAGGGCGACGCTGACGTAGCCGGCGGTTGGCTGGGCGCTCACGAGCATCGAGTCGTCCATCGTGGTGGAACCGGGCACGCCGGGAAATTGGTCGCCGGCCTCGCCCAGCACAATGAGCGCGCAGAACGGCCACAGGAGTCCCGATGCTCCACACGCCCAGCCCTGACTGCTGCGCCAGCACCAAGGAAGTGTTGTCCAGAAAGCCGAAACCGTTCCCGAGAGAAGTGAACCCCAGCTGAAGGCCGGCGGCGGTGCGACCCGACTTGCGCGGTTACGCCGGGATTCCGGCCATCTGTGCTGCCAGTGTTACCCGGTCGAGCAGCGGCGGTAGCGGGCTGAGCTGCCCGCGCCTGCGGCCGTGGAGCACGTCGGCGACGAACCTCGCGACGGTGGCCGGGGGTGGCGCGATCTGGATGCCGAGATGACTGATCACTGGCGGTTGGTCGTTTCCGCGTGGCTCGATCGCGATGTACCAGCCGTGTCGTTCGTCCCAGACGAGCATCAGGTCGCGCCGCGGGAGATCGGTGGTACGCCGGGTGAGTCCGAGATAGGCGGTCGCCGTGTCGGTGACCTCGTACGTCACCGCGTCGGCGGGCACGCCGATTTGCTCGGCGACTTGGCGGGTGTACTCCGCGAGTGCGGGCTCGAGGTCCCGCGGGCCGGTGTCCGCTGCGGGTTCCAGGCCGAGGATGGACAGCAGGAGAGCCTTGTCCGTCCGGTCGTGGGCCATCCGGGTGACCGTGCGGGCGGCGAGCTCGCGGTATTCATCGCGCTCCCGCAGGCCATTGTCATGGGCTGCGGCGAAACGGGCCGCTGGTCCCGCGTCTCTCCCGGTAGACGCGGACGTCATGGCCGACACCTCGCGGGCCGCCGGAGAACCGGACGCTGCGGCGGGGCGGTCAGCCGGCCGTGTCGCCGTGTCTGGGCCGGCCGCTGCGGTGGTAATCAAAGGACCGACACCGCCGTGGCCTGCGGGCCCCGATTGCCCTGACCGATGTCGAACTGCACCCGGGCGGTTTCGTCCAAGCTGCGGAAACCGCCGCCGGTGATTTCCGAGTAGTGGACGAACTCAGCACTGCCGTCGTCGGGGGCGATGAAACCGAAGCCCTTTTCGGAATTGAACCACTTCACAGTGCCCTGGGACATACACGAACTCCTTGTCGCGTCGAACATGCGGCATAACCTCGGACGAGGCGACCGGGCTGCGAGCGCGGAAATCAGGAGCCGGAAGGACATCGAGACACCGCCCGCCAAAAACCTCTGCGGGCGTCATAAGAGAAACGAACACAAAAATCTTCAACCATCATAAGTGGAGCACACCTGCAGGGAGACCGTCAAGCGGAAGGGGTCACGGCCTCCCCTGGTCGGCGGTCACTGGCCGGAGGGGTGTAACCTCTTACGAGCAGGTTCGCGTCGTGCTTCCGACCCAGGTCACGAAGACGACGCTGTCCGATCACCGGCAACCTGTGACCGTCGCAGCGGCCGATACATGATTCGCGCTGCGGCTGGCTATCACTTTTTCTTTCACCAGCCACCTTCGTCGGTCGGCTGATCACCGAGGAGTTTCTCTGTTACGCACGTACGCACATTCCCGCCACGTCACGACACCGGTCCCGCAGGTGCTGTTCAGTCATCCCACGTCGCACCCCACTGTCCACGGCCTGTCTGAGGCTGATCTGCACCGTGCGCGCGACATTCGTTTCTCCACGCCAGCGACCGCTACGTCGGCACCGCGGAGTCGATGAGCGACGCCACACGCACCGCCGGCGACTACGCCCGGCTCCAAGAGAGCGCGCAGGCGCGACCGCTCGGCATCACCTGGACAACCGGGTCGTAAAGACCTATTCACACCTGGCGCCCGAGGTCGAGGAGCGGTTGCTCACCTCTGGAGCACCGGTGGTGGGGTGCGATTCCGCCGTCACCGACGCCGTCCCCGGACGCCAGGTTGGCGCCGGTAGTCCCGCTCTCTCTTCGCTGGCGTGTTGGTCACGCACCGGTCACCCTGTCGGACCTGGGATAACAGGTCACGTGGGCCGGCTGGCGCGGTGTGAACGCCCTAGAGTGTGGACCTGGGGAGCTTATTGCAATCCGAAAGACCAGGTCAGGGCCCTGGAATAGCTCCGTGAGCAGCCCCCAGCCTCGACATACCCAGCCGCCACAGGCACAGCGGGACCGGACCGGCCTCGACGGCGACAGCTCGGCGACGAGCAAATCCAACAGCTGATCGTTGGCCAATCAGTGGCGCCGCGACCGAAGACGCTTTCGCTGACTGCTGCCCGTGCTCGAGAGTCCTGCCCGGGCGGTCGACGAGCGCGCCGTCAAGCGGGTCCCCACCTTCCACGACGCCGGGGTGAACCGGGCGGCCACGACCGTCGGCGGCTCGGAGCGCCTCGGCCTGCCCAAGGTCTTTCCTCAGTTGGACGGTGTCGAGGTCGGCCTGGTATGGCCGGAGCGGTGGGCCCCTCCGGGGTGGCTGGCTACAACAATGCCCGGTCGTGCTCAAGCCGGGTCCAGGGCCAGTCGCTGGCCCATCACAGCCCGGGCGGAGCTACTAGCTCGGCTGGCCGTCAGCCGAAGCGATCTCCGACGCCCTGGACACACTCGGCCGAGGTAACACGACCGGCAACGACACCGGCCCGGTGTGACCCGGTGCAGGTGTGCTGGGTGACCGTCCCTGGGTTCGCCGAGCGAATGGATAGGAACGTTGTGACCGAGACTCCCCGCGCGTTGTTGCCGCGCGGGCGGACCCTCCCGGTGGCAACAGCCCTGTGCTGCCGCTCACGATCTCCTTGCTCGCCCTTGTCCTCGTCAGCCGACTGCCGCGCCAGACGGGGATAGTCCCCGCGCAGCGTCGCTCAAACGAGAATCGTGGTCAAGATCAGAGCATCGAGCGAACCCGCTCGGGAGCCTGCGCGCCTCACCGCGGACCGTCCTCTGTCATGTGCCGGATGGACTCCCCACCCTTGCGGTGGTCCGACCGTCCGGACTGGGTATCCAGCACGCTTTCGAGCTTGCGAATCGCGCCGTGGCACGCCTCGTCCACCGAGCCCGCATGGTGGGTGACCGCGACCGCAGGCCTGCCCTGCGGGCGCGTGCGGGGGGACCTACCTCGGCTTCGCGCTCCGGCCTGCTCCCTCGCCACCTTCAGCTGCCGACCGGACAACTCGCCGATGATCGCGAGCTCGCCCCAGCTTCGCGGAGATGGGCAGGGCGGCGATCAGGCCACCGAGGGCGATGGTGAGGCAGAGCCAGGCGAACCAATCGCCGAGACGGCTGTAGCTCGTCGGCCCGGGGCCCGCGACGTCAGCCACGATCGTGGTGAACGCGGCTGGCCCGCCGGTGTGTGCCTGCGCCAGCACCCGCCCCCAGCCGTCGGCGATCATCAGTGAGCCGTTCTGACCCGACCATGCCACGGGCATCCCGTTCTCCACGCCCCGCAGCAGGCCGGTGCGGCTGTGCTGCCAACCGTTCTCGTTGTTGTCCGAGGCGGGAACCGCGAGCAGGGTGGTGCCCGCCGTGCCGTAGTCGCGGCTCGGCTGGGAGAAGTCGAGGTCGGCGCAGATCTCGATACCGGTTCGGGTTCCCGGAGCAAAGACCAGATCGTGTCCGTGCGGGTTTACGAGATCGTGCTGCTTGAGGTATCGCACCGGGTTTCCGCCGTCCGCGGGAAAGACCAGGGCGATGTTGTCATGCGCGTGGCCCTCGGTCTGGACGAAGCCGAGCACGATGTCGATGTCGCGCGCCTGAGCGGCCTGGCGCATCGGCTCGATGAGCGAGGCGGGGGCAGCCCCTTCGACGGCCAACGCACCTTCCGGCAGCACCGCGGTCCGTACCCCAGTCGGCAGGCTCTCGATCTCGCGCACGTAGCCGGCTACGAGCGCTTCGCTGACCGGCGGCGCCCAGGAGTATTGATTGGGTGCGATGGCCGCAACGCGTTGTGGTGCGCCACCGGTGCCCGCCAGGCGCAGTGCACCGAACCCGAGAGCGGCCACGACAACCACCACGGCCACGGTCGCGGTGCGCAGGCGGGCTCCTCTCGGCACACCGGGTGCAGCCAGCCCCGCGACCGCGCAGGGCACGAAGATCACCAGGAACTCGACCATCCACATCCCACCGATGGCCGCGGTCTGCAGTACCAACGCCACGTCGCCCTGATCGTTGGCGCGGGTCCCAACCAGCCCCATCGGGTTCGTGACGGACACGATGTACAAAACACCCGTCCACGCGGCGGGGGCGGCCACTGCGGCCAAGAGAGTACGGCCACGCACCACCAGCGCCCGGAAAAGCCAGACGACGAGCATGAACGTCAGCGACATGCCTAAAATGATCACCAGGCCGACCGGGAGCATCGGTTCGTCATGGGAATGCACATGAAATCCCCAGCTGTTGCTCGTGCCGAGCAGGTATGCGCCGAACGCCACCCCCAGCGCGCTCGCCTGCCGCACGCGCGGGGCGAGCAGCAGTACGGGCAACGGCGCGAGCCAGGTCAGCGCGGCAACCGGGGCGAGCCCGGTGCCAAAATAGAACAGAGCCGCGGAGCCGGCCAACCCGGCCAGGAGGGCGAAAGCTGACTTCATCCCTGCCCCTCTCAGTTCCCGCTGACTTTCCCAGCAGCCCGGCAGCTGGGCACTGGGCCAGACCGGAGCAATCGGGGTAGGGCCAACCCCACCTCCGCGCCTTGCCAGGCGTCGACGACCAGGTCTTATGTGGGATCGAGAAGTTGGCCGTGTTCGCGCGCTCGTTTCGCGCTTGGACAGTCATCGGGAGCGCTGAAGATCACTGTGCCGCTCAGCTCACCGGCGACAGCTGGCTGCTCGGTCGCGCTCGAGGTGTTCTCGGCGGCGATGCCGTCGACTTCCTGCACCGTAAGCATGTCCCCGCCGCGCATGTAGTCGATCGCAGCGGCCAGCGCGGGCCGGGCGTCCGCGGCGAGCTTGGTTTACGACTCGACGTGGACGTCGACAGTGATGTCGTCCGGGTTGAGGTCGAGGGCGGCGGCGATGGCTTCGCGGGCCATGAGGGGTGCTTTGCGGAGGCGGCGGGCCTGGGTGAGCCCGTCGATCTCGGGGATGTGCACCATCCACCATTTTGCGCCACCATTTGCCCTCGCGGGTGACGGTGACTTGGTAGCGCTTCACTGCTGTGCCTCCTCGACCGCCCGCGCGGCCAGCGGTCAGTACCGGCTTCGGTAGAGCTACCGGGGAGCCCGGCATCTGATGGCAGCGGGTTGATCGATAGCCCGCTGCTACTGGTCGAGTTTGCCGACCCTCTCCAGCTTGTACCGGCCGATCTTCACCAGCCACCGCACAAGAATGACGAGGGTCGCGACCAGCAGCGGCCGCGTGACTGCCACCAGCGGGATCAGGATGGTCGAGATCGACGACGCCGCCGCCGACGCCGATGCTGAGGGCGATCTTGAGCCCGTCGAGGCGGGCCGAGGCGAGGTCGGCGCCGTTGAGGCCGAGTGGCCGGCCACCACAAGGCAACCGCCGCGGCCGCAGTGAAGAGAACGACGCCCGTGATGGTCCAGAACAGCGCCATGGGGCTCAGCGGCAGTTTCGGCCTACCGGTGTCGGTGCCAGTGGTGTCAGCAGCGGACTGATCTTCGGTCATATCGGTCAATGTCGCGCGCGGGAGGTCTTCGTTGCACCACCAGAGCCCGCCTGTGCGCGGTCACGCGGTACAGGCTTGCTCGAGCTGTGCTCGGGTGAGGACTGAGCCGCCCGGTCGCGCCGGCCACGGCGGCTGGCACTCGGCGTCAGGGTCTCATCTCGGCCCAGCCCTACCCCGACGGGACGCGGCCGGGGAGTCCGGCCACAATCGACCGGCCCGCCTGGAGCCGAGGTCACTGGTGGGTGAGCAAGCCGCCGGCATCGAGAGGAACGAGGGGCTGCGCATGACGTCTCCGCAGGTTGAGGCCGATCCTGTCGCCGGTCGGGCCGACCCGACCAGCCGTGACCGGCCCCATCCGCTGTTCGACGCGCGGGTTGACCCGTCAAAGCCGCACACAGACCCCCAGTTGCCGCTTGACCAGGAGGACGTCGAGGCTCCCATGGTCGCGCCGACCGCCCTAGCTGACCGGGCGCCTGCCGTGTCGACCGATGACCAGCCCGCCGGGCAGCCGACGGCAGAGGTGCCCACCGAGCCCTCGCTCGCAGCCGTCCCCGTGGAGACTCGCGAGCGTCGGACGGGCTGGCGCGCCTCCGTTGGCGGGGCCATGGTCACGTTGGGCCTGGTGGCTTTCGTGGCGCTGGCGCTGGTGATCGCGCTCCGGCTGCTCCACGCGGCACCGGGCTGGCTCGCGTGGTTCATCGAGGGCCCAGGTTGGCGGCTCGGTCTGATCGCGGCCGGTGGCGCGGTGGTCGTGTTGCTCGCAGCCGGCGGTGTGCTGGTGGCGCTCGCGCCGAAGCGGACCGTCGAGGTGCAGGCGGGGTCGCCACTGCACGCCAAGGGCTGGTACGCGATGTTCGCCGGGGCGCTGTTCCTGTCTGGCGACACGTCTGCCCGGTACTTCACCCAGGTGCTGCACTTCCACCTGTGGGAGACCGCCGTGGTCTTCCTGCTCATCGAGATCGGTCTGCTATCGGCGGCTCTGGAGATGCGCGACATCCTCACCCGGCCTGAGGGTGGGCGGTCCGGCCTCGGCAAGGCCCGGGCGCTGCTGTGGACGCTGTTCGGCGGCCAGGCGGTTGTCGCAGTGGCGCTGAACATCGATCCGCGGGAGCTGGTCGTGCGGCTGGTCTTCGCCGTGTTCGGCCTGCTGGCGATCCATCAGGCCCTCGGCGTCGACGTCCGCGAAGCCCGCCGCCACAGCGGCACGACCACCGAGCTGTCCTACCTTGGCCGCCTGCTGCGCGAGTTGCGCGATGCAGCACTGTCCTGGACGGGGCTGGGCGAGCCGGAGCGGGACGCGCTGCAACGTCGCCGCGAGCGGGCCGCCGACCGGTACGCCCGGCTGCTGAGCGCGGGCAAACCTCAGGGCGATGGCAAGCGCCGGTGGTCGGCCGCGGCGCGGTGGACGCGCAAGGTGCGCCGCGCCCGCCGGCGGGCGAACCTGCACGACCCGGCGCAGCAAGCGCGCGTGGTCCGCGTGATACAGCACGAACGGGCGGACGACGAGCTGATGAACGCCCGACTTCCGAAGCTGTTCGACCTCCCGACCACGCCGGCCGCCCCCTCCCTCGCCACCGCGGGCGCGGGCGACCGGGCGGCAGTCGAGCAGCCCGGCGAGCAACCGAATGCCTGGTGGAACGCAACAGGCTGACCCGTCGAATGGTCCAGACCGTATCCCAAACCGAGAACGTGACATTGGCGCGGACACGACATGCGTTACAGATCTCTCCTGCGGAAACGTCGATCAGCCACGTGTGTCTCGCGAACGATCGTTTTAGAGACGCATGTGCACAGTCGGGGTGAGGCGACTGCTTCCGAAGCGAGAAGTTCAACTGCTTCGATCGGTCGGACGCGAGTAGGTGTCGGAGGTAGTCCTCAGTGACTGTGAAGCCTTGCGTGCCGCGGGGTCGGCGCAGTCTGACTGCCCTGGGCCCGGTTCTCGTCAGGTGACGCGGCGAGCCGATCCAGGTAGGAGGCGAGGGTTCCCCGATGTATCGGTGGCACGGCGATCGGCAGCCGCGCGGCAGCGTGGCCGTTGCCCAGCTCGCGCGGCTCCGGTGCGGGTGCTCGCTTGGCCGGCGTGGTGGGTGCAGGGGTGGCTCCGTCGGCGTGGTCGAGGCGGATCGCCAGAGGGCGCCGAGCAGGTCACCTTCTCCACGTGGTGATCAGCAGGATCACCGAGAAGACCACCGCGACCACCCAAAACACACCAGCGGGTATCCCGTGGTTCTACGACCCTGGCAACGGGGCAGCGACGGCCACTACCATCGCGATGATCAACGCCGTCATAAGCCACCGGAGCGGCAAGTTTGTCCGAATCCTCTTTCGGACTTGGACGTAGGCCGGCCGTCGGTGCAGGCTCACTGTTGGAGAACCGTCGACGAGCGCGACGTACTTCAGAGTGTGGCGCCGGCTCAACAGTGCGGGCCCGATCTCGAGCGTCTCATCGTCGATGCTGTCGGGTGGAAGTCCGATACCGACACCGCGAGCGTCTGGAGCTACCTCGTCGTGACGTCGGTCGAGCCGCCGAAGCAGAACACACCTCGCGTCGCCGCACTCGCCCGGTTCGACGATCCGGTCGTGCGCGTGGACGGCGAGTGGCTCTTCGCGCACCGCACCATGACCGATTTCGGCTCCTGACCCGGCAAGTCCTTCCCGGGCGGCCGGAAGGCGCTTCTGCTCGCAGTGATGTGCACGCGTCCGCCGACGGGCTTCACTCGCTTCGCTCCTCACCGGCCGCGTGGTCGGTCCACTTCACCTCGACCTCGACGAGGTGCCGACCGAGCGCGATTGCTGTTGTCGCATAAATGGTCAGTGGTGACAGGTCTTCGAACAGCCTTTCCGCGCGACGTTCTCGCAGGTCGCGATTCGCGCAACACCTCTCATAACCACCGCGTCGGTGGCCGCGATGAGTCCTCACGCGGTTGCGTATGAGGGGCGTGCGCTGTGGGTAGTCGTAGGAAGGTCGTGCGTCTGGAGGAGCGAGTGGAGAACCGGCGTCAGCGTGCACCAGGCGTACCTCGCGATGCGCGGCTACGCCCGCGCACCGGCGCCGACTGTCTGACGTCGCGCGCGACATCGCCACGACGGAACTCGACCCCCACGAACTGCTGACCGACACCACCGACGTGTCCCGGTCGTGACCGGGGGAAGGACGGGGGAATCACGCTCATGACAAACACCACTGAATGGCCCGAAACGACGTTGCACGACCGGCTGCGGCGGGTCTCCCGCACGTTCGTCAGGCTCGCCGACACCCTCGTCGCCGATTTCGACATCGCCGACTTCCTGCACCTGCTGACGGAACATTGCGTCGATCTGCTCGGGGTGTCCGCCGCCGGGGTGATCCTGCTCGACGCCGACGGGAACCTGCAGGTCGCGGCGTCCTCTTCCCAGCGGGCGGAGCTGCTGGAGCTGTTCGCCGTGCAGGCCGACGACGGCCCCTGTATCGACTGCGTGCGCAGCGGAGCACCCATGTCCTGCACGGACCTGGCGGCCGAGACGCAGCGCTGGCCGAAGTTCACTGCAGCGGCGGCAGAGTGCCGCTTCCGTGCAGCACAGGCCCTGCCGATGCGGCTGCGTGACCAGGTCATCGGCGGCCTGACCCTGCTGAACGCCGAACCCGGCGGCGCCGACCGCGCAGACATCGAGCTCGGGCAGGCGCTGGCCGACGTCGCCACCATCGGCATTCTGCAGCAACGGACCATCGCACGCGGCGACCAGCTCACCGACCAGTTGCAGACCGCGCTCAACAGCCGCGTGGTGATCGAACAAGCAAAAGGGGCACTCGCCCAGCACGGGAGGGTCTTGATGGACGAAGCGTTCACGCGGCTTCGCGGATACGCCCGCTCCCGCCACCTGCGCTTGACCGACCTCGCCCGCGCCGTCGGCGACGGCACCGCCGACCTGGCCGCGATCTTGAAACACCCGCGTTCGTGACTAAGAGCGTGTCTCACTTGGATTTTGATTGGCCTGCGGGCAAGATCATGAAATGTGATGGACGAGTTGTCACGGCGGCTGGTGCCGGACGAGTTGTGGGCGCTGGTCGAACCGCTGATCCCGGCGCGAAAGACGCGCCCGCAGGGCGGTGGAATGTCGCGAGTGGACGACCGGGCAGTGTTCACCGCGATCGTGTTCGTGCTGACCAGCGGGTGCGCCTGGCGACACCTGCCGCCCAGCTTCGGGGTCACGGTACCGACGGCGCATCGCCGGTTCAGCGAGTGCGCGACCGCCGGACTGTGGCGCGAGGTGCACCGAGCAGTCCTGGACGAGCTGGGCAGCAAAGGCGTGATCGACTGGTCCCGTGCGGTCCTCGACGGAGCGTCCGTCAGGGCCAATAAAGGGGCGGGCTGACCGGCCCGAACCCGGTCGACCGCGGCGAACCCGGCTCGAAGATCCACGCCCTGTCCGACCGGAACGGCCTGCCCCTCACTGTCGCGATCTCCGCGGCCAACACCCACGACAGCCACGCGCTCAAACCCCTGGTCAACGCCATCCCGGCCATCCGCTCCCACCGCGGACCGCGCCGCAGGAAACCGGCCAAGCTGCACGCCGACAAGGCCTACGACATCCCCGCCCGGCGCGACTGGCTCCGCCACCGCCGGATCATCCCGCGCATCGCCCGCAAAGGCATCGAATCCAGCGACAAACCCGGCAAACACCGCTGGGTCATCGAACGGGCCATCGCCTGGCTGTTCGGCTACCGCCGACTCGCCATCCGCTACGAACGCAAACCTAGCCACTACCTCGCCTTCCTCACCCTCGGCGCCGCCATCACCTGCTACAAGAAACTCACCAAGTGAGACATGCTCTAAGCCCACGACCTCGGACCGACGCGTTACTCAGTTGCTCCCTCATTCCGTCCCCGCGAGCCGTTATTGTCCCGCGGCCGGACGCGATCCGCTCCAGCTCCGACCGCGGCATCGACGGGTTGTTGAGTCACCAGGCTGCAAGAAAGAAAGGCGTCCGCGCGCGGGATGCGGTGCGACCAGAGGAGACGAGTAGGGACAGAGACGCGGATTTCGAGGCCACGGTGGCACAGCTGGAGGAGGCGCTGGCGTCGCGGCCGCCGGTGATCGAGCAGGCCAAGGGCATGCTGATGCTGCTGCGCAACTGGTCGGCCGACGAGGCGTTCGACGCGCTGCGCAAGGCCTCCCAGCACACCAACTTCAAGCGGCACGACCGTCGCAACCGTTTTCGTGGCCGTCGGCAGCCAAGCCGAGCCGACACTCTCCGACCCCACCACAGTGCGGTGCGCGCAGGCCGAGATCCGCCGCTCCCTCCTCGGCCGGGCATTCGAGGTGCACGCCGAATCGCCCGAGTAGAGGCGTCCGCGCTGCTCACAGCGTTGTCGATGTTCGAGTGTCGGCAGGCGTCCACGTCCTCGATACCGGTCCTGCCCGAACCGCGCTTGATGCCGATCAAGTCCTGGTCGTGCTCTTGTGCACTGAACTCCGTCGTGATCCATGGTTGGCGACTCTGCGTCCCTCCTCCGTCGATGGAGTCGAACCCGGCAAGGCGGGCGCAACCAAGAAGCCTGGCGCCACCGGCACCGTTCGCGTGTGGATGGTGTGTTGAAAAATAGGTAGATCAAGCCGACGTGCATCGGTTCGCGCATTTTCCCGAAGACCTGCAGGCGCAACCAGGGTGCCAAGGAAGTTGATTTTCAGCATCACAGAAAACGAGCTTCGGAACCGCTCCCGTGAACAGTTTTGTCCTTACCGTGAAAGGAAGAAACCCGTTTGCCATGATCTCGTGTTTTGCACACAAGGATGCGGGTAGCTGAGTTGGATGACGAAGCCACATTCCTGTTCGCGTTGTTTTCGGGGGCGGCGTGCGGGTTGTGCGTGGGGATCTCGCTACCGCAAGAGTCGGGAGGAGCGGCAATGAAGGCAGGAACACCGATGGCGCTCGGGGTCGCAGCCGGTTATCTACTGGGGCGGACGAAGAAGGGGCGCCTCGCGTTGATGATCGCGGCCGCCGGGGCGACCGGCAAGGCCGGGGTGTCACCGGCGAAGCTCGTCCAAAGTGGTCTCGAGCAGCTGGGTTCGTCCGCGGAGATCGGCCAGCTGACGTCGCTGGCGCGTGACGAGTTGCTCGCCGCGGCGAAGTCCGCGGCGGTGACGGCGGCCAGCGGGAGGATCGAGTCGCTGAGCGAACGCCTCCAGGACGGTGGCGCGCTCACCCGCGGCAAGAAGTCCAAAGCCGACGAGGAGCACGACGGCGAGGACGAACTCCAGGAAGAGCCGGAAGGCGAAGCCGAAGCCGTCGACGAGGACGAAGCCGAAGCCGAGGAAGAGCCGGAGCCCGAGAAGCCCCAGCGTCGGCGTGCGGCGAGCCGCCACCCGAGCGATGACGACAATGACACCGACAACGGTGGCGAACAGCCGCCACAGCGGCGTTCGCCGAGCCGGCGATCCGCGTCGTCCGATGACGACAAAAGTTCCGGCAGTGCACGCACCGCCACCAAGCGCTCGCCCGCCCGACGGGCAAGGAGGTAAACGCAGTGGTCACCGAAACTTTGAAGAACGCCACCGACAAGGCGACGGACACAGCCGGCAACACGGCCGGCACGGCCACCAGCACCGCGTCGAAGGCGACCGGCGGGGACACGAGTGAGCTGACCGATGCCCTGCGCGGGCTGGGCCAAGCGGCGATGACCCGAGCAACGGGTGCGCTGACGAAAAAGATGTCTTCGACGGCCGGGCGACTGTCAGACTTCGCCGGAGGCGACGGCGGTGGCCTGCTCGCGGCGGTGACCGGCAGCAAGGGCAGCATCAAGGGCCAGGCGATGATGGGCGCCGTCAAGGGCGGCCTGTCCGGCATCGCACAGAAGGCGAAGAACGCCTTCGGCGGCGGCGGTGGGGGTGGGGGTGGCGGCAAAGGCGCCAAGATCAAGCTCACCAATATTGTCGAGGAGATCGACATCGGTGCGCCGATCAACCTCGTGTACGACCAGTGGACCCGGTTCACCGATTTCCCGGCGTTCATGAAGAAGGTCAGCAACGTCGAGCAGGTCAGCGACGAGAAGACCGAGTGGAAGGCGCAGGTTTTCTGGTCGCACCGCACCTGGGAGGCCAGCATTCTGGAGCAGGTGCCGTTTGAGCGGATCGTCTGGCGTTCCAAGGGAGCCAAGGGCCACGTCGATGGCGCGGTGACGTTCCACGAGCTCACGCCCGACCTCACCAAGGTCGTGCTGGTCCTCGCCTACCACCCGCAGGGCCTGTTCGAGCGCACCGGCAACATCTGGCGGGCCCAGGGCCGTCGGGCGCGGCTGGAGCTCAAGCACTTCCGCCGCCAGGTGATGATGGAGGACCTGCTGAACCCCGACGACATCGAGGGCTGGCACGGCGAGATCCACGACGGGCAGGTCGTCGAGCGGCAGGACGAGGACACCGACCGCGACGACAGCGCGAACACGGAGGCTGAGCAGGACGAAGAGTCCGCCGACACTGGTTCCGAAGAGGACGAGGCCGCCGAGTCCGAGGACGAGCCCGACGAGGAAGAAGAGTCCGAAGAGGAGCCGGAGGAAGAGGAGCCGGAAGAGGCCGAAGATACCGACGAGGCGGCCGAGGAAGAGCGGCCTCGCCGCGGCCGCGCCCGTGCGGGCGCGGGCAGAAGTTGAGGGAGCAAGCGATGACGACAGCCGTCTGGCGAGGGCGGTGGCCTCGACCGGCCGAGTTCGAGCAGCCTCGCCGACGTGATCGACACGATCCTGGACAAGGGTCTCGTGATCGACGCGTACGTGCGGGTGTCCCTGGTGGGCATCGAGCTGCTGACCATCGACGCCCGGATCGGGGTGGCGGGTGTCGACACGTACCTGCGGTTCGCGGAAGCGGTGAACCGGCTGGACATCTCCGGTACCGAGAAAAAGGGCCTGCCTGACCTGTTGGAGGACGTGACCTCCGGCGGCGCGAAGGCCAAGACGCGGGGCGCTTGGGGCAGCCGGGACAAGCTGCGCGACATCCTCGGCGAAGACGAGGAAGAACCCGTTGGCCGCGGCCGGAAGCGACGGTTAAGCCAGTGACCGCCGAAATCGAAACCGGGACGGAGACCGGGACCGAGCCGGCGATCTACGTCTACGGCATCCTGCCCGGCGACGTCGAGATCGACGACGATGCGCGCGGAGTAGGGGATCCACCTGCGGAGGTGACCACAGTGCACGGTGGCCCGATCGCCGCGCTGCGTTACGTCGGTCGAGCCGCACGAAGACGGCTGGGTAGTGGAGGTCGAGGTGATCGAGGAGCATCGCACCCCTCGTCGGCCGACATCCTGGCGCGTGGGGAGAAACCCAAGACCGGTGCCACGTTGCCACTTTCGAAAAGTTGAACCATGGCCATCCACACCTTCTTCGGGTGTTTGCCGGGTTTCGTGGCGGGCGCCTCCGTTGTCAGGCGCGGCGGGGCCGTTCGCGCGTGAACGGTGCTCGGCGAGCACAGCGTCGAAGATTGGTGTGTGGACATCCGGATCGAGGCCGGTTGTGGAGTGTGCGGTCATGACACCGGCACGACATCGACGATGTTGTCCGCCCGCACCCACTCGGGCTCGGTGTCCTGCGCCGTTATTTCGGCCCGCACCGTAACCCACTGTGTCTCGGTGTAGGCGTCGAAGACCGTGGAGCCCGCCACCACGCCGCGGCGCAGCAACCGCTGCGTGGCGTCAGGTTGCCGGCCCGGCAAGTAGGTCACGTGATCTCCGGCCGTGAACGATTCGTCATGGGCGGGCGCAGTCGCCGCTCCCCTCGTGTTGTGGACAGCCCTCACAACGAGTGAACCGCGCGCGATCACCGTCATGACGCCGAATCCTCCGCTTGCCGCACCGAACCACCCGCCTGAGGGACCCGCCGCCGGGAACCATCGGTCGGCTGCCTGCCGCACCTCACCCGCTCGGGGGGTTCTACCGTCCGCAGTGTCATGTCGGCGTTCGCCAGGCGTTTCCCCGCCGAAGGATCAGGCAAGGTCATCAGCCTCAGCTGACGGGGCGTGCCTGCGCGTCCCCTCGTTCGTCGGGGGGTAAGGGGACGCGCTGGTGTGTCCCTCGTACCGTCGCCAGGGAGGAGCAGCTGCAACGACCCCGGTGTGCTGCGCATGATCACCGCGCCACCGTCACTGTCCGCGACAGGCCACGTTTCTCCTGCGACGTTGCCAGAGAGAAGGGCTTCACGTGTGCACTGACCACCACGTTCCGCGCGACGCCGACGGACCCAGCCACGAGCTCTTGCGCGGCCTGGCCATGCAGATCAAGGTTCTCTCCGCGATCCTCGCCGTTTCCCCGAGTACCGCCGAGATCCCGATCATGATGACCGTGCTCGCCCACACGACCGCCCGCGCCCGCCCGTTTCTCGATGCCCACGAGCCGCGCGTCTGCGTGCTCCTCGACCAAGCCCAGCAACAGGCGGTGGAAATGCGCGATGACGCGGCCCGTTCCGATCTCGTCGCCGCGCACGGCTATCTCCTCGCCGTACTACGTCACATCGGCGACAGTCCGGGCGGAGACGTGCGAGCACGAGAACTATTCCTCCGGGGAACCTCGCCCAAGGCAGCGACTCCCACCAGCCTGCCGGCGTACGCGGCTCAGCCGGAGCGCCCGGGCCATCCCAAAGACGTTTCGGGACGGTCCGCGAGTCGACAACAAGAGACGTCCAGTGAAGCATAGCCCGCGTGCCAGGCCGCAACTGCCACGACATTTCCCAGGCTGGTCGGAACAGAGCTCATAGACACGATTTTCACCGGCGGGCTCGGTTAGGTCGGCTTCCAGGCCATCTGACCGCCCACTTAAGCCCGTATCAGCAGGCGCTGCTGGTGCTGCGGTGGTTTCGCGACGCTGTCCCGGTTCATCGCCTCGCCGCCGACCACGGGATCAGTGTCGCGACCGCCTGCCGGTACCTGCACGAAACCATCACCGGGCTGGCCGGCCAGGCCCCGGACTTGCACCAGGTACTCGCCGACCGGCGGCTGCGTGGTGATACCCGCGTGATCGTGGAGGGCACGCTGATCCCCACCACCCGGGTAGCGGCCACCACCACCAAAATCAAAGGCCGTAACCGCGGAAGCACCGTGCATCTGTGGTAGCTGTCCCCGGTCACTCTGCCGCATCCGCAGTCGGCAGCGAGGGCTCGCCGTTGCGCGCCACGTCCGCGGGACGTGGACCGCGCCCGACGGGGCGGCCCGCAGTGGAGATCTCACGGTCGAGCTCAGCCCTGCCGGGCCGCGGAGGGTGAACATCTGGGTCGATCGCCACGGAGTCCGGCCGTCGGCCTCGCGTACCACCGCCGGCCTGGTGTTCCTCGCGGTCATGGACGGGATGAGGCGGAGTTCTGCACGAACGTGGCGGTGGCGTTCGTCTACGCGGTAGCGCGCTGGTGGCTCGATCATCGCAGTGCTCGGGGATGGGACCGCGGCTGGAGGCGGCTCGCCGGGGCCGGCACGGACGCCTGAGCCGATGCGCCAAGCACCTGAACGCCGGGGCTGATCGCGTCGTAAAACGACAATATTGTAGAAATACTACATCGTTGTCGAAGACTTGGACTTCCGGGGAAGGCGGTCTCCTGCATGAATCCGTTGAGCGCGATGTCGTGGCTGTCGAGCCTTGGGACGGCGGGGGTGTTCCTCGTCCTGTTCGCCGAAACCGGTCTGCTGATCGGGTTTTTCCTGCCTGGTGACTCGTTGCTGTTCACCGCCGGGCTGTTCTGCACCACCAGCGCCACTGCCACTGTCCACCTGTCCCTGCCGCTGGTGCTGGTGGCTGCGGTCGCCGGCGCGCTGCTGGGGGCGCAGACCGGGTTCGTGCTGGGTCGCCGTGGGGGCCGGGCGCTCCTGGCGCGCACGAGCAACGCGCACCTGCATCGGGGGATGACCCGGGCCGAGGAGCTGTTCACCCGCTACGGCCACGCGAAGGCGATCGTGCTCGCCCGCTTCATCCCGGTCGTGCGCACGGTGCTGAACCCGCTCGCGGGCATCCTCGACGTGCCCGCGCGCACGTTCACCCTGTGGCAGGTGCTCGGCGGGCTGCTGTGGTCGGTCGGTGTCACGGTCGCCGGGTATCTTCTTGGGGCGAGCATTCCGGGGATCGACCAGTACCTGCTGCCGATCATCGCGCTCGTGGTTGTCGTCTCGCTGATCCCGCTGGCGCTCGAAGTCCTCCGGAGCCGCAGGCAGCGCCGCGGAGCCGGCTCCTGATGTTCTCGTCCCTCGGCAAAGGAAAAATGAGTTGAGCGCGATCGATCTCGGCCAGTCGGTGATCCTCGGGATCGTGGAAGGCCTGACCGAATTCCTGCCCGTGTCGTCCACTGGGCATCTGAAGATCGCCGAGGGGCTGCTGGGCATCCCGGTCGACGATCAGTCGGTGGTCGGGTTCACCGCGGTGATCCAGGTCGGTGCCATCGCCGCGGTGCTGGTGTACTTCTTTCCGCGACATCGTGCGGTTCGCGGCGGCGTGGGGGCGCGGGCTCGTCAATCCCCGGGCGCGCCAGGAACACGACTACAAGTTCGCCTGGTGGGTCATCTTCGCCACGATCCCGATCGTCGTCGCCGGGCTGCTGTTCCAGTCGCTGGTGAAGGGGCCGCTCGCGTCGTTGTGGGTCGTCGCGATCTCGCTCCTCGCCGGCAGCGCGATCATGTGGGCGGCGGATCGGTTCGGGACGGGCAAACGCGGTGAGTCCGAGTCCACGTTCGCCGACGCGATGCTGGTCGGCTCGTCGCAGATCCTCGCCCTGCTCTTCCCGGGGTTCTCCCGCTCCGGCGCCACGATCTCGACCGGCCTGCTGCGCGGCCTGGACCGGGTCACCGCCACGCGGTTGTCGTTCTTCCTGTCGATCCCGGCGCTGACCGGCGCGGGCCTCTACGAGCTGAAGGACGCGCTCGGCGGCGGCGTCGACGTGCTGCCGCTGGTAGTCGGGACGGTCGTGTCGTTCGTAGTGGCCTACGCGGCGATCGCGTGGCTGCTGAAGTTCGTCGCGGCGCACACGTTCACGGCTTTCGTGATCTACCGGCTCGTCGTGGGCGTCGCGCTGCTGGCCGCGCTGGCGTCGGGCGTGCTGTCGTCCTGATCGGAACCGCGCCGCGCGAAACCCTCCGCGGCAAACGCTTCCGTTGCGGCGGCGGCGATGCCCGATGGACTCCGGGATGATCTTCAGCTGCTACCAACTGGTACGGCAGCGGCCTGCCGGGCTGAGTGTCTCGGTGTACAGGGCCAGCAGGTGTTCAGTGGCGGTGTCCCACCCGGATCCGGCCGCATGACGGCGCGCCTCGACGCGGTGGTCGCCGCTCAGCAGGGCGCGGGCGTGGGCGGGCAGGTCGGCGGTCCGGCCGACGGGGGAAGAACTCGGCGGCCGTGGTGCCGGCGAGCGTCGAGCGCGCCGCGGGGCTTTCGGCGGCAAGGACGGGCAGGCCGCTGGCGAGCGCTTCCAGCAGCACGAGGCCGAGAGTGTCCGTTGTGGACGGGAAGACAACAGATCTGCCGTGCGGTAGGCCTCGGCGAGGGCGTCGCCGTGGAGCATGCCGGTGAAGACCGTGCCCGGCGGCAGGGTGCGTTCGAGGTAGGGGCGGTCCGGGCCGTAGCCGACCAACACGAGGCGGAAGCCGCCGGCCGGCGCGGCCAGGGGGCCGAGCCAGTGCAGGCCTTCTCCGGGGCGAGCCTGCCGACGTAGAGCGCGACCGGGCGGCCGTCGGTGCGCCGGCTCGGTGCGGGGCGGAAGCGCTCGAGGTCCACGCCGCGCGGCCACAGGCGGACCTGGCCGATGCCGTGCCGCGCCAGGTCGTCGACGGACGCGCTCGACGTGGCGAGGTTGAGGTGCGCGCGCCGGTGCAGGGCGCGCAGCAGCGTCCAGATCAGCGGTACGGCGGCGCCGAGGCGGTAGTGACGCGCGTAGCGGGCGATGTCCGTGTGGTACGACGCGACGGTGCGGCGGTTCTGCTTCCGCGCGGCGAGCAGTCCCGCGGTTCCCAGGAACGCCGGGTTGACCAGGTGCACCACGTCGGGGTCGAATTCGCGCAGGTACCGGCCGACCCGGGGGAGCGGCAGCCCCCAGCGTTTGCCGCCGTAGAGGAACTTCGCGCCGGCCGCCCGGACCGTGCGCACCCGCGCGCCGGCCAGCGTGCTCGGGCCGCCGGCTTCCGGGGCGATCACCAGGACGTCGTGGCCGCGCGCGTGCAGTTCGCGCACGGTGGCGACGAGCCTGGTCACGATCCCGTCGGTCGAGGGCAGCCACGTCTCGGTGACGAACGCGATGCGCATGGCCTTACCGGGCCCGCCGGCCGGACGCCTGCGTCACGCCCAGGAAGGCGACCAGTGCCGCGATCACCAGCAGCAAGGTGACACTCACCGGGCCGGTGCCCAGCCCCACGCCGCCACGGTCGGGTCCGACACCGAGCCAGTCGGCGAACGAGGCCCCCAGCGGCCGGGTCACGACGTACGCGGCCCAGAACGTCGCGACGGAGCCGAGTCCGGCGAGGCGTCGGGCCAGCGGCGGGACGGCGATGACGAGGGCGAACACCACCCCGGAGCCGAGGTAGCCCAGGTGCAGGGTCGTCGCGGTGAGGTCGCCGAGCGCGGTGCCCAGGGCGAAGGTCGTGCCGACGGCGAGCCAGTAGAACACCTCGCGCCGCGGGGTGGTGATGTCGTGAATGGACAAGGTCCGCTCGAGCCGGTGCCACCGCAGGAAAACCGCGGCGAGCACGATCGCGAACACCGCCGTCGACACCGCGTACGGCACACCGAAACCGACGTGGGCGGCGTCGGCGGCCATCGTGCCGAACACGCTCACCAGCACCACTGTCGTCCAGTACAGCCACGGGCGGTAGGCGCGGGAAAGGAACTGCGCGGTGAGGGAACCGGCGAGCACGAGTCCCGCCACGGCCACCACGATCACGGGATCCACGGTGTGGGCGAAGAAATCGCTCGTCGTCTCGCCGACGCCCGTCGTGAGCACCTTGATCACCCAGAACAGCGCGGTGACCTCCGGGACCTTGCTCGCGGTGCGGCGGCCGGTGCGCGGACCGCCGCCGCTCAGTTCCGCTGTCGTCATGGGGAAATTCTCCCAGGTGCCGGCGTGCTCCGGGCCGTCGGAATGATTGTTCCGCCGGTGTTCTCGATGCTCATTTTGCCGGTTTTCCGCTTGCGGAAAAATTGCCGCGGGTAAACCTTCGGCTAACCTTCGAAGCGGTATCTTGTCGCCGGTTTTCCCTCTTGTGAAGGGAAATTCAGTTCACACGTTGTTCTTTCGGGTTTTCCCCGGAGTCCTCTTCGGGGGCCTGGAATACCCCGGGCGCCGCAGCCGGCGGATGCCGGACCACAGGAGGAAGATCCGTGTCGAGAACCCGCACACCCTTGTTCGCCCTTCTCGCCGCCGCGGGATTGTTCGCGACCGTCTCCCCGGCCGCCACCGCACAGCCCGAGCAGCGGCACGTGCTGCTCGTCTCGGTGGACGGCATGCACCAGTCGGACCTCGCCTGGTACACCGCGACCCACCCGCACTCGGCGCTCGCGAGCCTGGTGGCGCACGGCACGCAGTACACGCACGCGAACACCCCCGTGCCCTCGGATTCGTTCCCTGGCCTCGTCGCTCAGGTCACCGGCGGGAACCCCGCGACGACCGGCGTGTACTACGACGCCACCTACAACCGCGCGCTGCTGCCCGTGGGCACCACCAGCTGCGCCGGCGTGAAGCCAGGCACGGGAGTGGACTACACCGAGGATCTGGACCGGAACAAGGACTCCGTCGACGCCGGGCAGGGCCTGGCGGGTCTGCCAGCCAGTGTGCTGAAGATGACCGGGAACCCGCGCACGCTCATCGACCCGGCGAAGCTGCCGGTCGACCCGCGGACGTGCAAACCCGTTTACCCGCACCAGTATCTGCAGGTCAACACGGTCTTCGAGGTGGCTCGCCAGGCCGGGTTGCGCACCGCGTGGTCGGACAAGCACCCCGCCTACGAGCTCCTGAACGGCCCGTCCGGCACCGGTATCCAGGACCTGTTCACCCCGGAGATCAACAGCCAGGTGCCCGGCGGCCCGTCCGGTGGGGACTGGACCACGGACAACGCGGCGACCCAGCAATACGACTCGTACAAGGCCCGCGCGGTGCTCAACGAGATCGACGGCTACGACCACAGCGGCACCACGAAGGTCGGCACGCCGGCGGTGTTCGGGCTGAACCTCCAGTCGGTGTCGACCGCGCAGAAGCTCCCCGTCTCCGGCGGCCAGGCCGGTGGGTACACAGCCGGCGGCGCGCCCGGGCCGGTCGTGCGCTCGGCACTGGACTTCGTGGACCGCCAGCTCGGCGCATTCACCGCGGAACTCCAGCACCGCCACCTCGACCAGAGCACCACCATCGTGCTGTCCGCCAAACACGGCCAGTCGCCGATCGACCCGACCAAGCTGACCCGCATCGACGACGGCGCCCTGCTCGACGGTCTCAACGCGGCCTGGCGCGCGGCCCACCCGGGCGCGGCCGACCTCGTGGCCCAGTCGACCGACGACGACGCGATGCTGCTGTGGCTCACCGATCGTTCGGTTGCGGCCACGACGTTCGCGAAGAACTACCTCCTCGCGCAGTCCGGCACCGGCAACGGGGCCACCGGCGCGCCGAAGCCGTTCGTCCACTCCGGACTGACGACCGTCCACGCGGGAGCGGACGCCGCGCGTTACTTCGGCGTGCGCCCCGGCGATGCCCGCGTGCCCGACCTCGTCGGCCTCACCGTGCCCGGTGTGGTGTTCACCGGCGGGCAGTCGAAGATCGCCGAGCACGGCGGGGCGGCCGCTGACGACCGGTCCGTCCCCCTGGTCGTTGGCGGGACCGGCCGCGGGCGGAGCGTCGGCGGCGCGGTGGAGACCACGCAGATCGCGCCGACGATCCTGCGGCTGCTGCACCTCGACCCGCGCTCGCTCGCCGCGGTGCGCGCGGAAGGCACCCGCGCGCTGCCGGAACTTGACCGGTAGCGGGGCCGGCGCCCGCACCGCGAGTGCGGGCGCCGCACACCGGACGAAACCGGCGCCGGTGCACCCGGAGGACCCGACCGACTACATGGATGTAGATTTACTACATGCCTGTAGAAATTTCGGATGGCGACCGCGTGGTGATCGTGTCCGCGCGGGTCGGCGCCGGGCACGACGGTGCGGCGCGGGAGCTCGCCCGGTGGCTGGCCGAGCGCGGGGTGCGCGCCGACCGCGTCGACTTTCTCGACCTGCTGCCGGGCCGGCTCGGGCAGACGCTGTGCGGCGCCTACCACCGGCAGTTGCAGGTCGCCCCGCGCAGCTGGGACTGGCTGCTGGGGGCACTCGGCTCACCGGCGCTCGCGGCGCTCGCCCGGCGGCTCGCGGCGCTTGCGTCCGCCGGGCTGGCTGAGGTGGTGGGCGACGACGCCCGGCTGGTCGTGTCGACTTACCCGCTCGCGACCCACGCGGCGGCGCACCTGCGGGCGCGCGGGCGGCTCGCGGCGGGGCTGGTGGCGTACCTGACGGATCCGTCGGTGCATCGTCTGTGCGTCAGCGCGCAGGCCGATCTGACCGTGGCACCCAACGAGACCGCGGCACGGCAGGCGCGAGCCTGGGGCGCGGGGCGGGTGCTGG
The DNA here is from genome assembly GCF_030285625.1 of Amycolatopsis sp. 2-15. Classification (NCBI taxonomy): domain Bacteria; kingdom Bacillati; phylum Actinomycetota; class Actinomycetes; order Pseudonocardiales; family Pseudonocardiaceae; genus Amycolatopsis; species Amycolatopsis carbonis. Next base: position 4,039,672 of record NZ_CP127294.1, read on the forward strand.
TCGCGCCACCGCTGGTCGCGCCCGCGTTCCGGCCGGTGGCCGGAGCGGCCGAGCGGACGCGGCTGAGGTTCGCGCACGGGCTGCCCGCGGATCGAGCGCTGGCCTTGGTCGTCTCGGGGTCCTGGGGCGTCGGTGAGGTCGAACGGACGGTGGCCGACCTGCGCGCCGACGGTTCGGCCGAGCCCGTGGTCGTCTGCGGCCGCAACGACGCGTTGCGCGAACGCCTGCGCAACGCGGGGCTCCGGCACGTGTTCGGCTGGGTGGACCCGATGGCGGACCTGATGCGCGCGAGCGACCTCGTGGTCCAGAACGCGGGAGGGCTCACGACTTCCGAAGCCCTCGCGACGGGGTTGCCGGTACTGACCTACCGCTGCCTGCCCGGCCACGGCCGCGCCAACGCCGCCGTGCTGGACCAGGAGGGCACGGTGCCGTGGGTCCGGACGCCCGACGCGCTCGGCCCGGCCTTGCGTGCCGCACTGGCCCGTGAAGCCGCGCCGGCCCTGCCGATCGAGGTGGCCGGGTGATCCGCGTCGCGGCGGCGGGTGCGCTCGTGGCGCACGCCGCCCCGGCCGCGTTGTTCCTGCCGCCCCTGCGTCCCGACGCGTTCGCCGGGGTGGGCGACCCCGGCCACGTCGCGCTCACCTTCGACGACGGCCCGCACCAGCGTTCGACCCCGCATTTCCTGGCCCTGTTGGCGAAAACCGGCACGCGGGCGACGTTTTTCGTCCTCGGGCGGGAGCTCGCCCGGTGTCCGGAGCTCGGGCGCGAGATCGTCGCCGCCGGGCACGAGCTCGCGGTGCACGGCTGGGACCACCGCTGTTTCCTGCGCCGGTTCCCGGCGGCTCTGCACGACGACCTCGCGCGGACGGTAGAGCTGATCACCGACGTCGCCGGCGAGGGGCCGCGGTGGTTGCGCGCGCCCTACGGGGTGTTCTCGGCCGGTTCTCTGGTCGCGGCGCGGGAGCTGGGTTTGCGGCCGGTGCTGTGGACGGCCTGGGGGTTCGACTGGGCCGCCCGCGCGACTCCGGCGTCGGTGGCCACGACAGTCCACAAGGGACTTCGCCCCGGTGGCACGATCCTGCTGCACGACTCGGACGTCGCTGCCTCCACCGTCGGTTCGTGGCGGTCAGCGCTCGGCGCTCTTCCGGCGATCCTGGCCGGCTGCGCGGAACGCGGTCTCGCTGTGGGACCGCTGCGTGAGCACGGAGTGGGACGCGCACGAGGCCTGCTGGGCGGCTTCGATGTCGGTGTGCAATGCGATCGCGGCCTGCGCCCCGGCGCCGGCGGACCAGCCGCAGCAGCCGAGTACCACGGCGACCGCGCTCGCGGTCAGTACGCCGCGCCGGCGCGGAGGTGACGCGGGGGTGTCGAGCAGCGCGCGCACCCGCTGCGGCACCGGCCCGCCTCCGGCGGCGAGCGCGTACGAGCCGCGGCCGCGGTCGGCCAGCGCGGCCTTGGCCACCGCCGTCGCGACCAGGCGCCGGTCACCGACTCCGGAAGCGGCGGTCTCGTCGGCCCAGCGCTCCATCGCGAACCTCGTGGCCGTCGTCAGCGGGCGCACGAGTGGGTTGAGCGCCGTGGCGAGAACGCCGACCGCGGCGTAGGCAGGGTGACGCAGCCGCAGGTGCGCTCGCTCGTGCTGCAGGAGTGCGGCCCGTTCACCGGGTTCGAGCGCGGCGAGCATCCCGGCGGACACGGCGATGCGCCCGCCCCGTCCGGCGATGGCGAAGGCCACGGGCTCCGCGCCCGGCAGGACCACCACCCCTCCTTCGCGGGAATGCTCGTCCAGCTCGGCGTGCACCCGCCGGTACCACCGCCAGTGGCTGTGGATCGCGCGCACGGCCGCGAAGGCTGCGGCGATCAGCAGCGCGCAGCAGGCGATGGCCACCGGCGTCGGCACGGTGGCGGTGAACGTCGCGGGGGAGAAGTCGCCGAGCTCGGCGACCACCGGCACCAGCGACAGACCGGCGAGCGCGCCCACGGCCAACGCGCCGGTGCTGCCCACGGCGAACACCAGCGCGAAAAACGTCAGCAGCTGCGTCGCACCACGAGGTGACAAGCGCGGCGCGAGCCAGCGCCCCACCGGCCACGACGCCACCGGCAGGACGAGCGGAACGAGCAGGCCGATGCCCACGGTCTCAGTCGCCTGTGCGGTCGTGCCGGAGCAGTTGCAGCAGCGCTTGCTCGTCGTCGGCCGACAGGTTCGACACGAACCGGGCCAGCACGCTCTCGCGGTTGGCCTCCCCGTCGAGTACCGCGCGCATCCGCCGCGCCGCCAGGCCCGGGGCGTCTTCCGCCGGGCTGTAGACGAACATGCGGCCCTGCTTCTCCCGGGTGACGACGTCCTTCTCGTAGAGGCGGGACAGGATCGTCACGACGGTGGTGTAGGCGAGCGTGTCGTCGCCGAGCCGTTGCCGCACGTCCGCCGCGGAGGCCGCCCCGTGCTGCCAGAGCACGGCCAGCACCTCGGCCTCGAGCTCACCAGGTCCCCTGCGCATGCTCTGAATCTACACCGGTGTCGTAGTTCACGGTGCGGTCGGCGGACGGGACCGGAGCGATGTGGCGAAGAAGTCACGCTGGTCGGCCTGCAGGTAGCGAGTGAGGTTGCCGGGCATGGTGGGCAGGAGCTTGTCCGGCCCGACGCCCGGCGCGTCGGGCCGGTAGCTGGTGAACGTGACCATCGGCGAGTGGATGTCGAGCTCCATGCCCTGTTGGATGCCGGCTTGGACCATGGCGCCGGCGAGCGTGTGGAGGGTGAGCCCGGTGCCGCCGATGTAGAGGAGGTTGCCGGCGCGGTCGGTGCCGAGGCCCGAGCGCCAGGTGTACTGGAACTGGTTGGACGCGCTGCCCCAGTGGCCCGCCGGGTTGAGGTCGAGGCCGGGGACCGGGGCGCCGTGGTCGATCACGAGGTCGAGGTTCTGGCGCACGGCGGTGAGGTGCGGGTTCATCGTGGCATCGCGGCCCCATTGCGCCACGGAGACGCGTCCGGTGTCGTCGATCACCGCTGACGCCATGCCGTTGTGCAGGGGTGCCACGGTGGTTCCGTCGAGGTAGTAGTAGCCGCCGTTGCAGTCCTTCAGCTTGAAACCGGAATTGAATGCGGCCACCAGCGAGCCGCGCATTTCGGCGGGAATCGCGGCCGGGCCGGGCCCGCCCGGGTCTTTCGTGCCGGAAAACAATTGCGTGCGCACCAGCGACTGGTTCAGCCACGCGACTCCGGCCACGACACTCGCGTGCGCGGGATCGGGCTGGATGAACGTCGTGTATTCGGCGACCTGGCCGCCGGCACTGCGCGCGCCCGGGAGCCATTCGCCCGCACCGGCCGCCGCCGACGGGCCGACGGGCAGGTTCCGCGGGCGCGGCCCGGCCCCGTTGCCGGCCGGCCCGCCCAGCGAGGGCAGGTCACCGGCCGACGGTGGCGCGCTCGACGGCGGGTGCCGGGTGAACCACCAGTTCTCGACGGCGTTGACCACACCGCCGAGACCGATGTCCCGCAGCCAATCCACGGTCCGGACCGAGACGCTCGCGTCGCCGGGATAGGTCAGCGCGTAGCCGTAGGTGCCGACCGGGTAAGCCAGCAGGGCCGCGATCACCAGCGGCACGACCCGGCGCCGCCGGCGCTTCGGCCGCGGCGGCAGGGGTGGCTGCCGGGTCGCCTGTCGCGGGGGAACAGGCTGCGGCGGAACCGGGTGCGGGAAGAGCTGATCGGCGGACATGCCCGCAAGCTATTCCGGGCCCGGTGCGCGCCCGGAAAGCCGCGGGTTAGGGAGAGGAAAAAACGCATTCGCCGCTGAACACGAACCGATTTCACCGGGTGGGAAGCAAGAAAACATTCCGCCCAGGTTAGCGGAAGGCAAAATGATCGTGGTGCGCACCGGAATCCGGGAATGCGGATATTGTCGGGGCATGGCCCGAGTCCTCCTCGTCGAAGACGACCGCACCATCGGTGAGGTCCTGCACACGAGCCTGACCCAGCACGGGCACGACGTCGCGTGGCACACGCAGGGCCGCGCCGCCCTGCACGACGCCGCGAAGCAGCCGTGCGACCTGGTCCTGCTCGACCTCGGCCTGCCCGACCTCGACGGCACCGAGGTCTGCCGCGAACTGCGCGGCGCGCTGCCCGCGTGCGTGATCGTGATGCTCACCGCGCGCCGACGAAATGGACGTGGTGGTGGGCCTCGAAGCGGGGGCGGACGACTACCTCGTGAAGCCCGTGCCGCTCGGCGAGCTACACGCCCGGCTGCGGGCGCATCTGCGGCGCCATTCGACCGACCGGGCCCTGGGCGAGATCACCCTCGGCCGGCTGCGGATCGATCCGGCGGCGCGCCGGATCACTGTGGACGGTGCCGAGCTGGCCTTGCGGGCCAAGGAGTTCGAGCTCCTGCTGCGGCTGGCGCAGGAACCGGGCAACGCCGTGAGCCGCGAGACGCTGATGGCCGACGTCTGGGACGCGCATTGGTTCGGCTCGACCAAAACGCTCGACGTCCACATCGCCACGCTGCGGCGCAAGCTGGCCGACGCCCGCACGCCGGGTCCGATGCCCGAGATCGCCACCCTGCGCCGGCACGGCTACCGGCTCGAGGAACCGGAAGGGTGAGCGCGTGCGTCGCCGCATCGTCCTGACGACGGTGCTCGCCGCGCTGGTCGCGATCGGGTTGTTCGGGGTCCCGCTGGCCGTCGCCGTGGCGCGATACTTCGTCACGGCCGAGCGCGCCGAACTGGAACGCGCCGCCGACTCCTACGCGCTCGACGTCTCGGGCGACATCCTGCGCCACCGCACCCCGGACCGGACGCCGAGCACCGAAGATCCCACCGCGGTCGCGGTGTACAGCCCCCAAGGCGCGTTGCTCGCCGGCGCCGGTCCGGCCACGCTCGCCCAGGCCGGGGAAGCGGCGGGCGCGGACGGCGTCGTCGCCGCGGACACCGACGACGACCTCGTGGTGATCGTGCCCCTCGACGACGACGGAACGGTCGTCGCGCTTGTCCGCGCCGCCACCACGCGCACCGAGGTCTACTGGCACACCGGCCTGACCTGGCTCGGCATGGCCGGTTTGGCCGTCGTCGCGCTGCTGTCGGCCTACCTGGTGGCCCGCCGGCAGGCGCGCCGGCTGGCCCGTCCGCTCGAGAAGCTGTCGGCGACCGCGCGGGACCTGGGCGACGGCGACTTCAGCATCCGCGCGGACCGGGCCGGGATCCCCGAGATCGACTCCGTCGGGGAGTCCCTCGACTCCACCGCCGTCCGGCTGGACGACCTGCTCGCCCGCGAACGCGCCTTCTCCGCCGACGCGTCCCACCAGCTGCGCACCCCGCTCGCCGGACTTCGCCTGCAGCTGGAGGCCGCGCTGGAGAACCCAAAGGCCGATCTGCGTGACGTGGTCAAGGCGGGCGTCGCGACCACCGGCCGGCTCGACCGGACCGTCACCGACCTGCTCGCCCTGGCCCGCGACACCCCGCCGGTCCGCGAGGCCACCGCAGCGGCCGACGAACTCGCCGCCATCGGACTGGAATGGGCGCCCGCACTGGCCGGCCACGGGCGCGGGCTCGTGCTGACCGTGGAACCCGTCGTCGCGGGCGCGCAGCTGTCCGGCCCGGTGCTGCGGCAGATCATGACCGTCCTGCTGGACAACGCACTGCGCCACGGCGCCGGCGCGGTCACGGTCACCGCCCGCGACGCCGGCGACGTGCTCGCCGTCGACGTCGCCGACGAAGGCGAGGGGATCACCCCGGATACCGACGTGTTCCACCGCCGTTCCCCGGGCGCTCGGGGAACGGGGATTGGCCTCGCGCTCGCCCGCCGCCTCGCCGAAGCCGAGGGCGGGCGGCTGCGCGTGACCCGCCCGCGGCCCCCCGTCTTCACTCTGCTGCTGCCACTCGAGCCCTGAGTTTGGCTACTACGTTCGTGTAGAATTTCGGCGACAGCTTCGGACACCACCTCGGCCGGGAGGGACCATCACCGCAGACGAGCCCCGTACGGAGCAGTCGCCCGAGGGCATCCGCTGTTCCGACGCCGAGCGCGAAACCACGGCCACGGCGCTGCACACAGCCGTCGGCGAAGGCCGGCTCTGCCCGCCCAGGCGGCGGCCGCGGCCCCGCGGTGGCGCCCGCTCGACCCCCGCGGTGCCCATATCGTGGCAACCCGGATGCTACTTCCGGCGTAGCAGCTACGCCGGAAGTAGCATCGAGGCTTACGTGCCGGCCAGCGCGCTACGGCCTGGGGTGTACCAAGGATCTTGGACAGGGCCTCCTGTCTGAGAGGATGGGTGTATGCCCGAGCAGCGTCGGAGATTCAGCACTCAGTTCAAGGCCGAGGCTGTGCAGATGGTGATCGAGACCGGTAAACCTGTCGCCGAGGTCGCCCGGGATCTCGACATCAACGCCGGCACACTGGCCAACTGGGTCAATGCGTGGCGGCGCGAGAACCCTGGACCTGCGCGACCGGTGAGCCCGTCCGAGCATGCCCGGGTCGCGGAGATGGAAGACGAGATCCGCCGGCTGCGGATGGAAAACGAGTTCCTGAAAAAAGCCGCGGCGCTTCTTCGCGCGGACCTCGCAGTAGCCGAGCGCTGCGCGGTCATCGATGCGGAGAAGGCCCACTATCCGATCACCTGGATGTGCCGGTTACTACGGGTGCCGCGGTCGTCGTTTTACGCTTGGAGGCACCGGGTTTCCACCGAGACAGCCACCCAAGCCCGGCGCCGCCTACTGAGGGAACATGTGTCCCGGGTGTTCACCGAGGGACGCGGTGCCTACGGCCGCCGACGGGTCAAGGCCCAGCTCAACCGCAAAGGCCACCCGTGCAGCGTCGGGCTGGTCGCCGATCTCATGCGCGAACTCGGGCTGGCCGGCTGCCAGCCCCGGGCATACAAACGCGCCTCCCTGCGTGGGGAACAACCCGTGCACAGTCCCGATCTGATCGGCCGTGAGTTCACCGCGGACATGCCTGGTCAACGGCTGGTCGGCGACATCACCTACTTGAGAACCAGTGAGGGCTGGCTGTATCTCGCGACCGTGATCGATCTGGCCACCCGGATGGTCGTCGGCTGGCAGCTGGCTGATCACATGCGAACATCGTTGATCACCGACGCCCTGGGCATGGCGATCACCCACGGCCATGTCAGCCCGGGCGCAGTGTTCCACTCCGACCGCGGAACGCAGTACACCTCGGCCGAGTTTTTCCGATTCTGCATGGACAATCAGGTTCGAACCAGTGTCGGGCGAACCGGGGTGTGTTGGGACAACGCAGCGGCCGAGTCGTTCTTCGCATCGCTGAAAACCGAGATGTATCACCGCGAAATGTTCCCGACCCGGGTCCGTGCGCGGTTCGCTGTCGCTGACTACATCGAAGTGTTTTACAACCGGAAACGACTCCACAGCGGCCTCGGCTACCGCACCCCGGTCGAGGCCTACCGTGATCACCTCACCGCGAGCGCGGCCTGAGGCAACCCACCGAGGACCGTCCAAGAACCTTGACACACCCCAACGTTCGCTAAGGGATGTCTTGTAACCCGGTGTGGGCTTGGCCTGTCCGGTAGTTGATCATGGTGTGGTGCAGGTGATCTCGGCGTCGCGGTCGGAGTGGATTGCCCCGTTCACGGGGTTGGAACCAGGTCAGTTCCGCAAACTTGTGCGGGTCGTGGCGAAGCGAGGTGGCGGGGGGAAGCCAGCATGAGGCGATCCCTATAACGGAATCTCTGCCGCTCAGTGGCAATGTCTCGACACCTTAGTGGTCACAACAGGTGGTGCAAGGCGGATGCTGACGTTCGCACGAAAGCATGGGGCGAGCACTGGATGCCCCGTTGCGACGCGGGAGGCCGTAGCCTGCGCCGTGACCGAGTTCGCGTTATATGTTTGGTCGGTCGGGGTAGGGGTGGCAGGCTTGGCGTCGTGGAACTGGTTTCGGCGCACGTCCGGCGCGCACTGGCATATCTCCGGTTGTTGAACGACAACGGCGTCGACCCGTCCTCGACGCAGCTCGACGCGATCGCGCGCGAGCAGGACCCGCAGGGGGCCGAGTATCAATCAGTGTTATTCAAGACCAACATCGCCTATCTCCTGAGCTTGACGGAGCGGAAGGTCCGTGACGCAGACCGGGTTGCTGAGTATCTAGGAAAGGTGGACTGGGTCGATCTCTCCAATGGCCGGTTGCGGTTGCGAGCAGTTTCGCGGACGCACCCGGCGCGTGTACGTGGACGGATCGCGGGCTGTGCCCAGGTATCGGCCTTGCCTCGTTGCCACTTTGGCTGCACAAAACTCTCGTCCGCGTCGCCGGCGCCGAACCCCCGGCATTATGGCGTCGTCGCCATAATGCCGGTCTCCGATTGGGCTCCATTGCTCACAGAGCACCCGACACGCCGCGGCACTGCCCGGCATCAACGCCGACAAAAAATGCCGCCCGACCTGCACAGAATGGCCCTGGGTGACTCTATTGCGCCATCGGAATATTCCACCGATACTGATAACGGCAAGGTCTCCAGTCGCCGTTCCCAGCAGCGGCTTTAGCCACGTTTGGTGCCCGCTGAATTCTAGCGTGACGATCAGCAAAACGAGGGCTACTGCAAGTGACGCCACGTAGTACCTTTTTCCGGGCTGCGCACCCCTTTCAGTTTATTGGCGGAAAATTCTCTAAGGGGCTGGCAGTCCGTTGAGAAGTCCACCGGTGACACCGGCAAGCCATCAGTACTGACGTCTGATCGGCTGGCTCCCCCAACTTTGAACCCAACGGAGCAGTAGCACCGCCAACCAGTCCACCGGACGGCAGCTCCAGCGGCGCACTCGAGACCCGCCGTAGCTGGGCAAGATGCAGTAACGAGGGGTTGAGACCCGTTCAACCACGAGAGCGCGTCGAAGTCATCGACTTGGTGGTCGCGATCCCGACGGGCACGCCAGCAGTCGGGTCAACGCGTCGGAAATATCCACTTCAGGGCTTTCATGCTTTGGTATGTCGACCGGGTACTCGAACGTAAAGAAGTGGTAATTTCTGATTCCGTGCCTGCCGTTCCGAATATCACTCCAACGGCTGATGGGTAGAAGGAGGCGGGCGGTTTAGATTTCCCCGTGGCGCCCGGAATTCAGGTGGCCGCTCGTTCAGGGGAGGGTCTGCCGTGTCCGGTGGGGTCGTTCGTGGTCGAAGACTGTCCGGTTTCCGGATGGTGACGGTTCTGCTCAGCGTGCTCGCACTGCTGGGGGCGACCACCTCGGTGGTCGGTGCGGCCCCGAAGCCGGCTTTGCCCGCTCAATCCGCTGCGGCGCCGAAACCCGCCGATTTCGGTCCTGACGCGGCGAAATCCGCCGATGTCGCGCTTGACGGCTACGGCGATGCGCAGGGCTATCACGTCGAGCTGGGCCGGGAGGTTGCCGGGTTCGCGTGGCAGGAGGTCGCGCTGATCCACCCGGCCGGGTTCGACGACGACTCGTGGACCGGCTACCAGTGTGTGTCCGGCGACGGGAAGTACGCCGCGGTCGCGATCCTGCCGGGCTCGGCGGTGAACACCCAGGCCGCGCGCGACCACGGCGCCTTCGCCTACTCGATCGACCTGGGCACCGGCACTGTGCGCGCGCTGGCCGGTGGCGTCGGCCTCAAGTACTACTCGCCCGGCTGCGGCATCGGAGACGCCGCGACGTTCACCGTCGCCCTCGACGGGCAGACCCGGCTGCTCACCGCGAATCTGTCCACCGGCAAGATCGACGCGGACGTGACAGTCCCGGGGCAGATCACCTCATCCGTCCCGACGGGCTCCGGCGTCGTCGGCGTCGCCGGCAATCGGCTGCTCTCCCTGTCCGTCAAGGGAAAACTCGCCGTGCTGGCCACGTTGCCCGGTGACGTCTACGACGTGCGCCCAGCCGCCGATGGCGGTGTCAGCTTCCTGCACACCAAGCCGGGCACCCGGACCGCGACCGCCGCGCACGAGCACGCCGACACGGTCACCACACTCGGCTCCGGCGACCTGACCCGGGTACAGCTCTTCCAAGGCCGCGCCGGACACGCTGTACTGTCCGGCGCCACCCCCACCGCGCCCAGCGGGCTGGGGGCGGCAGGCGTCCGCGATGTCGCCGACCGTGGTCTTGCACACGGCGCCGAATCGTCCTCTTTGGATGGTGACGCGCTCCTCGGGCCGGACGCCGACGGCCGCAAATCCGCACCCGTACTGCTGGCGACGAAGACCGGTAAGTTGCTCGCCCCCGCGGTACCCGCCGCCACCCGCGCTGCCACTACCGCCGTGCCCACCTACTCCGCTGCGCCGAAGCCTGCCCAAGCCCCGCACCAGAACCGGCTGAGCCCGAAGGGAGACGCGGCCCCGACGGCCACCACAACGCCGAACGCCACCCAGGTACAGACGCCGAAGTGCGCCGTGCCGCCACTGAACGCGAACCGGCAGGTGATGCAGCCGAACCCGGCGCAGGTCAACTGGGCGGTGCAGATGGCTGAGCAGGATCTGCTGACCGGCAGTGCCTATACCCGACCGGCCGGGTTCGACAACCTGGGCCTGGTCGCTTACGCGCCGAACAGCGACTTCCCGCTGATCCCGCTGTCGCACCCTTCGGGTGGCACGAACACCGTGCCGCGCTCGATCTTCGAGGGCATCATGGCTCAGGAGTCGAACTGGTCGCAGGCTTCCTGGCACGCCCCGGCCGGTACGGCGGGTGACCCGTTGATCTCCAGCTACTACGGCGCAGGTGGCGACATCGTCTCGATCAACTATGCCGCTTCCGACTGCGGCTACGGCATCAGCCAGGTCACCGACGGCATGCACATCGGCGACCACTCGCTGTCCGAACACGGCCAGTGGAAGGTCGCCGTCGACTACCAGGAGAACATCGCCGCCGGCCTGCAGATCCTGGAGACGACCTGGAACCAGCTCTACGCCGCCGGTATCACCGCGAACAACGGCGACCCGCGCTACCTGGAGAACTGGTACTTCGCCGCCTGGGCCTACAACTCGGGCATCCAACCGAACGCGGCCAACGGCAACACCACTGGCTGCACCCCCGGCCCTTCCTGCACCAGCCCGCACGGAACGTGGGGCCTGGGCTGGACCAACAACCCGGCCAACCTGGACTACCCCCCGAACCGCGACCCGTACCTGCAGGACACCTACGCGGACGCGGCGCACCCGGCGAGCTGGCCGTACCAGGAGCGCGTGCTGGGCTGGACCGCGAGCCCGCTGATCCGCTACGGCAGCCAGGCGTACGCGAAGCCGACCTACAACGGCGGGCAGCGCTGGGTGCAGCCCGCTCCGTTCACCGCGATGTGCTCGCTCGTGGGCAACCAGTGCGACCCCAACGCCACCAACACGTCCATCCCGGGCGCCAGCCACTGCATGCTCGATGACTTCGAGTGCTGGTGGCACAACCCGGTGACGTGGATCCCCAGCTGTGCCACAACGTGTGCGACCAGTCCCTACGCGGTCTCGGGCGGGTCGGAACCGGCGAACCCGACCCAGAACCCGCCTACCTGCAGCCAGGACACATCGAAGGTGCCCGGCGGTTCGATCATCGTCGACGACGAACCGAACCGGCTGAACCTGCAGGGCTGCGGCGGCGCGAACTGGTCCAGCAACGGCACGTTCACCTACACCTACGGCACCAACTCCGCCGGTGACCCGATTGGCGCGATCGACACTCACCAGCTCGGCACCGGCCTCGGCGGCCGGGTCCTGTTCACCCACACCGAGGACGGCTCGAATCCTTCACTAATCAACACCGGCGTGTGGACGCCGAACCTGCCCTCACTGCAGTACTACAAGGTCAAACTGCACCTGCCCGGCCTCGGCGCCGAAGCCACGAACGTCGTCTACAACATCAACCCCGGCGGGGGCGTCGCACCGTGGAAGATCCGGGTCAACCAGGCCTGGAACTCCGAGCAATGGGTCACTATCGGCACCTTCGCCATGCAGAACGGCGGCAACGTCACCCTCACCAACGACGGCAGCTCCCAGGACAACGGCGGCTACGGCTATTCGGACTTCGACGTCGCCTTCGACGCCGTCGCGTTCGTCCCCGAAGGCGGTACCCCCGGCCAGCCGATCGGCGGGCCGCCCGGCATCCAGGACGAACCCCGCGGCAGCAATCCGGCTTTCATCGCCTGTGGTTGCGCACGCCGCACTGCGGGCGATCCCGTCGACACCGCGACGGGCTATTTCGGCGACGAATTCAATGATTTGACCACGCCTGGCCGCGGGATGCCGCTCACGTTCACCCGAAGCTACGCTGAGAGCATCGCCGATCCCAACGGTCCCAACAAAACTCTCGCGGCCGACGGGCCATTCGGCTGGGGCTGGACGTACTCGTACAATCTGACCGCTGTCGACGACGCGGCTACCGGCCAGGTGACGGTGCGACAGGAGGACGGTTCGGCAGTCGTTTTCAATGCCACCGGAAGCACCTTCACTCCGGTCGCACCGAGGTACGACGCGACACTGACGACGTCCGGATCGTCTTACCAATACACCCGGCGAGGCAAGGAAATCTTCACGTTCGACGCCGCGAGCGGACGCCTGACGGCGGAGACTGACCTGGCGGGAAGCAAAGCGTCCCCGCCCTACCAGACGACTTTGGCCTACGACGGCGCCGGTCACTTGTCGACGATCACCGACCCCGCAAACCGGAAATACACGCTCAGCTGGACGGGAAACCACATCATCGGCGTTTCCGACACTGCCGGCCGCCAGGTGACCTACGGATACGACACGAACGGCAATCTCACCGACGTCTACGGAATCGGGACCACCCGGACTCCCGCCCTCCAGGACGACGACCACACGCAGTACACCTACGACGGCAACCACCTGATGACATCAATGCGGTCCCCAGCTAACTTCGGCGGCCCTGCCACGGCGAAAACGTCGATGGTGTACGACAGCGCTGAACGGGTGCAAACGCAGACGGATGCCAACGGACACACGACGACGTTCACCTACGGTCCAGACGGCGGCCTCGCCGCCGGACAGACTGAGGTGACCGATCCCGCAGGCCACAAGAAACTGGACACCTACCAGAACGGGCTGCTGACCGCAGAGACCTTGGGGTACGGCACGGCCGACGCCGGCACCACGTCCTATACCTACGATCCGGTCACCCTGGGCGTGTCCGCACAGACCGACCCCGACGGCGGCCTGCAGACATACACCTACGACGACCACGGCAACAAGACCTCCGAGTCCAACTCGCTCGGCTTTACGACCGATTATGTCTACGACGACGCCGCGAACCTTCTCGAGACCATCGACCCCGACGGCGTGGCGACGGTCAACCAGTACGACCAGGCGGGGCACGTCCCGGCGGGGACCGGCGGAGGGTTGGACTTAACCTCGAGAACGGTCACCCGCGCGAACAACGTAGTGGAATCCGCGACCGGCAACTTCGGCCCGGCTCCGACCCGTACCGCCACGTTCTTCTATGACGACCCCGCCCACCCAGCCGATCTGACAAGAGCGGTCGATCCCAACGGCAAGACCACCAGCGTCGCATTCGACGCCTACGGCGATCAGATATCGGTGACCGACGCCGCCGGGGACAAGACCCAGTCAGGATTCGACACCGCGACCGGCTGGCTTGTCGCGAGGGTAGACGGGAACGGGACGGCGGCGGGAGTCGTTCCCAGCTGCATCCCGCCGGCCAAGGGCTGCACCACCTACGGGCACGACGCCTACGGAAACGTCACCCTCACCACGGATCCGCTTGGCCACGTCGCTTCCGCGCACTATGATGCCGATAGCCACCAGACGTCGGCCACTGACGCCAACCACCGGACGACGAGCACGACGTTCGATGCGGCGGGGCAACCGGTGAAGGTGACCCAGCCCGACAATTCCACACAGATCACCGACTACAACCCGGATGGAACTGTGGCCGACACGATCGACGGCCTCGCTGAGAAGACGGTGTACGGCTACGACGGACAAGACCGAAAAACTTCTCGCACAGATCCTGCCGGCCGGAAATCGGCCCTGCATATCGACCCGGCGGGGCGCGTGCTGACCGCAACCGACCCGGGCGGCCGGGTGACCACCAACGGCTACGATCCGGCGGGGCAGCTCACCTCCATGACCTACTCGGACGGCGAGACGCCCATGGCCGCGTACAGCTACGACCCCGCGGGTCACCGGCTGTCGATGACAGACGGGACCGGCACATCAACCTGGACTTACGACGCCTTCGGCGACGTCGTCTCGCAGACCCAGGGTTCGGGCGCGACCGTGGAGTACGGCTATGACGACAACGGCAACCAGATCAGCATCACCTACCCGGACCACACCAACCCGGTGACCCGGACCTTCGACGACGCCGAGCGGCTCAAGACCGTGACTGACTGGTCCGGGAACAAGACCACCTTCGGTTACGACGGCGACAGTGCCGTCAATACGACCCAGTATCCGAACGGCGCGACCATCACCAACGGCTACGACGACAGCGATCACCTGACCAGCACGTCCGCCGGCACCGGGAACATAACCGCGCTGTCCGCGAACTACGGCCGCGACCCGATCGGCCAGCTGTCGTCCAGGACGATCGGATCAGCCACCCAGACCTTCGGATACAACGCCAGGGAGCAGCTCAGCTCCGACGGCACGAACACCTACACCGTCGATGCGGCGGGCAATCCGGTACAGATCGCCGCCGCCACTCAGGCATTCGACTCTGCGGGGCAGATCTGCTGGACGCTTCCGAGCGGCTCGGTCACCACCCCGAGTTGCGGCACCGTGCCGGCCGGTGCCACGGGCTACACTTTCAGCTCGTCCGGCGAGCGCAAGACGGGTGGTTCAGCCACCTACAGCTACGACCAAGCAAGTCGGCTGACCGCGTTCAGCCGAGGAGGTGTGTCAGCGACGTACGGGTACAACGGGGACGGTATGCGGATGTCGAAGACATCCGGCGGGACGACAGCCACCTTCGTCTGGGATGCCGGCTCAACCCCGAACGTCCTCAACGACTCCGTCAACGACTACCTGTACGGACCAGATGGCCTCCCCATCGAGCAGGTCGGACCTGACGGTTCGTTCTGGTACGTCCACGATCAGGTCGGCTCGACCATCGCACTGCTCAATGGCGCAGGAGCCGTGGCGGGCAGCTACACCTACACGCCGTACGGGGCCGCAACTGCGTCGGGCTCCGCCGACACACCACTCCGTTTCACCGGACAGTACACGGACGCGGAATCCGGACTGGTCTATCTCCGCGCCCGGTTCTACGATCCGGCAACCGCCCTGTTCCTCACGGTAGATCCACAGGTCGACAGCACGCACAGCCCGTACGGCTACGTGATGGGCAATCCGGTCAACCTGACCGACTTGTCCGGGATGTGCTGGTCTGGGTTCGGTTGGGCCTGTGCCGCAGCGAACTTCGTCTGGGAGCACAAGACCGCCTTCGAGGTGGGACTCGCGGTCGCGTCGCTGGCCATTCCCGTGGTTGGCGAATTCGTAGGCGGCACCTTGCTCGCCGACACAGTGATCGGTGTAGGCGTCAGCGAAGGCGCGGCGATGCTCGGCAACGGCCTGTTCTACGCGGACACAGCGCTGTCCATCGCGGACGCCAGATACACGTGCCAGACAGGAAGCGCGGCCGGTTGCGCGGTCGGCGTGGCGAGCGTTGCGACGGGTGCCGCGGGGTATGCCTTCGGCGCCGGTGCGAGAGCGGCCGGAAAGCTGGCTGGCAGCGCCGGCTCGGCGATTGGCCGATGGGGTTACCGCCAGGCGTCACGCGGCCTCAACATCGGTGCCTGGCTGCAGAACATCGCGTCGCTAGGCTATTCGATCGCGGGCGGCTGCAACCTTGACACCTCCCAGGACCCGAACCTGCTGAACCGTTAGGATCACACCGCAGCCGCCGAAGGAAGCGAACCGGATGACCGACACCAGCGAGGCACGTCCTCTGGAGCCTCGGCAGCTCAAATGGAGTGCGCGCCGGAAACTGCGAAAAGCCCGCCGCGAAGGAAGAACCGGCATGCTGGCTTATGCGGTCATCCCGTCGAGCAACCGGAACGGCTATCGGTACCTTCGGTCGGTCTTCATCCGCGAGGGCCGACGCGAATTGTTCGTCGGAAACGTCGGCGACCGGTCGGTGCGCTGGGTCGATCTCGCTCCGGGAAGCCATCGCCTCAGCTTTGTGGTCAGCGACGCGGGCAAGGAGGTCGCCTTGATTCGAGAGGTGGCTCTCCAACCTCGGCAGATACTCGTGTCGTGGTGCTACACGACCTATTCCTTGAAGCCACTAGATCGTCATCCGCGGCCTAATCGGTGGTATATCGGCATTCTGGACGGCGCTTCAGGGGAACAGATTATCGAACACGATCGGTCGGCCACGGACTGAGGCTGGCCGGTCGTGCCGGTCCTGCCCAAAACCATTGGCGTCGACTTTGGCGAACCGCTCCTCGAATCTTGCCAAGAAAGTGAACAAGTCGCCATATTCGGGTGGTGCAGCCGGATGCGCCGCACGAGGTGCTGATGAGTGTGCTTGGTGGCATGAGCGTGTCGGAGTGGCGCCATGGTCGCCAAACGCAGGTTCGGAGTCGTCGACACACCGAGGTAGTTCGCACGCGATGCCGATGACGTTCGCACGGAGTATCGCGCCCTGTGGACGCTGCGGGAGGAGGTCCAGCCGTTGTCGACCAGTCAGTTCTGGGTCGGGCGATACGTGGGTGCCCGTGGTTCGGTGGTGCGAGTGACGGGCACTGCGCCGCCAACGCGTGCCGGAGCCTCGGGTGAAGGTTGACTAGGGCAGGGGCTGAGCGATCTCCGCTCAACAGTAGGGCAGGAACACCCGTTGCGGCGAGGTTTAGCTGAGATTCGCTTGTCTTGCGTCAACTCGGGTCGATGTGACGTGACCGGTTCGGTAGTGAATGACCGGTTAGGGAGCACTTGCAGCGACCGATCAGTTTGCCGGAGTTGGCGCTTCTGTCCGCGATCAGGCCCGAGCCTGCGTCACATGTCCGGTCCGCAGCTCGGGAAGCCTTCGTTCTGAAATCTCCTGGTAATCCCGTTGGCGGGTATGTCGTACTGTTTGTCAACCTGAGCGTGCCGTGTTGCTGCGCAGGCAAATCGGCTGGCATGGAGCGTGAACTCGACGCCGGGGTTGGGTGAATAGATATGGATAGGTTGGGGCCCGAAGGGGGTCGTCGATGGTTCAGGGGTTTCGGCAGACGGGATCGCAGGTGGTTGATGAGGTGGCCGATGACGGCGAGGTGATCGCTGCGTCGGCTGATCGCCCGGACCTGTTCGCCGTGATCTTTGATCGGCATGCGGCATCGGTCTACGGGTACCTAGCGAGTCGGCTGGGCCAGCAGATTGCCGACGATCTGCTGGCCGACACGTTCCTGGCGGCGTTCAGTGCGCGTCAACGTTATGACTCGGCCAGGGCCGGCGTACGTCCCTGGCTATTCGGCATCGCGACGAACATGATCGCGCGGCATCGGCGCGACGAGGTGCGGCGCCACCGGCTCACTTCTGCCGCGGCGCGCGACGACGACGGCGGGCATGACGATCGAGTCACGGCAGAGCTGGCTGCACAGGCGATGCGGCCGCTGCTGAGCGCGGCGTTGGCTGGCTTGTCGCAGGGCGATCGGGACGTTCTGTTGTTGATCGCATGGGAGCAGCTGAGCTACGAGGAGGTTGCCGCAGTGCTGGCGATTCCGTTAGGGACTGTCCGGTCCCGGCTCAACCGGGCACGTCGCAAGGTCCGTGCGATCTTGGCTGCGAATTCAGTAGTGACTGTTGATGAGGAGTGAGATCATGGACGAGGTTGAAATGATCAAGGCCGGTCGGCCACCGCGACAACTGCCCGACGACGCCACGTTGACCGCTGCTCGTGCTCAGCTGATCACGGTCGCAACGCAGGAGTCGCGTGGCCGCAGGAATCCCAAGCCATCCCGATACTGGGTACTGACCGGCACCCTGGCGACGGCAGCTGCGGCTGCAGTCGTGGTCGGTGTGGTTTTTGCGCCCAGCCCCGCCGGGCGCGAGCCTGTCCCGTCGGCCGCCTCGCCGGCTGCGGTCTCGCCAGGCGTGGTCCGAGCTGTCGATGTGGTGAAGATCCTCAACACTGCCGCACAACGAGCGCTGGCACTACCGAACGTGCCGCCCCGTCCCGATCAGTACGTCTACACCCAATACACCGACGGACGGCAGGTGTGGCGATCGGTCGATGGCGGGCACACGGGGTTAGTGCAGCGCAGCGACGGATCTCGGGACGTGACTCCCGGGTGCAGTGACGGCCAGGCCAGTGCCGTGGACAAGGCCGGCCAAGAGGTTCCGGGCACGACCACCCCGTGCTCCGCGGAAGGCGCAGCGTATAAGCCAGGATTACCGACGGACCCCGCCGCGTTGCTGACCTACCTCAACGGCAACGTACCCTACAGCGCGGATCGGCCCGGCGACGTGAACCGGGTGGCGAAGGGAACGATGGAGCTGTTCGACACCACCTACCTCACTCCGGCCACCCGCGCCGCGCTCTTCAAGACCATTGCCACGTTGCCCGGCCTCCACCTCGACACGACCGCGTCAGACTCGCTGGGACGCCAAGGGATCGGCATCTCATGGACTTACGGAAGCACGAATCAGCTCGTCTTCGACCCCAGCACCTACACGTTCCTCGGCGTCACGACTAGCGCCGACAACGGGACCGAGGGTGCGTCATCGGTAGCCAGGGTCGCGATCGTCGACCAAGCGGGTCAGACGCCCTCCAACTAACGGACATCTCGACACCCGGCGGTAGAAATAGCTTTAAGTGTCGACCGTGGGGCATTCTGTGCCCAACGCTGACAATCAGCCGATTCGTCACCAGCGCCCTAGCCGCGATACCACCCGAACGGCGCTCGTGCGGAAGCCTTGAGGAACATACGATTTTCAGGGTTCTTTCCCGCCGGCCACCGAATCGAGCATGCGCGGGCGGCCCAAAGAAGACGCACAGCGCCGCTATGTGGCGCTTATGGGGGGCTGAAGTGATGATTCAAGCACAAAGACGCCACTTTGTATTGTGCATCGTGGCAGTCTGCGCGGTGGCGTGCGTCGTCGTTGCTGGGTACTCAGGCATAGGGGGAAGCGTCGCGCAAGCTTCTCATACCAATACAGGTTCTTCGGACCTGATTACGCCAGCAGACGAGGAGCTCGAAAACAACGCGGAGCAGCTTCTCGTCGAAAAATGTATGATTTACGCTGGTTTCCAAACCTGGCCTCGGGTCAAGTTGGCGGCAACTCCGCAGAATCTGTACCCATATGTGATCGATGATGTTCAGTGGGCGCGCCGGCATGGCTTCGGTAGTGACATTCAACAGTCCAACGCGCAGACTGCTGCGGCCGACCCAAACGTCCGCTATTTCTCGGGACTGTCCGACATTGACAGGAAGCGTGCCACAACTGCCCTTAACGGGCCACTTTTGCTGTCATCTGATGCAAGCCGCGTAACAGTCGCGGTGCCGTCTGGCGGATCGATGTCACGGAGTACGCAAGGTTGTACTTCTGAATCCGAGCAGGAGCTCTACGGCAACTTGGCTGATTGGTTCCGTGTGGACGCCACTGGCGCTAGTCTGAATATGGTTCGCTACCGGATGGTGATCAACGATGCAACCTACGTCGCCACAGTCAAACGCTGGGCTTCCTGTATGGACAGGACTGGCTATCACCACGTCAGTCCGAGCGAGGCCATGGCGGCCTTCATTGGGCCTGCCGTTACTCCCACCCGACAAGTCGAGCAGCGGGCGCTCGAAATATCAACCGCGACGGCCGAGGCCTCCTGCTCCGAACAAACGAGCCTAAGGGATGTCTCGTAACCCGGTGTGGGTCGGTTGTGGGTGTTGGTTGATCATGGTGTGGTGCAGGTGATCTCGGCGTCGCGGTCGGAGTGGATTGTTCCGTTCACGGGGTTGGAGCCGGGTCAGTTCCGGAAGTTGGTGCGGGTCGTGGCGAAGCGTGGTGGTGACGACATTGCTGATGGTCGTCCTGGTCGTCAGTGGCGTCTTGATCTGGCTGATCGTGTGTTGCTGGTGGCGACGTACTGGCGGACGAACCTGACGATGCGCCAGATCGGACCATTGTTCGGGGTGTCGCATTCCGCGGCGCACCGGGGGAAGCGACACGATTGGCCCGCTGCTGGCGCTGGCTCCGGTCCGCAAGCGGCGGATCGACTCGGTGGCGATCGTTGATGGCACCTTGGTGCCGACGCGGGATCACCGGCTGGCGGCGCCGTCGAAGAACTACCGGTACTCGGCGAACGTGCAGGTCGCGATCGACGTGGACACCCGGTTGGTGATCGCCACCGGGGACGCGCATCCGGGTAACCGCAATGACTGCACCGTCTACCACGACTCCGGTATCGAGCAGGAGTTGGCGGGGCGCCCGGTGATGGCCGACGGCGGCTACCAAGGCAACCCGGCCGTGATCATGCCCTACCGCAAACCCCATGACGGCAGCGATCTCCCAGACTGGAAAGAAGACCTCAACGCCGGCCACCGCAAAATCCGTGCCCGCGTCGAACACGCCCTGGCCCGGATGAAGTGCTGGAAAATCCTGCGCGACTACCGCCGCGCCGCCAGCACCCTCAACGACACAGTCTCCGGCATCGCCCACCTCCACAACATCCACCTCGCAGACTGATCCACAACACCAGCCCCACCAACCACACGGTCAGTTACGAGACATCCCTTAGGGACCACTGCTCGAGATCTCGATGCGAAGTATCGACAGATGCTAAATGTGCGGTATCGAAGCGTGCTTGCCCAGAAAGATCGAATGGAGGTGGCCGCACTTGGTCGGTCTCATGAAATCGTCAGGCGCGGCTAAATGAAGGCGGAGGAAGGCACTGATCATGAGACGTCATATCGGATCCATGGCACTCTTCGCTTCACTCATCACGATATTTGTTTCAATGCCACCGGCTGCATTTGCAGCATCGCCGATAGTGGGTGCACCATCGCCCCTTGTTCGTCAGGGACAGTCTAGTCAGGCGGTCGCCACCCCCGATTCGGCAAACGGGTATTTCTATGCTGAGGCTGATCAAGGTTATCTTTGTTCATGGAGTGGAAATGGCGCGGACTGGAGTTACTCCCAAAATGGAGCCAATTGTCTAAATAACGACATCTGGGTAGAGAACAACGGGTATTTTGAAACCTACGATTGCGTGGAAATCTTCTGGGGAACCAGCTATGGAGGTGCCGGCGCTTTCCTTGGTCAGGGGATAGCGTGGGACCTCACCACAGGTCGGTACACGTTCGATTATGAAGGGGACAATCCGGAGCCTGGCTACCTGGAGAGCATGGAGAACAACGCTGCATCTCATGCGTGGACGCCGGCCAATCAATTTTGCTGATCCATATCGGAAATGTTTAAATCTGCACCAGCTAAGGGATGTCTCGTAACTGGTGTTGTGGTTGGTGGGGTTGGTGTTGTGGATCAGGCGGTGAGGAGGATGTTGTGCAGGTGCGCGATTCCGGAGACGGTGTCGTTCAGGGTGCTGGCGGCGCGGCGGTAGTCGCGCAGGATTTTCCAGCACTTCATCCGGGCCAGCGCGTGCTCGACGCGGGCACGGATCTTGCGGTGGCCGGCATTGAGATCTTCCTGCCAATCTGGTAGATCGCGGCCGTCGCGGGGTTTGCGGTAGGGCATGATCACGGCCGGGTTGCCTTGGTAGCCGCCGTCGGCCATGACCGGGCGCCCCGCCAACTCCTGCTCGATGCCGCAGGCGCGGTAGACGGTGCAGTCATTGCGGTTACCCGGATGCGCGTCCCCGGTGGCGATCACCAACCGGGTGTCCGCGTCGATCGCGACCTGCACGTTCGCCGAGTACCGGTAGTTCTTCGACGGCGCCGCCAGCCGGTGATCCCGCGTCGGCACCAGCGTGCCGTCCACGATCGCAACCGAGTCGATCCGCCGCTTGCGGACCGGGCCAGCGCCAGCAGCGGCCCGATCGTGTCGATCACCCGGTGCGCCGCGGAATGCTACACCCCGAACAGAGGTCCGATCTGGCGCATCGTCAGGTTCGTCCGCCAATAGGTCGCCACCAGCAACACACGATCGGCCAAATCCAGGCGCCACTGACGACCAGGCCGGCCATCAGCGATCTCATCACCACCACGCTTCGCCACGACGCTCACCAACTTGCGGAACTGACCTGGCTCCAACCCCGTGAACGGGGCAATCCACTCCGACCGCGACGCCGAAATCACCTGCACCACACGATGATCAACCAACACCCCCAACCGACCCTCACCGGGTTACGAGACATCTCTTAGCGTGTCATGCGGGCGGTGCCGCGGCACTAGGCTGGCGCACGCTTCCGCCGATCGAGCGAACCTGACCTTGCCCGAGTTCAGGGGCAAGGGAGTGGCACAGCAAGCTGGCAAGGGCTTCTCCCGACGCTCGTGGCGATCTTGTCGTCACAGCGGAAGGAGCGGTCGTGGTTGCTCATCATCTTGCCAGTCCTGGTTCTTCGAGTCCGGTTTCGGTGCTGCAGCGAAGTCTTCGGCAGTCGTCGGTTGTCACGAGGTTTGATCTCGCGCTTCGAAACTGGTCTCGGGAAGATCCCGATCTCTCGGGCATCGAGAGTGCGCAGTGCTTATCCGCGGTGTTGGCCACCCGGGAGTACGCGCGCCACGACGAGGTGTTGTTCGCGTTGTTGCGCCGCGCGGCGACGTTGGGGAGCGACGGTGTGACGGCGGCCGAGATTGTGCTGAACGCGATGTTGCCGGCGGTCCCGGGGATCACCGGCCGGGTGATCCGGGCGAGCCGTACGGCGGCGGGGGCGTTCGGGCCGCGTCGCGGAGTGACCGGGGGTGGAGTCTCCGCGTCGGAGGACAACGCGGACATCCAGGCGACGGTGATCGGTCACCTGTGGGAGCAAGTGCGCTGCTATCCGTTGCGTCGGTGCCACCATGTGGCGGCCAATCTGGTGCGGGAGACGCAGCGGGCGGCGCTGCGTGCGCTCGGTGTCGATTATGCGCAGGCGGTGGCCGACGTGGTGAGCATCGACGTGGACGACTTCCACGGCGGGGTGACCCAGTCAACGGCCGAGGTGGATGCTTCGGAGGAGTTGCTCGAGTTGCTGGCGTGGGCGGTGGAGCAGAAGCGTCTGGATGAACAGGCGAGCGCGATCCTGGTCGCGCGCTACTTCGGCGATCGGGTCGGTCGAGATGGGGTGGCGACGGACCGGCAGGTGGGGGAGTTGTTCGGGGTGAGTCAGCCGACGGTGACGCGGCGGCGGAACCGGGCGGTCGAGCAGCTGGCCGAGGCGGCGCGGGAGTTCCCCGGCTGTGGGATCCGGTGGGCGAGCTGAATCAAACCCAACCGGCTGTCCCGTGTCTGGGGCTGTCCGCTCGCCGTTTCTGCAGGTTGGAGCACCTGTGACTGGATTTCACGCTGCCCTTGACCCGGGTGAGGCAACGATCGCGCGGGCCCGGATCCGTGCCCGCCTGCTGGCCAACCGGCTGAGTTCGACGCTGGTCGACCGCGCCCTGTACGTCGAGCTGCAGCAGTTCCTCGACGACGTCGGGTTCCGGGCCTGCGATGCGCTGGAGGAACTCAGCGAACGCTCCGACCCCGCCTTGCGCCACCGTCTGCACTTGGTCCTGGGCATCGGCTCCGCCGAGGACTGCTCGTGAGCCGGCGCGAGGGCCGGGCCGGGTTGCTGAAGAGGCTGTTGCCGGACGCTCCGGTCGAGCCGGCGCTCCCTTCCGCGACGCATCGCGGCGGGCGGATTCTGGCGTGGTGCGTCGTGGTGGCGAGCCCGCTAGTGACGCTCGGCGGGCTGATTGTGCTCCGTCCGACGCCACCGGTCTCGTCGCCGAGCGCTCACGTCGAGACCGAGCAGCGAGATCCGCGTGGTTGGACCGAGATGTACGTGCGCTCGTGGCTCGCAGCCAGCCGAGACGACCCGGCAGGGCTGGCCGCGTTCTATCCGGACGGGATGGCGTCGCAGCGCGACGTCGGCACGCAGATCCCGGTGGACACCGCGGTGGTCTCGGTGGTCTCGCCGGCGCCCGGGACCTGGTCGGTTGTGGTCGCGGTGAACCTGCTGACCGAGCAGCCCGACGGCAGCCATCCGTCGAAGATCACGTGTGAGCAGGTCAGCCTTGTCGGGGGCCGCGATGCGTACGTCGCGACCGAGTTGCCGTCGCCGGTGGCCTGCCCTGGCACGCTGGCGCCGGTCGAGCTCGCCTATGACCAGTCCGCGGATCTGACCGGGCCGATCGGGCAGTCGGTCGGCGGGTTCCTGACCGCCTACCTGGTGGGGCAAGGGCAGCTCGACCGGTACACCAGCCCCGGGGCAAGCCTTGCCCCGGTCGTGCCAGCGCCCTACATGTCGGTGCAGCTGCAGCAGCTGCGCACGCACGAGGATTTCGAGCCGGGGCAGGCCGCACGGCCGCTCGACGGCACCCAGACTCACGTCCTGACCCGCGCGCTCGGCTATGACGCCACTGGTCAGAACACCGCGGTCGACTACGCGCTGACCCTCACCGCTCGTGCCGGGCGTTGGGAAGTCAGCAGCGTCGATGCGAGCCCGCTGCTGGTCACTCCGTCCGTCGCTTCGCCGGTCCCCAGCAGTGTGACCCGAGGAGGCTCGTGATGACGATCGTGCTCGCCGCGGACGTGAAGTCGTGGATCGACACCAACTTGTCGTGGGGTGATCAGACGGTGCGCCGGCTGATATTGCTGGCGGCGGTCGTGGGTGGGATCGGGTTGTTGATCGGCACGCGGGGGAACTTCACGCGGTCGATCAAGTACGGCGTGATCGCCGCGATCTTCCTCGGGATTCTGCTGAATCTCGATGCGGTGTCGGGGATGTTCGGCGCCTGGTTCACGCACTGATGGCCGGGCAGAAGTCGGGCGATGGTGTCCTGATCGGACGGTCCTACACGCGGTCTCGCCGGTTTCCGCGGATGTTCGGGCGGATGCCGGGCCGCGACGGCGGCTATCTGCCGGGCGGCCCGTACACGTTGACGCAGGGCGTGCTCTTCCTCGGGCTGCTGGTGATCGTCTGGAAGGTGTCGGCGTTCGACTGGCTGGGGCCGGCGCGGTGGGGGCTGCCGCTCGGGGCGATTTTCGTGCGCCGCGCGCGTATCGAGTCGCGGACGCCGTTGGGCTGGCTCGCCGGTCTGGTGATGTGCCTGCTTGCCCCGGCCACGGGCTTGCTCGGGAATCGGCCCTACCGTGCACCACGTCCACAGTGGAGCAAGCAGCAGATCCATCTGCACCTTGTCCAGGATCGTGCCAACGCGGCACCTTTGGAGCGCATCCTCGCGGGTGCCGGCAAGCGGGGGAGTGCCTGATGGACCGACAGATCCTGGACATCGCCGGCAACGTGCTGTTCTGCGCGGACGGTTCGACGTGGGGCGTGTGGCGGGTGTTCCCGCGGGAGAGTGCGCGCTCGACCGGGAAGCAGTTGCGCCAGCTCTACGAGCGCACGGTGACGTTGATGAAGTCGCTGCGTGGGGAGGTGATGATCGCGTCGCTGTGTGAGCAGGTGCAGCCGCACGCGATCGTGCGCCGGTGTCTCGACGGTGTCGACCTCGATGCCAATCCGCATTGGGCCGAGACCGTGCACAATGCCTGGGATCAGCTCGAGACCTTGGACGTGCTGGGTCGCAGTTACTGGATTGCCAAGCCGTTGGATGGTGAGGGTTGGCGCGAGAGTACGCAGGGGTTGTTGCGTGCGACCGGGGCGGCTCTCGCGGCCAGTCTCGGTCTGTCGGCGCGCCCTGCGACGGCGAGCGCGATCGCCGTGGCGCGCGAGCGTGTCCGGGTCGCGGGCCAGGACTTGGACGGGTCGATCCCGATCCGGCCGGCGAGCGAGGCGGAGCTGCTGTGGTGGTTGTGTCGGGCGCCGGTCCGTGGGGTTGACGAGCCTCAGCTCGAGACCAGCGAGACCGTCCACAACACCGGGATCTCGGTCTCGCGCAGCGGCCGGGCCAGTCTCGCCACGCTCCGCGGCAGCGTTCTCGACGAAGGCGGACGAACTGATCGCGCCGGCGGTCTGCTGGGTCCGCCGGCGACGCTGAACCGGCGCTTCCTCAAATGCGTGACCCCCCGTGACGACGTGCTGGTCACCAGCTACCAGGCCTACCTTGTGTTGGCGGAGATGCCGCGCGCGTTCACCTTTCCCGGTCACGAGATTCTGGCGCGTCTGGCTGACATCGGGTTCGGCGTGGACTACGCGCTGCGGATCACCGCGACGACCAACGAAGAAGCGCGCGCGAGCAACCGGCGCCGGACCCGTGACCTGATGAGCCAGGACGAGGAGCACGGCGGGGACGCGGCCGGTGTGCCGGCGGATGTGCATTCGGCGCAGGAGGAGATCCAGCACAAGAACGCCCGGCTCGGCGCCAGCTCCACTGAACTGGACCTCGAGGTCGGGGTGGTCGCGTGTGTGTGGGGCGAAACCGCCGACGAGTGCGACGCCCGCGCCAAGGTCCTGCGACGGGCGTTCCTGGGCGGTGAGTACAAGTGGGAGCGTCCGCTCGGCGGGCAGCGCCACCTGTACCAGGCGCTGCTGCCTGGGTATCGGACGCCGTTGGTGTTGCGGGAGTGCAGCCAGAACCTGCTGGCCACCGACGCGGCGATGTTGCTGCCGGTGTCCGCGACCGAGTTCGGAGATCCGACCGGTGCGTTGTTCGGGATGGTGCTCGACGGCGGCGCGATCGCGCCCTACCTGCTCGACCCGACCTACGGCCCGACGCACGACTCGTCCGGCGGTCTGGCGGTGATTGGCGAGCTCGGCGCCGGCAAGTCCGTCGTGCTAAAGAACGTCGCCGCGGTCGTTCGGCTGATGCTCGACGGCCGGGTGATTGCCGTCGATCGCACCCGCAGCCGGGAATGGGTCCCCGTCGCCGGGGCGCTGCCAGGCAACAGCCAGGTCGTGGACGTCGTCGACCCGACCCTGGACAGTGAGCGCGCGAACTCCGCGGAGCTGCGGTACTCGTGCGATCCGCTGCGGGTGTTCGGCGGCAACGCGAAGACCAGCACCGGTATTGCCGAGATCTTCTTCGCCGCGTGGCTCGACCTTGAGTCCAACTCCGCCGAACGCGACGCGCTGGGCCGCGGGCTGGACGCCGTGAGCGGAACCGCCGGCGCCTCAAGCAACGCCCTCGTCGACATGCTCGCCCGGCAAGGCAAGCACGATCCCGCCGCCCGGGCTCTCGCCACGCGGCTGCAGCGGTTGCGGCGGGACCCGATCACCCGCCCGATCTTCGACCCGGACTTGCCGCCGGTGGACCTGTTCGACGCGGACATGGTCGTGTTCTGCACTCACGAGATCCCGCTGCCGAGCGCCTTGGAGATGAGCAGCGAGCGCATGGCCGCGCGCGTGCCGCCCCGCAAGCTGTTCGGGCGAGCCTTCCACCTGCTGATCGCGGCGATCGCGAAGGAGATCTGCTTCGGCACCGACCGGTGGGGCGAGTTCATCTGCGACGAGGCCTACAACGTCACCGGCACCCCCGAGGGCCAGCAGATCGCGCTCGAGTTCGTGCGCGATGGCCGCAAGCACGGTGCCGACGCCGCATTCGGTTCCCACGCGGCGAAGGACCTCGGCGACGACGTCCTGCGTGGACTGATCGCCGTCAGGTTCCTCGGCCGCCACCGCGACGACGCCCTCGCGCGGCAAGGCCTCGCCTGGCTAGGCATCGACCCATCCGACAGCCACTACCACGAGATCGTCACCCGCGAGCTCTCCCCGCTGAACCCGGCCGGGGGAGAGGCGGAGCGCCGCGCCCGCGCGGGCGAATTCGTGGTCCGCGACCATGCGGGCCGCGTCGGACGGGTCAAAGTGATGACCCAGCCCTACCGGACCTTGCCCAAATCCGTGCTCACCACACCGAGAATCGACCGCGGCGGCACCAGGCGGTGACCGGCGCATCAAGCGAGTGCGTGGGTGGGCGTGTCTGGAGAATGCAGGGTGCGTTCCGGCGGCTGTCCAGCACCGTCGTCCTCATCGCCGGCCTCGGCCTGACGATCGTGTGCGCGAACCCGGCGGCAGCGCAGACCCCGCCGACACCGCACTCCTGCGAGCCGTATCCGATGTGCGTGACCCTGCCGCTGCCCCTGGTTCCCCCTTCGACCCCGCCACCGTCGCTGGACAAACCAGACCCCGCCACCAGCCCACCACCCTTGCCGCTGCAGGACGATCAAGGGCACCAAACGCACGCGGACGGCCTGTTCGACATCGACGACGGCTACGGCCGCGACCTCCACAACTACGACCTCTTCGCGAACACGCCGTGGCTGCTGGACGACCCCATGCCCACGATCTGGCTCTGGCTGGGCAACATGGGCTTCACCGTCGGCAAATACGCGCTCGGGTTCTCCGTCTGGTTCACCGAATGGTCGATGAGCACCAACGTCATCTCCTGGGTCAAGGCGCCGGCCGAAAGCCTCGAGCAGGTGTGGCAGACCTCGGTCATCGGCGGTCTGCACCTGCGCGAGATCGCGCTGCTCATCGCCACCTGCTACCTCGGCCTACTGTTCCTCCGCGGCCTGACCACGCGGGCGTGGCGCGAGACGATGTCGACCATCGCGATCAACGTCCTGGCCATCGCCGTCGTCACCCACCCCGTCGCATTCCTCGTCGGCGACGGCGGTGTGCTCAGCCTCAGCCGCGACTTCGGCGCCGACGTCAGCAGCGTGGTCATGGGCCAGAAACCCGGCGGCACCGGCAATCCCGCCGCGCCGATCGGACAAGGACTGATCGACAACCTGCTCATCACCCCGTGGGAGATCCTCAACTACGGCACCCCGATCACCGGGGCGAAGGATGTCAGCGGCACCTGCCAGTACTCGGTGAAGCAGGTCCTCGACGCCGGCCCGTGGTCCACTCAGGACGACAGCACCAAAGCCCGTGAGCTCGACGGCTGTCCGGGCGACTACGGGAAGTACAACGAGGTCGCCGACGGAGACCGCGCGTTCGGAGCTTGGGGCTACGCAGTGGCCATGGTGCTGTTCGCGATCCTCACCGTCTGCCTTAACGCCATCCAGGTTCTCGCGCCCTACCTGCTTCTGTTCGAAGGCCTCTTGCTCGGCCTGGCCCTGGTGGCCGCGATCGTGCCGGCCTGGCAGCACCAGCTCGCGTTCCGGATCAGCTCGGTCGCAGCCACCGTGGCGCGGCTGATGATGGGGATGCTGTTCGTCGCGATCATGACGGTGCTGCTGCGGTCTTTGATGACCGCCGACCTCGGCCCGCAGCTGGTGCGGTTCGCGGTGATCGACCTCGTGGTGTTCTCCGGGTTCCTGTTCCGCAAGCGGCTGGGCACCAGCCTGCAGCGGGTGCGGTCGCAGGTGAGTGGCGGGCTGCAGCGCTTCGCCCGGCCACGCGGCGCGGCGAAGTCGCTGCCGCCGCCGATCGTTCCGCCGGGGCCGAACCGGATCGGCCGCACCATCCAGGCGGGCGCCAGCGCGTTCACCGAGTCGCTTGCACCGGCCAAGGAGCTCAAGGACCGGCTCGTCACGGCCGGCAAGATCGGGGCACGGGCCGGCGGCAAGGTCCTCAAGTACACCGCCGGCGCCCCGGTGTCGTGGCCGGCCGCCGCCGGCCGCGCTACCACCGCCCTGACTGAGAAGAGCAAGGCCGCGAAGCTTGCACTCGGCCAGCGCGCCGCGGCCGCGAAGAACTACGGGGCCGATTACCTCGGCGCGCTCGGTACCGCCACCGGTGCGACGCCCATGTGGAAAGCCGTCACGACCGCCGCGGCCGCGCTCCAAGCACGGAAGGGCGCCGCGAAGCCGGATCTGCACCTCGCACCGCACGTCGCCGCGCGCACACCACGACGCGCCGCGGCCCCTCCGAAGTTCACCGGCACGGACCTCGCCGCAGACGTGAAGCCCGCTTCGCCGTTGCCGCCCGGGATGCTGGCGCCGCCGGCCGCCTGGAGCAAGCGCTTGCGTGAGCGCATCACGAAGAACCGAGGAGCCTGACGTGAACCCGTTGCTGCTGCTCAACCTCGCCGGCGCCATCCGCGACGACATGCGCAAACACCCACTGCGCTGGAAACTGTTCGTCGTGGCGCCGCTGCTCGTTGTCGTGTTCGGTTGCGTGATGGTGCTCGGCGGCGCGCTGATCGTGACGCTGAGCTGGGGCTCGGGCGGAGACTCGGCGACGCCCTCGCACGTGGCCGGGATTCCCGGACTACGGGGTGATCGGCCAGTTCGGTGGAGAGACTTCCGTTGACGATTACGCGACTAGTCTCGCGGTGGTGTTCGACGAAGTCGCGCGCGTGTTGGCTCCGCGGGGCACGGTCTGGATCAACCTCGGCGACAGCTTCGGTGGCTCCTGGGGCAACTACGTGGCAACCGGCTCCAATGCCGCGACCTCGTTAACGCGCCTCGCCCAAGGACACGGGGTACACCGGCCACCGCAGTCGAGTCACCGGCAGAAAGACCTGGTCGGCGCTCCGTGGCGGACTGTGTTCGCGATGCAGAGTCGCGGCTGGTTCCTGCGGCGCGCCGTGGTCTGGCATAAACCGAACGCCCGGCCGGAGAGCGTCAGAGACCGGTTTGCCCAGCGGTATGAGTGGGTGTTCCTGCTCGCCCGCCGCTGCGATCATTGGTCGTTCGTTCGTGAGGATCTTGCATCGGACGTCTGGCGCGTCAGCGGGGACCGCGGAAGCACAGGCCATCCCGCGGTCGGCACAGTGGAGATCGCTCGGCGTTGCATCTGCCTCAGCTGCCCGCCCGGCGGCGTGGTGCTCGATCCCTTCTCCGGGAGCGGGACGACGGGTGTGGCAGCTCTGGAGTCCGGACGCGGCTACGTGGGCATCGACGTCGATCCCCAGTGGGAACGCGTGGCGTCAGCGCGTCTCGCGAAGGCGAGACTGCGATGACGGCCCATCGAGAACAGGCCGAGACCCTCACTCTCGCCGAGGTCGCGGCCCTGCCCGCTGTAGTGGATCTGAAGACGGCGGCGCGTGCGCTGGGGATCAAACGCACGACGGCATACATGCTGGCGCGGACGGAGTCGTTCCCGTGTCCCGTTCTGCGCGTGGGTGGGTCATACCGGATACCGACGGTTGAGATCCTCCGTGTCCTCGGTCTCGATCATCACATCGGGTGAGATGTGGGTGTCTCGGGCTTCCCTTGTGCCTGGTCGCGGCGCGAGCATGCGGGTCCCCAGCGAAACCGCTGGTTCCACGAATGGAAGGAAACCCAGGCATGGCCCTAGGAAGCACGTACCGGCGATGCTCGTGCCGGGATGAAGCGGGGCGGGAGCTTGGGGCAGCCTGCCCCAAGCTGAAGAACAGCCGACACGGGCAATGGGCCTTCCGGATCGAGCTGCCTCCGGATGAGAACGGTACCCGCCGACCGCGTCGTCGCGCCGGATTCGAAAGCGCCACCAAGGCGCAGGACCAGCTGGACCAGGTTCGTGATCTTCTGGCGATTCCTGAAGAGGACGACGATGAGACTCGCCGGAAGATCGGTGACTTGATCGCCGAGGCGATCGCGAGGAAGGCCAAGCTGCCGGATGTCGAAGAGACGAGGCGGTTGGTCAAGGTCGGTGCCGACGTCGCCGACGATCCGCTCATGGCGGAGGTTCTGGTGGCGTTCCTGGCGGCGAAGTAGACGGCCGTGAGTCTCGGCAAGTTGGCGCGGAACACCTACAGGTCCTACGAGTCGCACGACCGGCTTTACCTACGTCCGCATTTGGGCCGGATCAGGCATCGCAAATTGCGGGTAAGGCATTTGGATTCGATGTACGAAGCGATTCTGGAGCACAACGAGCGGATCGCCGAGTTCCGGCAGAGCGGTGATCCGGCGAAGATCGCAGCGGTGAAGTGGCAGCGGCCGGTGGGGCCGACGTCGATCAACAAGATCAACGGGACGTTGAAGACGGTGCTGAGTCCCGCGGTCAAGGAAGGCCTGCTGCTGGTGAATGTGGCCAAGCTTGTCGAGCTGCCGGCGTTGGTGCGGCCGAAGCCGTTGGTGTGGACTCCCGAGCGGGTTGAGCTGTGGCGTCGCACCGGGCGGAAGCCCGGGCCGGTGATGGTGTGGACACCGGAGCAGACCGGGCGGTTCCTGGACTCCGCGATGAACCATCCGCTGTATCCCCTGTTCCACGTGATTGCGCACGTCGGGCTTCGGCGCGGTGAGGCGTGTGGGCAGCGGCGCTCGGAGACCGACCTGGCGGCAGGCACCCTGAATGTGACGAATCAGATTGTGCAGTGGGGCTGGGAGACGGCTCAGACGAAGCCGAAGACGACGAGTTCCGAGGGCGTCGTCGCGCTGGATGCGGACTCGGTGCTGGTGCTTCGGCGGCACTTGGCGATCCAGGATGCGGACAAGGTGCGGTTGGGGAGTGACTGGCACGAGCACGACCTCACGTTCACTCGACCGGATGGCAGTCCGTTGCACCCGGCGGAGGTGACCGAGGCCTTCTACGAACTCGTCGCACGAGGCGGGCTGCCACCAATCCGCCTGCATGATCTCCGGCACGGCGCGGCGACGCTGGCCCTGGCTGCGGGCGTGGAAATGAAGGTTGTCCAGCACATGCTTCGGCACTCGTCGATCACCGTGACCTCCGACACCTATACGAGCGTGCTGCCACAGGTGGCGTTCGCTGCGGCCGAAGCGACGGCCGCGATCATCCCTCGACAGTCGGCGCGCAGTCTCGGGCTCGCCTCGGGCTCGCAACAGGCCACAAAGGACGATGGGCAAGTGGAAGAAATGCGGCCACATAACACAAATCCCCAGGCCGGAAGTGATCCGAACCTGGGGAGTGAGGGTGCGCCATCAGGGACTCGAACCCCGAACCCGCTGGTTAAGAGCCAGCTGCTCTGCCAATTGAGCTAATGGCGCTTGGTGTTGCTCGCCGCTTTGGTTTCCCTCGGCGACGTGGAAAAGATTAGCAGGCTGTTCAAGCCGCGTTTCAGGGGGGTCCCCATAGCTGCGCGCGGATAGTCGCCGCGGCGGCTGGAGGGCTCCTAGCTGCGCGTTCCCGCCCAGTCTGACAGATCGGGGGCTGTTGTGGGGCCCGCCGAGGTGATGAACCGGCCGTTGACAACTGTACGAAGTACAGGTAACTCTGGTCTCATGTACGACGTACAGGAGAATATCCTCGCCACCCCCCTCACGCTGCCCAACGGCGCCGTCCTGGCCAATCGGCTTGCGAAGGCTGCGACCAGTGAGCACCTGGCCGACCGGCGCGGCGCGCCGACGCGGCAGCTCGCGGAGGCCTACCGACGGCTCGCGCACTCCGGTGCAGGGCTGCTGATCAGCGGAAACGTCATGGTCGACGGCTCGGCGCTGGAGGCTCAGCGCAACGTGGTGATCGAAGACTTCCGCCACCTGCCCGAGCTGCGCCGCTGGGCGGCCGCGACCGTCGGCACCGACAGCAAGCTGCTCCTGCAGCTCTCGCACGCCGGCCGGCAGTCGATGCGCGGTCTCAAGCTCGCCGGGCGGCAGCAAGATGTCGTCGCGCCCTCGGCTGTGCCGTTGGGCCTGGGCAAGTGGCTCTTCCGGCAGCCGCGTGCGTTGTCCGACGTGGAAGTCGTCACGCTCGTCCAGCGCTTCGCCACCGCCGCGTACGTCGCCGCCGAAGCGGGCTTCGCGGGCGTCCAGCTCCACGCGGCCCACGGCTACCTGCTCAACCAGTTCCTGTCCCCGCTCGTCAACCGCCGTGACGACCGCTGGGGCGGTCCGCTGGAGAACCGGATGCGCTTCCTGCTGGACGTCGTGCGCGCCATCCGCGCCGGCACGCCGCCGTCGTTCATCCTGTCGGTCAAGCTCAACTCCGCCGACTTCCAACGCGGCGGCTTCGCCCCCGAAGACGCCCTCGTGGTCGCCAAAGCTCTCGAGCTGGAAGGTGTCGACCTCCTCGAGGTCTCCGGCGGCACCTACGAAAGCATCGCCGTCGTCGACGGCACTCCCGAGCGTGCCTCAACCCGCGCCCGCGAGGCCTACTTCCTCGACTTCGCCGATCAGTTCGCCCGCGAGCTCACGATTCCCCTCATGCTCACCGGCGGCTTCCGCTCCCACGCCGCCATGGCCGAAGCCCTCACCTCCGGCTCCGTCGACCTCATCGGCCTGGCCCGCCCCATCACCCACGACCCGACCTTCCCCCACCGTCTTCTGGCTGACCCCACCGCCCGAAGCACTGCCCCCACCCCCAAAATCGGCCACAAACTCCTCGACGACCTGCTCAACTCCTCCTGGCACCAACAACAACTCTCCCGCCTGGGCCGCGACGCCTCTCCCCGCCCACGCCGCCACCCCACCACCGCCCTCCTCATCGCGGCCCTCACCATCCTCCGCGACGCCCTCCTCCACTCCTAACCCTCCACAAAGGACCCCACCCGACACCAGATCGAGGCGCCACCCCACCCCACCGCTACGAGGCGACCACATGGGTGAGGGCCCAGGCGGCCACGCCCCTGGGCCACCACACGGGATAGGAATCCGGGCGCCTACACACCCACGGCCCCAGGGTCACCACGGGATAGGAATCCGGGCGCCCACACCCCTCGGCCCAAGGCGACCACGCGGGATGGGGGTCCAGGGGGCTCGCCCCCTGGCGGGGGTCTGGGGGTTCGACCCCCAGGAAAAGGCGAAACCCCAGTTCGGGAAAGGTCCCGCCAGGGACCGACCGAACTGGGGTATTGGGGTGAGCGACGGGTTTCGAACCCGCGACCTCCTGGACCACAACCAGGTGCTCTACCAGCTGAGCTACGCCCACCATCTGCGAGGGATCGTTGCGATCACCTTGCTACGGGATATCGTAGCGTGCCCTCGCGAGGGGTTTTCACCGGGTCAGCTTCGGTGGCGTTCCTGCACTTCGGCGGCCGCGGCTTTGGCTTGTTCGCTGGTCGGCCCGGGTTGGGGGACGAAGGCGACGTTGCGGTAGTAGTCGAGTTCGCCGATGGATTCCTTGATGTCGGCGAGCGCGCGGTGGGCGAGGCCCTTCTCCGGCTTTGCGTAGTAGATCCGCGGGTACCAGCGCCGGACCAGTTCCTTGACCGACGACACGTCGACCATGCGGTAGTGCAGGTGGCTGTCGAGGGCCGGCATGTCGCGGGAGATGAAGCCGCGGTCGGTGGCGATGGAGTTGCCCGCCAGGGGGGCCGTGCCGGGGTCGGGGACGTGCTCGCGGATGTAGTCGAGCACGCGCTGCTCGGCTTCGGCGAGCGTCACCGCGGAGGCGCGGACTTCTTCGGTGAGCCCGGACTTGGCGTGCATGTCGTGGACCACCTGCGGCATGCCGTCGAGCGTGGTGTCGTCGGTGTGGATGACGATGTCGACTCCCTCGCCGAGGACGTTGAGGTCGGCGTCGGTCACGAGGGCGGCTATTTCGATCAACGCGTCTTTGCCGAGGTCGAGCCCCGTCATCTCGCAGTCGATCCAGACTAGGTGGTCGGTCACCCGGACAAGCCTAACCCGACACGGGGATGTCAGCCGGGTTACCTGCGCATTCGGCGCGTTACGCTCGGGCAGCCAGGTGAATGAGTGTGATTTCGGACTCGGAACGGGGTGCGGCCAGTGGCCGAGCAGGGGTCGGGGCCTGCGGCGGAGATCGCGCGGGGTTACGTGAGTGAGGGCGCCGCGGTGGAGCTGGGCGCCGTGGTGATCGACGGGCAGGCCGAGGCGACTTCGGCCGTGCGGCTGCCGCTGGCCACGTTGAACCGCCACGGTCGGGTGGCGGGCGCGACCGGCACCGGCAAGACGAAGACGTTGCAGCTGATCTCGGAGCAGCTTTCCGCCGCCGGTGTGCCGGTGGTGCTGGCCGACGTGAAGGGCGACCTTTCGGGTTTGTCGGCCGCAGGCGAGGCGAACGACAAGCTCACGAAACGCGCGCAGGAGCTGGGTGACGACTGGACGCCGGCCGCGAGCCCGGTGCAGTTCCTGTCGCTGGGCACGGGCGGCAAGGGCTCGCCGATCCGCGCCACGATCACGAGCTTCGGCCCGGTGCTGCTGGCCAAGGTGCTGGGCCTGAACGAGACGCAGGAGTCCACACTCGGCCTGATCTTCCACTGGGCCGACCAGCGCGGGCTGGCACTGCTCGACACGAAGGACCTGCGGTCGGTGATCACGCACCTGACCAGCGACGAGGGCAGGGCCGACCTCAAGGGCATCGGCGGCGTCTCCGCGGCGACGCCGGGGTGATCCTGCGCGCACTGTCCAATCTGGAGGCCCAGGGCGGCGAGGACTTCTTCGGCGAACCCGAGCTGGACGTGCACGACCTCATGCGACAGGTCGACGGCAAAGGCGTGGTGACGCTGCTGGAGCTGGACAACCTGCAGTCGAAACCGGCGTTGTTCTCGACGTTCCTGATGTGGCTGCTGGCCGAGCTGTTCGAGGAGCTGCCCGAGGAGGGTGACCTCGACAAGCCGAAGCTCGTGTTTTTCCTCGACGAGGCGCACCTGCTCTTCGCCGACGCGTCGAAGGTGTTCCTGGAGCGCATCGAGCAGACGGTGAAGCTGATCCGGTCGAAGGGCGTCGGCGTGTTCTTCTGCACGCAGCTGCCCACGGACATCCCGAACGCCGTGCTGTCGCAGCTGGGCGCGCGGGTGCAGCACGCGCTGCGGGCGTTCACGCCGGATGACCAGAAAGCCCTGGCCAGGACGGCGAAGACGTATCCGAAGACACCTCACTACGACCTCGAGACGGCGCTGACGTCGCTCGGGATCGGCGAGGCGGTCGTCACGGTGCTGTCGGAGCGGGGTGCGCCGACGCCGGTCGCGTGGACGCGGCTGCGGGCGCCGCGGTCGAAGATGGGCTCGATCGGGGACGAGGCGGTGGCCGCGGCGGTCGCGTTGTCCGACCTGCACACGAAGTACTCGGAGACGATCG
The DNA here is from genome assembly GCF_030285625.1 of Amycolatopsis sp. 2-15. Classification (NCBI taxonomy): domain Bacteria; kingdom Bacillati; phylum Actinomycetota; class Actinomycetes; order Pseudonocardiales; family Pseudonocardiaceae; genus Amycolatopsis; species Amycolatopsis carbonis. Next base: position 4,076,415 of record NZ_CP127294.1, read on the forward strand.
ACCGGGAGTCGGCGTACGAGAAGCTGGCAGCTCGGGTCGCGGCGCCGGCCGACGCGCCGCCTCCGGCCGGGGCCCCGGCTCCGGCTCAGGCGGGGAAGGCCGAGAAGAAGGATCCCGGGCTGATCTCGCAGGCGATGAGCAACCCGGCGGTGAAGTCGTTCATGCGCTCGGCCGCGTCCGCGTTGGGGCGGGAGATCACGCGGGGGCTGTTCGGCAACCGCCGGCGGTGAGAAATACCTGACACGAGTTGGCAGGTATGGCGGGCAGGCTGAGGGCATCCGATCGAAAGGGACGAGTCATGACCAGCACCGCGACCGCCACGTTCGAGCTGGACAAGTGGGAGCCGCAGGCCCAGGACGAAACCGGTGGCACCGAGTTCGCGCGGGTGGCCATCGCGAAGACGTTCACGGGTGCGGTGGAGGGCGCCAGCACCGTCGAGATGCTGACGGCGTCGAATCCCACTTCGCGCGCGTACGTCGCCTTCGAACGCCTGTCGGTGTCCGTCGACGGGCGCAAGGGTTCGTTCGTGCTGCGGCACACCGCGGGTGACGAAGGCCTGTCGCTGCTGATCCTCGCGGGCTCCGGATCAGGAGAGCTGACCGGCATTTCCGGCTCCGCCGCCATCACACAGGACGAGGCCGGCAACCACACGTTCACGCTGACCTACGAGCTCCCGGCAGTGTGAAAGCCGCTCTCTCAGGGCCCCGAAACCCTGGGAGAGCGGCTTTCACCGTGATTTCCCCGTCACCCCGATTACGAGCGAGGAAAGTCGGACGGGCCGCCCCGACCGCGGTCCGTCCGCGACCGGGTCAGCCGTTGACGATCTGGTTCACGATCGTCTTGGCGTCGTTGACCGGGATCGCGAAGCCGATCCCGACGCTGCCCGCGGAGCCTCCTGCCGAGGCCGACGGGCTGTAGAGGGCGGAGTTGATGCCGATGACCTGGCCCTGGGCGTCGACGAGCGCGCCGCCGGAGTTGCCCTGGTTGATCGAGGCGTCGGTCTGGATCGCGGTGTAGCTGGGGCCGTTGTCCGCCTGGCTCGACGTGCGGCTGAACGGCGACTGCTGCTGCTCGCCCCCGCCGACGTCGGACAGCGGCCGGTTCAGCGCGCTGACGATGCCGGTGGTCACGGTGTTCTGCAGCCCGCCCGGCGAGCCGATGGCGATCACTTCCTGGCCGACCACGAGCTTGCTCGAGTCGCCGAGGGTGGCGGCGGTGAGGCCGCTGGCGTCCTTGGCCTGCAGCACCGCGATGTCGCCCTTGGTGTCGGCGCCGACCACGCTGGCCTGGTACTTCTTGCCGTCGGCCGTCGTGATCGTGACGTCGCCGACCGCGCCGTCGACCACGTGGGCGTTGGTGAGGACCCGGCCGTCGGAGGTCAGGATGACGCCCGAGCCGATGGCTTCGCCCTGGCCGGTGTCGACGTTGACCTGCACGACGCTCGGCAGGACCTTCGCCGCGACCGTGCTGACGTCGCCGGTGGAGGTCGTGTTGCTGACCGTCTGCCCGGCGATCGCGGAGGACGACGCGGGCGAGGCCACCGACGTGGTGGTCAGCCCGACGATCGCCGCACCGGCGCCCCCGCCGACGAGCGCCGCGGCCAGCGCGGTCGCGCCGACGACGGCGGCGAGCTTGCCGCCCCGTCGCTTCGGCTGCGTCGCCTGCTGGGCCTGCGGCTGCTGCGTGAAGAGCGGGTTCGGCGCGGCCTGGTGCTGGTGGCCGTACTGCCCGTACTGCCCGTGCTGGGCGTACGGGCCGTACTGCGGCTGGGTGTGTTGCTGGGCGTTCTGCTGAGCAGCGATCGGGTGGGTCTGGTGCGGCTGGTGCCCACCGGGTGAGGCGGGGCCGGGCCGACTCGCGTTCTCGGTCATGACACCAGGTTCGCGGCCGTGGTTGTGAGAACCCTGTGGAAATCCCTTCGGCTTTGCTGAGAATAATCAGCTGAGAATCCTCAGGCCTTCCTCAGCCTGGGCTGGTGGCTTTCAGTCGAAGAATTTCGGGACGTCGAGGGCACCTCCGGAGGCTTCGAACTCGTCGTGCACGGCTTGGCGCAGCGCCTTGTCAGCGAGGTAGTCGGCGGCCGTGAGGGCGAGGCCGAGCGCGCCGTCGACCACGGCCTTGTCGCCGGAGGGCGAGCCGGCGGCTTCGGCGAATTCCTTGGTGTGCAAGGCAACCGTCGGCCCGGAGACGGCGATCATCGGGTGCAGCGCGGGCATCCGGTAGGAGAGGTTGCCGAGATCGGTCGACCCGGTGAGGAACTCCGGCACGATGCCCGGCGGCAGCGCTTTGCGGCCCGTGTCCGCTTGGTTCACCGACCACCGGCCGGCGAGCGTGGTGTTGAAGCGGATCGGCAGGTACGCCGGCTGCGAGTCCCACGTCAGCTCCACGCCGCAGCCCGTCATCTCGGCGGCGCCGTGGGCGATCGCGGTCATCCGCTTCGCGAGGTCGCGCAACGTCTCGGGGTCGGCCGAGCGGAGGTAGAACAGCAGCGCTGCGCGTTCGGGGATCACGTTGGGCCGGGCGCCGCCGTCGGTGAAGACGCCGTGCACGCGGTCGGTGGACGGCAGTTGCTGCCGCAGCATCGACACGCCTTGGTAGGCCGCTACGGCGGCGTCGAGCGCGTTGCGTCCCATGAACGGCTGCGCCGACGCGTGGGCCCCGACGCCGTGGAACACCATCTCCAGCTGCCGCCGGCCGAGGAACGGGTGCAGCGCGATGTCGTGGCTGAACGGGTGGAGCATGATCACGGCATCGACGTCGTCGAACACCCCGGCGCGCGCGAGCGTCTCCTTGCCGCCACCGCCCTCTTCCGCGGGCGTGCCGATGAGGGACACGCGCCCGCCGACCTGCTCGGCGACGGCCGCGGAACCCAGGAAGCCGCCGGCGCCGGCGGTGCAGATGACGTTGTGCCCGCACGCGTGACCGAGCCCGGGCAGCGCGTCGTACTCCGACAGCACCGCGATGTGCGGCCCGCCGTTGTCCGGCGTGCTCGCGCGCAGCGCCGTGTCGAGGCCGCCGAGGCCGACCGTGACCTCGTGGCCGTGGGCGCGCAGGAGCTCCGCCAGCGCGCCGACGGACCGGTGCTCGGTGAAGCCCTCTTCCGGGTGGGCGTGCAGGTCTTGGCTCAGCGCAACGAGTTCGCCGGCACGAGCCAGCACTTCTCGTTCCACGGCCGCGCGCACGCCGGACTCGGCTCCGGTGTGGTCGGAGCCGAGGGGTTCGGCGGCCGCGACGGCTTCGGCCGTGGCTTCGATCAGGGCGCGCAGGTGGGAGTCGTCGGGTGGGACGGGAGCGGCGTCGGTCATGCGGGGATGCTATCCCCGGGCACCGACAAAGTGGATCAGTTCGCCCCGGCCAGCTCGCCGGCGACGATCTGGGTGACGCCCGCGAACCGCTCGGCGACGATGCGGAAACCCCGGGCGCGCAAGGCGGCCGCGATCTCGCCGCGGTCGAACATCCGCTGTCCGCTGAGGATCCCGCCCGCCGTGTCGACGACTCGCGCGGGTTGCCAGTCGCGGCGAGCACTCGTGAGCAGCACGACGCGACCGCCGGGGCGCAGGATCCGCGCGAACGAGTCCAGTGCGCGTTCGGGCTCGGCGAACATGTGCAGGGCGGCGAAGCAGCAGATGGCGTCCACTGTGGAGGGTGGGAAGGGTGGTTCGACGGCGTCGGCGCGGAGGTAGGCGACTCCGTCTTCGTGGGTTCCTGTTGTTTCGGTGACAGCTCGGGCGAGCATCGAGGGCGCGCCGTCGAGGCCGATGGCCAGGCCGTGGTTTCCTGTTGCCGCACCGAAAGTGCGGGTGAACCGGCCGGTGCCGCAGGCGACGTCGAGCACGATCCGACCCGGTTCGAGTGCGAGGAGTTCCGTGGCGCGGCGGATTTCGCCGGCCATGCCGGGGCCGAACGGGCCCTTGAACAGCCGGCCGAACGCGGGGCGCCAGAAGCGTTCGTAGACCTGGGGGAGCAGTGTCGTGCGCATCACGCGCTGGGTGATTCCCGTGGTGGGACCGGCTTGCGGTGCGTCACCGAGGACGTCGAGGTAGCCGGCGCCCGTGGTCTTGGCCGGCGCGTCGAGCAGCTCGGCGAGACGGTCCTGGGCTGTCGGGTGCTCGACCACCGGTTTTCTCCCCCTTCAGGTCTACCGGCAGTATGCCAAAGCTCCGTCTTCCACGATCGGGTGAAGATCTCGCCGATCACGCGTTCGAGGCCCCGGATTGTCGGCCCCCCTTCCTAACGTCGCTGCCACGGTTCTCCGACCCGCGGAGTCCGTAGAGGAGGGACATCCCGATGACCGCACCGATCCTGCTGCCCATCGACGTGCCGACCGGCGAGATCGCCGTGCGCGGACCGTTCGACCTGTCCGCCGCGAGCCGTTACCTGGCCGGCTTCGGCCCCGCCGCGCGGCCCGACGCCGCCTCGGAGCCGGGCGTGCTGCGCCTCGCTTTTCCCGTGGACGGAGTGTGGACCCACGCCGGCGCCGCCATCCGGCAGAGATCGCCCGGCACGGTGGAAGTCGAGGTCTGCGCACCGGTCGAGCTCGCCGCGCGCGTGATGGGGCAGGTGAGCCGCATGCTGTCCCTCGACGTCGATGCCTCGGGTCTGCCCGACATCGACCTGCGCGACTCCGCCGCCGCCCGCTTGCGTGCCGAGCACCCGGGATTGCGCCCCGTGCTCTTTTCCTCGCCCTACGAAGCCGCCTGCTGGTCGGCGCTCTCCCAAGGCATGCGCTTCACCACGGCCGTGCGGCGGCGCCGCCTGCTCGCCGAACGCCACGGCGCCATCATCGACGTCGGCGAGTACCAAGTGGTCTCGTTCCCCGCCCCCGCGGTTCTCGCCGAACTGGCGTCGGAAGACGGCCTCGCCGACTTCCGCGTCGCCCGCCTCCGGGCCATCGCCCAAGCCGCCGCCGACGGCCGCCTCGACCCGATGGCACTCCGTGCCCTCCCCATCCCCGACGCCCTCGCGCACCTCCGCACCATCCCCGGCATCGGCGCCTTCACCGCCGAACAAATCCTCCTGCGCGGCGCCGGCCACCCCGACCTCTTCCCCCTCGCCGACGGCCGCCTCCACCAATCCATGCGCGAGGCCTACTCCCTCCCCGCCACCACCCCCGCCTCCGAACTTATCCCCCTGGCCGACGACTGGCGCCCCTACCGCAGCTGGATCGCCTTGCTGTTCCGCGCCACCCTCGACGCCGTCTCACTTGACCCCGACGCGGCTTCCCTGGCCGAGGAGGTGGTCACGGCTGCGGCCGCACAGTGACGCCGGCCCGATCCGACGCCGCACGTGCCCGGCTGCCTGCGGCTCGCGACGTCGAACGCGTGGATGCGGCGATCCGGCTGTGGCTGGGCCATTTGGCGGGGGAGGTGACTGGCGGCTCGGGTGTCGGCCGAGGCCTGGCCGTGCTGGTGCTGCGACGCTGTGCCGCTGGATGTCGAGGCTGCTTCGATTGAGGGGTGACGCCTGGCTGTGCGTGCCCAGTGGGCTGCGGCCTCGCGGAGTGTGCCGCTCCAGCGGGGTTGCTGTCTGGCGACGAGGTGGCTGTCGGCTCGGGCGCTGAGCGACGGCTGGCTGCGATGGTGCTGCAACGCCGAGCGAATGGATGTCGAGGCTTTCGGCTGAGGTGTGACGCCTGGCTGTGCGTGCCCGACGGACGTGGCGCGCGCGGAAATGCGGCTTCGGCGGCTGTGCCGATCTGCCCGGAGGTCGGCCACGGCTCGGCCACGGAATGGCGCCTGGCGGTGGTGGTGCCGTGCTGCTCGGCGGAGGGCGATCTGCGGGGGGGTTCGTGTGGCCGTTCCTTTACAGCTGTGCGGCCCGGCGTGCAGGCGTTTCCTGGCTCCGCACCGGAGCCGGGTTTGGGCTTGGTCTTGCCGCAATCGCTTTCGCTTTCGGCCCGGACGTAAGGGGACCGGTGCTCGCTGGTGGCTTGCCAGGGCGCCGCGAATGCGCTCGGAAGGGAGGTAGTCGCCGAGCTGGCCCCTGGTGGCGGCCTGGCTCATTGCAGTCAGCCACGTTCAGTCGGTTGCGGGGTCCAACGGCGCGCCCTGCGCCGGAGGATAGGCAGCCCCGCTGGCGTAGGGGTCGTCTGCCGGCGTGCTCTGTGGGCCAGGCCGTGTCGCGGCCGGTGCCGGGCCGGGCCGGCCGCGGCGGGCGGCGTAGCCGGAGCCGCAAGCCCGTTCAGTCCTCGCCGTGCAGTGGCGGCCAAGTGAAGGAGGTGGTCAACGGCGGCCAACAGCGCCGCGTCCCATGCAACAGATACTGAAGACGAAGAAAGGAGATCCCATGAACTGACCCCGCCATACCGACCCCAACCACTTCACCCAGCAACGGGCACTAACAGTGGCCAGATGTCGCTTGTGGTGAGGTGTGCGCGTGATTTCGCGTGTGTTCGACGTCTCGTCCGTGGTCGCCGGCCAAGCCGTGGCTGGTGGGTGGGGGCGTGCGGTCGGCGCGCCCGGGAGTGTCGAGGTGGCGCTCACGCAGGCGAACACGCCGGCGGCGATCACGTTGGTCACCGGGGGCGTGGCGTTGCTGGTGGTGTTGGTGGGCGGCGCGCCGTGGCGGTTCGCGCGCAACGTGGTGACCATCGTGCACGAGGCGGGCCACGCGCTGGCCGCGGTGCTGGTCGGGCGGCGGTTGCGGTCGATCAAGCTGCACTCGGACACCTCGGGCGTCACCGTGTCGCGCGGGAAGCCGGAGGGGCCGGGCATGGCGTTCACGGCGCTGGCGGGCTATGTCGCGCCGTCGGTGCTGGGGCTGCTGTTCGCGGGCCTGGTCGGGCAGGACCTGATCACGGCGGTGCTGGTGCTGGTGGCGTTGCTGTTGCTGGGCGTGCTGATCATGGTGCGCAACGTGTATGGCGTGTTCACCGTGGTCGCGAGCGCGGTCGTGCTGGGGCTGGTGGCGCTGGTCGCGCCGCCGGTGGTGCAGGCGCCGTTCGCGTACCTGTTGACGTGGTTCCTGTTGTTCGGGGGTGTCCGGCCGGTGGTGGAGCTGCAGGTCAAGCGCCACCGTGGCCAGGCGCGCGATTCCGACGCCGACCAGCTCAGCCGGCTGACCGCGGTGCCCGCCGTGCTGTGGGTGCTGGTGTTCGTGGTGCTCACGGTGAGCTGCCTGCTGGCCGGTGCGCTGTGGCTGCTGGAGCCGGTTGTCGCCTGAGCGCCCTGGGGATGGGCCGCGGGTGTGTGACGGGCGTCCCGAGGGGTGAGCCCGCCGTCCTCCGATGTGGGCGGTGCGGCAAACTGGTCCTCTGCCGAACGCGCGGAGGGAGACGACGATGGACGAGGTCGCGAAGGCCGTCGAGGAGTGCGCGCGAGCGGCGAAGCTGGCCGCGCCGTCGCTGGCCAGGGCCACCGAGGAGGCCGTGGACGCGGCGCTGCTGGGCATGGCCGAGCGCCTGCAGACGCACCGCGAGGAGGTGCTCGACGCCAACCGGGCCGACGTCGCCAAGGCGCGCGCGGACGGGATGAGCGCGGGCCTGCTCGACCGGCTCACCATCACGCCCGAGCGCCTCGACGGCATGGCCGAGCAGCTGCGGCTGCTGGCCGGCGCGCCGCATCAGGAGCGGTCCGTTGAGGTGTCCACATTGGACGGTGGGCTGCGGCTGATCGAGCGGCGCCGTCCCGTGGGTGTCATCGGCGCGAACTACGAGGCGCGGCCGAACGTGACCGTCGACGTCGCCTCTCAGCTGGTGAAGTCGCGCAACGCCGGGGTGCTGCGCACCGGATCGGCCGCACTGGGCTCGGCCCAGCGGCTGCGCAACACGGTGATCGCGCCGGCGCTGGCCGAGGCCGGGATCGACCCGGATGTGGTGCAGCTGGTGCCGCGCGTGGAGCGGGAGGCCGCGTCGGCGCTGGTGCGCCTGCCGGGGCTCGTGCCGCTGGTGATCCTGCGCGGCAGCGGCGACAGCACGCGCGCGCTGGCCACCGAGGCGGCCGTGCACGGCGTGCGCACGCTGGCGCACGCAGATGGTGGCGGCGTGCTGTACGTCGACGCGGCGGCCGACGCCGGCAAGGTGCGCGACCTCGTGTCCGCGAGCCTCGACCGCCTCGGCGTGTGCAACCGGCTCAACCTGCTGCTCATCCACGACGACGTGCACGACGCAGTGTGGCCGTCGATCACCGCCGCGCTGGCCGAGCGCGGGGTCACGGCGTCGCTGGCGCCGCACGAGCACGCCATCGGCTACGAGTGGGCGCTGGACTCCGACCGCGAGGCGACCGTCACGGTCGAGCGCGTGAGCGGGCTCGACGAGGCCGTGGAGATCGCGAACGAGCGGACCTCGGGCCTCGCGGCGGGCATCGCCACCGAGGACGAGGCGGCGGCCGGCGCGTTCTTCGACGGCTACACCGGCACGGGCGTCTTCTGGAACGCGCCGACGCGGCTGCTCGACGGCTTCAAGCTGCTCGCCGTGCCCGAGACCGGGATCAACCTCGACCGCGTGCCGGGGCCGCGCGGGCCGGTGACCTACACCGACCTGTATGTGCGCCAGTACGCGGTCCAACCCGCATGAGCAGCCGTCCCCACGTTGTGTTGTCCGCCGCCCAGTCGCTGGACGGCTATCTCGACGACGCGAGCACCACCCGGCTGATCCTGTCCAATGAGGACGATTTCGCCGAGGTCGACCGCCTGCGCGCCGACGCCGACGCGATCCTCGTCGGCGCCAACACGGTGCGTGCGGACAACCCGCGGCTGCTCGTGCGCTCGGCGGACCTGCGCAGCGAGCGCGTCGCCGCCGGGCGGCCGGAGCAGCCGATCAAGGTGACTGTGACGAGCAGCGGCAAGCTGGATCCGGCTTCGCGCTTCTTCACAGTCGGCGAAGCGCCGAAGCTCGTCTACGCGCCGCCGGTCGCGGTCGACGGCCTGCGCGACGTCGCGACGATCATCGACGCCGGCACCCCGCCCCGGCTCGAGCGCATCCTCGACGACCTCGGCGAACGCGGCGTCCGCCAGCTCCTCGTCGAGGGCGGCGGCGCCGTCCACACGCAGTTCCTCGAAGCCGGCCTCGCCGACGAGCTGCGCCTCGCCATCGCGCCCCTGGTGGTCGGCGACCCGCGCGCGCCGCGCTTCCTCGGCCCCGGCGCGTTCCCGCGGCCGCTGGAGCTGGCCGAACTGCGCCAGCTCGGCGACGTCGCCGTCCTCCACTACCGCGCGGCCGCCGAGCCCACGCCGATCGACGTCCTGCGCCTGCGCCAGGCGATCGCGCTGGCGGACGAATGCCCGCCCAGCTCGACGTTCCGCGTCGGCGCCGTCATCGCCGCGCCCGACGGCACGGTGCTCGCCACCGGCCACTCCGGCGAGGGCGAGCCGCACAACCACGCCGAGGAAGCCGCCCTGGCCAAGCTCCGCGCGGACGACCCGCGCCTGGCCACCGCGACGATGTACAGCTCACTCGAGCCGTGCAGCTCCCGCGCGTCGCACCCGAAGAGCTGCACGCAGCTGATCCTCGAAACGCCCATCCCGCGCGTTGTCATCGCCTGGCGTGAGCCTTCCCTTTTCGTCGAGGCCGAGGGCGTCGAACTCCTCGCCGCCGCGGGCCGCAAGGTCGTCGAGGTGCCCGCGCTGGCCGCTGAGGTCCGCCGCGCCAACACCCACCTGCCCGGCATCCGCCCCTGACCCCACCACCGAACGTGGAACACCGGATGGTCCACAGTGGATTCACCGTGGACCACCCGGCGGCAGAGGGAACGCGGTCAGCAGGGGCCGTTGTCGGACCAGACCCCGTCGGGGCCGGTCGTGCCCGGTTCTTCGCCCTGGGTCCACCACTTGGCGGTCCACTTGTGGGCGTTGTGGGAGACGGAGTTGCCGCTGACGTAGACCGATGCTTTTTGCCACTCGGGCGCGGTGCAGGTGCCCGGCGGGTTGGTGGGCGGGCTCGTCGGCGGGCCGGTCTGGGGAGGCGTCGCGCCGGCGAAGCGGGTGGTGAACTTGGTGAAGTCCCAGTCGTTCTGGGTCACGTTGGAGCACACCGCGTTGTCGGTCGTGGTGGTGCAGGGGCGGTCGCGGTTGACGGCCCAGTACGTGAAGCGGCCGAGGTGGTGGCCGGTCGCGTAGTCGTAGACGGTCTGGAAGTCGGCGAGGGTGAAGATCTCCGCGTTGTCGGAGCGGCCGTTCATGCCGGAGAAGCCCTCGTGCGAGTACGCGGTGGCGCTGTCCCAGCCGAGGTGGCTTTCCAACAGGCCGTGGAAGTTCTCGAGCGCGGAGACCTGCGCCGAGGAGCCGTTGAAGCCGCCGTCGAAGGGCATGATCGAGAAGTTGTCGGGCGTGAAGCCGATGGACTTGGCCTGGTCGAGCAGCTGCGTGCCGAACCAGCCGGTGCCGGCGGAGGTGCCGGGCATCGTGACGGACACGAACAGGCCCGGGTTGTCGGCTTGCAGCTTCTTCGCGGCGCCGAGCTCGTTGGCGACCGCCGCGGTGTTCTCGTACTCGGGTTCTTCGAGGTCGAAGTCTATGGCCTTGAGGCCGTACTTGGTCACCACCTGCTGGTAGGCGGCGGCTGTCGCGTCGACGGTGCCGCACGTCTGGCCCAGCTTCGTGCCGCCGTAGCCGCCGACGGACACCGAGACATCACCACCGTTGCCCCGGAAGCGGTTCACGACGCCGGCGACCGCGGTGTCGGACGACACGGCCGACTTGCCGTCCCACGTCGGGCTGCAGCCACCGCTGTCGGGGGCGAGGATGAAGGCCAGCTGGAACGCCTTCTGCCCTGTCGCGTTCATCACCGTGACCGGGTCGGGCGGGTTGTTGCTCACGGGCATGAGGTACGGCGCCGAGGCGTACCAGTTGTTGCTCAGGGCCGCGGCGGCCGCGGGCTGGGCGTCGGCCGTGGCGGCCAGGGTCGCGGCTGTCCCGAGCACGGCGGCGGCGAGCCCGACGGCGGCCAGTCTGCTTCGTTGCATCTGTCCTCCAGCTGACGAGCGGGGTGCGCTCAGCATTGGACTAGACCAATGCGTAGTCAAGTCACCACCCGACGATCGGCGGGCCACTACGGGCGAAATGCCGGGATCGGCCGCCAGTGTTCACCCTGGCGGCCCAACGCGCCCACCCCGACCGGACGCGGACCAACCGCCCCGCTGGTCCACTGCGGACAGCGCGCACCATTCCGAGGTGGCGCGCCTTGGGCACGCGGGTGCGACGGAGGCGCCTGCCCGGCGGGAAGACCGCGACGCACGGCGAGCAAGATCGCGAACGCCAAGGCGGACTGGGAAGTGGAGTGCGGGGCTTGGTTGCGCGACACGGTGAAGCGCGAACTGCCGGCAATCGAGCGGGGTCATGATCGACGCGGTCCGGGGCCAGGCGCGGAGGATGCGCGAGTCAGGTGATCGGCCTGGCCAGGAATGACGGCGGTCCGGCCAGGCGCGGAGGATGGGCGAGTTGGGTGATCGGCCGCCGGGAATGACGGCGGTCCGGCCAGACCCGACGGAGCGGTAGGTGAGGGCCGCACCGTCGGGGCCGCGGTGGAGCGGGTTACTGGCTTTCGAGGTCGCCTTCCAGAGTGAGGTAGACGTCGCGCAGTTGGGCCAGCAGGGCGGGGTCGGGCTCGGACCAGAGGCCGCGGTCGGCGGCTTCGGTGAGGCGCTCGATGATGCCGCGCAGGGCCCACGGGTTGGCCTGACGCAGGAACTCCTGGTTCTCCGCATCCAGCACGTACGACTCGGACAGCTTCTCGTACATCCAGTCGCCCACGACGCCGGCGGTGGCGTCGAAGCCGAAGAGATAGTCCACCGTGGCGGCGAGTTCGAAGGCGCCCTTGTAGCCGTGGCGGCGCATGGCCGAGAGCCAGCGCGGGTTGACCACGCGGGCGCGGAACACGCGGGCCGTCTCTTCGCCCAGGGTGCGGGTGCGCACGGCGTCCGGGGTGGTGCTGTCGCCGATGTACGACGCGGGCGCGGAGCCTGTCAGCGCGCGAACGGTGGCGATCATGCCGCCGTGGTACTGGAAGTAGTCGTCGGAGTCGGCGATGTCGTGTTCGCGCGTGTCGGTGTTCTTGGCGGCCACGACGATGCGCTTGTAGGAACTCTCCATGTCCTCGCGTGCGGGGCGGCCGTCGAGGTCGCGGCCGTAGGCGAAGCCGCCCCACACCGCATACACCTCGGCCAGGTCCTTGTCGTCGCGCCAGTTGCCGGAGTCCATCAGCGGCAGCAGGCCGGCGCCGTAGGCACCCGGTTTGGAGCCGAAGATGCGAGTGGTCGCGCGGCGAGCGTCACCGTGCGTGGCCAAGTCCGCCGCCACATGGGCCCGGACGAAGTTCTGGTCCGAAGGCTCGTCCAAGGCAGCCACCAGGCGGACGGCGTCGTCCAGCAAAGTGATCACGTGGGGGAAAGCGTCGCGGAAGAAGCCGCTGATGCGCACGGTGACGTCGATGCGCGGACGCCCCAGCTCGGCCAGCGGAATGGCTTCCAGCCCGGTGACGCGCCGCGAAGCCTCGTCCCACACCGGCTGCACGCCCAGCAGCGCCAGCACTTCCGCGGCGTCGTCGCCGGAGGTGCGCATCGCCGAGGTGCCCCACACCGAAAGGCCCACCGACGTCGGCCACGAGCCGGTGTCCTCGCGGTAGCGGCGCAGCAGCGAGTCGGCCAGCGCCTGGCCGGTCTCCCACGCCAGGCGGCTCGGGATGGCCTTCGGGTCGACGGTGTAGAAGTTCCGTCCGGTCGGCAGCACGTTCACCAGGCCCCGCAACGGCGAACCGCTCGGACCGGCGGGAATGTAACCGCCGTCGAGCGCGTGCAGCACCGCGGAAATCTCACCCGAGGTACCCGCCAGCCGGGGGACGATCTCGGAAGCCGCGAAGGTCAGCACCCGCGAGACTTCCGCGTCCGCAGCGCCCAGCACCTCGGAAACCACGGCAGGCACGGCCGAAACAGCCCAGGAACGCGTCTCCATCGCGGAGACCAGCAAACGCGCGGAAGCCTCGATCGCGTCCACTTCGGACATCGGGGCGTCGGAGTTCTCCTTCAGCCCCAACGCCGAACGCAACCCCGGCACCGCGCCCTGCTTGCCACCCCACATCTGCTGGGCGCGCAGCATCGCCAGCACGAGGTTCACGCGCGCCTCGCCGACGGGGGCCTCGCCGAGGATGTGCAGCCCGTCGCGGATCTGCGCGTCCTTGACCTCGCAGAGCCAGCCGTCGATGTGCAGCAGGAAGTCGTCGAACTCCGCGTCGTGCGGACGCTGGGCGACACCCAGGTCGTGGTCGAGCTTCGCCGCCTGGATGAGGGTCCAGATCTGGGCGCGGATGGCCGGCAGCTTGGCCGGGTCCATCGCGGCGATGTTCGCGTGCTCGTCCATGAGCTGCTCGAGCCGCGCGAGGTCGCCGTAGGACTCGGCGCGCGCCATCGGCGGGATGAGGTGGTCGACGATCGTGGCGTGCGCCCGCCGTTTCGCCTGCGCGCCCTCGCCCGGGTCGTTGATGAGGAACGGGTAGATCAGCGGCAGGTTGCCCAGCACGGCGTCGGGCGCGCACGACGCGGACAGGCCCGCCGTCTTGCCCGGCAGCCACTCCAGCGAGCCGTGTTTGCCCAGGTGCACCACGGCGTGCGCGCCGAACTCCTCCTCCAGCCAGCGGTACGCGGCGAGGTAGTGGTGGCTCGGCGGCAGATCGGGATTGTGGTAGATCGCCACGGGATTCTCGCCGAAGCCGCGCGGCGGCTGGATCATGATCACGACGTTGCCCGACTGCAGTGACGCCAGCACGATGTCGCCCTCGGGATTTGCCGATGTGTCGACATACAGCGAACCCGGCGCCGGCCCCCAGTGCTCCTCCATCGCCTCGCGCAGCTCCGCGGGCAACGCGGCGAACCACGCGCGGTACCGCGCCGCGGGGACGCGGATCGGGTTGCCCGACAGCTGTTCCTCCGTCAGCCACTCCGGGTCCTGCCCGCCGGCGGCGATCAGCGCGTGGATCAACGCGTCGCCGTCCGGCTGGTCGGTGCCCGTCGGCTCGACGCCGGGGAACGCGTCGGCGCCCAGGTCGTAACCCTGCGAACGCATCAGCCGCAACAGCTTGATCGCCGACGCCGGCGTGTCCAGCCCCACGGCGTTGCCCACCCGCGAGTGCTTCGTCGGGTACGCCGAGAGCATCAACGCGATGCGCCGCGACGCAGGGGGCGTGTGGCGCAGCCGCGCGTGCGCCAGCGCGATCCCGGCCACCCGCGAGGCGCGCTCGGCGTCCGCGACGTACCGGGGCAGGCCGTCTTCGTCGAACTCCTTGAAGGAGAACGGCACCGTGATCAGCCGGCCGTCGAACTCAGGTACGGCCATCTGGTTGCCGGCGTCCAGCGGCGACAGGCCGTCGTCGCTCGCCGACCACGTCGCGCGGTCGCTGGTGAGGCACAGTGCCTGCAGGATCGGGATGTCGAGCCCGGCCATCTCGGCGACGTCCCAGGCCTCGTCGTCGCCACCGGCCCCGGCTTCCGACGGGCGGGTGCCACCCGCGGCCAGCACGGTGACCAACAGCGCGTCGGCGCGGCCCAGCTCGGCCATCATCTCCGGCTCGCGGTTGCGCAGCGACGCGCAGTGGATCGGCAGCGCCCGCCCGCCCGCGGCCTCGATCGCGTCGCCCAGCGCGTGGACGAACGCGGTGTTCCCGGACAGGTGGTGCGCGCGGTAGTAGAGGATCCCGACCACCGGCCCGTCGGCGGTACCCGAAGAAGCACGCTCCAGGACTCCCCACGACGGCAGCTGCGCGGGCGGCTCGAAGCTGTCGCCGGTCAGCAGCAGCGTGTCGGACAGGAACCGGTGCAGCTGCGTGAGGTTCTCCGGCCCGCCCTGCGCGAGGTACGCGTGCGCCTCGGCCGCGATACCCGCCGGCACGGTGGAGAGCTTCATCAGCTCCGCGTCCGGCGTCTGCTCGCCGCCCAGCACCACCACGTGCGAGCCCGACGCGCGCAGCGTGTCCAGGCCCTCCTGCCACGACCGCGGCGTGCCCAGGATCCGGACCACCACGATCGGCGCGCCGTCCAGCAACCCCGGCAGGTCCGCGACGTCGAGCCGGGCCGGGTTCGCGAGCCGGAACTCACCCTGTGACGCGCGGGCGCTGAGCAGATCGGTGTCCGAAGTGGACAGCAGCAGGATCACGGCGTTCCTCACTCGGGGTGTCCGCGCCCCGGGTCGTCGGTCGCGCCGGCGGGAGTTCCTGGCTCCCCGGATCACTCCGGGTCACAGTGGCGGGACCGTCCCGGACTCTCACCGGGTTCCTCCACCTGCCGACGCGTGGTTCGTCACTCACTCTCACGGGCGCGCGAGCCCGCGTCAAGGTGACGTCTCAGACCACGCGCACGGCCACGATCGGCCGCTCGGTCACAGGGTAGGACCGCTGGGCCGTGACGCTCCACGCGTAACCCGCGAACCCACCCGTTTCCGCCGAGGCGTGGAAAACCAGGTGGCCGTAGCCGGCGCCCTGACCTGCGGGGGAGCGGCTGTCGGGGAACTCGGGTGACTTGCCGTGCGGATCGGCCGTGCAGTCGGCGACCGGCACGACGTAGGACTTGTCCTCGTCCACGACGGGCGTGCCCCGCACCAGGGCGATGTGCCCGGTGTTCGTCGGCCGGCGGTGCCCGTAGTCGACGACCACGAGATCACCCGGCCGCAGGTCGGCGACGGTGTCCACCCGCGCGAAGTGCGGCACCTGCCGCTGCTCGAAGACCCACCGGTACGTGCGCGAAGGCGGGCTCACCGAGCGGAAGTGCCTGGTGAAGAAGTCGTCGTCGGCCCAGTCGTAGACGTGCTTGAGCAGCTGGGTCTGGAACGAGGCGCACTGCGAGTGGTTGCGCCACGGCCGCGTCCAGCTCACGACGTCGGGCTCGCCGGAGGCCTTGTAGCGGTTGGCCTCCGGCGAGAGGTGGTCGATGAGGTCCTCGGCGGCGCGCAGGTGGGCGGTCACCCCATCCGTTCTACGCCGACCGGTCGCCGATCCGCGGGAACGGCTCGGTGGAGAAGAGCACCTCCACGGCCACCTCGAAGAACTCCGCGATCCGCAGCGCCAGGTAGAGGCTCGGGCTGTACTCGCCGCGTTCCAGATAGCCGATCGTCTGGTAGTGCACGCCGAGCGCGCCGGCCAGCTGCCGGCGCGAGATCCCGCGCTCGGCGCGCAGCACCGCGATGCGGTTGTAGACGTTCTCGCTCACCGCGGATCACACACGCTGCAGCGCCCTCTCCCGTCGTTCGGCCACCGACGACCCGGACTCGCGCCGCGCCATGCGCCGCAGCAGGACCGGGGCCAGCGCCAATCCGATCACGGACCACACGACCAGCACGCCGAGGGTCCACCAGGGCCGCCACGACTGCCCGATCTCCACCACCACCGCCGAATCGGGCAGCAGCGCCGAGCGCATGCCGAGGCCGAGCCAGTACATCGGGAACACCTGGGCCACGTCCTGCACCCACACCGGTAGGGCCGTGATCGGGTAGAAGATGCCGGAGATCGCGGTCAGGCCCGTGACCGGCAGCATGACCAGGGCCATCGCCCGCGGGTCGCGGATCAGCGAGCCGATCGGGGCGCCCAGCGGCAGCGTCGCCAGCAGCCCGAGCACCAGGACCCAGAGCAGGTTCAGCCACGACCACACGCCGTCGGAGGCCAGCCCGGAGAACAGGAACAGGCACGGCACCAGCACCACGACCAGGCCGGCCACCTGCATGAGCGAGAGCGACACGATCTTGCCGAGGAGGTAGCCGAGCATGCCGTTGGGCGTGGCCTTGGCCCGCAGCAGCGTGCCGTCCTCGCGGTCGATCACGAGCTGGCCGGCCGCGCCCGAGAGGCCGTTGAACACGATCCCGGCGCCGAGCACACTCGGCACGGTCGCGGTGCCCAGCGAGAACGACGTGCCGGGCAGGTGCGCGTCGCGCATGAAGAAGAGCGTGGTCAGGATCAGGACCAGCCAGACCACCTGGCCGAGCACGTCGTCCCGGTTGGTCCACTGCTGGCGGAACTCGGTCAGCCCGCGGCGCACCCCGGTGCGCAGGGCCCTTCGCTTCGCGGCCGCGGCGAACGCCATCGGCGTGGTCATCGCAGTCATCACACACCCGCTTCCACGAGTCCGGCCTCGGCGCGGTGCACCAGGGTCATGTAGGTGTCCTCCAGCGACGCGCGGCGGACCTCCAGGTCGGCCACGGCCTCACCGTGCTGCTTGAAGAGCTCGAACACGTACTTCGTGGCCTCCGTGGTGGAGTGCACGAAGTACTGCCCGTCGACGGACCAGCGCACCTCGGCTTCGCCGGAGATCCGGCGGCTGAGCTCGTCGGCCGAACCGTCGGCGACGATCCGGCCGCCGTTGAGGATGAGGATCCGGTCGGCCAGCTTCTCGGCCTCGTCGAGGTCGTGGGTGGTGAGCAGGATCGTGGTGTCCTCGTCGTCGGTCAGGCGGTGCACGAGGTCGTGGAACTCGCGCCGCGCTTCCGGGTCGAAGCCCGCCGTCGGCTCGTCGAGGAAGAGCAGCTCGGGCCGGCCGACGATGCCGATCGCGACGTCGAGCCGGCGCCGCTGCCCACCGGAGAGCTGCCGGATCTTCTTGTCCGCGTGCGGTGTGAGCCCGACCGCGTCGATCAGCTCGCGGGTGTCCCACGGCCGGCGGATCGTGGCGGTGGAGTAGGGCGCGTAGTACTCGCCGAGGTGTGCCAGCAGCTCGCGCACCCGCCATTTCCCGTGGTCACGCCAGGACTGGAGCACGACCCCCAGCCGCGCCCGCCAGTCCTCACCACCGCGTGCGGGATCAGTGCCGAGCACCTCGACTTCGCCGGCCGAACGCATCCGGAAGCCCTCGAGGATCTCGATCGTGGTCGTCTTGCCCGCGCCGTTCGGCCCGAGCAGGCAGAGCACTTCGCCGCGATAGGCCTTGAAGTCGACGCCGTGGAGCACGTCGTTGGTGCCATATCTCATGCGCAGGTCCGCGACCCGCAGCACGACTTCCTCTGGATTCCTCACCGAATCCACCCCCATCGTTTGTGTGCGACGAAATGTAGCACACCTACTACATACGATCGCAAGGCTGCTGAATCTGCCGCCAGCTACAGTGAGCGGCATGTCCAGCCCTGCCCGCGTACGCGCCGACGCCTGTCCCGGGGTCTTCGCCACGCACGACGCAGCGGACGGACCGCTCGCTCGCGTTCGCCTGCCCGGCGGGGTCGTGTCCGCGGAGCGGTTGCGGGTGCTGGCTTCCTGCGCCGAAGACCTCGGTGACGGCGACGTGCACCTCACCTCACGCGGCAACGTCCAGCTGCGTGGCGTGACGCGGCCCGGTCTCGCGTCGAGGCTCATGGCCGCCGGGTTGTTGCCTTCGCCGACGCACGAGCGCGTGCGCAACGTGCTGGCCTCGCCGTTGAGCGGAGTGCACGGCGGGACCGCCGACGTCCGCGGGCTGGCGGGGGAGCTGGACGTGGCTTTGTGCGCCGCGCCGGAGCTGGCCGAGCTGCCGGGGCGGTTCCTGTTCGCGTTCGACGACGGCCGGGGTGACGTCGCGGGTGAAGGCGCCGATGTGTGCTGGCGCGCGGTGACGTCCGACGCGGGCACGGTGCTGCTAGCGGGCGTGGAGACCGGCTGGTTCGTGCCGCGCGGCGAGGCTGTGGCCGCGTTGCTGACTGTCGCGCGTGAGTTCGCCGCCCGGCGGGGGACGGCTTGGCGGATCGCGGAGCTCCCCGATCCCACCGCGTTGCTGCCCCGGGGACCGCGGTCGGAACCGGTTGAGCGCCCGGCGCGCGTGGACCTGACGGTCGGGCCGCTCGGCGACCACGGCGTCGGCTTCGCGCCCCGGTTCGGGCAGCTCACGGCCGCGCAGCTGCGGGCTCTCGCCGACCACACCGGCCTCGCCGGCCATGCCGTCGTCACGCCGTGGCGGTCGATCGTGCTGCCGGACGCCACGCCGGACGCCGTCGCGCGCCTGAACACGGCCGGCCTGAGCACCGACCCCGCCGCGCTGGAGATCACCGCCTGCATCGGCCGTCCCGGCTGCGCGAAGTCGCTGGCCGACGTGCGCGCCGACGCCGCGCGCCTGGTCCCGGCCGGGGTTCGCGCGCACGTGGCGGGCTGTGCACGGCGCTGCGGGCGGCCATCGGCCCCCCACCTCGACGTGGTCGCCGAAGCCGGCGGCTACCGTGTCGGCGGACGCCTGCTGGCGGCGTCCCGCCTGGCGGAATCCTTGGTGAGGAAGGAAAACCCGTGATCGACTACCTGGCCGACGGTGCCGAGATCTACCGGCACTCGTTCGCCACGATCCGCGAGGAGGCGGACCTGGCGATCCTGCCGGACGACGTCGCCGGCGTCGCGGTGCGGATGATCCACTCCTGCGGCATGGTCGACCTGGTCGACGACCTGCGCTACTCGCTCGACGTCGTCGAGGCGGGCCGCGCGGCGCTCGAGGCGGGCGCGCCGGTGCTGTGCGACGCGAAGATGATCGCCAGCGGCATCACGCGCAAGCGGCTGCCCGCGGCCAACGACATCGTGTGCACGCTCGACGACCCGAGCGTGCCGGGGCTCGCCGAGCGCATGGGCACCACGCGGTCGGCCGCGGCGCTGGAGCTGTGGCGCGACCGGCTGCCGGGTTCGGTGGTGGCGATCGGCAACGCGCCCACCGCGTTGTTCCGCCTGCTGGAGCTGCTCGAAGAGGGCGTCGGGGCACCGGCGGCGATCATCGGCGTGCCGGTGGGTTTCGTGGGCGCGGCGGAGTCCAAAGTGGAGCTGGTGAAGCGCGCGCCGGCGCCGTACCTCGTGGTGCAGGGGCGCCGGGGTGGCAGCGCGATAGCCGTGGCGGCCGTCAACGCGATCGCGAGCGTGGTCGAATGACCGGCCGCCTCTACGGCGTCGGGCTCGGCCCCGGCGACCCGGAACTGATGACGGTGAAGGCCGCGCGGCTGATCGGCGAGGCCGATGTGATCGCCTACCACAGCGCGCGCCACGGCCGCAGCATCGCGCGCTCGGTGGCCGCGCCGTACCTGCGCGAGGGCCAGCTGGAGGAGCCGCTGGTCTACCCGGTCACCACGGAGACCACCGACCACCCGGGTGGCTACGAGGGTGCGATCGCCGATTTCTACGAGCTGAGCGCGAAGAAGCTGGCCGAACACCTCGACGCGGGGCGCGACGTCGTCGTGCTGTGCGAGGGCGACCCGTTCTTCTACGGCTCCTACATGTACATGCACGAGCGGCTCGCCGGCCGCTTCGAGGCCGAGGTCGTGCCCGGGGTGACGTCGGTGAGCGCGGCGTCGTCGGTGCTCGGCCGCCCGCTGGTGCAGCGCGACGAGGTGCTCACGGTGCTGCCGGGCACGTTGCCGGCGCCCGAGCTGGCGCGCCGGCTGGCCGACACGCAGGCCGCGGCCGTGCTGAAGCTGGGCCGCACCTTCGGTTCCGTCCGCGAAGCCTTCGCCGAGGCGGGCAAGCTGGAGGACGCGTGGTTCGTCGAGCGCGCGACGTGGGGCGAGCAGCGGATCGAACCCCTGGCCGACGTCGATCCTTCGACGGTGCCGTACTTCTCCCTGGCGTTGCTGCCGAGCCCGGCTTATGCGTCCCGTGTGGACGGTGAGCCGGCGGTGGTCGCTCCCGTCGCCGCCGCGGTTCCTGAAGGCGGCGAGGTCGTGGTCGTCGGCCTCGGCCCGGCCGGTCCGGAGTGGCTGACGCCCGAAGCGTCGGCAGAACTGGCCGCGGCCGAGCACATCGTGGGTTATGGGCCGTACGTCGCCCGCGTACCCCAGCGCGCCGGCCAGGAGCGGCACGCGTCGGGCAACCGGGTCGAGGCCGATCGTGCGGTGGAAGCCCTGGAGCTGGCGGCCGCGGGCAGCCGGGTCGCCGTGGTTTCCTCGGGCGACCCGGGTGTCTTCGCGATGGCCTCCGCGGTGCTCGAACAGGTCGCCGCCGGCCGCGGCGCCGGGGTGCGCGTGCGCATCGTCCCCGGCGTGACGGCCGCGCAGGCCGCAGCCTCCCGCGTCGGCGCCCCGCTCGGTCACGACTACTGTGTGCTGTCCCTTTCGGACCGCCTCAAGCCGTGGGACGTCATCGAACGCCGCCTCGACGCCGCGGGCGCAGCGGATCTGGTGCTGGCGCTGTACAACCCGGCTTCGCGCACCCGCACGACCCAGCTCGCCACCACGCGGGAAGTGCTGCTGCGCCACCGCGAACCGGCCACCCCGGTCGTCGTGGCGCGTGACGTGGGCGGGCCGGAGGAACGGATCACGGTGACCACGCTGGGCGAGCTGGACCCGTCCACTGTGGACATGCGGTGCCTGCTCATCGTGGGCTCGTCGAAAACGGTGGCGCAACAGGGCCCGGACGGCACCTCGGTCGTCTGGACTCCGCGCACCTACGCCTGAGCCGCCCGGCGTTCGACGGCGGCGCGGACGGCTTCTTCGTCTTGCGCGCTCTGCGCACCCGATGCACCGATGGCACCGACGACCACGTCGCCGTCGGTGATCGGGATGCCGCCGGCGCGCGCGACGAAGTCGCCGCCGTAGGAGTGCTGGAGCGGGCCGACGACCTCGCCGGGCAGGGTGACTTCGCCGGACGGCATGAGCATGCGCAGCGCGGTGCGGGCCTTGGCTACGGCGACGCGGCTGGTCACGGGCTTGCCGCCGTCGGCGCGCTTCAGCGCGATCACCTCGCCGGTGACGTCGAGGACGGCCACCGCCAGCGGCGCGAACCCTCGCTCGGCGGCGACGGCGTGGGCCGTGTTCACCAGCTGGTCCGCTTCGGCCAACGACAACCCGGGCAGTCGGGGGGTATCAGACACGCTTGCGAACCTAGCCACGGCGGTCACCTTCGTCAAAGCGCCCCCATGCGGCGTTGGGTGCGTTGAGCGCACCGAATGCCGCATGGGGTGCGTTGGGCGCACCGAACGCCACATTGGGGCGCTCTTGCTCCACCCACCCGCGGGCCGAGGAGCCTCAGCGCGTGGGGTCCTTGCCGTTCGGCTGCCCCGGCCCGGGACCCGGTGACCACCAGCCCCACACCGTCTTGCGGCCGTGCTGCACCGTGGGCGCAATACCTTCGCTGAAGGGTTCCACCTGCAGCAGCTGGCCCCACGACTGGCTCGGCTGCCCGATCAGGTAGCTGGGCACCTCGGGTTCCTTCGCTACCTCCTCGAGCCAGCCGATCGGGCCGCCGTTGGTGCTGGAGGCCCACTGGGCCTCGTCGGCCAGCGCGCCGGCCGTGATGCGGTAGTCGGGGACCTGCGAGATGCCGTCGTGGGAGGTCACGGGGTTCGCGCACGGGTAGACGAACGACGCGGGCCAGTCGATGTACACGGACTTGCCCACGAGCTTGTCCGTCAGCGTCGTGAAGGTCGGCACGCGCGGAGCGGACGCGGCGATCCAGCCGTCCTCGGTGAGGTCGTTGTCGACTATGTCCACGCGCACCGACGTGGCCTGCGGCGGCAGGTCGCGCAGGTTGATGCGGGTGTCGTTCCAGCCGCCGGTGCCCGCGCCGGGCGGGAGGGCGAACTGGCTGCGCAGCACCTTCACGCCCTGCGCTGTCACCACGCCGTAGTCGAGGCTCACCGACGCCGGGCGGCGGGGCTGGCCCGCCGTCGCGATCACGATCTGGCCGTCGGCCGGTTTCTCGGCCAGCGCGTACCACTCGCTGCGCAGCCGGCCCGCGCGGTTCTGCTCGAAGTAGCTGCTCCACATCGGCACGGTGTCGGGCGTGAAGCCGTGCGGGGGCTCGGCGAGCGGGTCGTCCTCTTCGACGGGACGGGGGTGAAAACCGGTCTGCACCTGGCCGTTGTCCGGGTCCGGGTTGGGCAGGGGCGATTCCTCCTGTTTCGCCGGCACCGTCCGTTGCTCGGGCTGCGGGTGCAGGACGCTCTTGGCGGCGTCGGTCTCCACCATCACGTGGTCGGAGAGGTTGCAGCTCTTGCCGAACAGGTGCCCGACGTTCGCGGCGCCCAGGCTGTAGCTGCCCCGCTGGATGTAGATCGCCGCCGCCATCGTGTAGAACTCGCCGGCCGCGACCAGGCCGCACACGACCACGAGCGACAGCGAACCCAGCCGCAGCGACCGGCCCCGTTTTTCCTGCGGCGCGGGCGCACCCGGCCGGTGGGCGCGGATGTTCTCCACGAACGCGTAGATCCCCGCGACCGCCGCGGCCACGAGCAGGATCGTCGACAGCGAGATCCCGGCGATCGACGGCGCCAGCCCGGTCCACGGCACGCCCAGGCGCGAGACGAACCAGTACGTGTTCGGCCCCGTCGCGGCCAGTGCTCCCACCACGAGCAGCCCCGCGAGGAACGTGGCCCGGTTGCGGTTCGACCGCAACACTGTCGAACTCGTCGCCAATGCCGTGAGCGCGGCCATCGACGCGCCGACGGCCGCGAACGCGCCGAAGTGGTGCGTCCACTTCGTCGGCGTGAGCGCCAGCAACAGGAAGAACAACGCGGTGGTGCCGATCAGCCGGCGGCTCGGCCCGAGCGCCGCGCCCGGGATCCGGCCCCGCCGCAGCAACACGACCAGGCACGTGACCGTGCACAGCACCACGAGCAGCACCGGGAACCGCCGTGGCGCCGACCCGTCGGGCAGGTTCTCGAACAGCAGCTGGTAGCGCGCGAGCTCCTGGAACCACGACAGGTTCGGCCCCACCTGCGTGCGGATGCGCGTGGCCTCCTGCACGGTCGCGAACGTCTGGTCCGCGAACACGACCACGAGCACCAGCAGCCCGGACGCGAGGATCGGCGCCAGGATCGGCAGCCAGCCACCGGCCGCGCGCTGGCGCACCAGCTTGAACAACGGCCGCGCGGCGACCAGGAACGGCGCCACCGCGATCAGCCCCGTCGGCGTCGCGGCGAGGGTGAACGCGGCGGCGGTGAGGCCGAGGCACAGCGGCAGCAGCCGGCGCGTCACCAGAGCCCGCTCCACCGCGCAGATCGCGAGCAGCGAACCCAGCGCGGCCACGGGCTCGGGCCGCACGCCGTTGTTGTAGGGCATCCACCAGACGAGGAACACGGCCGCCGCGGCCCAGCCCGCCGCGCGGCTGCCGCGGACCTGCGTGCCCAGCCGGGGCATCACCTCGCGGCTGATGAGCAGCCAGCTGATCACGCCCACCAGGTACGAGGGCAGCCGGATCCACGGCGGCACCGTGCTGACGTGCGTCATCAGCTCGTAGAGGTGGTAGAACCAGCCGAACGGCGCCTCCGCGACGCCGAACCAGCGGTGGTAGTTGGTCAGGAACCCCGTGGACTCGGTGACTCTGGCCATCGTGAGGATGTATCCGTCGTCCGAGGTCACCGGCCCGATGAACACCCACGCGCCGAGCGCGAGGATCACCGTGGCGTCGCGGCCGGTCAGGCGCCACCAGCCCACCGGAGCCCAGCGCGGCGCGCGGCGGGCGAACCCGGAGTCCATGCGCCACACCGCGATGAGGCAGGCGAGGAACGCGAGCGCGCCGAGGATGCCGACGCCGAGCTTCAACGCCGTGGGCGAAGTCTGGTAGCGGGTGTCCGGCACCATCGTCACGTGCAGGCCCGTGATCGGGTCCTTCGCGGAGCTGATCGACGAGTAGAGGCCGACCACGCGGGGGCGGACGTCGCCGGTCGTGTGGAACACCGTCGTGCCCGCGACGGCGAGCGTCATCTGCGTGGCGTCGGACTTCAGCGTCACCGTGCAGCCGGCCGGCGGCAGCGGCTGCTGCGCGATCTGCTGGCCCTGGCTGGAGGCGAGCAGCACTCCGTTGTCCACGCTCAGCTGCAGGCCGACGCCGTTGCCCGCGCGCGGGTCCGTGCGCCCGTCCGGCACCGTCGCGAACAGCAGCGCGGGACCGTTCGCGCGCGCGTCGAGCGACTTGATCGTGGCGCACGGGATCTCGGCCTCGAGGTCCTGGGCCCAGTAGCCGGTCAAGGGCGCGTTGACGGACCGGGTGTCGGAGCCGGTCGGCCAGCCGACCTGCGCGGTGTCCTGCACGACGGGCAGGAACGGATAAGCCAGGGCGCATAGCGCCGAAAGCAACCCCAGCGCTACGGCAATCGGACGCATCCGGGAAAGCTATCCGGTCGGCCGAAGGGGCTAGGCAGGGCCCTCGCCCCGAGGCGTGAACCGTTCGTGGTGCACGGCGTTCGTCAACGGCGCGCGAGTGCGCCAGCCGTGCCGTTCGAGGTCCGGAACCTCGGCCAGTGCAGTTACCGGGCCAACGCAGAGCCAGGCCACGGGCCGGACGCCTCCGGGGATTCCCAGCAGGTCCGCGAGGAACGGCTCGCGGTAGAAGCTCACCCAGCCGACACCGAGGCCCTCGGCGGTCGCGGCGAGCCACAGGTTCTGGATGGCGAGGCAGACGGAGTACAGCCCGGCGTCGGCGATCGCGTGGCGGCCCAGCACGGCGGGCGCGCCGCGTTCGGCGTCATAGGTGACGACGATGCCGAGGGTCGACTCACGGATGCCCTCGATCTTGATACGGGAGAACGTGTCAGCGCGTTCGCCTGCCAGCTCGGCGGCGAACACGTCGCGTTCGTCGTGCACGTGCCGGGCGAACGCCTCGCGGGTGGCGGGATCGCGCACGAGCACGAAGTCCCACGGCTGGCTCAGTCCCACGCTCGGCGCGGCGTGCGCGGCTTCGAGCACGCGGGTGAGCACGGCGTCGTCGATCGGCTCGCCGGTGAACTCGCCGCGGACGTCGCGGCGGCGGCGAAGTACCTCGTAGAACTCTTCGATCATCGGTGCAGCACCCAATCCACGGCTTCGGTGACCGCCGCGACCTCGGCGGTGGCCGGGCGCGGCGGGCGGCGCACGACGACCACCGGCAGGCCCAGCTCGCGGGCGGCGGTGAGCTTCGCGGCGGTCATCGAGCCGCCGCTGTCCTTGGTGACGAGGACGTCGATGCGGTGCCCGGCCAGCAGCGCGCGCTCTCCGTCCACTTCGTACGGTCCGCGGTTCAGCAGGACCTCGTGTTGCCTCGGCAACGGCGGCTCGGGCGGGTCGACGCAGCGGATGAGGAACCACAACGTGTCGAGCCCGGCGAAGGCGGCGAGGCCTTGTCGTCCGCTGGTCAGGAAAACGCGGGAGCCGAGGCCGGGCAGCAGCTCGGCGGCGGCTTCGAGGTCGTCGGCCCAGTGCCAGCGGTCGCCTTCGCCTGGCTGCCAGCCGGGCCGGGCGAGCCGCAGCAGGGGCACACCGGCGGCCGAGGTGGCGGCGAAAGCGTTGGCACCGATGCGTTCCGCGAACGGATGGGTCGCGTCGACGACCGCGTCCACCTCGTGCTCCCGCAGCCACGCCGAGAGCCCTTCGACCCCACCGAAACCCCCGACGCGCACCTCACCGGCCGGCAGCCGCGGCCGCGCGACCCGCCCGGCGAGCGACGACACCACGGCGACCCCGCGCGCGTGCAGTTCGGCCGCGAGCGCCCGCGCCTCGGCCGTGCCGCCGAGGACCAGCACGGTCATCCGCCGTAGCCCACGGCCGCGCGCCAGCGGTCGAGCGTGCGCATGTTCGCGATCGTCTCGGCCCAGGTCAGCTCGGGTACCTGCCGGTCGTCCACGTGCGCGGCGACGTGGTCTGCCTCGCGCGCGAACACGCTCTGCGTCGCCTCGATCTCGATCACCTCGGGCTCGCCGCCCGACGGCGTCAGCACGATCTGCGACGATGTCGCGCGCCGCATCTGCGGCAGCCACGCGGGTTGCGGCACGTGCAATTGGCCGGTGGTGCCGTAGACGCGGATGTGGTCGTCCTGCGTGAGCCGGTAGCCGCACGACAGCTGCGCGATGATGTCGCCCGGCAGGCGCAGCAGGCCCATCGCGAACTCGTCGACGCCGCGGTCGGTCAGCCGCGCCATCCCCGTCACGGTGGTGGGTTCCACGACCTCGGTACCGGTCGCCGCCTGCGAAACGAGCCGCGCGAGCGACGTGCAGTAGCAGCCGACGTCGAGAATCCCGCCGCCGCCGAGCGCCGGGTCGGCCAGGCGTGGGGCGTCGTTGGCGCCGGTGTCGAAGCTGAACGAGACGTCGACGGCGCGGACCTCACCGATCGCCCCGCACGAGATCAGCTCGACGAGCCGGCGCGTCTGCGGGTGCAGCCGGTACATGAACGCCTCCATGAGGAAGACGTCGTGGCGGCGCGCCGCGTCGATCACCTTCTCGGCCTCGGCGGCCGTGACTGTGAGCGGTTTCTCGCACAGCACGTGCTTCCCGGCCTCGGCGGCGCGGATCGCCCACTGGGCGTGCATCGGGTGCGGCGTGGCGATGTAGACGGCGTCGACATCCGGGTCGGCGAGCAGGTCTTCGTAGGCGCCGTAGGCCTTCGGGATGTCGAAGCGGGTGGCGAACTCGCGGGCGCGGTCGGCCGAGCGGGCGGCGACGGCCTCCAGCGTGCCGTGCTTGCTGCGTTCGACGCCGGCTGCGAAATCGGCGGCGATCGATCCGGCGGCCAGCAGGCCCCAGCGTAGGTCGGTCACAGTGACTCCGGTTGGCTCGCGCGGTCTCGGGTGCTCGAATACAGGAAGCTGTCGGGGAATCCTCCGGCGGCGAGCACCCGGCCGACGAAGATGGTGGCCGCGCGCGTCATCCCGGCTTCGCGGGCTTGCGCGGCGATGTCGGTGAGCGTGCCGCGCACGACGGTCTCGCCTGGCTGGCTCGCCAGCGCGACGACGGCGGCGGGGCAGTCGGCGCCGTAGAACGGCACGAGCTCCTCGGTGACGCGCTCGATGTGGTTGATCGCCAGGTGCAGCGCCAGTGTGGTGCCGCTGCGGGCGAAGTTCGCCAGCGTCTCGCCTTCGGGCAACGCCGTCGACCTCGCCTGGGCCCGCGTGATCACGAGGCTCTGCCCGATGCCGGGCACGGTCAGCTCGCGGCCCAGCACGGCGGCCGACGCGGCGAACGCGGGCACGCCGGGGACGATGTCGTAGGGCACTGCCGCGGCGTCGAGGCGGCGCACGGTTTCCGCGACCGCGCTGTAGAGCGACGGGTCGCCGGAGACCAAGCGTGCGACGTCGTGACCGGCGTGGTGGGCCGTGATCAGGCGTTCGACGATCTCGTCGAGGCTCAGGTTCGCGGTGTCGACGCGCTCGGTCTCGGGTGCGCAGTACGCGAGCAGATCGGTTGGCGTCATGCTGCCTGGGTAGAGGCAGACGCCGCAGCGCGCGAGCAGGTCGCGGCCACGGACGGTGATGAGGTCGGCCGCGCCGGGGCCGGCGCCGATGAAGTGAACGGTCATCTCGAACTCCAGGACGTCACGGTGCGCGACGGGGTCCACCCCGTGAACCCGCCGAGCGGCTGCGCGTGGTCGACGGCGATCCTCGTCAGCTCACCACCCCGGCTCGCGTAGGCGTTCGCCAGGATCTGCTCTGCCTCCAGCGTGACCCCGTGGGCGACCACGCGGGCGCCGGTGGCGAGGCAGGCGTCGAGCAGACCGGGCACGGTGAGGCCGCCGCCGATGAAGACCGCGTCGGGGTGGGGGAGGGTTGCCAGCGCGTCGGGGGCCGGGCCGGTGACCACCCGCAGTTCGGGGACGCCGAGCGTGGCGGCGTTGCGGGTGATGCGCTCGGCGCGCGCGGGGTCGCGTTCGATCGCGATCGCGCGGTTGAGCGGGTGCGCACGCGACCATTCGATGCCGACGCTGCCCGCGCCCGCGCCGACGTCCCAGAGCAGCTCGCCGGGCACTGGCGCGAGGTGGGCCAGCGCGGACGCGCGGACGTCGCGTTTGGTGAGCTGGCCGTCGTGCTCGAAGGCGCTGTCGGGCAGGCCGGTGAGCGGGAGCGCGGGGCCGGCGCAGACCAGGGCGAACACGGTGAGCGGGCCGGGTACGTGGGTCCAGCCGTCTTCGATGCGCTCGTCTTCGGCGCCGAGGTTTTCGAGGCTGGTCAGGGTGGATTCGCCGTAACCGCGGGTTCGCAGCAGCTCGCGCAGGCCGGCCGCGTTCGCGCCGAGCACCAGCACTTTCCGGCGCGGCGCGAGCACCCGGGTGACGCGGTCCACGGCCCGGCCGACGACGGTGACGACCTCGATCTCCTCGAACGACCAGCCCAGCCGAGCGCGGGCCAGCGTCTCCGACGAGACTGCGGGCAGCACCTCGATCTCGTGACCGCGGTCGCGTAGCGTCGTGCCGATGCCCGAGAGCAGGGGATCACCGCTGGCCAGCACGCAGACGCGGCGCCCGGCGTGCTCGGCGAGGACGTCGTCGAGCGCGGGCAGCAACGGGCTTGGCCAGGCTTGCGTGCGGACGCCTTCGGGCAGCGTCGCGAGCTGCCTCGGCGCACCGAGCACGACGTCGGCTTCGAGCACGGCTTTCCTTGCCCGCTCGGCCAGCCCGGCCCAGCCGTCGGCGCCTATCCCGACCACCGGCAGGCGTGATTTTTCGCGCACGTCCGCCCACGCTAGACGACGCGTTTCCTGTGCGATGATCGGCCGGACGCCGACCAGGAGGAGAGCTCTTGAAGCCGTACCCGTTCACCGCCGTCGTCGGGATGCCGGACCTGCGCCTGGCGCTGATCCTGTCCTCGATCTCACCCGCTGTGGGCGGCGTGCTGGTGCGGGGCGAGAAGGGCACGGCGAAGTCGACGATGGTGCGCGCGCTCGCCGGCCTGCTGCCCCAGCTCGACGTGGTGGACGGCTGCCGGTTCTCGTGTGATCCCGCGGCATCCGACCCCGTTTGCCCGGACGGTCCGCACCCCGCGGACGCGCCCGCGCACCGGCGGCCGGCGCGGCTGGTGGAGCTGCCCGTCGGCGCGGCGGAGGACCGGGTCGTCGGGTCGTTGAACTTGGAGAAGGCGCTGTCGGAGGGCGTCACGGACTACCAGCCCGGTCTGCTGGCCGCGGCGAACCGCGGCTTGCTCTACGTGGACGAGGTCAACCTCCTGCACGACCACCTCGTAGACACGCTGCTCGACGCCGCCGCGATGGGCCGCGCGACCGTGGAGCGCGAGGGTGTGTCCGTGTCGCACGCGGCGCGGTTCGTGCTGATCGGCACGATGAACCCCGAGGAAGGCGAGCTGCGGCCGCAGCTGCTGGACCGGTTCGGGCTGACCGTCGAGGTCGCCTCCAGCCGGGAGCCGGAGCAACGCGTGGAGGTGGTCCGCCGGCGCCTCGCGTACGAGGCGGATCCCGACGGGTTCGCGTCCGCGTACGCCGCCGAGGACTCAGCGCTGGCCGCGGACATCGAAGCAGCGCAACGGCTTTTGCCCGCGGTGAAGCTGCCCGACGACGCCCTGCGCCAGATTGCCGAGGTGTGCGCGTCGTTCGAGGTGGACGGGATGCGGGCCGACATCGTCACGGCACGCACGGCCGTCGCGCACGCCGCGTGGGCCGGGCGCAACGAAGTGACCACCGAGGATGTCCGCGTGGCCGCGCGGCTCGCGTTGCCGCACCGGCGCCGCCGCAACCCGTTCGACGCGCCGGGGATTTCCGAGGAGCAACTGGAACAGGCGTTGCAGGACGCGCAGCCGCCCGAAGATCCAGGGCCTGGCCCGGAGGACGACGGGCCCGGCTCGGGTGGGCAGCCGCCGGCCGCGGAAGGTGAGCAGCCGCCGGGGGACCAGCCGGCGCCGCAGCAGCAGCCGCAACCCGGCGACGGAACGGGTTCCGGACCGCAGAACACGGTCGGCTCCGGCGAGACGTTCCGCGCGCGTGTATTTCGTGTCAAGGGCACCGGCGAAGGCGAGCGCGGCCGCCGGTCGCGGGCCATCACCGACACCGGGCGCACGATCGGGGTCCAGCCGCCGAGTGTCCGCGACGGCCGCCCGCACCTCGTCGCCACGATGCGGGCCGCCGCGCCGCACCAGCGGTCCCGTGGTCGCCGTGGTCCCGGACTTCTCGTGCGTACGCAGGATCTGCGGTTCGCGCTGCGCGAAGGGCGCGAAGGCAACCTCGTGCTGTTCTGCGTGGACGCGTCGGGCTCCATGGGCGCGCGCACGCGCATGCGTGAGGTGAAGACGGCGGTGCTGTCGCTGCTGCAGGACGCCTACCAACGGCGCGACAAAGTCGGGCTCGTCACCTTCCGTGGTGACGCGGCCGAGCTCGCGCTGCCGCCGACGATCAGCGTCGAGGCCGCGGCGGCCCGGCTCGAAGGACTGCCGACGGGTGGCCGCACGCCGCTCGCGGAAGGGCTGCTGGAAGCCGCGCGCGTGCTGAGCGTGGAGGCGATCCGGGATCCGCGCCGGCGTCCGTTGCTGGTGCTCGTCACGGACGGACGCGCCACCAGCGGGGCCGACGCCGTCGCACGTTCGCAGGCCGCGGCGGGGTTGCTGGCCGGCGTCACCACCATCGTGATGGACTGCGAAAGCGGTCGGATGCGCCTCGGGCTCGCGGCGGAGCTGGCCGGGCACCTCGGCGCCGAGCACGTGCCGCTCGCCGAGGTGGCGGCCGAGACGCTCGCCGCCGCGGTTCGTGATCACACCGGGAGGGCTGCCTGATGCCGCAGGGGAAACCGGCCGTCGTCCCGCAGGACGGGCTCACTACACGCCAGCGGCGCAACCGCCCGCTGCTCGCTGTGCACACCGGTGAGATGAAAGGCAAGTCGACCGCCGCGTTCGGCATGGCACTGCGCGCGTGGAACCAGGGCTGGTCGATCGGGGTATTCCAGTTCGTGAAGTCGGCGAAGTGGCGCGTCGGCGAGGAAGCCGCGTTCCGCGCGCTCGGGAAGCTGCACGACGAGACCGGCGAAGGCGGGCCCGTCGAGTGGCACAAGATGGGCGAGGGCTGGAGCTGGACGCGCAAGCAGGGCTCCGACGAGGACCACGCCGCCAACGCGCGCGAGGGCTGGGCCGAGATCAAACGCCGCCTCGCCGCCGAGACGCACGACTTCTACGTGCTCGACGAGTTCTCCTACCTGCTCAAGTGGGGCTGGCTCGAGGTCGACGACGTGGTGTCCACTTTGGTCTCCCGGCCCGGACACCAGCACGTGGTGATCACCGGCCGATACGCGCCGCCGGAGCTCGTCGAGGCCGCCGACCTGGTGGCCGAGATGACGAAGGTCAAGCACCCCATGGACGCGGGCCAGAAGGGGCAGCGGGGGATCGAGTGGTAGCGCGGGTGGTCATCGCCGCGCCCGGCTCGGGGCACGGCAAGACCACCATCGCCGCGGGGCTGATGGCGGCGTTGCGCGCGGCCGGGCACCGCGTGTCCGGGCACAAGGTCGGGCCCGACTTCATCGACCCGTCCTACCACGCACTGGCCACCGGCCGTCCCGCGCGCAACCTCGACCCGTTCCTGCAGGGTGAGGACCGGCTGGTTCCCTTGCTGCGCCACGGTTCCGAGGGCGTGGACCTCGCCGTGATCGAAGGCGTGATGGGACTGTTCGACGGCGCGCTCGGCACGGAGGGTTACGCGTCTACCGCGCACGTCGCCCGGGTACTCGACGCGCCGGTGGTGCTGGTGGTCGACGCTTCGGCCGCTTCGCGCAGCGTCGCGGCGACCGTGCTCGGGTTCGCGAACTACGACCCGCGCGTGCGCCTCGCCGGCGTGATCCTCAACAAACTGGGCTCGCAGCGCCACGAGGACGAGATCGCGTCCGCGTTGGAGGCCACGGGCGTTCCGCTGCTGGGTGCGTTGCGACGCAACGAGAACGTGCACGCACCCAGCCGCCACCTCGGACTGGTGCCCGCGGCCGAACGCGCGGCCGACTCGCAGCGGGTGCTGCCGGAGCTGGCGTCGTGGGTGGCCGGTGGCGTGGATCTAGAAGCGGTGGTGCGGGTCGCGCGGGCGGCGCCGCCGCTGACCGGTCCGGTGTGGACACCGCCGGGTGACTTCGCGGGACCGCGGACGGTGGTGGCCGCGGCGGCCGGGCCGGCGTTCACGTTCCGGTACACGGAGAACGTGGAGCTGCTGGCCTCGTTCGGCGTGGACGTCGTCGACGTGGATCCGCTGCGGGACGAGGGGTTGCCCGAGGGCTGCGCCGGGTTGTACTTCGGCGGTGGGTTCCCGGAGGTGCACGCGGCGGAGCTGTCGGCGAACAAGCCGCTGCTCACGGCGGTGGCGGACGCGGTCGGGCAGGGCATGCCGGTGAGCGCGGAGTGCGCGGGGCTGCTGTACCTGTGCCGCGAGCTGGACGGCCTGCCGATGGCCGGTGTCGTGGACGCGACAGCGGTGATGACCAAGCGCGGCAAACTCGGGTACCGGACGGCCGTTTCGCTGGCGGACAACGTGCTCGCGGTCGCGGGACAGCGCGTGACCGGGCACGAGTTCCACCGGACGGAGCTGACGCCCGGGGCCGGCCCGTCGCCGGCGTGGGGCTGGGAGCGGATGGCGGACGGGTTCGCGTCGGCTTCGCTGCACGCGTCCTACCTGCACGTGCACTGGGCTGGGTATCCAGAGCTGGCCGAGCGGTTCGCCACCCACGTCCGTGCCTATGCCCAGGTGCCTCCGCGTGGCTGACTCCCCGGACTACGACCTGCACCACCACGGCGACCGTGAAGTCGGGCCGGGGCTGGTGGACCTCGCGGTGAACGTCCGGCTGCCGCGCCCGCCCGAGTGGTTGCGGCGGGAGCTGGTGTCCGCTGTGGACAGTCTCGCCGCGTACCCCGACTCGTCGGCAGCGCAGGCTGCCGTGGCCGCGCGGCACGGCCGTCCGCTCGACGAGGTGCTGGTCACGGCGGGGGCGGCCGAGGCGTTCACCTTGCTGGCTTCGGCTTTGCAGCCGCGGCACGCGGTGGTCGTGCACCCGCAGTTCACCGAGCCCGAAGCCGCGTTGCGCGCCGCGGGGCACGAGGTTTCGCGGGTGGTTCTGTCCGCTTCGGACGGTTACGTGCTGGACCCCTCGGTGGTTCCCGACGAAGCCGACCTGGTGTTCGTCGGCAACCCGACGAACCCGACGTCCGTCCTGCACCCCGCTGCCGTGCTCCGGACGTTGCCGAGGCCGGGCCGCCTGCTTGTAGTCGACGAGGCCTTCCTCGACGCGATACCCGGCGAGGCCGAGAGCCTGGCGGGCGACTCGCTCGACGGCGTGGTCGTGCTCCGCAGCCTCACCAAGACCTGGGGCCTCGCCGGCCTGCGCGCGGGTTACGTCCTCGGCCCGGCCGACGTCCTCGCTCGCCTGCGCTCGGTCCAGCCGCCGTGGTCGGTCTCGACGCTCGCCGCCGTCGCCACGGCCGCCTGCTGCCGCTCGGCCGCCCTCGAAGAAGCGGAAAAGCTCGCCACCGCCGCCGAATCCGACCGCGACTACCTCGTCTCCCACCTCACCGACCTGGGCCTGGCCGTGCTCGGCGACCCGAGGGGACCGTTCGTGCTCGTCGAGGGCCCCGACGACGGCCTCCGGACCAGGCTGCGCGAGGCGGGTTACGCCGTCCGCCGTGGCGACACCTTCCCCGGCCTCGGCCCCCGGCACGTCCGGCTGGCCGTCCGCTCTCGCGAAGTCACCGACGGCTTCATCGCCGCGCTGTCGCGCTCGCTGTAGCCGGCGAGCACGAGGAAGCAATGCGTATCACTCGTTTCGGGTGAGGAACCGCCGACGGTCCGGTGGCACAGTACCGGGCTTCGCGTCTTGCCCGGCAAACGCGACATCGACCACCGCACCCATCCCGCCAAGGAGACGCATGTCTGTCACGACTGAAGGGGCAGCGCACGATCAAGCGATCCGGCCGTTCACGGTCGAGACGTCCGATGCGGATCTCGAAGATCTGCGTGCGCGCGTCATGGCCACTCGCTGGCCCGAAAAGGAACCCGTCTCGGACCTCTCGCAGGGCGTACAGCTCGAGACGATGCAGGCGCTCGCCCGTTATTGGGCGACGGAGTACGACTGGCGCAGGTGCGAGGAGAGACTGAAGGCCCTCCCGCACTTCATCACCGAGATCGACGGCCTCGACATCCACTTCATCCACGTTCGCTCGAAACACGAAGACGCGTTGCCGCTCCTCGTCGCGCACGGCTGGCCCGGCTCGGTCATCGAGCAGCTGAAGATCATCGGTCCGCTGACCGATCCCACGGCCCATGGCGCGAGCGAAGCGGACGCTTTCCACCTGGTGATCCCGTCGATGCCCGGCTACGGGTTCTCGGGCAAGCCCGCCGTCACCGGCTGGGGCCCCGAGCACATCGCGCGCGCCTGGGCAGAGTTGATGAAGCGCCTGGGATACGACAACTACGTCGCCTCGGGCGGCGATTGGGGCGGGCAGATCGTCGATCTGATGGGTGCGCAGGCGCCGGCAGGCCTGATCGGCATCCACACCAATTTCCCCGGCGCCGTCCGCCCCGACGTCGCCCAGGCCGTGCAGTCCGGCGGCCCGGCGCCACCCGATCTGTCCGAGGAAGGAACACGTCTCTACGAAAAGCTCAGGGACTTCTTCGCGACAGACGTGGCCTACGCCCTCGAGATGGGGACCCACCCGCAGACGCTCTACGGAATCGCCGATTCGCCCATCGGCCTCGCCGCCTGGATGCTCGACCACGACTCGGCCAGCCTGGCGCTGATCGCCCGGGTCTTCGACGGGCAGTCCGAGGGACTGACCCGCGACGACGTGCTCGACAACATCACCCACTACTGGCTGACGAACACGGGGGTCTCTTCGGGACGTCTCTACCGGGAGAACAAGCTCGGCTTCTTCGACCCGAAGGGCGTCTCCGTCCCGGTGGCGGTGAGCGTCTTCCCCGACGAGCTCTACCAGGTGCCGCGGAGCTGGGCCGAGGAGGCTTATCCCCGGCTCATCCACTACAACCGGCTCGACAAGGGCGGGCACTTCGCCGCCTGGGAGCAGCCGAAGCTGTTCGCTTCCGAGGTTCGCGCCGGATTGCGCTCGGTGCGTTAGATGTCGGTGTCCGCGCGCGCGAACATGCCCGCACTCGGCGGGGCCGAGTGGCTCAACTCCGGGCCACTCGGCCCCGCCGAGCTGGCCGGCCACGCCGTCGTCGTCAACTTCTGGACGCTGACCTGCATCAACTGGCTGCGCCAGGCGCCCTACGTCCGCGCCTGGTCGCGGGCCTATCGGGACGACGGGTTGATCGTCGTCGGAGTCCACACGCCGGAGTTCTCGTTCGAGCACGAGATCGACCGCGTGCGCCAGGCGACGTCCGAGCGGGGAATCGACTACCCGGTCACCGTCGACAACGACTACGCCATCTGGAGCGCGTTCGACAACCACTACTGGCCGGCGCTCTACCTCGTGGACGCCCACGGCGTCATCCGCGACCACCACTTCGGTGAAGGACGCTACGAGCAGTCGGAGCGCGTCATCCAGCGGCTGCTCGGCGTCGAGCGAGAGCTCGTCTCCGTCGCCGGGCACGGCGTGGAGGCCGAGGCCGACTGGGATCACCTGCGGACGCCCGAGACGTATCTCGGCTACGCGCGTGGTGAGCACTTCGCGTCGCCGGGCCGCGTCGGGTTCGACGAACAACGCACCTACGAGCTCCCGCCGCAGGGCGTGCGCCTCGGCACCTGGGCCCTCGCCGGCGTGTGGACGATCGGGCCCGAGAGCGTCGTGCTCGCCCAGGCCGGCGGGAGCATCACCTACCGGTTCCACGCGCGCGACGCGCATGTCGTGCTGGGTCGCGGTGCGGGAGCGCCGATTCCCTTCCGCGTGACCCTCGACGGCGAAGCACCGGGCCCGGCACACGGTGTGGACGTCGACGCGGACGGGCACGGCTTGCTCCGGGACGCCCGCCTCCACCACCTCGTGCGCCAGCACGACGAGGTCCGTGAGCGGACGCTGGAGATCACCTTCCTCGAACCCGGCGCCGGGGCGTACGTGTTCACATTCGGCTAGCCCCACCGTCGTCGTCGACCGGCACCGGGTGCGGCTCAGACGGCGAGCGTGAGCAGCGCCGCCGCCACCGCCGTTTCGACACCGGCGCCGAGGACGTCACCGGTGATTCCGCCCAGGCGCCGGACGCATCGGGCGAGCAAGGCCGCCGCGACGAAGTACCCGGCGCCGACCGCGGCCACCCCTTGCCACCACGGCAAACCGGGCGCCAGTGCGGCGAGCGCGGCGGCCACCAGACCGACGGCCACCGCGATCACCCGCGGCACGGATCCCGCCACCGTCGCACCAAGCCCCTCCGGCCGGGCGGACGGCACGCCGCGCGCGCACGACATCGACAGCGTGCACCGGCCCGCCAGCACGGAGACCACGGCGGCCACGGCGCCGTGGTCCGCCGACACGGCGCCGGTCAGAGCGCCGGCCTGCACGAGGAGGACGAAGACGAGCGTCGCGACTCCGGTCGGGCCCGAGTCGCCGCGGCGCATGACGTCGAGGGCTTTGGCGCGGTCGTAGGAGGCGCCGAGCCCGTCCGCGGTGTCGGCCAGCCCGTCGAGGTGCAGGCCGCGGCTGCCCAGAGCCACAACGCCCAGCGCGAGGGCGGCAACGGCGAGCGCGGGCAGGCCCACGGCCACACCGCCGGCCACGACCAGGCCCGCGGCCGCGGCGAGGGGGAGCGCCGCGACCGGGCCCAGCACCATCGCTGCCCCGGCCACCCCGCGATCGATGACGCGCGGGGCCGGCACGGGCACGGTGGTCAGGGTGCCGACGGCCAGCCGCAGCGCGTCGCCGAGCTTCACCGGCTCCCCACTCGCAGCCCGGCGCAACCGTGGCACCCGAGAGCGGCCGACGTCCTCGCGGCGCCGCGCCGCGCCGCCACAGACGGCCGTCCGAATCCTTCGACCCGCGCTCCGGCTGCTCCCAGGTCCTCGCAGGCAGCCCTCACGCGAGATCCGCCAGCAACCCCATGTCCGCGATGATCGCCCGCGCCGCACGCAGCGTCGGAACGGCCTGGACGGCGCCGCTGCCTTCGCCGAGGCGCAGGCCCAGGTCGAGGATCGGCGTCAGGCCCAGGGCCTTCAACGCGAACGCCTGCGAAGGCTCCGTCGAGCGGTGCCCGGCGAGCCACCACTGCTTGGCGCCCGGCGCGATGTCGCGGGCGACCAGGGCGGCCGCGCTGGAGAAGATGCCGTCGAGCAGCACGGGGATGCCGCATACGGCGGCTTCGACCAGGAACCCCGCCGTGGCCGCGACGCAGGCGCTGCCCAGCGCAGTCAGCCGCTCGAACGGATCGGTCACCCGCCCCGCGGCGCGCTGCACCGCGGCCTCGACCACGGCCGTCTTCGCGTCCAGCGCCGCCCCGGACACGCCGGTGCCCGTGCCGACGACCTCGGCCGCGGGCAGGCCCAGCGTGGCCGCGACGAGGGCCGCGCACATCGTCGTGTTGCCGATGCCCATGTCGCCCGGAATGAGCAGATCCGCGTCGGCCTCCTCCGCCGCGATGGCGCGTCCCGCCTCGAACGCGGCGAGCGCCTCACCCGGGGCGAGGGCGTCCTCGACGTCGATGGCGCCCGAGCCACGGCGGATCTTATGCGCGGTCACGGAGGCCGGAACGTCCGAAGCATCCCAATCGACCGCGATGTCCGCCACGCGCACCCGAGCGCCGACCTGCGCGGCGAGCACCGTGACGCCACTGCGCCCGGCCAGGAACACCCGCACCATCGCCGCCGTGACCTCGCGCGGGTAGGCCGACTGCGCCGACACCCCGTGGTCGCCCGCGAAGACGACCACCCGCACGTCGTCCAGCGGACGCGGTGGCACCACGCCGTGGGCGGCGCTGAGCCACGCGGCCAGCTCCTCGAGCCGGCCCAGTGCGCCGAGTGGCTTCACCAGGCCGTCGAGGCGCTCCTGCGCGGCGGCGCGGGCGGCGGCGTCGGGCACGGGGATGTCGAAACGCGGCACGGCGGACTCCTTACGGCAGGTCGAGCACCCGCCCGGCGATGACCAGCAGGCAACGGTCGGACTCGGCGGACACCCGGTTGTTGAGTGCGCCCAGCACATCACGGAACAGCCGTCCGGACGACGTAGCGGGCACCACACCGCTGCCGACCTCGTTGCTCACGGCCACCACGGGCACCCGCGCCTGGGTCCACGCGGCCAGGAAGTCCTCGAGCCGGTCGTCGAGACGGCGCTCCCAGCCGGGCTTGCCCGTCCACGCGCCGACCTCGTCGAGCACGCGCGAGAGCCACGTGCCGAGGCAGTCGATGAGCAACGGGCTCGTCGCCGTGCGCAGCACGGTCGCCAGGTCGGTGGTCTCCACCGTGGTCCAGTGGCGCGGGCGCCGGGCCTTGTGCGCGGCGACGCGGGCGGCCCACTCGGGGTCGTCGTCGCTCGGGGGAAGGCCGGGGGCCACGTACACGAGGTGCGTGTGGTGCGCGACG
This sequence comes from Amycolatopsis sp. 2-15, assembly GCF_030285625.1. Classification (NCBI taxonomy): domain Bacteria; kingdom Bacillati; phylum Actinomycetota; class Actinomycetes; order Pseudonocardiales; family Pseudonocardiaceae; genus Amycolatopsis; species Amycolatopsis carbonis. Next base: position 4,115,418 of record NZ_CP127294.1, read on the forward strand.
AGCCGCTCCGCGTGCCTCGACTTCCCCGAGCGGACACCGCCGAGGACCAGCACCTTGCCGTCGTCGCGTCCGTACCGGCGGAGGGTTTGCGCCAGGGTCTCGAGATACCCGGCGAGCCGGTGCGTCAGCTTGGTCATACCCGGCATTCTCGTGCACGCGCTACCGTTCGCCACGTGCCACTCCGACAAGCCGTCACAGCGGCCGGCCTGATCACCGGATATGCGGCCGACTCACTCTTCGGTGACCCCCGCCGCGGGCACCCGGTCGCGGTGTTCGGCAGCTGGGCCGGCGCGCTGGAACGTCGCTGGTGGGCCGACTCGAAGCCGCGCGGAGCGGCGTACGCGGCGGTGTGCGCGGGGGCCGCAACCGGCCTGGGAGTGGCCGCCCAGTTGAGCACGCGCCGGCGTCCCTTCGCGCGCTTCGCCCTCACTGCCGCCGCGACGTGGGTTGTGCTCGGCGGCCGCGGGCTCGCGTCGGAGGGCCGCGAGATGGCCCGGCTGCTCGACACCGGTGACGTGCCCGCCGCGCGAGCCCGGCTGTCGCACCTCTGCGCGCGCGACGCGACGGAACTGGACTCCGCGGAGCTCACGCGCGCGGCCACCGAGTCGATCGCCGAGAACACGTCCGACGCCGTGGTCGCGCCGCTGCTGTGGGGTGCCGTCGCCGGCCTCCCCGGCCTGCTCGGCTACCGCGCGCTCAACACGCTCGACGCGATGGTCGGCTACCGCTCGCTGCGGCATCGCAACTTCGGCTGGGCGGCGGCGCGTCTCGACGACGTTGTCAACCTCGTTCCGTCGCGGGCCGGCGCCGTGCTCACCGCGGTGTCCGCGCCGCTCGCGGGCGGGCAGGTCCGGGCGTCGCTGCGGGCGTGGCGGCGCTACGGCTCGCACCACCCGAGTCCCAACGCCGGCCAGGTCGAGGCCGCGTTCGCCGGCGCGCTCGGGCTGCGCCTGGGCGGCACCAACAGCTACGGCGGCGAGGTCGAGGACCGCGGCACACTCGGTGACGGCCGTGCGCCGCAGCCGGTCGACCTGCGTCACGCGGTGCGGTTGTCGCGTGTGGTCGGCGCGGCCGCGGCCCTGGTGGCGGCCGCGGTGGCGGTGGCCCGATGAGCGGGCTGCTGGTCGCCGGCACCACGTCCGACGCGGGGAAGAGCTTGGTCACGGCCGGGATCTGCCGCTGGCTCGCGCGCCGCGGCGTGCGGGTGGCGCCGTTCAAGTCGCAGAACATGTCGAACAACTCGATGGTCTGCGCGGACGGGGCCGAGATCGGCCGCGCGCAGTGGCTGCAGGCCCGCGCCGCGCGTGTCGAGCCCGAAGCGGCGATGAACCCCGTGCTGCTCAAGCCGGGCAGCGACCGGCGCAGCCACGTGATCGCGCTCGGGAAACCGTTCGGCACGCTGGAAGCCGGCGAGTACGCGACCGGCCGCGCGGGGCTGGCGGAGATCGCGTTCGGCGCGTTCGAGGACCTGAGCTCCCGCTTCGACATGGTCGTCTGCGAGGGCGCGGGCAGCCCCGCCGAGATCAACCTGCGCGGCGGCGACTACGTGAACCTGGGCCTGGCGCGGCGGTTTTCGCTGCCGGTGCTCGTGGTCGGCGACATCGACCGCGGCGGCGTGCTGGCGGCGATGTTCGGCACGCTCGCGCTGCTGTCGCCCGAAGACCAGGCGCTGGTGGCGGGCTGGGTGGTCAACAAGTTCCGCGGCGACGTCGGCCTGCTGCGCCCGGGGCTGAAGAGCCTCGAAGACGTGACCGGCCGGCCCGTGCTCGGGGTGCTGCCGTGGCTCGACCGCGTGTGGATCGACTCCGAAGACGCACTGGCTGCCGCGGGCTGGCGCCACGAAGCCCCGCGTGGCGGCGGGCTGCGCGTGGCCGTGGTGCGCTTCCCGCGCGCCTCGAACGCCACTGACGTCGACGCCCTGGCCGCCGAACCCGGCGTGACGGTGAGCCTCACGGCCGACCCGGACACGGTCGCCGCGGCGGATCTGGTGGTGCTGCCCGGTTCCCGCGCCACCGTGGACGATCTGCGCTGGCTGCGTTCGCGGGGTCTCGCCGACGCGGTGACCGCGCGCGCCGCCGCCGGCCGCCCCGTGCTCGGCATCTGCGGCGGCTACCAGATGCTCGCGGCCACCATCCACGACGACGTCGAGTCACACGCCGGCACGGTCGACGGCCTCGGACTGCTGCCGACCGACGTCACGTTCGCGGGGGAGAAAGTGCTCGGCCGCCCCACCGGCGAGTGGCGCGGCCACCGGGTCGAGGCCTACGAGATTCACCACGGCACGGCGTCGCGCGCCGAAGCGGAGTCCTTTCTGGACGGTCACCGCGTCGGCTCCGTCTGGGGCACGACCTGGCACGGCGCCTTCGAGAACGACGGCTTCCGCCGCGCCTGGCTGACGGAAGTGGCCGCTCAGGCCGGCGTCGAGTGGGCGCCGGTCGACGGCGCGCCAGGGTTCGCGGCCTTGCGCGAGGACATGCTGGAGCGCCTCGCCGACGCGATCGAGTCCGAAGTGGACACTGAGCGAATCATGCGGCTGCTGGACAACGGGGCACCGGACGGATTGCCCTTCGTTCCGCCCGGCGCGCCCTGAAGCGCTAGTGCACCACTGGGGCCTTCAGTACGCCCGACTTCGACTCCAGCGTGCAGATGACCGAGTGGTTCTGGTTCAACCACGACTGTGCCTGCGGGTAGTACGTGCCCATCACGAGGTCTGCCGGCATCGTGGTGTCGACGAAGAACCCCGACTGTGCGGTGGTGCAGTACTGGCGACTCGTCGTGGACAGGGCCGCGTCGCCGGGATAGATCTCGGAATCCGGCAGAGGCACCACGGCGTAGATCTCGTCAGCGTGCGGGACGTCGCACGAAACCTTGGCGACGTCGCTGGTCAGCTTGTCGTAGCCGGTGAAGCATTCGCCCACCTCGGCCGAGAACACGCTGTTGCCGCCACCCGACACCTCGTCGATCACCGCGTCTTCGCTGCTCGGACTGGAGGAGTTGCCGGCGGTGATGATCAGCGCCAGCAGCCACGCACCGCACAGGCCGAGTCCGGCGATGGCCAGGCCGCGGCCGCCGTCGCCGGTGCGCCGGATCTGACGCAGCGCCACGACGGCGAAGATCACGCTCAGCAGCAGGCTGATCCCCGGGATCGCCGGCGCGAAGCCGAAGACCACCTTCAGCAGCGGAACTATCGCCAGGACCAGTGAGGTGATGGCGTAGCCGTTGGTCTTGCCTGACGCGGGTGGCGGCGGTGGCGGCGGCGCGTCCTGGTAGCTCGGCCCCGTCGGCTTGGGCGGCAGGATCGATTCGGACATACGGGTCCCCTGAATTCATTCGTGGAATCCCCCGACCCGACGAAGATCCTAACCGGTGCGATAGCGCCTGCGAAATAACAATTCAGGCGAGACCAGCATCGTGCACGAGGATCGCGACCTGGGTGCGGTTGGTGGCCTCCACTTTGGACATGATCCGGCCCAGGTGGACCTTCACCGTCGCCTGGCTGACGCCGAGGTTCGTGGCGATCACCGCGTTGCTCCAGCCCTCGGCGACGGCCACCGCGACCTCGCGTTCGCGGGAGGTCAGCTCCGCCAGCCGCGCCTTCGCGCTCTCCGTGGCCCCGCCCGACGCGAACTCGCCGAGCAGCCGCCGCGTGACGGCCGGCGACAGCATCGCCTCGCCGCGGCGCACCACGTGCACGGCGCGGACCAGGTCGCGCGGTGGCGTGTCCTTGAGCAGGAACCCGGTGGCGCCCCGGCGCAGCGCGGTGTGCACGTACTCGTCGAGGTCGAACGTGGTCAGCACGACCACCGCCGGCGCCTCGGGCAGCGCCGTGACCACGCGGGTCACCTCGAGGCCGTCGACGCCGGGCATCTGGATGTCGGTGAGCACGACGTCGGGCCGGTGCTGCGCCACGAGCTCGGCGACGCCGGCGCCGTCGCCCGCCTCGGCGACCACGCGGATCTCCGGGTCCGACTCGAGGATCATCCGGATGCCGCTGCGCACGAGCACCTCGTCGTCCAGCAGCACGACCTTGATCACCGCAGCGTCCTCCTCATCTCACGCCCCGCCGGCGAGCGGGAACACCGCGCGCACCACGTAGTCACCCGAACCATCGGGACCGACGCGCAGCGCGCCGCCGGCCAGCGTCACGCGCTCGCGCATGCCGATCACGCCGTAGCCCGCGCCGGGCAGGCCCGCCGAGGCGCCGAGCGCGTTGGCGACCTCGACCACGAGCTTGCCGCGGTCGAGCGACAGCCGGACGCGGATCGGCGCACCCGGTGCGTGTTTCGCCGCGTTGGTCAGCGCCTCCTGCACGATCCGGTACGCCGCCCGGCCCACCTTTTCCGGCACCTGCGGCAGCGGGTCGGGCACCTCGGTGTCGACGTCGGCGCCGGCCGCGGCGAGGTCGCCCGCCAGCTGCGCGACGCCGTCGAGCGTGGGGCTCGGCAGCGTCTTCGGCTCGTTCTCCTGCTCGCGCAGCACCCGCAGGATGTCGCGCAGCTCGGTGAGCGCGGCGGCGCTCGACTCGCGGATCACCTCGGCGAGGCGGGCGGTCTCCTCGTCGGGCGCGCGCACCGACAACGCGCCCGCCTGCAGTGCGACGATGCTCACGCGGTGGGCCACCACGTCGTGCATCTCGCGCGCGATCCGCCGGCGTTCGGCCGTCACGGCGCGTTCGGCGAGCAGGTCGCGTGTGCGTTCGGCCTGGTCGGCGCGGTCGTGCAGGGCGTCGACCAGCACGGCGCGCTGGTGCATCCACAGGCCCGCGAGCAGCGGCAGGAGCAGCGTCAGGGCCAGGACGAAGCCGACGACCTCCCAGCCCCGGAGATCGCTGGGCTGGTACGTGGCGAGGGCCACCACCAGGTCCGCGACCACAGCGACCGCTGCCGGCCACTTCGGCCCGCGAAGCGCGGCGACCGTGTACAGCGTGAAGATCGTGGCGAGCTGCGCGGGCGGGGCGAACCAGGCCAGCACCGCCATTGCCAGCATCGTGACCAGCGGGAACCGGCGCCGCAGCAGCAACAGCACCAGCACGGCCACGATCGTGAGCTGCCACAGGGCGGGCCGTGAGACCCCGTTCAGCGCCTCCAGCGCGAGCACACCCGCGACCGCGATCGCCAGGCAGGCGTCGAGAAGTAGCAGTCGCACGGCGATCACCGTACGACTTTCCGGTTAGCGCGTTCGAGCTGCCCGGCCGATGTGCGCGGGACGGAAGACTCGGCAGGCTGGGCGCATGGCGAAAACGATCGTGAAGACCGCAGCGGTGGCAGGGCTCGCCGCGGTGCTGATGGCCGGCACCGGGAGCGCCGCCACGGCTGATTCCGCGTCACCCGGGGCGCTGAGCGCGGGTGAGCGGCTGTTCCCCGGCCTCGGCAACGGCGGCTACGACGCGCGTGACTACGACGTCTCCCTCGACTACCGGCCGGGTGTCACCACGATGGACGCGGCGGTGACGATGCGCGCAGTCGCCACGCAGTCGCTGTCGTCCTTCGGGCTCGACTCCGCGGTGGCGGGGATCCACTCGGTCCAAGTCGACGGCAGGGCCGCGAAGTTCGCGACGCAGGGCGAAAAGCTGGTGATCACGCCCGCCCGCGCGCTGCGCAAGGGGGTGCCGTTCACCGTGCGGATCGCCTACGTGGCCGACCGGGCGAAGAGCCCGCAGTCACCCACGGGGCACCCGCTGCCACCCGACCTCGCCGAGGCCATCGGCGTCTGGCAGAACACCCCGGACGGGTTCGCGGTGATGGGGCAGACCGATCGTGAGCACGTGGTCTTCCCGTCTGACGACGTGCCGGGTGACCCGGCCACCTACACCTTGCGAATCACCACTCCGGCCGACGTGCAGGGTGTCGGCAGCGGCACGCTCGTCGGGAAGCACCGCGCCGGCGACCGCGTGACCTCGGTGTTCCGCGTCGACCGGCCCACGGCCACCGATGTCGTGCAGATGGCGGCCGGCCGCTTCACCGAGCTCGACCAGGTGGGTCCGCACGGACTGCCGGTGCGCAGCTACGTGACGAAGGCGGCGAAGCCGGCCGCGCTCGACACCGCCCGCAAGACCCCGGAGCTGATCGCGTGGCTGGAGCAGCGGCTGGGCCGCCCGTACCCGTACGCGAGCGCCGGCACCCTCGGCGTCGATCGCCTCTACGGCGGTGGCCTCGCCCTGGAGACCGCGGCGACGCCGACCTACAGCGCCGAGGCCCTCGCGTACCCCGAGGAGGTGTCGACGATGGCGCACGAGCTCACACACGAGTACTTCGGCGACGCCGTGCCGGTGCGCCACTGGGACGACATGTGGCTGAGTGAGGGCCACGCCACCTTCTACCAGGACCTCTACGACTCCGAGCACGGCGGGAAACCGTTCGACGACAAGGCGAAGTCCGGGTACGCCCAGAACAACGAGATCCTGAAGCAGAACGGCCCGGTCGCCCGGCAGAACTCCGCGTCGGGGGTCATGTTCGGCACGGATCTCGGCGGCAAGCTCACGCTGTACGCGCTGCGCAGCCTCGTCGGCCAGGCGATCTTCGACCGCATCGAGCGCACCTTCTTCGACGAATTCCAGGGCCGCGCGGCCTCGACGCAGGACTACGTCGGCGTGGCCGAACGTGTCTCCGGGCGTGACCTCGGCACGTTTTTCCACGACTGGCTGTACACGGCCACGACCCCGGCGATGCCGGGCCACCCCGACTGGAAGGCGTGAAGATGACCGGCGACCTGGACTGGTGAAGCGTCCTCAAGCGTGGCGGAGCGTAGGTGGCTGTTGCTACTCCCGGTGAACGTCACGTCGATGTGAGGCGGCCGATGTGAGAATCGCGGTATGGCTGAATTGGTGGCGGCATTGGACGTGGGCGGCACGACCGTGAAGGCGGCCCTGCTCGACGCGGACCTGAACGCGCTCGCGACGACCCGGGCGCCCACGGCGAAAAGCGCGGACGGCACGGCGCTGGCCGAGCAGGTGGCCGAGGTCGTTTCCTCGCTCGCGGAGCAGGCCGGCACGGGTTCGCCGGGCGCCGTCGGTGTCGTGGTGCCGGGCATCGTCGACGAACAGGCGCGCGTCGCCCGGTTCTCGGCCAACCTCGACTGGCGCGACGTCCCGTTCGGTGACCTGCTGGAGAACCGGCTGGGGCTGCCGGTGGCGTTCGGCCACGACGTGAGCGCCGGTGGGCTGGCGGAGTTCCGCGTGGGCGCGGGGAAGGGCTGCACCGACGCGGCGTTCATCGCCGTCGGCACGGGGATCGCCGCCGCGTTGCTGCTCGACGGGCGTCTCTACCGGGCCCACGGGCTGGCCGGCGAGGTCGGCCACATCGACGTGGGCCACCGCATCGTCTGCGGCTGCGGCGCCACGGGCTGTCTCGAGGCGATCTCCTCGGCGTCGGCCATCGCGCGCCGCTACACCGAACGGACCGGCCGCCCGGCCGACGGCGCGCAGCCCGTGGTCGACGCCGCGCGCCACGGCGACGAAGCGGCGGTGGCCGTGGTCTCCGACGCGCTCGACGGCCTCGGCCACGGCCTGAAGACCCTGCTGACGCTGCTGGCGCCGGAGGTGATCGTGCTGGGCGGCGGGTTGTTCACCGCGGCCGACTACGTCCTTGATCCGGTGCGCGAGTACCTGGCTTCGGCGTTGACGTTCCAGCGCATGCCGGAACTGCGCGTGGCTTCGCTGGGTGACGAGGCCGGGCGGCTGGGCGCCGGCCTCCTGGCGCTGGATCGGCTCCACGACCGCTGACCGTTCGGTGGGGGAGGGGTCGTGGTGGGCGCAGCAACGCTGGTGCGCCCACCACGGGGTCACGCGATCGGCCGGTCCGTCGGCGCGATCGGAGCCGGGAGGAAGGCCCGGCCGGTGAGGAAGGCGTCGACGCCGGCGGCGCACGAGCGGCCCTCGGCGATGGCCCAGACGATCAGCGACTGGCCGCGGCCCATGTCGCCGGCGACGAAGACGTTGTCGACGCTCGTGCGGAAGTCCTTGTCGCGCGAGACGTTGCCGCGCTGGTCGAGGTCGACGCCGAGGTCCTCCAGCAGGCCCGAGCGCTGCGGGCCGACGAAACCCATCGCCAGCAGCACGAGCTGCGCGGGCAGCTCGGTGTCGGTGCCCTCGACGGGCACGAACTTGCCGCCCTCGTTGCGCACCTCGACCAGGCGAAGTGCGCGGACGCGGCCGTCGGCGTCGGCCAGGAACTCCTGCGTGTTCACCGAGTACAGGCGCTCGCCGCCCTCCTCGTGGGCCGAGGTCACCCGGTAGATCATCGGGTACGTCGGCCACGGGTGGGCGTCCGAACGGGACTCCGGCGGCCGCGGCATGATCTCCAGCTGGGTGACGGAGCGAGCGCCCTGGCGATGCGCCGTGCCGACGCAGTCCGCGCCCGTGTCGCCGCCGCCGATGACCACGACGTCGAGGCCCTCGGCGGAGTACTCGACCTCGTCGAGGTCACCCGAGGCGACGCGGTTGGCCGGCGGCAGGAACTCCATCGCCTGCAGGATGCCGTCGTGCTCGCGCCCGTCGATCGGCAGGTCGCGCCACGCGGTCGCGCCGCCGGCGAGCACCACCGCGTCGTGGTTCGAGCGCAGTTCCTCGACGGTGACGTCCACGCCGACGTTCACCGACGTCCGGAACTCCGTGCCCTCGGCGCGCATCTGGTCGAGCCGGCGGTCGAGGCGGTGCTTCTCCATCTTGAACTCCGGGATGCCGAAGCGCAGCAGCCCGCCGATCTTCTCGGCCCGCTCGTAGACCACCACGCTGTGGCCCGCTCGCGTGAGCTGCTGCGCCGCGGCGAGCCCGGACGGCCCGGAGCCGACGACGGCGACCTTCTTGCCCGTCTTCGCCACCGGGATCTGCGGCGTGACCCAGCCTTCGGCGAAGGCCCGGTCGATGATGGAGATCTCGACGCGCTTGATCGTCACCGGGTCGTCGTTGATGCCGAGCACGCACGCGGTTTCGCACGGCGCCGGGCACAGCGTGCCGGTGAACTCCGGGAAGTTGTTGGTGGCGTGCAGCCGCTCGGCTGCCTCGCGCCAGTCTTCCCGCCACACCAGCGTGTTCCACTCGGGAATCAGGTTCCCGAGCGGACAGCCCTGGTGGCAGAACGGGATCCCGCAGTCCATGCACCGCCCGGCCTGCTTCTCCAGCTTGGTCGACGCGAAGTCCTCGTAGACCTCACGCCAGTCCATCAGCCGCAGATCGACCGGACGGCGCTTCGGTTCTTCCCGGGTGGTGGTCAGAAAGCCCTTGGGGTCAGCCATGTGCGGCCTCCATGATCGCCTCGTTCACATCGCGCCCGTCCCGCTCGGCTTGCACCTGAGCGGCGAGCACTCGCTTGTAGTCCTTCGGCATGACCTTGCCGAACCGGTCGACGGCAGCGTCCCAGTCGGCGAGCAGCTCGCGCGCGACCGCGGACTCCGTCTCGTTGTAGTGCTTCTCCACGGTCTCGCGCAGGAAGTCGGTGTCGTCGGCGTCGAGCGGGTCGATGTCGACCATCTCCGGGTTGACGCGGTGCGCCGGCAGGTCGAGCACGTAGGCGATGCCGCCGGACATGCCGGCCGCGAAGTTGCGCCCGACGGCGCCGAGCACCACCATGCGCCCGCCCGTCATGTACTCGCCGCCGTGGTCGCCCACGCCTTCGACGACGGCCAGCGCGCCCGAGTTGCGGACGCAGAACCGTTCGCCGACCTTGCCGCGGATGAAGATCTCACCGCTGGTGGCGCCGTAGGCGATCACGTTGCCCGCGATGATGTGGTCCTCGGCCGCGAACGAGACCTCCTTCGGCGGCCGCACGATCAGCCGTCCGCCCGAGAGGCCCTTGCCGACGTAGTCGTTGCCGTCGCCGATGAGGCGCAGCGTGATGCCCTTCGGCACGAACGCACCGAACGACTGGCCGGCGGTGCCGGTGAACGTCACGTCGATCGTGTCGTCCGGCAGGCCCTCGCCGCCCCACTTCTTCGTCAGCTCCGAGCCCAGCATCGTGCCGACGGTGCGGTTCACGTTGCGCACCGGCAGTTCCAGCCGCACCTTGTCACCCGAAGAAAGCGCGCCCTCGGCGAGCTGGATCAGCGTGTTGTCCAGCGCCTTGTCGAGCCCGTGGTCCTGCTTCACGGTCTGGTGGCGCACCGCACGCGGGGCCAGCTCCGGCACGTGGAAGATCGGCGACAGGTCGAGCCCGGCGGCCTTCCAGTGGTCCACGGCCTTGCGCTTGTCGAGCATCTCGGCGTGGCCCACGGCCTCTTCGATCGACCGGAAACCCAGCTCCGCCAGGTACTCGCGCACCTCCTGGGCGATGAACTCGAAGAAGTTCACCACGTACTCGGCCTTGCCGCTGAACTTCTCGCGCAGCTTGGGGTTCTGCGTCGCGACGCCCACCGGACAGGTGTCGAGGTGGCACACGCGCATCATGATGCAGCCCGAAACCACCAGCGGCGCGGTCGCGAAGCCGAACTCCTCGGCGCCGAGCAGCGCGGCGATCACGACGTCGCGGCCGGTCTTGAGCTGCCCGTCGGTCTGCACCACGATGCGGTCGCGCAGGCGGTTGGCCAGCAGCGTCTGCTGCGTCTCGGCCAGGCCCAGCTCCCACGGGCCACCCGCGTGCTTGATCGACGACAGCGGCGAGGCACCCGTGCCGCCGTCGTGGCCCGAGATGAGCACCACGTCGGCGTGCGCCTTGGACACGCCCGCCGCGACCGTGCCGACGCCGACCTCGGACACGAGCTTCACGTGGATGCGCGCGGCCGGGTTGGCGTTCTTCAGGTCGTGGATCAGCTGGGCGAGGTCCTCGATGGAATAGATGTCGTGGTGCGGCGGCGGCGAAATGAGACCGACGCCCGGCGTCGAGTACCGCGTCTTCGCGATCCACGGGTACACCTTCGCGCCGGGCAGCTGCCCGCCTTCACCGGGCTTCGCGCCCTGCGCCATCTTGATCTGGATGTCGTCGGCGTTCACGAGGTACTCGCTCGTCACACCGAAGCGGCCCGAAGCGACCTGCTTGACCGCGGAGCGGCGCTCGGGGTCGTAGAGCCGTTCGGCGTCCTCGCCGCCCTCGCCGGTGTTGGACTTGCCGCCGAGGCGGTTCATCGCGATCGCCAGCGTCTGGTGCATCTCCATCGAGATCGAGCCGTAGGAGATGGCGCCGGTCGCGAAGCGCTTCACGATCTCCGAGACCGGTTCGACCTCCTCGATCGGCACGGGCGGGCGCTCGCCGGTCTTGAAGTCGAACAGCCCGCGCAGTGTCTGCAGCTTCTCGGACTGGTCGTCGACGGCCTTCGTGTACTCCTTGAAGACCTCGTACTTCCCGCTGCGCGTGGAGTGCTGGAGCTTGAACACCGTCTGCGGGTTGAACAGGTGCGGCTCGCCTTCGCGGCGCCACTGGTAGTCAGCGCCGGTCTCGAGCTCGCGGTGGCTCGCGCGCACTCCGTCGCCCGGGAACGCGCGGCGGTGGCGCTGCTCGACCTCGTCGGCGATGGTGTCGAACCCGACGCCGCCGAGCCGCGAGGTGGTGGCGGTGAAGCAGGTGTCGACGATGTCGGCACCCAGGCCGACGGCCTCGAAGATCTGCGCGCCGGTGTAGGACGCGACCGTCGAGACGCCCATCTTGGACATCGTCTTGCGCACACCCTTGCCGAGCGCCTTGATCAGGTTCGCGGTTGCCTGCTTCGCCGTGACGCCCGGGATCAGGCCCTGGTGGGCCATCTCCTCGACCGTCGCCATCGCGAGGTACGGGTTGACCGCGGCCGCGCCGTAGCCGACGAGCAGTGCGATGTGGTGCACCTCGCGCGCGTCGCCCGCCTCGACGATGAGGCCCACCTGCGTGCGCGTCTTCTCGCGTACGAGGTGGTGGTGCACGGCACCGGTCAGCAGCAGCGACGGGATGGCCGCGTGGTTCTCGTCGACGCCGCGGTCGGACAGCACGATCAGCCGCGCCCCGTCCTCGATGGCCTCCGACACCTCGGAACGGATCTCGTCGAGCCGCTGCACGAGCGCTTCGCCGCCGCCGTGGACGTTGTAGCGGCCGAGCACCGTGACGGCCTGGAACTCGGGCAGGTTGCCGTCGTCGTTGACGTGCACGAGCTTGGCGAGCTGGTCGTTGTCCAGCACCGGGAACGGCAGCACGATGCGGCGGCACGACGCGGCGCCGGCGTCGAGCAGGTTCGGCTCCGCGCCGACCTGCGTGCCGAGCGCCGTGATCAGCTCTTCCCGGATCGAGTCCAGCGGCGGGTTCGTCACCTGGGCGAAGAGCTGGATGAAGTAGTCGAACAACGGCCGGGAACGCGACGACAGCGGCGCGAGCGGGGAGTCGTTGCCCATCGAGCCGATCGGCTCCGCACCGGTGCGGGCCATCGGCTCGAGAATGGTCTCGAGCTCTTCCTCGGTGTAGCCGAAGGACTGCTGACGCCGCACGAGCGCGGCGTGCAGCGGCACCTCGCGGTCGCGCTCGGGCAGTTCTTCCAGGCGCAGCAGGCCGTTGTCCACCCACTCGTCGTACGGGTGCGCGGTGGCGAGCTGGCCCTTGATCTCCTCGTCCTCGATGATCCGGCCTTCGACGGTGTCGACGAGGAACATGCGGCCCGGCTCCAGCCGGCCCTTGCGCACGATCGTCGACTGGTCCAGTTCGAGCACGCCGACCTCGGAGGCGAGCACGACGAGGCCGTCGTCGGTGACCCAGTAGCGGCCGGGGCGCAGGCCGTTGCGGTCGAGGACCGCGCCGATCTGCGCGCCGTCGGTGAACGCCACCAGCGCCGGTCCGTCCCACGGCTCCATGAGCGTGGAGTGGAACTCGTAGAACGCGCGGCGCGCGGGGTCCATTTCCTGGTGGTTTTCCCAGGCCTCGGGAATCATCATGAGGACCGAGTGCGGGAGCGAACGGCCGCCGAGGTGCAGCAGCTCCAGCACCTCGTCGAACGAGGCGGAGTCACTCGCGCCGCGCGTGATGACGGGGTAGATGCGCTTGAGGTCGCCGGGGATGAGATCCGTCTCCAGCAAGGCCTCGCGGGCGTCCATCCAGTTGCGGTTGCCCTTGAGCGTGTTGATCTCGCCGTTGTGCGCCACGTAGCGGTACGGGTGCGCGAGCGGCCACGACGGGAACGTGTTGGTGGAGAAGCGGGAGTGCACGAGACCGATGGCGCTCGTCACGCGTTCGTCGGTCAGGTCGAGGAAGAACCGCTCGACCTGGTCCTCGGTGAGCATTCCTTTGTAGACGATGGTGCGCGAGGACAGCGACGGGAAGTACACGTCGTCCTCGACCAGCTCGTGCTCGGCGCGCTTGCGCACGCAGAAGGCGGAACGCTCCAGCGCGAGGCCGTCGCGGTTGTGCCGGCGCCCGGCCAGGAACAGCTGCGTGAAGTGCGGCCGCGTCTCGGCGGCGGTGGGGCCGCAGTGCGCGGCGTCCACGGGCACCTCGCGCCAGCCGACCACGCGCATGTCCTCCTCGGCGGCGATCCGCTCGATGGTGGTCATGGCGCGCCCACGGCGCTTCTCGTCGCGGGGCAGGAACGCGGTGCCGACGGCGTACGCGCCCTCTTCGGGCAGCGTGAAGTCCACGACCTCGCGGAAGAACGCGTCCGGGACCTGGATCAGCAGTCCGGCGCCGTCGCCGGTGTCGGGTTCGGCGCCGCGCGCCCCGCGATGCTCCAGGTTCCGCAGTGCGACCAGGGCTTTCGCCACGATCTGATGATCTCGGCGACCGGCGAGATCGGCGACGAAGGCGACTCCGCAGGCGTCGTGCTCGTAAGCGGGGTCGTACAAACCGGTGGAACCGGCAGTGGAACGGTGGGTCACGGCTGGCCGCCTCCCAAGGCGTTGGCGCGACCGGTACTCACTCCATCGGGTGGTTCGACACTGAACCGGTTAACGAAGTGGTCCGGAACCGCGATGGTCAGTCGAGAAGGGGGGAACCGCCCATGAAACCGGCTCGGTCGACATCGACCGGGCTGCGGCAGGGCGGTTCCGGGTAAAGCCGCACGGCACTGGGCGGCCACAAGTTACGTCAGCGCCGCGTTCTTCGCCAGTGTTGCCTGACGATCGGCGCTGTTGCTCTCGTCGGTGCAGCAGTCCTTCGGTGGTGCAGCGGTTCGCTGCGGCTGCGCACGCGTGGATCGGTCAGCCTGTGTGGTGGGGGGCCGGCCGGGCGCGTGGTGTTACTCCCGGGTTCGCCGGGTCTTATGACGATAGTGTGAATTCGCTGTGTTCGACATATGTCGTTGCGCTCGGGTGGGAAATGCCACGCTTACGTTGACGGCCCCCGGGGTATGACCATATGTCGGGCCACGTCTCCCGACCACTGGTCAGTAGCCTCGCTGACCTGCGAAAACGCCTGCGCGGGTCGCGGCTTGTGCCACGGGCGGAGCTGGTTGACTGGACACATGAGGCGAACCGTCGATGGCTGATCGTTATCTCTCCGTGGCGAGCCCGGTACTGCATGAGATCGAAATCAAGCGCTCCCGGTTCCTCTGCGCGCTCGCTCCGGTGGCCGGCGAGGCCGCCGCGCGGGCCGTGATCGCGGCCCGGCGCAAGGCCGAACCGGCGGCGCGCCACCACTGCCACGCCTTCGTGCTCGGGGCGGACGGGCGCACCCAGCGCTCCAGCGACGACGGCGAACCCGCCGGCACCGCGGGCGTCCCCATGCTGGAGGTGCTGCGCCGCCGCGGGGTGACCGACACGGTCGCCGTGGTGTCGCGTCACTTCGGCGGGGTGCTGCTCGGCGCGGGAGGTCTGATCCGCGCGTATGGACAGGCGGTGTCCGACGCGCTGGACGCCGCGTCCGTGGTCGAGTACCGGCGCCTGCTGCTTTTCGACGTCGAGGTGGACTACACCCGCTCGGGCCGGCTGGAGAACGATCTGCGCGCTTCGGCGTACGTGCTGCACGGCACCCGATTCGAGGCGTCGGCGCACTTCGAGGTCGGCCTGGCTCCCGGCGAGGAACCGGCCTTCGCCGCCTGGCTCGCCGACGTGACCGGCGGGACGGCGGAGTCTGTCGAACTCGGGGAGGAATGGGTGCGTTCCTGACGGACACCTCCAGCGCGGAACCCTCCCGTACGGAATCCTCCCGTGCAGAACCCGCCCGCACGCAACCGCAGTGGGGCGCCAGGAATCGCGCCCGGTGCGCGGCCGGCTCAGGCGGCTGTGACCGCTCCGGCGCGCGTGGCCTCGTTCAGGGCCGCCATCCCGGCCGCGGTCAGCGCGGCCAGCACCAGTTCGCCACACGGCCCTTCGGCCGCGGCCTCGATGAACCCGCGCCGCACGAGGCGACGGGTGGTGGCCTGGTCGCAGCAGCTCAACCCGTCGACGAACAGGTCTGGCTCGCAGCTGCAGCTGATCTCGGCCCGCCCCGACGCGACGGCTCTCAGGGTGGTCCGCTCGCGGTGGTTCAGCTCACTCGATTGCTGCTCTGACTGCGTATCCGACATCGCGGTGCCTCCTTCCTTCGCTGTTCCAGTAGAACCCGGACCACCGACAGTTTCCGTCGCGACAGGCCCGATGTCGTGCATTTCACGTGTTCTCTGGGGTGATGTCGAGATTTTTCGGGGTCCCCCTGTGCCGTCCCGAGGACGGCGTGTCTTGAATGGAGGGCGTGCGAATCCTCAGCGACACCGCCACGCTGGCGCTCTACACCACCGACGCGTCGAACTACCGCCACGTGCCGCTCGGCGTGGTGCTGCCGGAGACGGTGGACGAAGTGGTCGCCGCCGTCGCGGCGGCCCGGGAGCGCGGGGCGCCGCTGGTGCCGCGTGGCGGGGGCACGAGTGTCGCGGGGAACTCGTGCGGGCCGGGGATCGTGGTCGACACGTCACGGCACGTGCGCGGGGTCGAGTGGATCGATCCCGAAACGCGGCTCGCGCGCGTGGCGCCCGGCACGGTGCTCGACGACCTGCAGGCCGTCGCCGCGCCGCACGGGCTGCGGTTCGGGCCGGACCCGTCCACGCACAGCCGGTGCACGATCGGCGGCATGATCGGCAACAACGCCTGCGGTTCGCACTCCGTGGCGTGGGGCCGGACCGTCGACGTCGTGCGTGAGCTCGACGTGCTCCTGTACGACGGCACGCGGCTCACGATGGGGCCGACGTCACCGTCCGAAGTGGACGCACGGGCGGCGCGTCCGGGCACCGAGGGGCGGGTGTTCACCGAGCTGCGTTCGCTGGTGCGGGACAACCTCGCTTTGCTGCGCACGGAACTGTCGGCGTTCTCCCGGCGCGTGTCCGGCTACGGGCTGGAACACCTGTTGCCGGAGAACGGGTTCGATGTCGCCAAGGCGCTGGTCGGCAGCGAGGGCACGTGCGTGACGGTGCTGGGTGCGACCGTGGCGCTCGCCGAGCTGCCGAAGCACCGCGTGCTGGCGGTGCTGGGTTTTCCGTCCGACATCGACGCGGCCGACGCGGTGCCGGGGATCCTGCCGTGGTCGCCGCTGACCGTCGAGGGCGTGGACGCGGAGCTCGTCGCGATGCTGGAACCCGGGCGGGCGCAGGGACTTCCGCCCGGTGGGGCGTGGCTTTTCGTGGAGCTGGCCGGTTCGTCCCCGGCGGAAGCCGCTGCGCGAGCGCGGGAGCTGGCGGCTTCGCTGCGTGGTGCGCTCACGGGTTCGGTCGTGCTCGACGATCCCGCGGCGCAGCGCCGGCTGTGGCGGATCCGGGAGGAGGGCGCGGGGCTGGCCACGCGGCTGGCCGACGGCGCCGAGGCCTGGCCTGGCTGGGAAGACGCCGCGGTGCCGCCCGCGCGGCTCGGCTCGTACTTGCGGGCGTTCAAGGAGCTGATGCGTGAGCACGGCCGCCGCAGTGTGGTCTACGGCCACTACGGCGAGGGCTGTCTGCACCTGCGGCTCGACTTCGACCTGCTGTCGACGCCGGGGAAGGCGCAGTTCCGGAAGTTCCTGGAGCAGGCCGCGGATCTCGTCGCCGCGCACGGCGGCTCGCTCTCGGGGGAGCACGGCGACGGGCAGGCGCGTTCGGAGCTGCTGGGCCGCATGTACAGCCCCGAGATGATGGCGTTGTTCGCCCGGTTCAAGGGCATCTTCGACCCGGCCGGCAGGATGAACCCCGGCATCATCGTGGACCCGCGGCCGGTGGACGCGGACCTGCGCGTGCGCCGCGCGCCGCTGGCCCTCGAAGACGTGACGGTGCTCGGATATCCCGAGGACCGCGGCAGTTTCGGCCAGGCGATGCGGCGGTGTGTCGGTGTCGGGAAGTGCCGCAACACCAGCGGTGGTGGCGTGATGTGCCCGAGTTACCGCGCGACGCGCGAAGAACAACATTCCACGCGCGGACGCGCACATCTGCTGGCCGAAATGGTGAACGGCGAGGTGATCAAGGACGGCTGGGCGTCCGAGGAGGTCGCCGAGGCGCTCGACCTGTGCCTGTCGTGCAAGGGCTGCCTGTCCGACTGCCCGGTGGACGTCGACATGGCCACCTACAAGGCCGAGTTCCTGCACCAGCACTACCGCGGGCGGCGGCGCCCGGCGTCGCACTATTCGATGGGCTGGCTGCCGATGTGGCTGCGCGCGGTGTCGCTCGCG
Source organism: Amycolatopsis sp. 2-15 (assembly GCF_030285625.1). NCBI lineage: Bacteria > Bacillati > Actinomycetota > Actinomycetes > Pseudonocardiales > Pseudonocardiaceae > Amycolatopsis > Amycolatopsis carbonis. Next base: position 4,132,898 of record NZ_CP127294.1, read on the forward strand.
CCGCGCGTGGCGAACTTCTTCTCTCGCCGCCGCTGGGCCGCCGGGCCGCTGAAGCGGTTGGGTGGCATCGCGGCGGAACGCGACCTGCCTTCGTTCGCCACCGTGCCGTTCACGCGGGCCCGCCGCGACCTGCGCCGCTGGGCGACGGGCGAACGGCGGGTGGTGCTGTGGCCGGACTCGTTCAACAACTACCTCACGCCGGACGTGCTCGAAGCCGCGACCGAGGTGCTCACGGCGGCCGGCTACGACGTGGTCCTGCCCGACCGCGGTGTCTGCTGTGGACTGACGTGGGTGTCGACGGGGCAGCTGGACATGGCGAAACGCGTGCTGCAGCGGACGTTGACCGTGCTGCGGCCGTATCTCGAAGCCGGCTACGAGGTGGCGGGCCTGGAACCGAGCTGCACGGCGCTGTTCCGCGGCGACCTGGCGGCGCTGCTGCCCGGTGACCCCGTCGGCGAGCTGCTGGCTTCGCGGACGCGGACGTTCGCCGAACTGCTGGCCGACGCACCGAAACCGCTGGAGGTGTCGCTCGACGTCGAGACGATCACTCAGGTCCACTGCCACCAGCACGCCGTGCTCGGCTTCGCCGCCGACGAAGCGGCCATGGCCGCGGCGGGCGTGCGCAACACGACGCTGGACTCGGGGTGCTGCGGGCTGGCCGGGAACTTCGGGTTCGAGAAGGGGCACTACGACGTGTCCAAGGCCGTGGCGGAGGATCGCTTGCTGCCGGCCGTGCGGGAGGCCGCGGAGTCCACTGTGGTCTTGTCCGACGGGTTCAGCTGCCGGACGCAGATCGCGCAGGAGTCGGGCCGGCAGGCCGTGCACCTGGCGGAGCTGCTGCGGCGGGCGCTGCGTTAGGACTGTTCGCGAGAGCCACGATCGGGCAACACCGGCGGATTTATTCCGGCCGACGCCGAGGCGGTGACAGCCGGGCACGGTCTCGGCGTCGGCGTCCTCGAACGGGGCCTGGACACGGGTTCACCTTTTACGCTCGCAAGGCCGGATTCCTTGTCGCGAGCCAGAAGAAGGTACCCATGAACTCCGTCCGCCGGGTAGGCATCGTCGTGGCGGCGGCGCTCGCCGCGGTGGCCGTGGTCGGGTCGCCCGCGAGTGCCGCGCCGGCCGAGAGCTGCGCGGAGGTCGAGATCCCGGTGACCGCCGACCTCGCCGTGGCGGCGCAGGTGCACGGCACCTACTGCACGCCGGTGGGGCGGCAGCCGCGGACCGTGCAGCTGCTCGTCCACGGCGCCACCTACGACCGGCGCTACTGGAACGAAGCCTTCGACGTCCCCGCCGCCGCGGCTGCCGACGGGTACGCGACGCTCGCGATCGACAAACTCGGCTACGGCGAGTCGACGCACCTGCCGTCCGTGCTGATCACCGCGGAGACCGAGTCGGCGGCTGTGCACCAGGTGATCACGGCGTTGCGTGGCGGCGCCGTCGGTGGCCACGCCTACGACCGCGTCGCGCTCGTCGGCCACTCGCTCGGCTCGATCGAGGCGATGGCGGAGGCCGGGACCTATCACGACGTCGACTACCTCGTGCTCACCGGAATGACGCACTACCTTTCGCTTGACATCCTCGCGCGGACCTTCACCCAGCACCTCTACCCGGCGGTGCTCGACGCGCAGGTCGGGCCCGTCGCCGGCCTCGACGCGGGCATGCTCACCTCGATCCCCGGCCACCGAGGCGCGCTGTTCGACGGCGACACCGCGAGCGCCGCGGCCGTCGCGCGCGACGAAGCGACCAAGGACGTGCTCTCGGCCACCGAAGCCGACGGCGCGGTGCAGGCGCTGAGCGTGCTGCCGCTCACGAACTCGTTCTCGATCACCGTGCCGGTGCTGATCGAGAACGGTGCCGCCGACGTCCTCTTCTGCGGCGGCGTCCTCGGCATCTCCTGCGCCACGGCGGACTCCATCGACCACGCCGAGCGCGGCTTCTTTCCGCGAGCCCCGCGGTTCACCGCCATCGCGGTCCCCGGCGCCGCGCACTCGCTGACGCTCAGCCCCAGCGCCGCCGAGGCCACCTCGGACATCGACGGCTGGCTCACCCGGCAAAGCGCCTGACGCCGGCCTATTCGCTCCGCTCCAGCAGCGTCCGCACTGCCGGCCCCGTCAGCCGCGCCACGTCTTCCGGTGAGGCGCTCGCCAGGGGGTCCTTGCGGGTGACCGCGCGGACGAGGCCGATGCCGAGCAGCCAGGCCAGCGCGAGGTCGGCGCGCAGCGCGGCGTCGGGCTCGCCGGTGAGGGAGGCGAGCGCCCGGGCGTATTCCTCGCCGAGCTGGTCGCGCAGGGCGGCGCCGGCGCCGTCGGTGCCGGTGGAGCGCAGGTAGGTCTCCAGGGAGCGGTCGCGGCGCTCGGAGTCGTCCTTGAGGAGGCTGCGCAGGGTTTCGGCGAACAGGTGCTCGGGCGGGGTCGCCTCCAGCTGGGCGAAGCCGCCGCGGGTCATGACGGCCTCGAAGAGGGCTTCTTTGCTGCCGAAGTAGCGGAACAGCAGCGCCTGGTTCGCGCCGGCGCGGCCGGCGATGTCGCGCACGGTGGTGCGGTCGAAGCCGCGCTCGGCGAACAGTTGTTCGGCGGCGTCGAGCAGCGCCGTTTTCGTCGCCGCGGCGTCCCGTTTCCGGGCGTGCGATTCTGCGGTCATGGCGCCTCCCGTTCGCGCACGAGGTTAACCGCGGTGCACGCGGTGAGGGCGCATCGGTGCTGCGTCCCGCGGGTGGGCCGGGTTGATCGTGCACTCGTTCGGGTGGGTTTGTGCGCGGTGACACATCGGGGTGGTGAACCGACGTCCGCCGCGCGGCCGTGATGGGATGAGATCGAGATCAGGGCACGAGGAGAAACCGCATGAGCAATCCGCTGATTGCGCCGACCGTCGATTCGACGAAGGCGTACTCGGGGATTTCCTTGCTGGAGACCGCGAACGACCTCTCGACGGCCATCGAGTCGGGCGACTGGGCGTCGGTCGCGATGGGGGCGGTAGGGACCGCGCTCGACGCCTTGTCGGTGGCGATGGACCCCTTCGGCGCGATCCTGGCCGCGGGTGTGTCGGGCTCATGGAGCACGTCGGCCCGCTCAAGGACGCGCTCAACGGTCTCACCGGCAACGCCGACCAGATCAAGGCACAGTCCGAGACCTGGGCGAACGTCGCGAAAGAGCTCGGCGGCGTCGCCTCGGACCTGACCGACGCCGTGAACGCCGACCTGCAGTCGTGGTCGGGCTCCGCGTCGGACGCCTACCGGCAGCGTGCGCAGGACCTCGGCACGCTGCTGCAGTCGGCGCAGAAGGGTACCGAGGGCGCGTCGTCCGGGGTGAAGACCGCGGGTGAGGTGGTCGCGGCCGTCCGGACGCTCGTGCGCGACATCATCTCGGAGCTCATCGGGCACCTGATCAGCTGGGCGTTGCAGGTGGTGTTCACGCTCGGCATCGGCCAGGCGTGGGTCGTCCCGCAGGTCGCCAGTGCGGTCGCGAAGACGGCGTCGCAGATCACCGGTCTCGTCACGAAGCTGGTCAAGGCCCTCAAAGCCCTGGTTCCGCTGCTGAAGAAGGCCGGCACACTGTTCGAAGACGCGGGCAAGGCGCTGAAGGGCCTCAAGGGCGGCAAGGTCGCCCCACCGCCGAAAACCAAGGATCTCAGCGGCACCCCGAAGGCGCCGCCGGTGAAAACCGCCGGTGACGGCGGCGGCGCGACCCACGGTGGCGGCTACGAGGGCACGCCGAAGGACTACACCCCGCCCCCGGGCAAGTCGGGCGCGGACGATTCGACCAAGGCGTCCGGTTACGAAGGCTCGCCGAAGGACTACGCCCCGCCGCCTGCCGCGAAGGCGGCCGACGACGCGCCGAACGGCTCGGGCTACACCGGCTCGGGATCGGACTTCACGCCCCCGCCGGCGAAGTCGGGCGGAGGCAGCGGCACTCCGAAGTCGACCGACACCACCCACACCTCCAGCACCGGCGGCGGCACCCCGAAATCCCCGCCGCCCCGGAGCTCGGACCCGGTCGACTCGCCGCCGGTGCACGGTCTCGGGGACACGACCAGTTCGTTCTTCGACAAGGTCGGCGGCGTGTTCGTCCCGGGCAACAAGGTGAAGGCGTCGGCCGGGCCGGGTGGCACGACCCGGCCGTCGATCAACGCCGACACCCTCGGCGCGGGCAACTTCGCGAGCAAGTACTACCCGAACCTCAACAAGCTGAACCCGACGAAGGACGGGAAGAACTGCACGCCGGCCATCACGTCCGTCGACGACATGCTGGGCGGCAAGGTCAAACCCGCGCCGAAGCTGCCGCCGGACGACCAGATCGGCACCGCCGTCGGGGCGAACCACCCGCTACGGCAGAAGAACCCGAACGCCGACCCGCCGGCCAATCTGGACAACTGGGACCAGGTCATCGACAAGGCGAGTGCCCCCGGCAGCAAGGGCTACGTGATCGTGATTCGCGACGACCGCAGCTCCCACGTGATGAACGTGGTCAACACGGACAAGGGTGTCGTCTTCCTCGATGGACAGTCGGGCAAGCTCGGGCAAGCTGACACCGATCCGCGCAACCTGCAGTACTTCCGCTACGACCCGCCGGAGCACGCCGCGAAGGGCCCGCCGCCGGGGTGGACGCCCCCGTCGGCCGCGCCCCCGGTGCCTGCGCCTGCGCCGAACCCGGCCGCGGGTACCGGGATCGACGACGTCTACCAGGACTGGCTCAGGGCAGACCAGCACTTCAACGGCTGATTCGGACAGGCGGAGCACGTGCAGAAACAAGACGCCGTGGCGATCGCGACGCGGTTCATCGCCGACCAGGTCGGCCCGGAGCTGATCCACCCCGTGGTGGGGCGGCTCGTCGTGGAAGAGGAGTTCGTGTCGGAGCACGAGCTGGCGTGGATCGTGCCGTTCAACAGCGTCGCGTTCCTCGAGGACGGGGACTTCGACAAGGCGTGCATCCCGAGCGTGATCGCCGTGCCGCGCAACGGGTTGCCGGCGTTCCTCCCGCCGTCTTCGCTGCCGGTGCGGGAGTTCCTGGACGAGGTCGTCGCCGGCGGCGGTGACCTGGGGGAGTGGACCGGCACCGCGCCCGAGCCGCCGGCCATCCCGGCGAGCGTGCACGAGCAGGTGCGGCACGGGCACCTCGACCCCGAAACCGGGAACTTCACCGGCGGCCACACCCGTGGGGACGGCCCGCGGTAATTCGCGATGCACCAGGGCGGGGTTCGAGCGCGCCCGCCGGCGGTCACGGAAAGTAGTGTTGATCTCCCGCTGCGCAGCGGCTGACAAGTCGGGGCCGACTCGGTACCGTTGTTTGTAAGCAGGTGCTTACAAACCGGACTTTCCGTCAGATTGGGAGTTCCCCGCATGACCACCACGCAGTCGGAGCCGCTTGCGTACCCGTTCAACGAAGAGGCGGGGCTCGCGCTCAACGCGGCGTATGCCGACGCCCGCGGCGCGGAGGGCATGATCCGCGTGCAGATGCCGCACGGTGAGCCGGCCTGGCTCGCCACGCGGTTCGCCGACGCCCGGCTCGTGCTGGGCGACCGGCGGTTCTCGCGCGCGATGTCGGAACAGAAGGACGAGCCGCGGATGGCCGCGCACCGGCGTTCGGGCGGCATCCTCACCATGGACCCGCCGGACCACACGCGGCTGCGCACGCTCGTCGCGAAGGCGTTCACCGTCCGGCGCGTGGAGCTGCTGCGGCCGCGTGTCGAGGAGCTGGCGACCGGGCTGATCGAGGACATGAAGGCGGCCGGGCAGCCCGCCGACCTGGTTGACGCGTACGCGCTGCCGATCCCCGTCGCCGTGATCTGCGAGCTGCTCGGCGTGCCGACCGAGGACCGCGCGAAGTTCCGCGTGTGGAGCGATGCCGCGCTCACCTCCAGCGGCCTGACCGCCGAGGAGTTCGAGCGCAACCGCGAGGAGCTGCGCGCGTACATGTCGGGCCTGATCGCGCAGCACCGCGAACAGCCGCAGGACGACCTGATGACCGCCTTGATCGAGGCGCGCGACGTTCGCGACCGGCTCACGGAACTCGAGCTGGTCGACCTGTGCGTCGGGATCCTGATCGCCGGCCACGAGACCACGGCGAGCCAGATCCCGAACTTCGTCTACGCGCTGCTCGACCAGCCGGAGCAGTGGAAAAAGCTCGTCGAGGACCCGTCGCTGATCAACGCCGCCGTCGAGGAGCTGCTGCGCTTCGTCCCCCTGGGCGCCGGTGCCGGTTTCGCGCGCTACGCCACCGAAGACGTGCAGGTCGGCGACGTGCTCGTCCGCGAGGGCGAACCGGTGCTCGTCGCGATCGGCGCGGCCAACCGCGACCGCCTCCAGTTCGGCGACGCCGACACCCTCGTGTTCGACCGCGAGGACACCCACCACCTCGGCTTCGGCCACGGCGTGCACCACTGCCTCGGCGCGCCGCTCGCCCGCCTGGAGGTGCAGGAGGCGCTGAAGGCTCTCACCCGCGAAATGCCGAATCTCCACCTCGCCGGGGATATCGTGTGGAAGACCCAGATGCTGGTCCGCGGACCACGCTCAATGCCGATCGGGTGGTGACGATGACCTGGAAAGTGGAAGTCGACGAACACACATGCATCGGCTCCGGCATGTGCGCCTCGCTGATGCCGGAGCTCTTCGAACTGGACGGCCCGGTCGCCCACCCCTTGGCGGACACCGTCGCCCCGGACGAGACGGCCCTCGACGCCGCCGACTCCTGCCCGGCGATGGCCATCACGATCACGGATGGCGCGGAGGTCGTGGGGCCACGGCCTTGAGGTGACGTCGGGGAAGGGCCCCTTCTGCTTGCTTGCGGAGGGGCCCTTTTGCTTACTTCACCGGCAGGTATGCGGCGACGTCGGCGAGCGCCTTCAGGGTCTCGCGGGGTACGTGCCCGGTGGCTTGATCGGCTTCGGCGACGACCAGGCCGGCGCCGTCGGGACGGTCGGAGTAGTTGAGGCCGGTCATGTGAACGCCGGCCAGCCCGAGCGTCACGGCGGCCTCCAACGGGCGGACGTCCCCACTGCCCTGCACAGTCTCGACCTGGCGGAATTTGCCCGCCTGAGCCTTGGTCTTGAACCCGACCCGCACCACCGAGACGACAGCCGCGTTGCCATGACCGTCTCCGACGGCCAGGAGCATCCGGTCCAGCGACGTGCACGGGGTCTTGGCCAGGAACTCCCGCACCCGGCCCGACGCGGCGACCAAGCAGTCGGCCTCACGTTCGAGCTTGCGTTCGACCTTGCGCTTGAGCTCCTTGAACTTCAGCCGGCTCCACGCGTTCTTGGCATCGCCCTTGCGCGCGCTTTCCTGCCCGGACTTGGTTCGGGCCTTCAGCGAGCGCCCCGGCAGCGAGTCCACGACGTCGCCGGCGGTGTTTCCGGCCAGCGACTCAGCGGCCGCATCCACGGCGGCTCCGCCCGCGGCTCCGCCGAACGCTCCGGCGCCCGCAGCACCACCGAACAACATCAGGCCGGCGACCGCGACGGCGACACCCTTGCCGCTGCCGTTGATGTAGATGTGCCGGCCGTTCTTCGTGATCCAGCGCCCCACTCGAGTTCCCCCGCTCGTTCGCCCTGTCGCGCCCGCGGAGGGCGCCCTGAGCTCACGCGCGAGAGACATGAAGGGTTGCCGTGCCTGCCGTCACTCGATCGAGTGACGGTGCGGGCCCCCTTTTCTTGCCCCCACCCGAAATCGTGTTAACGAGCGCCGCCGTGAACCGTAACTCTGCGCGGCGCATGTAACACGGCAGTGTTCCGGATGAAACGGTTCGGACTTCGCCCGGCGGTGCACTGTGCGGCATGAACTTCCAGCTCGACGGCCTGCACCGGCCGGTGATCGTGGTCGGCGGCGGACAGGCCGGGCTCTCGATGTCCCAGTGCCTGACGACCGCCGGGGTCGGGCACGTGGTGCTCGAGCGCGAGAGCGCCGGGCACGAGTGGCGCTCGCGCCGCTGGGACAGCTTCTGCCTGGTGACGCCCAACTGGCAGTGCCGGCTTCCCGGTTTCCCCTATCCGGGCGATGATCCGGACGGGTTCATGGTGCGCGACGACATCGTCGCCTACCTCGAAGACTACAAGAAATCCTTCGACGTGCCGATCGTCGAGGGGGTCGAGGCCACGCGCCTGACGAAGGTGCCCGGGGGCGGGTTCCGCGTGGCCACCACGCAGGGTGAGCTGACGGCGGACCACGTCGTGGTGGCGACCGGCCCCTACCAGGTGCCGCTAACGCCGCGGCTGGCCGAGCGGTTGCCGGCCGCCACAACGCAGCTGCACAGTTCCGAGTACCGCAACCCGGAGCAGCTGCCCGCCGGCGAGGTCCTCGTGGTGGGCACCGGCCAGTCCGGCTGCCAGATCGCCGAGGACCTGCACCTCGCGGGCCGCCGCGTGCACCTCGCGGTGGGGTCGGCGCCGCGGGTGGCGCGGCGCTACCGCGGCCGCGACGTGGTGGCCTGGCTCGACGACATGGGTTACTACGCCAGGGGAATCGACGAGTTCGCCGACGCGGACGCCGTCCGGTTCCGCGCCAACCACTACGTCACCGGGCGCGACGGCGGCCACGACATCGACCTGCGCGCGTTCGCCCGTGAGGGCATGCAGCTCTACGGCCGCCTCACCGACGTCCGCGACAACGTCCTCCACTTCGCCCCCGACCTCCGCCGCAACCTCGACGCAGCCGACGCCGTCTCCGAAGGCATCAAGGACTCGATCGACGCCTACCTCACCCGGGCGAACATCGAAGCACCACCGGAACCCCGCTACACCCCCGTCTGGCAGCCGGACGACGAGCCGCGAACCCTGGACACCACCAGGATCTCCGCGGTCGTCTGGAGCACCGGCTTCGGCCGGGACCACCGCTGGATCGACGTCCCCGTGTTCGACGGCAAGGGCTACCCGACGCACCGCCGCGGCGTCACGAGCTCCCCGGGACTGTTCTTCCTCGGCCTGCCGTGGCAGCACACCTGGGGGTCCGGGCGCTTCTGCGGCGTCGGCGCCGACGCGGAGTACCTGGCGCGCCGCATCGTCGCGGGCGAGCGCGCGGCCGACGTCCGCTGGATCTCCGGCACGCCCCGCAACACCGAGCCGGCCGACGACTGGGTCGCCCCGAGGACGGTCGCGTGATGCGCTGGATCGCCGACGCCCACCGCCACCTCGGCGTGCTGCCCGCGTACCCCTTCTACGGCGGCCCGCCGGTCGCCCCGGCCATCGGCTCGCGGGCGACGATCGACGAGCTGCTGTCCGATCTGGACCGTGAGGGCACCGAACGCACCCTCGTGATCCCCAACTACGGCGTGCCCGACCCGGAGATCGCGTTCTCCTTCAACGAGCTCTGCGTCGAAGCGTCCGAAAAGGACGACCGGATCGCCGCGGCCCTGTGGGTGTCACCCCGGAGTGAGGACGCCGCGAGAACCGACCAGGCGCTCAAGCTGGCCGGCGAACCCGGCGTCCGCGCGCTCAAGCTCAGCTTCCTGCTCGGCGGCCGCGCGAGCGACCCGGCCTGCAAACCCCAGCTCGACAAGATCTTCGCCACGGCCCGTGAGCACGATCTCGTCGTCCACGTGCACACGTCGCCCGGCGCCGCGTCCGATGTGGACGAGGTGGGCAAACTCGTGGACGAGTACGCCGACGACGCGAAGCTGCACCTCGTGCACTTCGGCGGCGGGATGAGCGGGCACATCAAGCTCGCCGGCGGGCGCTTCTTCGACTGGATCGCCGCCGGCAAACAGGTCTACACCGACCTGTCCTGGGCGATCGGCTTCACCCCGCGCTGGCTCGCCGAGGAGATCTCCCGGCGCGGCATCGGGCACGACCGCGTGCTCTTCGCCTCCGACCAGCCGTGGGGCGATTACGAGGGCGAGCTCGCGAAGCTGACCGCGGTGGTCGGCGACGGCGAGCTGGGCGACCACGTTTTCCGGAGCACGTTCGAGGTGCTGTACGGACCGAAGAAAGGGAAATGACCGATGGCCGAGCTGACCGACCTCGAGAAGACCAGCCTCGACGAGATTCCGCACCCGTCCTTGCCGCAGGGGTCGAACCTCTACGGCGCCACCAAGATCTTCCCCGACTACCAGGCGGAGAACGGGGAGACCTACTTCACCCTCGTGCACGGCATCGCGCACGAGTCTTCGGTGAGCTTCGTCGCGATCCTGCAGGCGACCCGCGCGCTGCGCAAGGGTTTCGAGACCGCGATCTACTTCTACGGCCCGGGCTCGCTCAACTGCCTGGCCACGCGCGGGTTCCCCACCACCGGCAACGCCGCGTTCCCCGGCGAGCTGAACATCAACGACCAGCTCAAGACGTTCATCGCCGAGGGCGGCAAGGTCTACTGCTGCCGCTTCGGGCTCTCGCTGCACGGCGCGCGCGAGGAAGACCTCATCGAAGGCGTGATCCCGGCACACCCGCTCGACGTGCAGGACGCCTTGATCCACTACGCGCGCAAGGGCGCGATCATCAACTCCACGTACATGTTCTAGGAGGCGGGCGTGCGCGTTGGCACCACTACCGAAGAGATTCTGGACACCCGCGCCGACATGGCCGTCCGCGGGGTGCGCATGGACGCACCCGTGCAGCGCAGCAAAGGCGCCGGGCCGAGTGACGACGGGCACCTGGTCGTCGACGGTGCCAACGCCACGCTGCCGATCAACGACGAAAGCCCTTATCAAGTAAGGGAAGGCCGTGTCTTCCGCGGCTCGCTCGACCTCGGCCTCTCGGTCGAACCCGTGGCCCGCCCGAAGTTCTACGATCTGTCCACAGCGGACGGTGTGCCGTACCGAAAGATCGCGCTGCTGCACGGGAAGGATGTGCTCGCCAGCACAGTCGTGCAGACGTGCATCCGCTACGTCGAAGACCAGCGCTGCCGGTTCTGCACCATCGAAGAGTCGCTGCGCGCCGATTCGACGGTCGCGGCCAAGACCCCGGCGCAGCTCGCCGAGGTCGCGGAAGCGGCCGTGCGGCTCGACGGGATCCGGCAGATGGTGCTGACCACCGGCACCACGGCCGGGCCGGATCGCGGGGCACGCCACCTCGTGCGTTGCGTTCGCGCGGTGCTCGAAGCCATGCCCGGCCTGCCGATCCAGGTGCAGATCGAGCCGCCCGGCGACCTCGCCGTGCTGACCGAGCTGCACGAAGCCGGCGCGACGTCGATCGGCATCCACGTGGAATCGCTCGACGACGACGTGCGCCGGAGGTGGATGCCCGGCAAGTCGAGCGTGCCGATGGCGGAGTACGAGGCGGCGTGGGACGAGGCCGTGCGGGTGTTCGGCCCCAACCGCGTGTCGACGTACCTGCTGATCGGCCTCGGTGAGGACCCGGACGAGCTGGTCGCGGGCGCCGGCCGGTTGATCGAGCGGGGCGTGTACCCGTTCGTGGTGCCGATGCGGCCGATGCTCGGCACACTCGCCCGGCGCGACGGCGCGGTGGCCCCTTCGCCGGCGTTGGTGCGTGAGGTGACGCGGCGGGTGGCCGAGCTGTTGCGGGCCGCGGGGATGACCGGGGCCGATCAGGGTGCCGGCTGTGCGGCTTGCGGAGCGTGCAGCGTGCTGAGCGCGGCGGGAGGCTGATGTGGACCACGACATCCTGGCGTTGCTCGGCGATTCCCGTAGCGCCGTCGCCCCATCCGAGTTCCGGATCGAACCGGCCGGCCACAGTGGGCTCACGGCCTACCGAGCGCTGCGGCACGAGACGTTCGTGCAGCGCCAAGGCCTGTTCGCCCGCCACGACGTGGACGACCGAGACACCGACCCGCGGACGCTGGTGCTCGTGGCGCGTGACGCCGCCGGCACGGTGCTCGGCGGCGTCCGGCTCGGCCCGGCGCAAGACGGCCCGGACTTCGGTTGGTGGACCGGTGGGCGCTTGGTCGTCGCGCCCGGCAGCCCGCACGGTGTCGGACGCGCGCTCGTGCGAGCCGCTTGTGCCCGGGCCGAAACGGAAGGCGCGCTGCGCTTCGAGGCGACCGTGCAGGTGCAGAACGAGCGCATGTTCACGCGCTTGGGCTGGCAGAACGTCCGGCCGGTCACGGTGGCGGGCGTCGAGCACGTGCTGATGCGGTGGCCCATCGGCCGCGTGGCCGCGCTGGCGCAGGCCACCAAACGTTCACTGGGGACACTGCTGCCCGGGCTCACCGGCAGCCCGGGCTTCTTCGGCGACGACGGCGTGCCGATTCCGGGCAGCGACCTGGTGGCGGCGTGCGACGCGATCGTGCCGTCGATGGTCGAGCGCGACCCGGAATGGGCGGGCTGGTGCTCGGCGCTGGTGAACGTGAACGACCTGGCCGCGATGGGCGCGGAACCCGTCGCGCTGCTGGACGCGCTGGGTGCGCGGGACGCGTCGTTCGCCGCGAGAGTCCTTTCCGGACTCCGGAAGGCGAGCGCTGCGTACGGCGTGCCGGTGCTGGGCGGGCACACGCAGTTCGGCGTCCCGGCGTCGCTGGCCGTCACCGCGCTGGGCCGCGCGGCCGAGCCGGTGCCGGGCGGCGGCGGGAAACCCGGCCAGACGGTGTACCTGACCGCCGACCTCGACGGCCGCTGGCGGCCCGGATACACCGGGCGGCAATGGGATTCGACGAGCTCACGGCGCACGCCCGAGCTGCGCGACCTGCTCGGCGCCGTCGCGCGGGCGCGGCCCGCGGCGGCCAAGGACGTGTCGATGGCGGGCCTCGCCGGCACGCTCGGGATGCTCGCCGAGGCGTCGGGCTGCGGCGCGGTGCTGGACGTCGCGAAGGTGCCGCGCCCGGCCGGGACGACGGTGGGTGACTGGTTCACCTGCTTCCCGGGCTTCGCGATGCTCACGGCCGGGGCGCCCGCTCCGGCCCGCGCCGCCGTGACCGCCGGCTGCGGTGAGCTCGTGGCGGGGTCCGGCGTGCGGCTGAGGTGGCCGGACGGCGAGGTGACGACCGTCGTGGACGGCGGGGTCACGGGATTGGGGGAGGCAGCATGATCGAGGAGAGAACATGAGCACGGTGCGGATGGCCGCGGTGGCGGCGCCCTTCGACCGCGACGTCGAGAGCGACTTCGCGCGGATCGAGAAGCTGATCGCGGAAGCCAGAGCGGAGGGCGTCGGCCTGCTGGCGCTGCCCGAGGCGGCGCTCGGCGGGTACCTCGCGAACCTCGACGGCGACGCGGAGGGACCGCCCGCGCTCGATCCGGCGGGTCCGGAGATCCGCCGCCTGGCCGAGCTGGCGGGCGATCTCGTCGTCACGGCCGGGTACTGCGAGCGCGACGGCGACCGGCGCTACAACTCGGCGGTGTGCGTGAGCGGCGACGGTGTGCTGGGGCACCACCGGAAGGTGCACCAGCCGTTGTCGGAGGACGCCAGCTACGGCGCGGGCAGCGGGTTCGCCGCGTTCGACACACCGGTGGGCCGGCTGGGCATGATGATCTGTTACGACAAGGCGTTTCCGGAATCGGCGCGGGCGCTGGCCCTGGACGGCGCGCAGGTGGTGGTGTGCATGTCGGCGTGGCCGGGCAGCCGGACCAACCCGAGCGCCGACCTCGCCGAGGACCGCTGGAAGCGCCGGTTCGACCTGTTCGACCGGGCGCGGGCGCTGGAGAACCAGATCGTGTGGGTCTCGGCCAACCAGTCGGGCACCTTCGGCGACCTGCGGTTCGTGGCGAGCGCGAAGATCGTCGACCCCGGTGGTGAGGTGCTGGCCGACACGGGCGTGGCCGAAGGTCTGGCGATCGCCGAGGTGGACGTCGCCGCCGCGTTGGCGGGCGCGCGCCGGGCGATGGCGCACCTGGCCGACCGCCGGCCCGCCGCGTATGCGGTGGGCGGGTGAATGGGCCGGCTCCGGATCGCCGCGGTGGCCGCCCACTTCGGGCGTGACCTCGAGTTCGACCTGCGGCGCATCGCCACGTTGATCGACCACGCGCGCCAAAGCGGCGCCGACCTGCTGGTGCTGCCCGACGCGGCGCTCGGCGGCTACCTCGCCGACCTGCGCCACCCCGACCCCGACGCGCTGCCGCCGGCGCTCGAACCCAGTTGCCCCGAGCTGAAAACGGTGCAGGCGCTGGCGGCGGAGATGACCGTGTGCGTGGGCTACTGCGAGGCCGACGGCGCGCGCCGCTACAACGCGGCCGTGTGCGTGACAGGCGACGGCGTGCTCGGCCACCACCGCAAGGTGCACCAGCCGCCGGGGGAAAGCGTCGCGTACGACGCGGGGGATTCGTTCGCCGCGTTCGACACCCCGGTCGGGCGCGTCGGGATGCTGATCGACTACGACAAGACGTTCCCGGAGTCGGCGCGCTCGCTCGCGGTGGACGGCGCGGAGATCGTCGCGTGCCTCTCGGCGTGGCCGACGAGCATCACCGACCGGGCCCCGCGCATGGCGCAGGACCGCCAGTCGCGGCTGTTCGACCTGTACGACCAGGCGCGCGCCGCGGAGAACCAGGTGGTGCTGGTGTCGTCCAACCAGACCGGTGCGATGGGTGGCATGCGGTTCCTCGGCCAGGCCAAGGTCGTCGGCCCCGGCGGTGAGATCCTCGCGCGCACCTGGTCGAAGGCGGGCCTCGCGGTGGCGGAGGTCGACGTGGCGGGGGAAGTCGCGAACGCCCGCCGCGTGCTGCACCACCTCGGGGAACGCAAACCTTTCGCGTATCGGGAGGGCTGACGTTGCGCATCGCGTTGCTGAGCTATTCGACGAAACCCCGCGGCGGCGTGGTGCACACGCTGGCGCTGGCCGAGGCGCTGGCCGCGCTCGGCGCGGACGTGACCGTGTGGACGCTGGGCCGCGGCGGTGACAGCGGCTTCTTCCGGCCGGTGGATCCGCGCGTGACGACGGTGGTGGTGCCGTTTCCCGACGTGCCGGGTGAGTCCGTGGGTTCGCGGATCGTGCGCTCGATCGCGGTTCTGGGCGCGGCTTTTCCGGCCGGTGAGTACGACATCGTGCACGCGCAGGACTGCATTTCGGCCAACGCCGTGGACCGTTGCGTGCGCACGGTGCATCACCTCGACAGGTTCACCACGCCCGAGCTGGCCGCGTGTCACGAACGGGCGATCACGCGGCCGTTCGCCCACGTGTGCGTGTCGGCGTCGGTGGCCGAGGAGGTGCACGCGGGCTGGGGGATCGAGGCCACGGTGATCCCCAACGGCGTTGACGCTGCCCGGTTTTCGTCGGCGCCCTACGGGGATTGGCGGGCGCGCTTCGGCCGGTATGTGCTCGCGGTCGGCGGTATCGAGCCGCGTAAGGGTTCGCTGGATCTGCTGGAGGCCGTCGCTTTGCTCGACCCTCCCGTGCGCTTGGTCATCGCGGGCGGCGAGACGCTCTTCGACTACCGCGACTACCGTGAACGCTGGGACAAGCGGGCGGCCGAGCTGGGCGTGGATCCGGTGGTGCTGGGGCCGGTTTCGCACGACTCGCTGCCGTCGCTGGTGCGTTCGGCGGCGGTGTTCGCGTTTCCTTCGACGAAGGAGGGTTTCGGTCTGGCGGCGATGGAGGCCTTGGCTGCCGGGGTGCCGTTGGTGACGCGTGATCTGCCGGTGCTGCGCGAGGTTTTCGGTGGGGTGGCCCAGTTCGCTTCCACGCCCCGCGGTTTCGCGGCCTCGATCCAGGAGGCGCTGGATTCCGGGACGGAGGACCGCGCGGCGGGGGTGGCGTTGGCTGAGCGCCACACCTGGGCTGCGGCGGCGCGGGCGCATTTGGAGTTGTACCGGTCGCTCGTGGGGTAATTGGCTTGCCGGGCAGCCGGTCGGCTGGTCCGATGTGGCCGTGTTCGAGCTGAGGTGGGAACGGCCACTGCACCAACGGCCCTCGATCCACGACTTCGCGGTCGCGGACGGTGACGTGCTGGTGCACGAACGGTCCACTCGCCTCGTCCGCCTCGCAGGCTCCGACGGCACGGTGCACTGGGACGTACCGCTCGGCACGTGGCCACGCGCCGTTGTCGTGGACGGCACCGACGTGTTCGCCCTGCCCCAGCTGCCCAGCCGCCTGTTCTGCCTCTCCTGGCCGACCGGCGAACCGCGCTGGACCCGCGACGTCGGCTGGCCTTCGGGCCACGTCGTGGCCTCCCCGAACCTCGTCCTCGTCGGCGGCTGGCGCGGCTACACCCCGCTGCGCGCCCTGGACCGAACGACGGGGGAGCTGCGGTGGACCCGGTCCGGTTCCACCGTCCGCCCGGCGTGGTTCGCCGGCGGTTTCCTCGTCGGGAAGCCGGGCGGCCGCCTCGTCGAACTGCTGCGCCCCGCCACCGGCGCTGTCGAACGCGCCTGGTGGGCCCACGTCCCCGACCCCGACGCCGGTCCCGTCTTCGAAGTCTCTGGCTCCAGCGCCGTCGTCGGCGGCCGCGCCCTGGACCCCACCTCGTGGCGTACCCACCCGGCACCCGCGGCCGCTTTCCCCCGCCCAACGAGCGTCGAACGCCTGGTCGGCTCGGTTGCGGTGGCCGGCGGCCTGGTGACCCTCGACAACGCCGGCCACCTCGAACACTGGGCCGCCGACGGCACCCGTCTCACGCGGACCCGGGTGGCCGGCCGGGCCGTGGGGTTGCACATACTCGCGCCAGGCCGAATCGCCGTGGCAGGAAAGGGAACCGTCGCGGTTTACGACATCGGCTGAGGAGTCCGGACGCCGTTTTCCGTCACCACCGCCGTGACGAGCGCGGCAGGCGTCACGTCGAAAGCCGGGTTGAAGGCCTCGGCATCCTCCGGAGCGATGCGGACACCGCCGAACTCCGTGAGCTCCGAAGGCCGGCGTTCCTCGATCTCGATGTCCGCGCCCGAGGCGATCGAAGCGTCCACTGTGGACTCAGGAGCGACGACCACGAACGGCACCCCGTGGTGCGCGGCGGCGATCGCGAGGCCGTAGGTGCCGATCTTGTTGGCGACGTCGCCGTTGGCGGCGATGCGGTCGGCGCCCACGAGGACGCAGTCGACGAGGCCGCGGGACATCGCGAGGGCGGCGGCGCTGTCGGGCTGGACGCGGTAGGGGACGCCGGCCTGGGCGAGTTCCCACGCGGTGAGGCGGGAGCCCTGCAGGAGGGGCCGGGTTTCGTCGACCAGCACGGACTCGACGAGGCCTCGCTCGTGCAGGTGCCAGACAACGCCGAGCGCCGTGCCCCACGCGACGGTGGCGAGGTGGCCCGCGTTGCAGTGGCTCAGCAGCCGCAGCGGGCGGCGGGTGGTCTCGCGCAGCACTACGTCCGCCGCGTGGCCCGACGCGGTGCGGTTGAGGTGTTCGTCCTCGTCGAGCATCGCGAGCGCCTCGGTGAGGACGGCTTCGGGGCCGCCGCCGAGCTTGCCGAGCGCGCGGGTGACGCCCCAGCGGAGGTTGACGGCCGTCGGGCGGGCGGTGGCGAGGCGTTCGGCTTCGGCCCGCACCGCGCCGTCCGAGCCACCCGCGAACGCCGCCAGCGCGACCCCCAGCGCCCCCGCGGCGCCCAGCGCGGGAGCGCCCCGCACGGCGAGCCGCTGGATCGCGTCGACGAGCTCGTCGACCGTCCGCAGCTCCAGCGTGCGGTACGCGCCGGGCAGCGCGACCTGGTCGATGATCACGACGGCGCCGTCGGCCCAGTCCACGGTCCTGCGCATGTGCCCTCCCGAGCCCCGAAAATCGCTGGCCGGCCACGCGGCGGGTGCACCACCATGCGGCCCCGTGACCATTCAACGGCAGAACCCGCCCGCCCTGCACGCGACGCCCGGTTACCACCACGTGACCACCGTCTCGGGCCGCACGACCGTGCACCTCGCCGGCCAGTGCCCGCTCGGGCTGGACGGTGCCGTGGTCGACGGTGACGTGCTCGCGCAGGTGGACCAGGTCGTCGCCAACACCGCCACCGCGCTCACGGCCGCCGGCGCCACCGCCGACGACGTGGTCCGCACGGTGATCTACGTGGCCACGGCCGAGCGCGCCGTGCGCTCCGCCGTCTGGGACCGGTTCACCGGCTCGGCGTCGGGCCGGCGTTCAGCACCGCGAGCACGCTGCTGGGCGTGACGTGCCTGGGTTACCCGGGCCAGCTGGTGGGCTGGACGTGACCGCCGCGGTGTCATAGGCCCGCCATCAGGTCCGTCTCCGTGATCCCCGGACCGTGGCCGGCGCGGATGAACCACTCGATGCCGAACGCGTGGCCGAACGCCTCGTCGGGCATCGCGAGGAACCACGACTCGTCGCTGATCTGGCTCGGGTGCGCCCGCATGGCCGCGCGCTTCGCGGCGAGGAACGGCTTGACGTCGACCGCCGCCGTGATCTCGGCCTCGGGCTTGCCGAGCTTCTCCTGCGCGTCGACGTCCGGCACCGCCTCGCGCGGCATCGCCCCCATCTCCACGGCCAGCTCCAGCCCGCGGCGCATGTGGTCGCGGTTCGAGGTCGCCTGGTAGACGCGCGGCGTGCCCACCAGCTCCGCCGCCCGCATACCGACGCGGTGGACCTGGATGTGGTCGGGGTGGCCGTAGTTGCCGTAGTCGTCGTAGATCGTGAGCACTTCGGCGTCTTCCTCACGCAGGATGTCGGCCAGCCGCTGCGCCGCCTCCTCGACCGACGCCCGCCAGAACGCGCCCGGCGCGTCGTTGGTCGGCTCGCCCATCATCCCGGAGTCGCGGTAGCCCAGGAACTCCACGCGCTTGACGCCGAGCACCTCGGCCGCCGCGTGGGTCTCGCGCACGCGGCGCTCCCACAGCTCCTCGCCGTCGCTGAGGAACCCGTCGGGCACCTCGCCCACCTCGCCGCGCGTCGCGACCACCAGCACCACGCGGTGTCCCTCGTCGGCGGCTTTGCGCATCACGCCACCGGTCACGATGCACTCGTCGTCGGGGTGGGCGTGGAACGTCACCATTGTTGCCATGTCATCGAACTTACCCGGGGGGACCGACAAAAGCCGGTGGCCGGGCGAACACACCGGCCTCGCTCACCGTTGCAGGCTCCGCTCCTTGTCCATGTGCGAGAGCTTCTCCGGGTTCCGCACCGCGTAGATGCCGGTGACGAGCCCGTCGTCGATGCGCAAGGCCAGGACCGTGTCGAGGGCGCCGTCGAAGTGGACGGTGAGGGCGGGGTAGCCGTTGACCTGCGCGGGCAGCCGGGTGGACGTGGCGAGGCGGCCCAGACCGGCGCCCAGGATGCGCGCCACGCGGTCGGCGCCGATCACGGGCTTGAGCACGGCCTGCTTGACGCCGCCGCCGTCGCCGAGGAAGACGACGTCCGGGGAGAGGATGTCGAGCAGGTACTGCAGGTCGCCGGTTTCGATGGCGTGCTGGAAAGCGGCGAGCGCGTCGCGGGTGGCGGTGCGCGAGACGGGCCCGCGCGGCCGGCGGGCGGCCACGTGCTCCCGCGCCCGGTGCGCGATCTGCCGCACGGCGGCGCCGCTCTTGCCGACGGCGTCCGCGATCTCGCCGTAGCCCAGGTCGAACACCTCGCGCAGCACGAACACCGCGCGTTCGGTCGGCGTGAGCGTCTCCAGCACGAGCAGCATGGCCATCGAGACGCTGTCGGCGAGCTCCACGTCCTCGGCGACGTCCGGCGCGGTCAGCAGCGGCTCCGGCAGCCACGGCCCGACGTAGGACTCCTTGCGCCGCCCGAGCGTCCGTAGCCGGCCCAGGGCTTGGCGCGTGGTGATGCGCACGAGGTACGCGCGGTGGTTCTGCACCCCGTCGAAGTCGACGTCCACCCAGCGCAGCCACGTCTCCTGCAGCACGTCCTCCGCGTCGGCGGCCGAGCCGAGCATCTCGTAGGCGATGGTGAACAACAGGTTGCGGTGCGTGAGGAACAGCTCCGTGCTGCGGTCGGCCATGCGCTTCCCCCTTCCGTTTCGACAGTGTCCCTCACCAGATGCCGCCCGGTTGTGTTTCGTGACATGTCACAACGGCGGGGTCGCCGGCATCTGGTGGGCATCAGTTCGCGAAACGACGAGTGAGGACGACTCCATGACCCGCATGAACCTGTTCGAGAACGAGTTCGCCACCAAGTTCGCCAAGCGCTTCGCTTCCGCGAGCCTCCTGTTCGAGAAGTCGGCCCTGCCGAAGTCGACCCAGGAACTGGTCAACCTGCGCGCCAGCCAGCTCAACGGCTGCGGCTTCTGCGTCGACATGCACACCAAGGACGCCGCGGCCGCCGGCGAAACCGCGGTGCGCCTCGCGCTGGTGGCCGCGTGGCGCGAATCCACCGTGTTCACCGAGGCCGAACGCGCCGCCCTCGCGCTCACCGAGGAAGCCACCCGCATGGCCGATTCGGCCGGCGTCTCGGACGAGACGTGGTCCCACGTCCGCAAGAACTTCGACGACGACCAGATCGCGGCGCTGGTGTGCCTGGTGTCGATGATCAACGCGGCGAACCGCATGAACGTGATCGTGCGGAACCCGGGTGGTTCCTACGAGCCGGGGATGTTCGACGCGCTGGTGAACTGAAGCTGCCGGTCCGGCCCGGGGATTTCCGCCCCGGGCCGGGCGGAAACCCCAGCGGCGGAGTCCGCAGTGGACGGTTGCACGGGTTGCGCGCCGTCCTCGTGTTCGGTGTCGGAGCTGCTGACCCCGTTCAGCCCGGTCGTGTACAACCGATAGCGGCACATCACCGCACCTCGGCCGACGCGGTGGTTTCCCACGCGAAACCGTCGGGGTCCGTGAAAGCTTCCTCTCCGCCGACCACCGCGATGCGGTGCGCGCCCGTCCCAGCGGGGGCCACGCCGGCGTCCTTCGCCAGTGCGCGGCGGCGGTACAGCGCCAGCTTCACCGGCCCCGTCTCGAACTCGACGTACATGCGCGCGAAGCTCTTGCCCACGCTCAGCCCGCGCGAGGCGTAGAACTTCTTGCTCGCGGCCACATCGTCGACGCCGAGCAGGAGCACGACGGCGTCGAACTCCCGTGCGGCCGGGCCGGTGTCCTTCTTGGCGGACGTCGCGACCTTCCAGATCGTGCCGTCGGGGGCCCGGACGACGCCGCCGTAGCCCCACATGGATTTCGCGGGGGCCTTGAGCGTCGTGGCGCCGGCGGCGAGAGCCGAGGAGATGAGGGCGTCGACGTTGGCGGGCTGGGAGACCGTCAGCGAGAGCGTGAAGCCGCGGAAGCCGTCGGACGGTTCCTGCGACTCCCGCAGACGCAGGCGGGAGCCGAGCCCGAAAGCGTCGGCGTAGAAGCGTTCGGCGGCGGTGGGATCGGTCACTTCGAGGGTGATGGTGTCGATTGAGGTCATGGCTGGAACGGTAAGCGCGCGAGCGTGATTAGTGCTTCTCCATTCCTGCTCAGTGTTCGGTGACCGGTTGCTGCCAGTTTGATTTCCGGTGCCCGGAGTCCGGTAGGTTCGGCCCATGGGTGGCGAATGGGGGCCTCGCTCAGCTCGGGCGAGGCGTCGCGGCGCATGACGAGGCAAATCACCGAAACGACCAACGTCGATCCACCGCCGCCGCGCGAGTCGATCCGGGCGTTGCTGCGGCGCCGCCGCCGGGGTGTCGGCCGGTTCAGGGGCATCCAGTACTGGCTGCGCGTGCGGGGCTACTACTTCCTCGCCGCGTTCGCGGGCCTGTTCGTGGTCAACGCCGTGGTCATCGGGGGCCGGGTCGCCTACGACGTGACTTTGCAGATCGATTCGCCGTGGGACACCTCGAGCCCCGCGCTCGCCCTGCCGCTGTCACTCGCCGGCTGGCTCGTGGTGACCGGTTTCGCCGGCGCCGTCGCGGGTTACGTGGTGACCGAGGTGACGGACAACCGCAACATCGGGCGGATGCGCGGCCGCGGGAACGCACGTCGCATCGCGCTCATCCCGCTGCTCGACCGCCTGCAGTACCGCCGGCACGGGTTCGAGGTGCCGCACTACTTCGGCATCCGGTTCGCCCTGCGCCACGACGGGGACTGGGCTCGCGCGCAGGACCACTGGGAGATCATCGTCGAGAAGTTCCTGAACGCCGCCGAGTCCGATCGCACCCACGGGCCGCGTCAGGCGATGTGGCAGGCCGTGCTGGAGGCCTCCTACGTCCTGGACGGAATGTCCGGAAAGTGCCCGGTGTGCGAGGAAACCGCGGCGAAGGGTGAGGGGAGAACCGATGCCCGCCAATGACCCGCAGCCGCCGCAGACCGTCGACGAGATCGCCCGGAGCCTCTACCGGACGGCTTACCCGGAGAAGACCGACGATTCCGGCTGGGTCGAGGAGCAGGTGTCGGTGGCCGTCGAGCGGATCAGCCGCGCGGAGCAGGCCGACCCCTCGACGTCGCCGGGCGCCCGGCCGCTGGACGACGCGGTGATCAACCGCGCCGCGCCGAAGTCGCGCCGGGGCCCGCGCATCGCCGCCGCGGTGGTCTCGGCCGTGGTGGTGCTCGTGGCCCTCGTGCTCGGGATCGCGGAGCGGCAATGGGTTGCCGAGACCGCGATCAGCGGCGACGGCATCCTCGGCCTCTCCATCGCGGCGGTGGTCGCCGCGCTGGCCACGAGCGTCAGCTACGTGCGGGTGCGCCGGCGGCAGATCCTGTCGTGCCGGGTGCGGATCGACGCGCCGTTCGGCGTCGACATCGGCGAAACCGTGCGCCTGGAAGGTGAACACGCGGCCGTGACCGACCCGGGGGTGGTCGTGGTGCGGGTGAAGAACACCGGTGGCTCGACGATCACGGCGGAGGACTACGTGTCCCCGCTCGCCCTGCACTTCCCGGGGCGGCAGGTGATCTCCGTCGACGCCACCGAGTTCGAGCCCGTCGAGCTGCACCGGGTGATCAGCAAGCTGCCCGGTTTCACGATCGAGGAAGACCGGGTGCAGCTGCCGAAGGTCCTGCTCGAACGGGAAGCCTCGTACAAGCTCGTGATCGTGCTCTCCGGGACGACGCCGGGGGAGAAACACCAGATCGCCGTCGAAGGCGTCCTGCGCGACGGCCGGATCACCACCCGCGAAGGCAAGGAGAAGGTCGGACCGGGCACGCTCGCGTGGGGCGGGCTGACGGCGATCTGCGCCGGTGCGCTCGCGGTGGTGCTGCTGCTCAACAACGTCGCGCCGTTCACCAAGCTGCCGCGGGGCGTGGCGTGCGAAGCGGGCTCGCTGAGCGTGGAGGGGTCCAGCGCGTTCGGCCGGGCCGCGACGGAGCTGGCCGGCTCGTACGAGGCGTACTGCCCGGGGGCGGCGGTGAAGGTCGGCACGCCGGGCAGCGTGGAAGGCCTGCAGCGCCTGCACGACGGCACCATCGACCTCGCCCTGTCCGATGGCAAGTTCGACGAGCCCGACTTCACCCGGTTCGTGCCGCAGAAGCTCGCGATCGTCCCGTTCACGTTGGTGGCGAGCAAAAACGTGCCCGTCGACAGCCTGTCGGTGGCGGACGTGCGGAAGATCTTCACCGGCGGCGCCCGCGTCTGGAGCGACATCACCGGTAACCTGCGCGACACGGGCGTGATCCGCGTCGCGGGCCGCTCCACCTCATCGGGCACGCGCCGCACGCTGGAGAACTACCTCCTCGGCACGCCTTCCGCCCCGATCGGCCAGGCCCCGGCCACGTCCGACTCCTGCCGCGACCTGCGCCCCGACCTCGCGGCCTCGTCCCCGATCATCTGCGAACAAGGCTCGACCGGCGACCTCATTGACCGCATCGCCACCCTCGGCGACGCCATCGGCTACGCGGACGTCTCCGACGTGGCCCAGTCGAGCGCCGTGAAGAAGATCAGCCTCGACGGCCGCGACGCCACCCTGGACGACATCCGCGGCGGCTATCCGTTTTGGACGGTGGAGGACGTGTTCAGCCGGGGGCCACTGGAATCGGGGTCGTTGGCGGCGGCGTTTCGGGACTACCTGCTGACGCCCGAGGCGCGGAACGCAATGGCGGGGTTTCAGTACTACGCGTGTGCGGCGGGGGAGCAGGATCTCTGCGACCGGCGGTGACGCGGTTTGCGCGCTGGTCGGTGCCGGCCCTCATCTCCGACGGCGATGCGCCCACCTGACCGGAACTGACGACCTACGCTTGAGCTGTGATCAACTGGCGCAATACCACCCACGACTGGGCCGGCACGGTGGACACCGCACACCTCAAGGTCGTCCGCTCCGCACCGGCGGAGTTCGCCCCGGGCGGTGTGCGGCATCTGGTGCTTGAGGTCTTGGCCTACGCCGCGGAAGAGGCCGAGTCGCGCGGCAGCGGTATCGCCGTGGTCACCCGGCACGCGGATGGTTCGATCTCTGTAGCCGACGATGGGCGCGGCACCGACACCCGCGTCGACGCTGCCGGGCGCACCGTCAAGAAACCGGTCATGGCTACCAAGGACCTGCGCTTCTTTGACCACCCGGCGGCCGCCACTCTGCCTGACGGGCATCCGCGCCGGGGCATGTCAGTGGTGGCAGCGCTGAGCGAATGGCTCGAGCACATCAACCGCCGCGCGAACGGATCGTGGAGGCAGCGCTACGAGCACGGCATCCCCGTGACCGACCTGACCCCGATCTGCGACGACGGCGCAACAGGCACCACCGTCCACTTCCTTCCGACGCTGCGCGGGCCGGTGGACTTCAGGGGGCTGGACTTCGGACCGCACTTGACCGTGGTCCTCCGTTGATGGGCCAACGCCAGCCCGTGGTGCGGACATTGGCCGTTGGTGCCGACGGAGCAGGTTGGCCGCCGGAACTCCGGGCACGTCTTAGGTGACGTTGGGTGGGTGGACGGGTCCCGACGAGGGCCAACGGCCGCACCGAGGCCGTCTCTCGGGGTCAGTACTCGTTCTTGATCACGAAGTAGGACCCGCGGATCGTGCCCGCCAGTTTGGACTTCTGGCGAGCGAACTTGAACGAGGGGAGTTCCTCGGGAATTTCCATCCCGTCGGACAGCTTGAACCCGACAGCCCGCTTGCCGGACTCGTCGATCGTGTACATGACGTTGATCGACAGCCCGTTCTCGTAGAAGACGTAGGCCATCCGGATGTTCTCGACCTGGAACGCGGTCGCCTCGAGCGGGCGGGAGGCGATGACGATGCCGCGTTCCTCCGAAAGGATCCGGCGGACCCAGTCGACGGTCGCCGCGGCGTCGGCGGCGGGCTCGACCGTGAAGACGTGGTCGTACTTGTTCTTGAAGTACCGGGCCTCGTTCGCGCGCAGGCCGGCGAGCGCGGCGGCGACCGGCGACGACTCCAGGCCGGCGGTCGATACGGTGCTGAAGTCCACGGTGTGGGTCATGGCGAGTGCCTCCGCGTCTCGGTCCGGTCGGCGGAGTCGGGCGTCGTCCACCGACGGCCAGCGTAGGCGTAGGGGAGCGCAGGCGCGGCCCGCCCCGGAGCAGGGCGGGCCGCGAGAGAAACGTCAGCGAAGCCCGAAAGCCCGCACGATCGTCTGCGTGACGGAGTTGCCCGCGGAATCACCGGCGGTCACCCGCAGCGAGGCGAACCGCGCCTTTTTCGGTGCGTCCAGGCGGTAGTCGCCGCGGTGGTCGTCGGAGAGGCGGGTCCAGGTGGTGCCGTCGTCGTAGGAGACCTCCACGCGGGGTGCGCGAAGGGTGCCGCCGCCCGCGATCGAGACGGGGGTCAGGCCCACGGAGACCGGGGCGCGTTGTTCGACGGTGACGCCGAACTTCGAGTCGCGGGGCACGGTTCCGGAGGCGTTGGGGTCGAGATCGTAACGGATCTGCAGCAGCGGCAACAGGTCCTGCCCACCGGAGACCTTCGGGGCGGCCGAGGTGAACGTCCACGCCGTCGTGGTCGAGGACGAGTAGGGGCTCAGCGCCGCGTCGCGCTCGTTCGCCACGACCAGGCGGTACTGCCGCGGTCCGGAGCTGGGCGCGGTGGGATACATGATGAGCCCGTTGTCGGATTCGCCCAGCTGCGTGTCGCCCTGGAACAGGGTCACGGTCTGGTGCGAGTGCTGCGCGTCGGAGATCGCGCCGACGTGGTCGGCGTTGCCGTAGCCCGGCACGTCGATCCGCAGCTGGTCGCCGGTGCGCGTCGGGCCGAGGTAGTTGTTGTTGAGGTACGGCCGCTGGATGGGCGTGAACCAGTCGTCGCTGGACACGGTGCCGGGCCGGTACGTCCGCGCCACGCCCCACTCGCCCAGCACGCCGTCGGTGACCTCGTGGCCCCACCGGTTCGCGCCGTCGGTGGTGACCCAGTCGGTGCGGTGCCCGCTGGCGGCCATGGCGACGTAGGTCCCGATGCCCCACTCCGAGTACGACGGGAAGTCGTACCGCCATTCCTCACCGCCACCCTGGGGGACGGCACCGGCGAACGTCTCGTCGACGCGCGCGAGGTTCTTGCCCGACGCGTGGACGACCATGTCCTGGGGCACGTCGTTGTGCCACGTGTGCATGAGGTCGTAGAGGTACGCCGGTGCCGGGTGCGACTCCGTGCGCAGCGTCGCGTTGCGCTGCCGGGCCTGGGCGATCAGCTTGGCGCCCTCGTCGGCGCTGAGGAGCCCGACGTCGACGGGGCTCGGGTGCAGCGAGTCCGTGCCGAAGAACAGGCTCTGCCGCCCGGGCCGGTCGTTGGCCACCAGCAACACCTTGGCACCGGCGTCGGCCGCAGCCTTGGCCAGCTCGGCCGGGTTCGCCGTCGCGGTGCGCCGGATGACCACCGCCTTGCCCTGTGCCTTGAGGCCCGCGTAGTCCGACGGCGCGCCGTTGCCCGCGAATACCAGCGGCAGGTTCCGGGTTCCGTCGGGTAGCGGGGTGACACCCGCCTGGCGCAGGACGTCGGTGT
The DNA here is from genome assembly GCF_030285625.1 of Amycolatopsis sp. 2-15. Taxonomy (NCBI): domain Bacteria; kingdom Bacillati; phylum Actinomycetota; class Actinomycetes; order Pseudonocardiales; family Pseudonocardiaceae; genus Amycolatopsis; species Amycolatopsis carbonis. The sequence continues at coordinate 4,159,422 of NZ_CP127294.1, forward strand.
AGTCGGTGCCCCGGGCGGACACCGTCAGGCCGGGCTGTTCCTTGCGCCACCGCGCGCCGACGATGAAGTCGCCGTGCGTCACCTTGCCCTGCGGCTGGATCCACAGGCTGTCGGCGCCCGCGTCGGCGAGCCCGAAGTCGTGCCAGCGGCCGTCCGGATTGAGCATCCGCGAGTACTCGAGCCGTAGGTAGCTCGGCACGCCGGGCTGCGGGGTGGTCTCGTCGACCAGCCGGACGTGGCCGGCGTCGAGTGTGATCGTGCGGTCCCCGTCGAACGTGAAGTCGGGGTCGCCGAGCAGCGCCACGCCCTGGGAGTTCGGGCCGTGGACGCCGGGCACGGTCAGGTATCCGAGTGCCGAGTACTGGTCGTCCGGCGTGTAGAAGCTCACGCTGCCGTCGACCGGCACCGGGATCGGGATCGGATCGCCCGCGCGGAGCACGATCACGAAGGCGGAGGCGGGTTGGCCGGCGGCGTCCTTGACGTTGATGGTCAGCAGGTGCGTCAGCGCGCCGAGCGAAACCGCGGTGTGCGCCGCGAGCGCGCCGTCCGGACCGGTGGCCAGGATCTGGGCGGTGAAGCCATCGGACGCGCCTGGCGCGGCGTGCGGGTCGATGGTCACGGTGACCGCGGCGGTGCCGTGCGCGGGCACGGTGACCCGGTCGGCCGAGAGCGTGAACATCCCCTTCGGCACGCCGGGCGCGGCGACCGACAGGGCGAGATTCACCGGCGTGGCACCGAAGTTGGTGTACGTCACCGGGCGGCGGACCGCGGCGGACCCGTTCTGCCCGGCGTACGCGGTGGCCGAGGCGAAGATCCCGGCTCGGGCGGCGGCCGCCACGTCCACGCGGCCGCTGCCGGCCTGGAACGCGGTGTAGCCGGGAGTCTGCTTGGCGGTGCTGGTCAGCAGGTCCTTCAGCTGGGCGCCGGTGAGCTCGGGGTGTTTCGCGGCGAGCAGCGCGGCGGCGCCGACCACGTGCGGCGTGGACATCGACGTGCCGCTCATCGTCTGGTAGAAGCCCTCGCCTTCGGCGGTGTATTGCGACCGAGCGGCCAGGATGTCGACGCCCGGCGCGGTGATCTCCGGCTTGAGCGCGCCGTCGCCGACCCGGGGTCCTTCGCTCGAGAACTCGGCGAGGTGATCGGTGCTGTCCACCGCGCCCACGGTCAGCGCCGCGTCGGCGGCGCCGGGCGAGCTGACGGTGCCGGCGCCGGCGGTGTTGCCCGCGGCGATCACGAACAGCGCGCCGGTCTGCGCGCTGAGCCGGTTCACCGCCTGGGACATCGGATCCGTGCCGTCGGAGGGCTCCTGCGAGCCCAGGCTCATGTTGATGATCTTGGCGTGCTCGTCGACCGCCGCCCACTCCATGCCGGCGAGGATCTCGGAGTCGCTGCCGGAGCCGGAGTTCGCCAGCACCTTGCCGATGTGCAGGCGAGCGCCCGGGGCGACACCCTTTTCGGTGCCGCCGGACGCGGCGCCCGTGCCGGCGATGGTGGAGGCGACGTGGGTGCCGTGGCCGTAGAGGTCCTTGACGTCCTCGCCGGGGATGAAGCTGCGCGTGTCGACGATGCGTCCCGCCAGGTCGGGGTGGCCCTCGTCCACGCCCGTGTCGAGCACCGCGACGTCGACGCCCTGACCGGTGTCGCCGCCGGTCCAGACCTCGGGCGCGCCGATCTGCGCGGTCGACTCGGCCAGGTCGGCGTGGACCTTGCCGTCGAGCCAGATCTGCTTGATGCCGTTCGCGAACGCCGGTGCCGCCGCGAAGGACGACGGCGCCCCCGCCGTCACCGCGGCCCAGAAGTCCTGCGCCTGCGCGTGGTTCTCGGTGACGGCGGCGCCGTCGACGCTCGCCAGTGGACGGACCAGCGCCGAGCCGCGGGGCGCGGTGTTCGCCCGGAATCCCGGGGAAGGGTTCGTGTACGAGACGATCAGGGGCAGGTCGGCGCGGTGCGCGTCGTCGTAGCCGGCGGCGATCAGGTCCGTGACGTCGAAGAGGCGCCGGTCCAGGATCCCCTTGGCGAGGTAGGGCATCGCCGAGGACGGGTAGACGTACACGTCGCCGGCCGACTCGAGGATCCGCGCGTCGGCGGGGCCGCCGTCGGGGCCCTTGACCGAGATCGTCCCCCCGTTGTCACCGGTGTCGCCGGTCGTGTTCACCGTGACGACATCGCCGGTGACCAGGGTGACGGTGTGGGTTTGCGGGGCCGCGGGCCCCGACGATCTGCCGGGTGCGGCCGAGGCCGGACCGGCGACCAGAACCGTGCTGAGCGACGACGCGAGGCACGCGGCCGCCGCGACGGCCCGACGCTTGCGTGAACTTCTCAACGAGGGATTCCTTTCTGCGCAGGGGCAGACCGGCGGGCGCAATTGCCACACCGGAACGGCCGAACAGTGCCAGCCGCCGGAACCCGTCACAAGATCCCCGCGTGGCTGCTCACTGCCACCTGGCACAATCCCGACAACTCCGGTAGGACATTCGCATGGAGCTCGGGGTCCTGGGGTTGTCCTCCGACGAGGAGCGGGTCTATGAAGCGCTCGTCGCCCTGCCCGGGTCGACGGTCGCCGGGCTCGCCGACCACCTGTCGAGCCCGGCGGGCCCGTTGCAGCAGACGCTCGACGCCCTCGTCGACAATCACCTGGTGGCCGCGAGCGGCAGCCCGGCGCGGTACCTGGCCGCTCCGCCGGACATCGCGATCAACCAGCTCGTGCAGCAGCGCGAGCGCGAACTGAGCGCGGCGCGCGCGAAAGTGCACGCGCTGTCGGAGATCCACCGCAGCGCGCACCGGACGAGCCCCGAGCTCGTGATCGAGCAGCTCACCGACCGCGAAACGATCGCCGCGGCCGTCGCGCACCTGGAATCCGAGGCGCTGCACCAGGTCCGCGTGTTCGACACCCCGCCGTACTACGAGCCGCCCGGCGGTGAAGGCGCCGCCCGCAACACCCAGGCGCAGATCGCCCGCCACCAGAACGACGGCGTCGCGCACCGCGTGATCTACAGCCTGGACGCGGTGGCCTGGCCGCAGAAGCTGGAAACCGACATCCTGCCCGCCGTCCGCGGCGGCGAAGAAGCCCGGACCCGCCGGACCCTGCCCATCAAACTCATCATCCGCGACGACCAGGACGCCCTCATCCCCTTCGACCTCAGCCACAGCGGCCTGCAGGTCGCCTACCTCGTCCGGCGCTCCCCGCTCCTCACCGCCCTCGAGGCCCTCTTCGAGGGCGAATGGGCCCAGGCCGCCCCGCTCGACGCGTCCGCGGTGACGCCGGGTCCGTTCGGCGGCGGTCCCCGCCCGGACGACGAAACCCGCGCCCTGCTCACGATGATGATGGCGGGCCTCACCGACACCGCCATCGCGCGCGTGAACGGCTGGAGCACCCGGACGACGTACCGCCGGCTCCAGCGGCTGATGACGGAGCTGGGCGCGTCGACACGGTTTCAGGCGGGCAGCCTGGCGGAACGCCGCGGCTGGTTGTGAGCGGGCGGGTCGATCAACGAGCCAGGAAGAGCAGCTCCTCGATCTCCGGCTCCGGACCGCCTCGGGTGAGGCGCGCGATGGCTGCCATGGGCGCGACCACCTGGCTCCAGGTGTACAGCCGGTTCCCGTCGAGCCCACACGCGGCCGCGACCCGCCGGCAACGAGCCGCGACACCCTCGTGCCCGGCACCGGCCACCACGTAGTCGACGGCGTCGAAGCACGGATCGCCCACGCACGCTTTCGGGTCGATCGCGACCAGCCCCCGCGGGCCGCCGTCGAGGACGTTGCCGAGATGCAGGTCGCCGTGCACCAGCACGAGCTTGGTCTGCGTGGCCAGCAGCGTCTCGCAGCGCCGGATCGCCCGCTGCCACGTGTCCTGATCGATCCGCGCGCCGATGGCCGGGTCGGACAGCCTCCGGCCGATCCGGGCGAAGGCCTCGGCACACCGACCACGCAGGTCCCAGGGCCAGCGCGCGGGCGGGGCCACGGCGTGCAGCGCGGTCAGCAACTCACCCCACCGCCGCGGCATCTCCGGCTGCGGCAGGTCCTCGGCCTCGGTGCCGGGCACGATCTCCTCCAGCACCATCGCGCCGGCTTCGGCGTCGGCGGCCAAGACGACCGGCACCCGCCCCGATGGCGCGAACACGCGCAGCATCTCCACCTGCTTGGTCAACAACGCCCGATCCGGACTGAGCTTGAGCACCGCTCGTGTCCCGTCGGGCCATCGGCAGCGCAGGACCACCGACGAGGCGCCACTCGCGAAAAGCTCACCGAGCCCGAGGCCCCACTGGGCGGACAGCCGCGCCGCGAGGGCCGGAACCTCAGCAAGCCAATCCTCGGCCTCGGGACCGAACCGCGCCCTCAAGCGCGCACCGACGTCAGCCATGTCCACCCCGGAAGTCTCCACCTCGGCGGGCGTTTCCGCCGCGCCCCTCGCCTCGGGTGGCGACACCTGACACAGTGGACCGATGCTGAATCAGGTGGCCGACGGCGTCTGGGTGCGGCAGAGCGAATGGGTCTGGAGCAACGCCATCGTGGTGCGCGGGGACGACGGCCTCGTCCTGGTCGATCCCGGCATCAGCGGCGCCGAGCTGGACGCGCTCGCCGACGACGTGGCGCGCCTCGGCGTCCCGGTGGTCGCCGGGTTCGCGACCCACCCCCACTGGGACCACCTGCTCTGGCACTCCCGCTTCGGCGACGTCCCGCGCTACGCCACCGCCACTTGCGCCGAAGTCGCGACCGGAGCCCGGGAGCGAGCGCAGGCGATGGCCGCGGAGAGCGCGTCGGGTGTCCCGCTCGAGCTGGTCGCGCTGGTCACCCCGCTGCCCGCGGACGGGGGCTCGCTGCCGGGCGAGCTCGTGGAGCACGACGCGCACGCCGCCGGCCACGCCGCGGTCCTCCTCGCGGACCGCGGCGTCCTGCTCGCCGGCGACATGCTCTCCGACGTCCTGATCCCCCTGCTGGACCCCCGCCGCCCCGGCCAAGCCGACGCCTACGCGGCGGCACTCGACCGCCTGGCCGAAGCGGCCCGGCACGTCGACGTCCTGGTCCCCGGCCACGGCTCCGTCGCCGAGGGGCCTGAGGTGGCGGCCCGCCTCACCGCCGATCGTGCGTACCTCGACGCGCTGCGGAGCGGAGCGGAACCGGTCGACGCGCGTCTTGAACAGGACTGGCTCGCAGGCCCGCACCAGGCGAACGTGGCCCGATGCTCAGCCGGATGAACGGGTCGTCAAGCCGGTAGGGTCCGCTGCAGGAACTCCACCGTCAGCTCCCAAGCGCGAGCAGCGGCTTCCGGCCGGTAGAACATCGGCGCCACCCGGTTGTGGAAGGCATGTCCGGCGTCCTCCTGCACATGGATTTCCGCCCCCGGATGCCCGGCGACCGCTGACTCGACCACAGCAACATCCGAACGCGGAATGAACGGATCCTGCCCCCCGAGGCGGACTGCCATTTGTTTACATATACGTGACCTGGGCGAACCCGGCCCAGCCGTCCCGGCCCGTCCCAGCAGCGGGACGCCTCGCACTGAGGCTCTAGCTGCGAAAACAATGGTTGGGGCAGGTGGGACACGTTTCCCCGCGCTCGTCCCAGCCGTCCCCGACACGCGCTCGAACTCCGTCTCCGAGAAGTGTCCGGCCTCGTACACACGCACTATCTACACCGGGGCTGGTCGTCGCATAGACGACCAGCTCTTTTGGTTCGTAGAGTAGCTCCAGGTTCAGCGCTCGGTACAAACAACTCAGGCCGGCCGTTGTCGCGTCGGCCAGCGTTCCGCAGACGTCGCCGAGAGCGTCAATCCTCGCGTAGATCTCGGCAACCGTCACGTTCGACTCCGCCGGAACAGCGTCGATGTGCGCCCGCGCCGCCGCGGGCTCGGCCTGCGCTTGGTTGATCGGTTCGAGAAGCGCCGCCGGGTCGACGCCGGCGGTAATGGCGGCCTGTTGTGCCACGAGTCCTATTGCAACCGCTACCGCGCCGCCACCCGCACCGGCCCCCCGACAGCTCCAGCGGCAACACCGGCTTCCGCACCGCCGCCGACACCTGAGAACGGCGTACTGCGTCGATCCGGTAGAGCGGGCGTGACCGACACGTCCACGGACGCGTACCGCGGTCAGGCGGACCCATGTGGCGTGCTGGTCGGTGAACACGGGGCTGCCCGCCAGGACCATGGGCATTCGCTCGCTCGGACCACGTACCGTGTCTTGTTCCTCGCGTTGCTCCGCACGTGCATCCGGACGACGCGATCCGGCTCCCCGGTCTCCCAGGTCCGAGACTCCGCGCTGAGCCGGGACTCGGCGAGCTGGGCTGCGAGTTCCCAGACCGGGACCACGTGGGGGCGCTGAAGATGACCCGGGCCGTCCGTGACGAGGTGCCTCCAGGTGCCGAGGACCCACACGGGGGGCGCAATCGGCCAGCTGACGGAAGACGACGATCTCGGTGGCGAGATGGGTGATGCCCAGGACACGGACCGCGGCAGGGTCGGCCGGGTCGGCGGGATGCGACGGATCGCCGGGGAAGTAGGCGACGAGCCAGGTCATCGCGGAGTGGATGATCACGCCGCGCTCGGTCGTGACGTGGCCGGACTGTGGCTGAGGGCGTCGGATTTCGACGACGGTGCCGGCCGGCGGGAAAGTAGGTCGCGGGCGCTCCAGCGCTCGAAGTACACGTGCGGCGGATGCTGGCGCGGCTCGCCACGGCGGCCCGGGATCGACGATCCGGAGTGCACTCGGCGTGGCCGGCGACGCGATCCAGCGGCACATCGGCCATGCGCAGGCGGAGAGCACCGCACGGTACGGGGAGCATGTGCGCGACTTCGAGACGTCGCCGGCGCTGCTCGCGGCGACCGCCTTCGAGGCAGCCGGGCTACCGACGAACGCGACAACGCCGGTGGCCAAGATCCGAAACCGGTTGATCGCGACGTACGGCCCGACGTGCATGACCTGTCCGACGCTGGGCGACCGTGTCGATCACGACCACGCGACTGGCCTTGTCCGCGGCCTTCTGTGCAACTGGTGCATCAGCCGAGTCGACCACTGCCTGCACGTGGATGGCTGTGCCTTCGCGGACTACCTCACCAGACCACCGGCAACCGGGCTGAGGATCCGCTACCCAAACCGCGGCCGTCCGGCTCGATCGCCAACCCTGGACGCAGCCGGCCGTCGAGCACGACGAGAGGAGATCGCCGCGGCTGCGGAAGGCGCCCTGCAGGGTGCAGAAGACCGCGCGGCGGAACAACTAGACCGGACCCGGCGGGCGCGGGCCGCACCGGCACATCGCCGGCGCCGACCGGCGCCGGGGACACCCACCGCCCAGGACCTGTCCCCGGACAAGGCGTGATCGTTCCCGGTCACCGCGGCCTGGGGCGACCTACACAGTCGGAACGCGGCGGTCGTCCCACGCGAACACCCCGTTCCCCTTCACCCAGCTGAGTCCATGAATCCCCATCGGGGCCAGGATTCCTCGCACGCCCGCAGCGTCTTGACGCGGCCGGTGAAACCGGGTAACCCACCAGGTTCCCCGCGTCCTGTCCCGGCAGTGCTGCCACGCCTCGACTCCGCACTTCGAGCAGGGCACACCGGCACACGCGTTCCATGCCCGGCGCAGTGCGGCGTCGACGACGGCCGGATCGCGGGTTGCCCTCGTCGTCGGGTCGAGGGTGAAGTACTCCATCACCACGCGATGATGGCAGGAGCGCCGAACGCCGGGTTCCGCCGCTCCGGTGACCGCGTCCCGTCGCGCCCGGAACCGGGGCGACCTCGAATCAGAGTCGGGTGCATGGACGAGGCGGAAGAACAGTCGCTCGCCGGCCGCCGAGGTGGGTCTCATTGAAACTGAATCCGTGCACGTCAAGAGGAGGCGTGGGCGGTCAGATGTTGCGAGACAGGACAGTTGGCCAGCGCCCGCCCGACGAGCTCTAGGTGTGATGTCCGGGGACGTTGTTCAGCAGTTCGAGGGTGGTGTCACCTGACAGGTGAGGCCCTCCGGTTGTGAAGTGGAACTGCCTAGGAACCGTTTCACCAGCTGGAGGGCCTCGTGTCCCACCCTAACGCCACGCTGACCCCGATCACTCGTCTGCGGCTGGCCCGTCTGATCGTCGACCACGGATGGACCTACACCGCCGCAGCGAAAATGTTCATGGTCGCCGCGCCCACCGCAAAGAAATGGGCCACCCGCTACCGCGACGAAGGCCCAGGCGGCATGACCGACCGCAGCAGCCGCCCGCACCACAGCCCCACCAAGACCGCACCCACACTCGTGCGCCGGATCGCACGATTGCGGTGGCGCCACCGGCTCGGCCCCGTCCAGATCGCCGGCCGGACAGGACTACCGGCCTCGACGGTGCACGCGGTGCTCGTGCGCTGCCGGATCAACCGCCTCTCCCGCATCGACCGGGTCACCGGCGAGCCGTTGCGCCGCTACGAACACGACCACCCCGGCTCGCTGATCCATGTCGATGTCACCAAGTTCGGCAACATTCCCGACGGCGGTGGCCACCGCTTCGTCGGACGCGGTCAGGGCAAACGCAACCGGGAAGCCACCGCCAAACGCACCGGCCGACGCAACCACCGCTACGAACCCCGCCCCGGCATCAGCTACCTGCACACCGTCATCGACGACCACTCCCGCGTCGCCTACGCAGAAATCTGCACCGATGAAACCTCCGCCACCGCGATCGGTGTCCTGCACCGCGCCGTCGCCTGGTTCGCCCAGCACCATGTCGCCGTCGAGCGTGTGTTGTCCGACAACGGCTCGGCCTACCGCTCCCACGCCTGGCATCAAGCCTGCGCCGAGCTCGGCATCACACCGAAACACACCCGCCCCTACCGGCCCCAAACGAACGGCAAAATCGAACGCTTCCACCGCACCCTCGCCGACGGCTGGGCCTACGCCCGCTTCTACACCCGCGACCAGCAACGCCGAGCAGCCCTACCAGGCTGGCTTCACTTCTACAATCACCATCGACCCCACTCCGCCCTCGGAGGCCACCCACCCATCACCCGACTAACCAACCTGCCTGAACATCACATCTAGGCCGCGAGGTGCCGGCCGCCGACGTTGGCCGTCGGCGGTTACAACGCGCACATCGACGGAAACCGGCTCCCGATCGCAGCAGGTGCGCGACTCGGCACGGACGTCACGACCCGATTCAACGGTCTCACCCCACGGCGTAGCGGGGCTCATCCACGAACCACCTCACACGGCCTGATCGCCGGCGACGTTCGAATACCGTGCGGGATTGGTCATCACCGGACGCAAGTGGGCGGCGCCGGCGGTAATGCCCGCCGGCGGCACACGATCACTTGTCCGTTATAGACGTTGATCAGGAATGGGGTTGGCAGCGGAGGTCGTAGAGTCTCCAGGCTTCGTTGGTCATCATTATGGCGTTGTGGAGCGCGACGGCGATGCGGTCGATCGAGGGCTCTGGTTTCGCGGTGGCCGAGCCGTCCGGCTTCCGAACGGCGTCTTCGACCCGGATGAGGGTGAGCCTGCTGGAGGGGGTTCCGTGCGCGTGCCCGCTGGTCGTTCGCCAAAGGAATCCGGCGCTTGCGCGGATCTTCGCGCTGTGTTCGTCGCTGCCGGGAAACGCCAAATTGGTGGCGTCCTTGATCACCGTGGTCATGTCCAGCTTGTATGCCTTGATGTTGGCGAGCTGGAGTCCGATTTGGTCAGCTGCGATCGAGGCTTCATCGAGACGCACGTCGAGCTTGCGCAGGTCCTGGTCGGCGATGGCCTGGTGCTCGGCGGGGAGGGTGCCGAGGTCCCGGACCAGCTTGCGGCGTTGGTTGATGTCGTCGATGACGATTCGCAGGGCGTGCTCGCGTCGCTGTTGGCGTTGTCCGGCGAGCACCCACATGGCTTGAGAGGCGCCCATCAGAGCGGTGTGAAGGACTTGTCGAGGACGGCTAGCTGACCCGGCGTCGCGTGGCGAGGCGGCTGCGGCTCATCGGTCGGGCAGCGCCACGCGGGTGTCGGCCAGTTCGGCGAGCAGGTCGCCGTGTTCGTCGACGCGGTGCAGGACGTCCTCGGGTGAAGCTCAGTTCGGCCGTGGTGCGAATCAAACGAGCTCGGCAAGCACCGCGGGCCCCGCGGATGACCCGCGAATTCGTCGACTTTTAGCCGTACGAACCCGCGGGCCTCCGCGTGCTCGCCCGATCAGGACCGGATGAACTCGAGCAGGTCGGCGTTGATCGTCTCGGCCTGCGTCGTCGGCATGCCGTGCGGGAAGCCCGCGTAGGTCTTGAGTGTGCCGTTCTGCAGGAGTTTCGCCGACAGCGGCGCCGAGTCGGCGTAGGGGACGACCTGGTCGTCGTCGCCGTGCATGACCAGCACCGGCACGGTGATCTTCTTCAGGTCCTCGGTGAAGTCGGTCTGGGAGAACGCGACGATCCCGTCGTAGTGCGCTTTCGCGCCACCCATCATGCCCTGGCGCCACCAGTTCTCGATCATGGCTTCCGACGGCTCGACCCCGGGCCGGTTGAAGCCGTAGAACGGCCCCGAAGCGACGGCCCGGTAGAACTCCGAACGGTTCGCCAGCAGCTGCGCCTGCATGTCGTCGAACACGCTCTTGGGCAAGCCGTCGGGATTGGCGTCCGTCTGCACCATCAGCGGCGGCACGGCGCTGAGCAGCGCCGCCTTGGCGACCCGCGACTCGCCGTGGCGGGCGAGGTAACGCACGACTTCGCCGCCGCCGGTGGAGTGTCCGATGTGGATGGCGTCGTGCAGGTCGAGGTGTTCGGTCACCGCGGCCAGGTCGTCGGCGTAGTGGTCCAGGTCGTGCCCGTCGGCCACCTGCGCCGACCGGCCGTGGCCACGACGGTCGTGAGCGATGACGCGGAAGCCGTGCTGCAGGAAGAACAGCATGTGGGTGTCCCAGTCATCCGATGACAGGGGCCAGCCATGGCTGAACACGATCGGCTGCCCGGTGCCCCAGTCCTTGTAGAAAATCTCGACGCCATCGTTGGTGGTGATCATCGGCATGGGTGCGTTTCTCCGCTTCCTCGGGGTGCGACGGCTCCCCCGTCGGGGCCTGTCACAGTCGATGATCACGTTGCCCTGCCGGCCGGGGGCCGGGCAAGGTCGCGCGAACCAACTCGCCCGGATTAGGGCCAGAAGTACCTTAAATTACGGGTGGCACGGTGATCTCACCGACCACCACCCATCCATCCCGACGAAGTGGATCAGCATCATGAGCCACGTCAGACCCGGCGAGGCCGTCAGGGAGCAGAACTTGCGAGGGCTGTAGGCGACGGTCCAGCACGGGGCACGTCACGCCCACGGGCGACCCGGTGGCCTATACCTAGGCTGGCGGGATTCGGCCGCGGGCACGACACCGTGTTCCTCGAACACCGCAGTCCAGTCAGCTGACCTCAGGTGAAGTACGGGTCCCTTCGGTCGCTCAACGCGTCGGCGCGGTTTTCTCGTTTCGGGGACACATCCGCCGCAGCGCCGCGGCCGGACGTGAACCGGTCCGCGGCGCTGCGTTGGATTACAGGCGGCCTTCGAGGGTTTTCATCACTGCGGTGTATTCGGCGCGCATGGTGCCGTCGGGAGGATTCACCAGGGAGATCGTCGCGAGGCGGGTCTCACCATGGCTGAACTTGGCGACCACGATGTCGGTGCCGCCGTCCTTGGTGTCGCAGTACATCGCGGCTTCGTAGAGGGACTGCACGTCATCTGCGCAGGACTCGCTGAACAGCTGCAGCGCCTTCTGCGGGGAGAGCAGCGACGGCACGCCGCCGACCGTCAGGGTTCCCAGGTGGGTCCCGGGGGGATCGGCGAGGCGGTACTCACAGTTGTAGGCGGTGAACTGGTCTTGGTGTGTCTGGGGCCGTTCACTGCTGGCGTCGACGTCTGTGTCATCGAACGTCTTCGCGAACTCCGCCGGGGACAAGAACGGGCACGCCGCGCTCAGGTGTGCCGGAGAAACCGCCGGCACGAACGGCGCCGGGGGAGGGGCGCTGCTGCTGGTGGTGGTCGGCAGGCTGCTGCTGGACGCCGGCGCCCCCGCCACAGCTCCGCTCCCACCGTTCGAGCACCCTGCGGCAGCCGCCGCCACGAAAGCGACGGCGATGAATCTTCGAGACAAACGCATGCCCTGATCCTGCCGGACGTTCCCGGAATTCCCGCTGTCGGAGATCCACTCGTGATCACCATGAGTGACGATTTGGGGGACTTGTCCGCTGTGCGTAACATTTGCGCGATCTGGACCGGATTGCACGAGGGGACCGGCAGGATGAGGTGATGCCGGACCTGCTCTGGGACGAGGTCAGAGGCCTCTTCGATCCCCACCTGACGGGCGCGCTTCCCGACGTCTCGGTAGCCGACGCGTCGGCCGAGGACTGGCAAGCAGTGTTCGACCTCGTGCGGTCACGGGGGTGGGCGTGGGAGTACCGGCTGGACGATGTCGTCACGCCGTTGCCCACGGCGGTCGAAGCGTTGATCATCCGGTCGATGCGGAGCTGCGGGTTTGGCCGGCCACGGGCGTGCTGGCGATCTTCCGGACCTACTCGCCTGATCAGATCGACTTTGACGTCGACCTACGGGAGTTGCAGGGCCAGACCGGAGTGAACGTCTTGTGCGACTTGCTACGCGCGATCGGCCAGACGCTCGGGAAGCCGGTGCTGCTGACGCCTGAAGGAGACTCAGGGCAAGCGGTCCTCGCGTTCGATCCGCGCGTGGACCGTGTCGTTCTCATGGCCGACCCCGATCCGCGAACCCGCTGACGAAGTCGAAGTCCCCTCGGGCTGGGCGGGCACTCGCTTCTGCGGCGATCGAGGCGCAGGGTGCTCGCGCGGTGCGGCAGCGCACCAAGCTCGCTTTGGCCGGCACTGCCGCCGCCGTGGTGATCGTCGGGTTGGGCGGGGCGGCGCTGCTGACCCGCGGAGCCCCGCAGACGATCACCCCGGCCGCAGGAGGGCAGGTCACGACCGCGGCGCCGATCGAACGCGAGATTGCCTACTGCTACCAGAACGCGGACATCACCAGCAGCGCGGACGGCCAGCACGTCGCCGTCGGCGTCAGCGGCAACAGCGCCGACGGCCGCGGTGACACCGCAGCCCACATCATGTCGTACTGCAAGACCGCCTGGGCCGAGGACTACTACCAGTGGCAGAAGCCCGGGCTGCCCCGCGTCGTGCCTCCGCTCGTCGCGTGCGTGCTGACGTCCGCGGCCGTCAACATCGACCAGGCGGCGGTCGGCGCGGTCGGCGTGTTCCCTGGCGACGCGAAAACATGCGCCGCGATGGGCCTGCCCGTTGCACGAATCTAGAATCCGTGCGTTAACCAAAAACGCCGAATTCTTTCGTGATCTAAGTCACACCCGATTGGTTCTCGATACTTTTCCATGCCGGCCTCGGCGCTCCGTTCCGGCAGCTCGGGATCACCGCGCGGCAGTTGCGCACCGACCGCATCCTCGACGAGGCCCACCATACAGCCGACCCTGTCCAGCTCATCCGTGTATTCGGGCTCGGCGTCACCACCGCCGTGAGCTACGTCCGCGCAGCCCACCCCGACCGCTTTGCCACGGACCCCACCAGCGCGTGACGCGGCGCTGCCGACTCACGAACACGAAGAGAACACGTTCCAGATCCACAGTGCGGAAACGATCATGGGGACGAAGACTTAACGTCCGCTACTGCCGAATTGAGGATTTCGCAGCCAACGGCGTCAGGTACATTCCGTGCGTGTCTACGCATCTCAGCCCCGGCGCATCAGGAGCGATCCGTCGCTTTGCCGGATGGGTCGCCCGGGGTTCGGTCGGCCATCCGATGCTGGACGGGATCGACTACTGGGACGAGCTCAAGGACTCGCCGTCCCAGATGGAGATCTGTTTCGCCATCTTCGCAAACGTCCTCGAGCTTGACGATCAGGGCCAACCGGTCAACGAAAAGTACGCCGAACGCCGTGCCGCGCTGTGGCTCTACAAGTACTGCACAGGAGAGCTCCCACCCGGGGAGGCGGAACTAGATGGGTGGGAGGTCGAGCTCTACTGAGCGAAGCGTCCTCGCGCGGCCAGCAACGTCAAGCTCGACGCATTCTCATGCCGCTGAGCGCGGGCTCTCGGCCGAGTCAGTCCCAGTAGTTGAAGAGTACTTCGCCCAAGTCCGCCGGAGCCCAGTACTTCAGGTCGGCCGAGTGGAGTCCGGGCCACTTCCGCGCGTCGAACGGTCCCGCCAGATCGGCCGGGGTGAGCACCTGGAACGCTGGGAACTCCGCCAGCACGGCGAGCAGGTCGGGAGCGTCGACGAACGTCAGTGGTCCCGCGCTGACCACGGTCGCGTCGATCGCCCGTGGCTCGGCGACCGCCACGACAGGTTCCCTTCGGTCCCTCGTGCACACGATTGACAGGTGATGGTCGCTGTAGTCGATCACGCCCTGGTGGAAGTTCGGCGTAACACTGTCGGCGATCCGGAACTCGACGAGCCGGCCGCCGGTGCGCCGGGCCGCTTCGTGGCATGCTCGGCGGAATTCGCGGAGGTCGACCATCGCGCGACCCTATCGGCTCGACGCGGGTTCGTATGATCGGTTTTCCGGGCTCACAAGGCCGGTCAGAGATTGAGTCACTGCCCATGGCGTCCGCTCATGCCGCGAGGCGCTTGCTTCCAACAGCCACAGCGGCTCATGTAGCGACGTGCCAGCCGTTGGCTGTCAACGCAGGTCCTGCAAGCCGGCCACGGCCTGACAGGCAATCGGGTCCATGACTTCCGGCAGTCCAGCGTTCGGGAGCTTCTCCCGCGGACTCTCCTCCATGCGCCTGGCCAGCGGACTTCGCTGCGACCGGGGAGAGCGGGCGCAGCGTGGTCTTCGTTCTACCGAGCGCTGGCGCACAGAACGTCTCGATTCTGCGATGGACTTGATGATCTCGCTCGTCAGGCAGGCGAACTTGCGTGCCCGTGCCAGAGTCCTTCGGTCATTGCGACCGGGTTCCGGAGGATTGCCCTCCAGGAATTCGTGAACCTACGAGGTTTCGTCCCACTTGAACTCGTAGGCGTACTTGGGGTCGTCGCGCAGCCGGCCGCCGTCCGGTGTCGCGAGCATCGGCTCGCGTAGCCGGGCACCATTGACCGGTCACCCGGCACGCGCTTGGCCATCGGACCTCCCCGGCTGACCGGTCGCCGGGCAGCTTGCGCTCGGCGCATCTGGCGCGAGCCTAACCCGGCAGCCCGCCCGCCGCCGGGGGAAACGTGCAGGTCACGAGCCCGGCCGGGTGGTTTCGCGGTGCGGCCGAGCGGGTACCGCCGCGATGGTCACCGGGGACTCGACCTGCCCGACCACCGGGACGCGGCCCGCCGGCCGAGGCCTTCGCCGCCCAGATGGCCGCCCGACAGAGCTCGGGGTTTCGGCTGATCAGGTCGGGTATCCACGCCGGGAGCGGGCGCGGTGGTGCGCCCCAGCAGGGAAGGAGAAGTACCGGTGAAGGGCGATATCGAGACCTTTTTCGAGGGCGGGCAGTGGAAGAACAAGGTCGAGGGCAGCAGCCGGGTCGCGAACATCCACGACACCAAGGAGGCCGCCACCAGCAAGGGCCGGGACATGGCGCGGGAACGCAAGGTCGAGCACTTCATCCGCAACAAGGACGGCCGGATCGGTGAGCGCAACACCTACGGCCACGACCCCCGCAACATCCCCGGCTGACCCTGTCACGCGCGACATGTCACCGGTGGCCCTGGCCGCCCGATCGGAGGCTCGAGGCGAAAACCCGGCCGGCGCGGACGCGCCAACCCCGGCACACCCTGATCCGAGAGACTGGGACCACCCAGGTGGCCTCCGGTCGATGCCTGGTTAACCTGGCGGTTGTCACTTCGTGTTGCTCACGGCCCATCGACATCTCGGCGGGGTCAGGCAAGTCGAGGAGGAAGAGGGACTCGTGACCAACCCATTGGTGGCCGCACCGGTGAGTTCAACGACCGCGTTCACCGGGATCCAGCTGCTGGAAGACGCGCAATCGGTGAAGACCGGAATCGAGAGCGGCGACTGGGCCTCAGCGGTCCTGGGAGCCGCGGGAACGGCGATGGACGCGCTCGCGGTCGTGGCGGATCCCTTCGGCGCGATCCTGTCCTCGGGCGTGAGCTGGCTGATGGAGCACGTCGGGCCGCTCAAGGATGCGCTGGACAAGCTCGCCGGCGACCCGGACCAGATCACCGCGAAAGCACAGACCTGGCAGAACATCTCCCAGGAACTCGCCGCCATCGGCGAGGACCTGACCTCGCTGGTTCAGACCGACCTCCAAGGCTGGTCCGGTTCCGCCGCGGACGCCTACCGCCAGCGGGCGTCCGACCTGGCCGCGGTGCTCGGCGCCGCGAGCGAGGCCGGGGCCGGCGCGGGAACCGGAGTGCAGACCGCCGGTGAGGTCGTCGCCGCGGTGCGCTCGCTCGTTCGAGACACCATCGCCAAGGTGGTGTCCCACATGATCTCGTGGGCGCTGCAGGTGGTCTTCACGCTCGGCGTCGGTCTGACCTGGGTCGTGCCGCAGGTGGTCAACCTGGTCGCGAGGACCGCCACGCAGATCGCCGGTCTCGTCAAACGCCTCGTCAGCGCGCTCAAGACGCTGTCCGGGCTGCTGGGCAGGGCGAGCAAGGTCTTCGACGGCGTGTCGGACGCGCTGAAGAAGGTCAAGACCGGCAAGGTCTCGCCCCCGACCGCTCCGGGCAAGCTGCCACCCGGGGTCAACAGCTTCATCAAGCTCGGTGGCGGCGCACCCGGGGCGAGCAGGGCCGGTGGCCCCGCCGGCCACGCCGGTGGCGGCACCACCGCGAGCCACGCAGGTGGTGGTGGCGGCTCGCGGTCGCTCGACGACGACCTGCCCATCGCTCCCGATCCGCCGCCTCAGTCCGCGTACGGCAACCACCCGGCCATCCCGCAGTCCGCTCACGATCACGTGATCTTCGGCAACCTCAAGCCACCGAGGAAGCCGAACAAACCGTGGGGGTTCACCGGGGGCCACGTCCTGCACGATGACCTCCCGGCGGGCACTACCGCACACAACTCGGCGGCGGCCGGCGCCAACCCCAGCTGGCACGGAGCGGGGGTCACGGGGGTCAAACCACCGCCACCGGGGCTCGCGTCGGTTCCCGGGCCGGGGCCGTTCGGCTCGGTCCCTGCGCCCAACGGGGTGTACCACTTGAGCAACCCGACGATGACGCCCCCGCCAGGCCACATCGGTGACGCCGGGAAACCGGGCAGCACGATGTTCCCGCAGGGCATGAATCCGGGGCTGGTGCAGAACGTCGGAAACCAGGCGTGGAATGGTGGCGCGACCCACGGGCCGATGATCCCGGTCACCGGCCCGAACGGTGTGAAGCTGGACCCGCACGGCAACCCGCAAAGCTATACGTGGCAGGGCCACGGGCAGATCCCGTACACCCCCATCTGGGACGAGCGTCCCGACGGCACCTTCGGCCCCACCCACGGCAGTGGAGCTGGCAACCACCCGAACGCGGGTAGCACCATCCACGTATCGGGTTACGCGAACCCGGATTACTCCGCACCGGCACCCCCCGGCATCGCAGCACCTCCGGGTGGCACCGCCCCAGCGGTGATCAAGCCGGCCACCTATTACCCGGACGGCAGGAATTGACCACACCACAGCCCGACAGCCGCAGGGCGATCCGGAACCCCTGTGACCTTGACCACGGAAGCGGCGTATGACCAGCGCGATCACCTCCCCCTTCGACATCGGGGAATCGGTGTCGCTCGCGTTCGACGACCAGCGCCGGCTGCGGATCATGGTGCCGCGCGAACTGCTTCCGGTCGCTGCCTGGCTGTACACCGACGCCCAGCCCAACATCGCCGTGCTCGACCGGCTCGGTGCCACCCTGCAGCGGTGTCGCAGCGAGGAGCGGACGCTGGTCGGCAACGGCTGCCAGGTCGACTTCGTCAATAACATCGTGGTGCTGGAAAGCCGGTACGGCCGGTGGCCACGCAAGATCGTGCCGCAGTCGGTGTTCTGGCCCGTGCTGAACGGGCTGCGGTCATTCCTCGTCGCGGCGGCCGCGGATCCGGCCCTGGCCCGGCCAGCGGACTACCCGCTGGCGGTCCCACGCATCTTCGAGGAACGGCCCGACGGCGGGCAAAAGCCGTACTTCGTCGACTACACCTACTTTCCGCCGGAGTGGTCGGGCGAGGAGGTGCGTGCGGCGGGCAACGGCGCTTGGCAGTCACCCACCGCGGTCCGGGACCTGGAGACCGGCGTGTGGTCCGGGATGTGGCGGGGACTCGAGCTGGCCGGGTACTTCGATCCCGCGACCGGCGAGGTGCTGACCTTCTTCCCGGTCATCGCGCCGTAGCCGAAGCCACAGCACAATGCGCGGGTGCGCCGGCCCGGAGGTCGGCGCACCCGCGGCTCAGTTCGTACCGCAGCGCCGGCCGCACAGGAAGATCCGTGTTGCCGTACTCGCCGAGCGGTCGCCGAGCTTCGAACATGCGTGCGAGTCTACGTCGGCTCTCTTCAGCGTCCAGCTGGCAAAGGCTGCTGCATCGCCGGTCAGCCACGCCAGCCGCAGCCGGCTCAGGTCAGTTCTCCCGCCGGAGGCCGCGAGGGAGCGCGTCGACTGGAGCTGGTCACCCCGAGGTGAACTCGACTGCGTGCTGTGGCCGATCGCCCGCTCCGCTGCAGAAACTGCGGTCAGCGCCAACTTCGGCCGGATCAAAGAATGCCAAGGCCACGACGGCAGCTGCGGATGGCTGTTCTACGACACCAGCAAAACGGCTTGCGCCGGTGGTGCAGCATGAGCGCCTGCGGTACCTGGGAGAAGAGCAGCAGGCGCAGCGCCACGGCAAGGAAGGGCTGAGCCGTGTGCGGCATCGTCCGCTCGGGCTGCCGCGTGCGGACACCGCAGTACACCTGCAGACCTTCGAGCCACTGGTCTTCGGCATCGGGCTGAGCCCATCGGCGGTGAGGACCTCCAGCAGCCGCTCGGCCACCCGGGCACACTCGACCACACTGGCGCCCTCGCCCGGGTCGAGATCGAACACGAGCCGGTCCGGTGCCTGGCGTTTCTGGCCGGGGCCGACTCTCCGCTGAGGCACGTGCAGCTCGAGCGCGGCGAGGTTGGCCGCCCACACCAGGCTCGGCATCCCGACCGCCGGCCGGTGCCGATGTGGCTGCCCGGCGAACACTCCAGCGCCTTCCCCGCCGCACGGGCGCTGCCCGACGAGGTCGAGCTCCGGCTGCCGTTCCCGACCGTGTTCGCCGTGCTGTCCACGCCGTGGCGCATCGAGCCCAACCACGAGAACAAGCACCCCATGCTCGACGGGCACCCGCTGTTCACCTACGCCCGCGGCCGCCTCGGCACGGACCTCGCGCCGCCGGAGTTAGGCGACGTGCTCACCCGGCTGCAGGCCACCGGGCTGGCCGAACGCGACGACCTGCCCTCGCCGCTGGAGTTCCTCGACGGCTACGGCGGGTACGTCGAAGGCGTCCTGCTCACCGCCGACGACCACGGCGTGCCCGGCGACGACGTCGCCTGGTGCGTGGCGATCTACCACCCGACGGGCCTGCCCCTCGCGCGCGTCGCCATCCCCGCCTCGCGGACCCGGGCACAGTGGCGCCGGCCGCTGGGCAACCTGATCGCCGGCATCGCGCTGAGCTGCTGGCACGAAGCCCAGGACCTGCCCGCGCGCCTGTCCGACCACCCGGCGCCGGGGATCGGCGCCCCGCTCGTCGACACTGGTGAGCTGCACGTGCTCGACATCGACGCCACCTCGCCCCGCCGCACCCACGACCCGGCCGAGACCGCCGGACCGGGGGTGCGGCCCCACCTGCGCCGTGGACACTGGCGCGACCAGCCCGTCGGCCCCGGCCGGCGCGAACGACGCTGGACCTGGGTTCGCTCCACCACGGTGCACGGCTCCCTCACCGGCGGCGGCCAGGTCTACGTCCTGCGCGACCGCAGCCCCGTGATGAACCAAAGTCGCTAACGACTTGACCGTGACGCTGAAGCCCGGCGACGAACCGCTCGGCTCGCGCGTGAAACGAATCTCCCGGCGCCGACGACGTTCACGCTTATGAATCCGGAATTCTGGGGCATCAGCGCTCTCGCCTGGCAGGCGTTGAGCACCGTGGTCGCGGGCGGCGCGTTCCTCGTCGCGCTCGTGGTGGGCTACTTCCAACTGCGCTCGGCCCGCAAGACACGGATCGAGCAGAGCAGGCCGTACGTGGTCGTAGACCTGGTCCCCGGCCTCGCCGCGGCAAAGCTGGCGGATCTCGTGATCACCAACATCGGCACCACCCCCGCCTACGACCTCACAATCACGTTCGACCCACCGCCCGAGCGCGCACGCGAAGACGCACCGCAGTTCAAGCTCAAAGACGTGCGGATGTTCAACGAGCCGACGCCGATGGTCGCGCCCGGCCGCGAGTTCCGGATGTTCTTCGACAGCGCTCCCGAGCGGTACGAAAGCACGTTGCCGATGTCGTTCGCCGTCACCACGCGATACCGCGACAGCCAGCGACGCTGGTACGACGAGACCGTTCAGCTCGACTTCGACGTTCGACGCGGCGCGATGTTCACCGACGTCAAAACCATCCACGACGGAGTGAAGATCCTCGAAAAGATCGCCAAGAACCTCCAGCACTGACGCGCCGCTAGGCCGCAGCCCACGGATCGCCGATGATTAGCGGAACGGCCTGAGCACTACTACCGATAACCTGTGATATCCGTGCGTTCAACAAACGCTGCGGGCGCTTCCCACCATCGCCGAGGAGATCCACGCCGCCGTACAGCAGCTGCCGCCCACGTGGATCCCCCGACGAGACGTGGCCGCTGGACTATCGCCGGCCCGGTTTGCATGCGCGGGAACCGGTGGGCGTGATCGGCGAGATCGTCGCCGAGGACGGCTCGATGTGCCGCGGCGAACGGCTGACGCGGTTTGTGGCGAAGCACGACCTGCCGGTGCTCGCGATCGCCGACCTCGTGCGCTACCGGCGGGCCACCGAACGGTTCGTGGAGCACGGCACGACCTCCGCCATGCCCACCGGTTTCGGCGACTTCCGGCTCCAGAACGCGCTCACCCGCGACCAGGAGTGCCCGTGTGCGGACTTTCGCGGTGTGCCAGGAGCTGCCAGCAGGTGTCGGCCCGTGTCGGGTGTACGCACATCGTGAGCTGAGGCTGGGGACTCTCGGCCCGGCCTACCAAGGGTAGAGGTGCCGCCGCGGGACGTCGGCAACCTGGTGAATCGCTCGTCCAATTAGGTGTCTACCTGGTTAATTCGCCGCGAATAGGTTCAGACCAGATGCAGCATTGTCCGGTTCGACCTCCGACCGGGCCCCCACAAGGGTGATGCGGCGGAGCAACTGGAGGGACAGCACATGAGATTCAAGATGGGCGCGGTTCTTGCCGCGGCAGCGTCGTTAACGTTCGGCTTGAGTGGCGTCGCGAGCGCCGCGCCCGCGGCGACCGATCAGGTCGCCCAGGTGCCGGCTGCCACCGCCATGGCTGCGTGCGCGGGCCCCGTCTCGCCGGACGGGGGCGCGGGGGCCTGTTTCAACCCGACGGGGGAGCACCTGCTCAACTGCGACCTCCTCGCCGATGGTCACCACCCGGAGGTTTACTACTTCCGGTCAACCTCCCCTAACACCCTGCGCCACATCAGCGACGCGCCCGAGGCCGGTAACTGCGTCGACCACGACCTGGCCGACATTCCCGAATCCGGCTGGATCGATGTCCAGGCCTGCAACTACGAGGGCAACACGGAACTCAGCTGCAGCAACTTCGTGCGCGAGTACGCCGCGGGCTGAGCACTCACGCCAAGGCGAGGTGTGAACCACCACGAGGACCGGGGAGCTCACCGCCGCTGTAACAGCGACGGTGAGCTTCCGCCGCGCGGACCGCCACCTCACCGGAATCACGACGTGCCCGCCTGGCTGTACGAGTGCACACGGAGATCGTGGTAGTCGACGATTCGCGGACCCGGGGTTCGGCCGCCCACGCGCGGACGTGGCGCGCGTTGGTCCTTCTGTGGGACACCGCCCGCACTTGCTCGCCCGCGCCCTCGGCACCGACCCCTCCGGGCGTCGGGCTGCTTCGACTTCACCTACGCGGAGAACCTCCAGGCCTGTGTCGACCTGCTCGACACGCGACGCCTCGATGAGGGCGCGGGCGAGGAGATCACCACAACCGCGTCGACGGGCTGATCGACCTCTCCCCCCGTGGTAGGGCACTACCAGGAGGCGGTGTTCTTCGACAGGTACAACCCCTCCCTCGAAGTGATCCTCAACCCCAAACCGATCGCGAAGCAGCTCAGCGGCAAGCTGACCGAAGACCCCTGGGACAACTCGCTGCTGCTGACCGCCGTCGACACAGACCAGATGCGCTACGCAGAACAGGTCACCCGGAAAGTCAGCGGCGAGGTGCGCGACGCGCTGACCAGACGGCTGGCAACACAGCTTCCCCGCGACTGCTCGGCGCAGGTGCCGATGGCCCTCTCGGGCGTGGCCGTTGCATCCTCGGCGGCGACGCCGATCACGTTCGTGGGTGTTGCTGACGCCGTGCACGATGGTCAGGTCTTTGAGCTGAAGTTCGTGTCCGAACTCGACCGCGCCATGTTCCTCCAGCTGGCCCTCTACCTGGTGATGGGCGGATACCAGACGGGTGTCCTGTGGAACACGCGTACCGACGAACGCTGGGCAGTGCAGGTGCCCGACCGCGAGAAATTCATGCACGCCGTCATCGTGTGCGTCACCAAACAACGGTATCGGGCGTTCCAGTCGACGCCGCAACAACCGGAACCGGGCGGCCGGCTCCGCAGGATCGCGGGCGGCTTGCTCGGCCGCTCGCGACGAGACGGACAGCCCCTCATCTGAAGCACAGCGGCCAACGGGGACCGCACTGTTCGCACAGACACCTGACCAGGTACTACCCACTCACTTGGCAGTTTTGACGTGTATCCCGGCGGCCCCCTCTGAAGAAGCGCGCCACCGATGTGCTGGCCTACTTCGACCGGCCAGGAACGCGCAACGGCCCGACGGAGGCGATCAACGGCCGACTCGAGCACCTGCGCGGCTCCGCGCTCGGATTCCGCAACCTCACCCACTACATCGCCCGGAGCCTGCTCGAGACGGGGCGGCTTCAGGCCGCAGCTACATCCTCGACCGTGAAGAGCCGCTTTGCCTGGTCGAACACCCTCACACCACCGATCGGTCAGCGTTGGAATGAGGACTACGATGAAGATCAAATCTCTGGCGCACAACGAAGGGATGTGAACAGGCTCTCAGTACCGCGGGGCTACGCAAGGGGGATCAGCTGCGTTACATGACACAACCGTAACGAAACTTTGGAAGGTCGCCATGGCGAACACCTACGAACACGGCCGCGTCGGTCTGCTTCTCATTGACCTCGTGAACGAGAACTTCTCGGAAGACGGCAAGGCGTACTCGATCTACGCGCCGGAGTACGAGCGGCTCGGCACGATCGAGAACCTGAAAAAGCTGATCGACGGAGTGCGCGAGCACGCGAACGTGACGAAGAAGAGCTGGAAGACGAAGATCCCCAGGGTGGTGGCGCGCGGGCCGAACCGTCTGATGTGGATCGCCCCGAAGATGAGCACCACGAACACCGCGTCGGCCAGGACCCGGTACGGGGTCAGCACGCTGCCGAGCGCCATCGTGGCCAGCGCGACCGGCACGCCGGCAATCAGCGTCAGTGCCTGATCACGGAGCCGGGGCTCGGTCACCGCGACCGTGGTGACCATGGCGGTGAGTGCGCCTGCGACGAGGATCGGGACCCCGGCGCGCGCCGCCGCGAGGACGCCGAGCGTCAGCACCACGGCGAAGACCGTGCTGAGCGCGGAAAACAGCCGGAGCAGTCCGGGATCGGAGGCGATGAACCGATCCCGGACGTCCGTCAACCCGATTGCAGTGCGCATCGCCGTGGGTCAGGCCGCCGCGGACTTGTTGAGCGAAGCGAGGAACTCGTCGACGCTGATCACGTTGTGGGAGATCATGTTCAGGCCGCGCATCATCGCCTGGTACGTGACCAGGCCACCGGGCGCGGCGATCGCGTCGGTGAAGGTCGTGACGTGGTAGCCGCGCTCCATCGCGGTACGCGCGGTCGACTCCACGGCCATGATCCCGGAGACGCCGGCGATCGCGAGGTACTCGACGTTCCTCTGGCGGAGCTGGAACTCGAGGTCGGTGTGGGCGAACACGTCGAGGCTCTTGTGCGGCGCGAGCACCACGTCGCCCGGCTTAGGCGCCAGGTCCTCGAAGAACTCGGCGTTCCACGTGCCGGCTTCGAACAGGCGCTTGTCGAACATCTGGCGGTGGATCCCGGACACGTGCTTCCACGAGTCGTAGTCCGCGTCGGTGAACGCGGTGGAGGAGTAGAAGACCACGCAGTTCGTCGGGACGCAGGTGGCCCAGCTGCCGGCGCTGTTCGCCGCCGTCGCGGTGGCCTTCGCAGGCTCGGCGGTCACGCGCTTCGCCGTGCTGCGGCCGCGTCCGGAGCGGACCCTGGCGCGGCTGCGGCGCGCCTTCCACGTGCGGCTGGTGTTCGTGCTCGACGCGCTCGCGGAGGTGGCCGAGGGCGATGCCGCGGACGACCTGCGCCGGGCCGCGGCCCGCCTGCACGCGAGCGCGTTGATGATCCAAAACCGGCTGGGGGCAGGCACCGCGGACGCGGCGGCGATTCAGCGGCGCGTCGCGGAAGCCGAGACAGCCGTGGAGCGACTGGCGGTCCTGGTCTTGCGGTTCCGGTCGCCCGGAACCGATCTCGACTCTTTGACCCGGCACCTGCCTGCGCGGGAGCCCACCGGCGCTGTCGACGAACGCGATGCCGTAGTGCTGCCCCGGCTGGTCGCCGAGCTGCGGGCGGTGCGGGGCGCGCTCGGCTCCGCGTCACCGGTGGAGGTGCGCGACCGGCTCCTGGGCTACCGCGACGACGAAGACCTGCCCGATGCGTCGCCCGCGCTGCAGGACGTCTTCCGCTCGCTGGGCGACTTCGCCTTCGCGCTGTTCGGCTTGCGGCTGGCCGCCGGTGATGACTCGCCCGCCGCGGACCCGCCCGAGACGGCCCAGGCGCGCGCGGAGCTGCAGGCGCAGGACCGCGGACTGGCCACCGCGCGCATCCGGCCCACGACGAGGACTGCGTTGCAGGTCTCGATCGGGTCCGCGCTCGCCATCGCCGGCGGCGAGCTGCTGTCGCCGGAGCGCTGGTACTGGGCGGTGTTCACGTGCTGGGTGGTCTTCATCAGCACCACCTCAACCGGCGAGATACTGGTGCGCGGCTACCGGCGCCTGCTCGGCACGCTCGCCGGCGTCGCCACGGGCCTTGCCCTGGCGGCGTTGATCGGCGACGACCCGTGGCTGGCCTTCGCGCTCGCGATCGGCAGCGTGTTCGGGATGTACTACACGAGCGCGGTGTCGTACACGCTGATGTCCTTCTTCGTCACCACGATGATCGGGATGCTGTACACGCTGCTGCACGTGCTCACCCCGGGTGTGCTGGTGGTGCGCATCGAGGAGACGGCGCTGGGCATCGTGGCCGGCCTGGTCGCTGCCGCGCTCGTCCTGCCGGTGCGTACGCGCGACCGCACGAACCAGCAGCTGCGCACGGTGCTCGACCGGCTGCGCTCGGCACTGGCCACATCGGTGGCCCGGCTCTCCGGCTCCGCGGATGGCGACCGGCTGGCCTCGGCCCGTGCGCTCGACACTGCCCTTGACGCGCTGCGGCTTTCGGTGCAGCCGCTGATCACACCGGTCGCCCCGATGCGCTCCCGGCGGCGTACCACGCGGTCCGTGCTCGGCCTGCTCGAGACGGCCGCCTTCCACGTCCGCAGTTTGGCCGCCACCGCCGAGCCGGTGCCGTCGGGCGTGGATTCCCGGCTGGCTGCCGAGGCCACGCGGATCGACCACAACCTGGAAGCCCTCGCTTCGCGGGTGAGCGGCTCGGACGGTGTGCTCGCTCGCGGTGCCGGCGTTCCGGCTCTCGCGGGCGGCCCCGGCCGCCCCGCTGACACCCACACCACGCGCCGGGCGCTGCGGCACCTGCGGCGGCTGGACGAGAACGTGCTGGCCCTGGCTCGCGAGCTCGGCGTGCCGGTCTGCGAGCAGCCTTGACCGCAGGTCACAGCGGGCCCCGGCCTGGCTACGATTTCGCGACGATGGCCTGGGAAGAGCTAAAATCGGCGTATCGAGACAGCCAAAAGCGTTGGTACGACGAGGTTGTGCAGCTCGACTTCGACGTTCGCCGCGGTGCGATGTTCACCGGCGTCAAAACCCTCCACGACGGCGTGCAGGTCCTGGAGGAGATCGCGAAGAAACTCGACTCCTGACGGGTGCGGGGCGGCCGTGGGGTAGCCGTAGTACTCGCCGAAAATCGGGCGGATATGGGTTGACCTGCGGCGATGTCGTGGGTGAGGCGTGGTCAGCGTGGCTTTCGTCGGACCGCACGGAGAGCAGGGACGCTGTTCACGGCCATGACAGACCACCACCCGATGTCCTTGCCTGCGCAGAGCAGCACCACGCCGAGCAGGACAGCAACCGCAGTGGCCGTGACCGCCACGAGCGTGACCAGTCGCCGGAACGCTGCCTTGCTGGTCAGGGCGCGGGTGAGCATGTCCTGAAGTAGCGCGATCCAGGACGGGGACGCCGGCGTCATCGTCACCGCTCAAGGTCGTGGATCCGGTACAGCCAGCTCACGCAGAAGCCCTGCATCAGGCGGCACGGCGACCTTGTCGGGCATCGACTGCAGCGCGGGCAACACCACCAGCGTCAGTGCCCATCGACCACCAACCGGCAGGTCACATAGTTGTCAGGTACGTTCCCAGACCAGCTTGGTCGCAGACTCCTCCCCACGAACGACGATCGGGTCGGCCGTGGCAAGCTGCAGGCGACGCCCATCGAGGGAGACGATGCGCTCCTGTGTCTGGCCAAGCCAGTTAGGGAACAGGCTGACGGTCATGTGGTGGGTGAGTCGGCCGTCGGGGCTCACCTCGAACGGGCCCGAGTAGGCGATGTAGCCGCGTGCAGCTGCCGCTAGCTCGTTGTGGTCCGCTTGGTGCAGATCACCCTTGACGAACGGCGGTGGGTCTGCCGCCATGAGCTGGGCCGACATGTAGCCGTCCGCGGTGTAGAGCAGCAGCCCCCAAGCGTCCTTACCCAGGGGATGCCAGACGGTCCCGGTAGTGATGCTCCGCGTCTCGTACGAAACGAGTCGCCAGGCTCCTACCAGCTCGGTGCGAAGGTCCGCTGCGTTCATGAGCGTGTTATCCATCCTCGATGGTGTTCGGATCGGCGTACTCGCCTTGTCAGTGCGCGGTCCATCCGCCGTCGATGGACAGCGAGGCACCACTGATGAACGAAGCCTGCGGGCCAATCAGGTACAGGACCAGTTCGGCGATCTCCTCCGGTTCCATGAACCGCTTGATCACGGCGCCGGCCAGCAGGATCTCGGACGCGACGCGGTCGGGGCTGATGTGGTGTGCGGCAGCCTGGTCGTCGATCTGCTTCTCCAGGATCGGGGTCCATATCCCGGCCGGGTTGATGCAGTTGGAGGTGACGCCGTGGGCTGCGCCCATCTGCGGGCCCGCGCTGCCCGCTGTGATCCTCAGCGGCGCCAGTGGCGGACGGCGGCTGAGTCTGCCGTGTATTGCGGCCAGGGCGGCTCGGTGGCCGGGGTGCCGGTGCGGATGAAGCCGAGCCAGGCGGCGCGCAGGCGCCGGCCCAGTGCCTCGATGTCGTTCGGGTCCGCTCCGGCGAGCATCGGCGCGGTGGCCCAGTCGGCGGCGGTGCCGAACAGGAAGGGTAGCTCGATGCAATGGGTGGCCCCGAAGGGGGACGCGGGCGGGGCGTAGTCAAAGCGGTAGGCCCGGACGCGCGCCCCGCTGTCGTTGAGGCGGGCGGCCAGGCGACGGGTGGGGCGGTTGCACACGGTGTCGCTCGCGTGATGTTCCCAGGTGTTGGTGATCACTGGTCCCACGGCGGGAACTCGGCGCAGGCGGCGCAGCGCCGGATTCAAGGTGTAGAAGGCGCTCATCTCGCGTGCGGTGGTGCCGATGATGACGTCCAGCGTGGGTGCGCGGTCGACGAGGCAGGCGGTCCAGTCCGCCTCGTCCGGGAGGGGCCCGACTCCGGGGATGGGACAGAACGGGGAGATGATTTTCAGCCCGAACCTGCCGGCAGCTGCGCGCGCGACCTCACTCTGGGCATCGAGGATGTCGGGCACCGAAGCGGCGCGCGGGTCCTGACCGAGCCGGGTGAGGAATCGTTGGGCGGAACGCTGGGCGGTGCGGGCACTAGTGAGGTCGAGACGCGGCGAACTTTGGAGGATGGCCCGGCGGAAGAGGTTCTCGGCGGCGGGCATGCCCAGTAGGCACCGCACGGTGTGGCCACCTGCGGACTGGCCGGCCACCGTCACCGCGTCCGGGTCACCACCGAAGGCGGCGATGTTTTGGTGCACCCACCTCAGCGCGGCGAGCTGGTCGGCAAGGCCCAGGTTGCCCTCGGAGATCCCCGGGGCACGCAGATAACCGAGCACGCCCAGCCGGTAGCTGACCGAGACGACGACCACGTCACCTTCCTGGGCCAGCCGGTGACCGCCGTACCACTTCCACGAGCCGGCGCCCGAGATCCAGGCGCCGCCGTGGAACCACACCAGCACCGGGCGGGCACGATCGTCGGCCCCAGGAGTGGTGATGGTCAGGTTCAGGCAGTCCTCACCCTGTTCGTGGGGCTCCGGAGCACCCATGACGGGCTCCAGCCGGGACGGCCGCTGCGGGGCGATCGGACCGTCGACGGTGGCGTCGCGCTCCCCGCTCCAGGTGGGCACCCGGCGGGGCGGGCCGAACCGCTCGCAGGTGGCATAGCGCACACCCCGGAAAACGGTCAGGCCGTCCTCGACCCGCCCGCGCAGCACGCCATCGGCGGTCTTGGCCATGGTGGTGAGCACAGAAACCTCCTCGGATCACGCCAACGCAAGTCAACTTGCGTTAATTCCAGTGAAGCCCCCTTCCGGCCGGAACGCAACTCGACTTGCGATGATGAGAGGTATGGCACCACCCCACCCGGCCCCCTCGCACCGTCGCGGCGCCGCCGTACGCCAAGCCGTCCTCGAAGCCACCACCGAACTCCTGGCCGCCGAGGGCCTGGCAGGTGCTCGCGTCGCCGACATCGCCGCCCGCGCCGGGGTCCACGAGACCTCCGTCTACCGCCGGTGGGGCACTCGCAACGCCCTGATCCTCGAGGCCCTCTCCGATCGTCTGGATGCTGAGCTGCCCCGTCCGGACACCGGCTCCATCCGCGAGGACCTGACGGCCTTCTTCACCGACCTGGCTGCCTTCCTCGCCACGCCCACCGGCCGGGCGCTGGCCCGCATCACCCTCGTCCAACCGGACGACACACGGTTCGAGGAACTGCTCCAGCAGTTTCGGGCCGCCCGCCTCGACCGCGCCGGCGAGGTCATCCACCGCGGCATCGACCGGGGCGAACTCCCCCGCGAAACCGACGCGGAACTCTTGCTGGAGGCCCTGACTGGCTCGCTGCACTTCCGCGTCCTGGAACGCAATCAGCCGGCTGACCGCGACTACGTCCGCCGGCTCGTGGACCTCCTGCTGGCCGGAGTCCGCTCCACGACACCGCCTGCCGAACGCGCGTAGTTACCCAGCCGTCACGCCACCCGTCCCGCCCGTGGGCATGAAGGCACGTCCCTCTGCGAAGGCCGGCCCACGCGAGGGAGGGAGTCGGCGAGCACAGCCCTGATGTCCAGTACCACTTCCTCCACCAGGGGGACTGCTCTGCGAGGTCGGCGAGACCGTCGGCATCGCGGTCCACAGCGCGCACGCGCGCACCCGCGGCGGCGAGGCGAAGCGCACATGCCCGGCCGACCCCGCTGGCCGCTCCTGTCACCAGAGCGGTCCGGCCGCTGAGATCGATACTGATTACGCTCTGCACAGCGCTCGGCTTCATGACGTTCGTTTCCTTCCAATACGGAGAAGGTGGACTGGTCGCGTGTGGCGGCGAGGCCCCACACGCGACCAGCCTGATCGGCTCACGATCGCGCGATGCTCGATCGTGATGGGCTTTCATGGGTGCCGCGATTTCTCGTGTGGTTCCGGCGTTACCGCGTTTCGCTGAGCGCTGGCAGGTGCGGACAGCGTGGCCGTGGTCGGGCTCAGACTGGGTCGGCGACGCGCTCGGTGTCGAGCTGTTTAAACCGCGTACGAAGGAAATTCCCCGCTGAGGTGATGATCTCGCGGCTGCGTGGCACGTAGGCTGACATGTTCAGCACCGCGTGGATCAGACCAGGGATCCGGACGTGTTCCACCGGTACGCCGGCCGCGGCCAATTGCTGGGCGTAGTTCTCGGCTTCGTCCCGCAGCGGGTCTACCTCGACCGTGATGACGAGGGCGGGGGTGAGCCCTTCGAGCGTCGAGGCTCGACTGGGTGCCGCGAGGGGCGACTTGCGGTCGCCGTGCTCGCCGAGGTAGCACGCCCACATCTGCTCGATGGCGGCCGTGCGCTGGTCGAACGGCTCACGGGCACCCGCTGGATCCTGATGCGCGATGCCCGTGAGGCGGGGGCGTCCTGGTCGGAAATCGGGGCGGCGCTAGGGATGAGCAAGCAGGGTGCGCAGGACTGGTACCGGCGCAAGATCGCCGACCAGGAGAAGTACGTGCCGGACTTCCACGATGCGGCCCGGGCGCGGGCCGTGCTGGACGAGCAGGGCTGAGAGGCATGCCCGTCACCCGGGCTCGGCTAGTCACCCATGGCGCGAGCGGCGTCGGCGCGATGCTGCGCCAGGTTCCGCAGCCGGGCGAGCACGAAGTTTTTGCCGGTGCCGTCCCAGGCCGCGTGCGGGTCCCCCTCGGTAGCCCATGGCACGTGCTCGATCAGGGTGAGGTCGGCGTCGGCGATGGGGAATGACATCTGCCCCTCTCCGGGGTCGGCGTCGGGGTCGGTGAGGTACAGCACCGTTTTGTAGCCGGGCAGCCCTGTGGGGTCGGTTTTCAACCGCGGGTTCAGGCCCGGGTCAGCCGCGAGCGCCGCGAGCAGGTGCATCCGATCGGCGTAGACGGAGCGGAGCTGGGCCTCCAGCTCGGCCACCCGGTCACGCAGCTGCTCCAGCTCACCGCCGGGGGCGCCGCCGAGGCCGGCAGGTCGGACGCTCGCACGCTGCTCGTCGTGGAAGCTCATGGTTCAGCCTTTCACCGGGATGAGGTAGCGACCGCCGGGCGGGCCTTCATGACCTGGTGGTGAAAGGTTTCGCTCTCACCACGGTCAGTCGATGTCGGTACCGGCCGAGCTCGAATGCCGAGTCCGCGCGGGCCTCGACCACCACGCCGGGTTCGACCGGCCAGTACGTGAAGTCAGCGGTTCCGGGCAGGCCGGCCACGACCCCCGATGCCCGGACGGGGCCGCCGGGCGCGAGGCGGCGCCTGCCCGCGAGCGACGCGAGCGCCGGCCGGGACAGCGTCGTGGAGAGCCCGACCGCCCGCACCCGCCCGCGCCGGTCGGTCTGGCCGAGGACCAGCGCCGTCGGCCGGGTGGGGGAGCCGGTCACGCCCAGCACCAGGGCGTCGACGTCGTCGAAGTGGCGGACTTTCACCCAGCCCGCGCGGCCACCGCGCGGCGGATACCGGCTGCCCAGCGGCTTCGCGACGGACCCCTCGACGCCGACGGCGGCCTGCTCGGCGCTGATCCACCCGCGTGCCAGCTCAACGTCGCGGGTCGAGCGCATCAGCTGCACGCCGGCGTTGCCCGCGCCGATGACGGTTTCCAGCCGTTCCCGCCGGCGCGCGTATGGCAAGGTCCGCAGGTCACGTCCGCGGGCGCCGAGCAGGTCGAACGCCACGAACACCGCCGTGACGCCCTCGGCGCGGCGCCGCACCGGCCCATAGCCCAGCGCCGCGAAGTCCAGGCGGCCCGCGCGGTAGGCGCACAGCTCGCCGTCGAGCACCACCCGGCCCAGCGTGGCCGCCGACTCGAGGATCCCGGGGAACCGGTCGGCCAGGCTGCTGCCGGTGCGGGACTGGACCGCCCCGGCGGGCACGTGGATGAGGCAGCGCCAGCCGTCGAGCTTGGGTTCATATCCGTGGCCGGCCTCGGGCAGCACGGCGGCCGGCTCGGCGACAGCGAGCCGCAACGGCAGTGACTGCACGGGCACCTGTCCATCGTCAACCCCGCTGACCAGCAGCGCAGCCACAACCCCCGGCGTCTGGCTCGCATGCATGTTGGAGGCGCAGCGCCCGCATGGCGAGTTCGGCAGCCCAAATCGCGCAGGGTCATCGCAGTTCAGCGGCGACAGCAGCCCCAGCCAAAGCCGTCGACCGCGACCGCGGCGTCCCGTCGCGCAACGCCGTGGTCGCTCGGCGCGATGAGTCGTCGACAAGCGACGAGCGTCGACGACAGGAGACGTCCGCGTGAGCCTTGTTCCCCACTCGCTGGTCAACGACTACGACACCCGCGGCAGCGTCTGGTGGCACGCGGCCTTCCACGAGGTGCTGATCGAGGCCGGGATGCAGATCCACGCCTTCCGGCCCGCCGATGAGCCGACGCTGTTCGCTACTGCCCGTCAGCCGGTGACACCGCATCGTCCTGCATCAGATCCGAGCGACGTACGGCAACGCGGGCACGGGTTTTCGACCGGCTCGACGTGCTGCCTGCCCGGCGCGGGGGAATAAGGCTGGTGAAGGACGGCTGAGGATGGCGAACTTCAGCAACGCAGTGGATCTCCGTGACGCGGCGATCACCGATTTCGTGGGCGAGCGTCCGGGCGTTTTCCCAACACAAGCGGCAATGCCCACGCCGCAGCGACGCGGTCCGGGCGCAGGTGACGCAGGTGCCTTCCGGGTTCGCGCGGTCATGGGTGTAACAGGCCCTGCACCGCTTGCGCGCGAAGAGGGTTCCCCAGCCCAGGCAGCTCTCGCACGAATCCGCCGCGCGCTTGGCCGGCCGTGCGCTCATTCCGGCGGGAGGGATCGCCCGTCACGGCGGCGCGGGGTGACCGTCGTGGGTGAGTCGGCGTCGCCGGTCGCGGCCGGGCGCGCAGTGTCACGCTCGGGCACGGGGAACGCCTCGGGCTCGGCGACCATGATGTCCGCCAGCCCGCAGTCGAGCACCGCGCACAGGGCATCGAGATCGGTGCCCTTGAAGCTGGCGGGGTTGCCCGACCACAGCCCGGACATCTTCCCGACGGAGAACACGACGCCGCGTTCGGCGAGCATCCTCTGCAGCTCGCTGGCCTTCCAGATGCCGCGGTTGGCGGCGGCCAAGCGCAGGTTCCACTTCATGGCAGCAATCCCTCCAGGCGCCGGGCGGCGCGCTGCTGGCCGGCCAGCAGCGCCTCCTCGATGCGGGTTCGGTGAATGTGGACGTACTTCATGGTCGTGGCCACCCACGCGTGGCCGAGGATCTCCTGGATCGAGAGCAGGTCCGCGCCGGCGAGATAGAGCTCGCTGGCGCAGAAGTGGCGCAGCACGTGCGGGGTTAGCCGACCTGCCCAGGACGGCAAGTACGCCGCAGTCGCGGCGACCAGGCCGACGCGCAGGGCGTCGCACCCGACGCGGCTGGCCGATCCGTCGCGGGTGTGCCGCTCGGACGGGAACAGCGGCGCGCCCGGCCGCGTGTGGTCGTCGCCGAAATGCCCCCACACGTCCTCGACGAACCAGCGCAGTAACCGATCGGCGCCGTTGATCAGCGGCACCATGCGCTCACGCGGGCCGCTACCGCGGCTGCCTTTCCCAGCCCGGACGTGCAACTTGCCGAACGGCCCGAGATGCCATTTCACGTCGTCGAGATTGATGCTCCGGGTCTCGTTGATCCGCAAGCCCACCAGCGACGACAGCTTTGCCGCCGTGTAGTTGCCTGCGGTCGGCGCGAACTTGCGGC
This sequence comes from Amycolatopsis sp. 2-15, assembly GCF_030285625.1. Classification (NCBI taxonomy): domain Bacteria; kingdom Bacillati; phylum Actinomycetota; class Actinomycetes; order Pseudonocardiales; family Pseudonocardiaceae; genus Amycolatopsis; species Amycolatopsis carbonis. The sequence goes on from NZ_CP127294.1 coordinate 4,193,219, forward strand.
ACGTTGCCAGCTCCCCGCGCCATCCCGTGAATAGCTGCCCCAGCTCGTGCGCGGTCGGCGGGATCCGCAGGGCCGCGTCCTTATGGCCTCGAGGCCTGTTCATCTCGTCAATCGGGCACTCGACAACCCGCCCGGTCAGCTCGTGCAGCTCGACCTTGTGCCGAAGCTCCAGGAACTCGAAGTACGTCGTCAACGTCTGCGCGCGGGCATGACGCGTCCCCCTGGCCGCCGCGCGCATCACCTCGCCGAAGTAGCGGTCGGCGTCCGATGGCTGCATCTCCCACAACGGCCGCTCGAACCACCCCCGCACGTGCTCCAGGTTCGACACGTCGTGCCGGATCGTGCTGTCGGCCAAGCCGGCCGACGCGCGCGCCAGCACGAACCCGGCCATCACGTCGGTCTCGAAATCCAGAAGCTGCTCCGGATCAAGGTCCGGCCGCCAGTCACGCAGGTCCCGCACCACAGCCAGCGGCAACCCCACCACCCCAACTTCACGAGCCACAACGAACCATCAAAACTCTCAGGATTTTTCAGAAATGCTGATGATTCGTCATCATGAAGTAGATCACGCCGAGGGTCGTAAAAGACCTGGTCCTGCACAGATCAGGGCGAGCCGCCACCACCGGCGCGCGAGCGAACCCAGGCGGTGTCGCACAAAGCGCACTCGATGTCGTTCGCGTTGCTGGTCTACGCCTCCGCGTGGTTCAAGCGCTACTACCCGGCCGCGTTCTGCGCCGGTCTGCTGCGTGCCCAGCCGATGGGCTTCTACTCACCCCAGTCCCTGGTCGCCGACGCGCGCCGCCACGGCGTGACCACCCGCGAGCCCGACCTGAACCTGTCGCTGCCGCACGCCACCCTCGAACCCGACCCGGACTCCGAAGGCGGTGTCGCGATCCGGCTCGGCCTGGCCGGGATCCGCTCGGTGGGCCAGGACCTCGCCGAGCGGATCGTCGCCGAACGCGACGCCGCCGGCCCCTACACCTCGATCGGGCAGCTGACCGAGCGGGTGCAGCTCGACCGGCCCGTCGTCGAAGCCCTCGCCACCGCCGGCGTGTTCACCCGCCTCGGGCCCGACCGCCGCGCCGCGCTCTGGGCCGCCGGTGCCGCCGCCGCCACCCGCGCCGAACACATCCCCGGCCTGGCCATGGGCCACGACGCCCCCGCCCTGCCCGGCATGACGACCTTCGAGCTCGCGTCGGCGGACCTGTGGGCCACCGGCATCACCGCCGGCCGCCACCCCATCGAGTTCCTGCGCACCCACCTCAACCAGCTCGGCGCCATCCCCGCCGACCACCTCCTCGACATCCCCGACGGCACCCGGATCAAGGTCGGCGGCGCCGTCACCCACAAACAACGCCCCGCCACCGCCGGCGGCATCACCTTCCTCAACCTCGAAGACGAGACCGGAATGGCGAACGTGATCGTGTCGGTCGGGATGTGGCGCCGCGACCGCCAAATATGGCTGTCCAGCCCAGCGCTGCTCGTGCGCGGCATCGCCCAAGTCGGGCAAGGCACCGTGTCCCTCGTGGCCGACCAGGTCACCCCGCTCGACCTCAAGAGCCTCGCCGCCAGCAGCCGCGACTTCCGGTGAGCACCCGGAGAAGGGGCCGATCCTAAATTGTCGTGGCATGCGAAGAAGACAACTCGTTTAGCCCAGCGACAGCGCTTGTATATCTCAGTTTACTTTTCGGTGGCGCCACATCAACGGTGCAAATGGAGGGGGATCCATGCCGATCAGAACGCTTGCTGTTGTCAGTACGGCAACACTGCTCTTCACCACGCTCTTCACCGGGTCCGCATTCGCGGCCGACATTTCGGCCGGTGCTCCAGGCGAGGAAGTCGACGCAGTGCCGACCACAGGCCCGGAGGTCCCCGGTCCCGTCAACGAGCCCAGCACGGCCGCGGCCGCGGCCCTGCCGTTCACCTACAGCTTCAACATTTGCTACTCGCTTAACTCGCGCCAGTTCACACCTGCGGGCCGCGAGTCGCGTGGGCAGGCCTGCGTGAGCCTGCGCGGCACCGGAAGCGACGATCCGAACTGGAAGGGCAAGATCGTCAAGGTGCTGATGTGGGACGAGGATGGCATCGACGGCCAGAAGGGGCCTACGGTCAACTACACGCTCGACGGCACGTACTACAAGTACTGCTGGACTGGCCTCACCGTGACCCACCCGCACCACTTCGAGATCCAGAAGCCGTGGGGGCCCTCCCAGCTGCAGGGCAACGGCTCGGCCACCCAGAGCTAAACTAACTAACTAAGACCTCGTTCTCGCGGGGGTGCCTCCGCCCGCGCTCGGCCCTGGCACAGTTCGAGCGCGTCTGCCCGCCACTCGTTCGGCGCCGGCACCTATTACAGCTGGAAGATTGACTTGGACCGTTGGTACGTCGCGAGTCCGTCGGGGCCCAGTTCGCGGCCGATGCCGCTGTGCTTGACACCGCCGAAGGGTGCCCCGAGGTCGGGCAGATAGCCGTTGATTCCGACGCTGCCGGTGCGGATTCGGCGGGCGACGGACAGACCACGTTGGGGGTCGGCCGTCCACACGCTGCCTGCGAGGCCGTAATCGGAGTCGTTGGCGAGTATGATCGCCTGCTCCTCGCTGTCGTAGGGGGTGACGGTGATGACCGGGCCGAAGACGTCCTCTCGCGCGACGTACCAGCTGTTATCAACGTCCGCCAGGACGGTGGGCTGCAGGAACCAGCCGTCGTCCAGCCCCGCGGGCCGCACGCCTCCGGCCACGAGCCGGGCGCCGTCGTCGATGCCCTTCTCAATCGCGGATTCGACCCGGTTGCGGTGGCGTTCGGAAACCAGGGGTCCGATTTGCGTGGCGGGGTCGAGTGCTTCCCCAACAGCGAGGGAGTTGGCGAACGCGGCAAGGGTGCTGACGACTTCGTCGTAGCGGGTCCGTGGCGCTAGCACCCGGTTGGAGAGGAAGCAGGTCTGGCCGTTGTTGATTAGCATCGCCCCGAACAGCGCTTCGCCCACCCGGCTGAGGTCGAGGTCGGCGTCGTCCAGGATGACCGCAGCGGACCGGCCGCCGAGTTCGAGCACGACCGGGCGGATCAATGGGCCGCACAGTTCTGCGATCTGCCGTCCGATGGCGGTGGAACCAGTGAAAGCCACCATGTCAACTCCGCGGTGGCCGACGAGGTAGGCGCTCACGTCGGCTCCGGCAGGCACCACGTTGAGCACCCCGCGCGGCAGTTCTGCCTCGACGGCTGCCTCGGCCACCACCGCGGTGTCCAGCACCGTCTCGGGCGACGGTTTCAGGACGACGGTGCACCCGGCGGCGAGCGCGGGTGCGTACTTCTGCGCAGCGAGGGCCTGGGGGAAGTTCCAGGGGGCGATGGCGGCCACCACACCCGCAGGCTCGCGCCGCACGTGGGTGGTGCCACCAAGCAGACCGGGCCGGCTGGACTCCATTGGCCCCACTGTGACCAGCCCCGCGTAATAACGCAGCATGGCGGCCGGGAAGCGCCCTTCGATCTGGCTGGACACCGAGATCGGCATGCCGTTCTGCTCACTGACGGTGCGCGCGATCTGGTCGCTGCGCTTCTCCAGAGCGTCGGCGAACCGCTCCAGGGCGGCGGCGCGTTCGTGCGGCGGCCATGCGGACCAGCCGACTGGGTCGTCGAACGCGGCGCGGGCTGCGGTGACTGCTCGATCGACGTCGGATCGATCGGCTGACACCGTGGTGCCCAGCAACCGCCCGGTGCTCGATGAATGGACGGAGATCGTCGCGGTACTCGCCGACGCCGTCCATTCGCCACCGATGAACAGGGATTCATTGGTCGTCATTGCCCACTCTCCCAAAGAACGGTCAGTGGCGATCAGGGTGCGTGGCGTGTAGGCCCGGCTCTACCCTCTGGTCCACTGGACGGGATGCCGTTCTCGTTCGCGGACCGCTGGGTGATCGACCCGAGCGGTCCATTGCGCGGACCGTCGTGCTGATGCAGGTGGCGTTGCGCCCGACCATGTCTGCATGGCACTCAGCGAAGAGGAAATCCGGCAGCTTGCGAGCGAGCTGTGGGACGCGGAGCGGCGTTCGGCTCCGATCAGTCCCATCAGCCGCAGGTATCCCCACGCCGACATCGACGACGCGTACCTCGTGCAGCAGGAGGGGATCAGGCTCCGGTGCGCGGACGAGGGCGACGCCGTGCGGGGACACAAGGTCGGGCTCACTGCACGCGTGATGCAGCAACAGATCGGCGTTGACCGTCCCGATTTCGGTCATCTGCTCGCGTCGATGTTTCACCCAGAGGGGGAGCCGCTGCCGATCGGCTCGTTGATCGCACCCCGAGTGGAACCGGAGCTAGCCTTCGTGCTCGACGCACCCTTGGAGGGCCCGGGTGTGACGGTGGCCGACGTACTCGCAGCCACGGCGTTTGTAATGCCCGCCCTGGAGATCATCGACTCCCGGATCGAGGACTGGCAGATCGGCATCGTGGACACGGTGGCGGACAACGCTTCCTCTGCCCGGGTTGTCCTGGGTGGGAAGCGGACCCCGATCGACGCACTCGACCCGCGGTTGATCGGCGTGGTGCTGCGGCGCAACGGCGAAATCGTGGAGACCGGTGCAAGCGGCGCAGTGCTCGGAAATCCGGCACAGGCCGTCGCCTGGCTGGCGAACGTCGTGGCGAACAACGGCGTGGTGCTCCGCCCTGGCGACGTGATCATGCCCGGAACCTGCACGCGCGCGGTCGAGCTGAAGCCGGGCGACACCGTTCGAGCCGACTTCGAACACCTCGGCCACGTCGGCGTCTCCTTCAGCGCTGCCCGCGACGGGGAGGTGGCCGCATGACCGGCGTTCGCACCTGGGCGGGCCGGCTCGACGACGCCGCCACCTCGCAGGCCACGGTCGCGCCCCTGACCACGGACGGCCTGGCAGACCTCCGCACCGCCTACGAGGTGCAGGACGCGCTCGTGCGCCTGCGCCTGGACCGCGGCGAACGGCTCGTCGGCGGCAAACTCGGCCTCACCAGCCGCGCGAAGCAGATCGCGATGGGCGTGGACAAGCCGCTCTACGGCCTGGTCACCAGCGGCATGAGCCGCGCTTCGGGCTCGCGCCTGTCGCTCAAGGACCTGATCCAACCGCGGGTCGAGCCGGAGATCGCGTTCGTGCTCGGCGAGCCGCTGGAAGGCCCCGACGTGACGGTCTCCGACGTCCTCGCCGCCACGCGCTACCTCTGCGCCGCGCTCGACGTGATCGACAGCCGGTACGAGGGCTTCTCCTTCCGCCACCTCGACGCGATCGCCGACAACGCATCCTCGGCCGCTTTTGCCCTGGGCGACGACTTGGTCGCGCCCCACGGCGATCTCGCGTTGACAGGCTGCGTGCTCGAGGTCGACGGGCAGGTCGTCGAGTCGGCCGCCGGTGCCGCGGTGATGGGGCACCCGGCCGCCGCCGTCGCGTTCATGGCCAACCAGCTCGCCCTCGCCGGCAAACGCCTGGAGGCCGGCTGGGTCGTGCTCTCGGGCGGGCTCACCGCGCCCGTTTCGCTGAAAGCCGGATCGACCGTGACCGCGACGCTCAACGGGCTCGGCAGCGTCACCCTCGGCGCAGAGTAAGGGAAAGGGACACCATGCCGTTCATCCAGATCAACCTCGGGTCCGGTCGCACGCCCGAGCAGAAAGACCAGCTGATCCGCGCCGTGTCCACGGCGGCGGCCGAGGCGATCTCCGTGCCGGAGACGTCGGTGCGCGTGTGGGTCGTGGAAGTTCCCGCGACGGAGGTCCTCGTCGGCGGGGTCACGCTCGCCGAGCGGCAGGCCGCGAAACCGGCGGGCCCGGCATGACGCACTTCGTGCTGGTGCACGGCGGCTGGCACGGCGCGTGGTGCTGGGAGGCCGAGATCTCCGCGCTGGCGGCGCTCGGCCACTCGGCCACGGCGGTGGAGCTGCCGTCCGACGATATGCGCGCGGGCGCCCGCCAGTACGCCGCCACGATCGCCGCTGCTGTATGCGGCCCTGGCGACGTCGTGGTCGGCCACTCGCTGGCCGGGCTGGCGATTCCGCTGGTCCCGCAGCGGACGGAGGTCGCCGCGCTCGTCTTCCTGGCCTCGCTGCTGCCCGAGCCGGGACGGTCGTGGCGGGACCAGTTGACGCTCAGCCGCCCGATGGCGGACTGGTTCTACGACAACGGGTTACCGAAGCAGGAACGCGACGAGCAAGGGCGCACGGTGTGGCCGGCGTCGGTCGCGGCCGAGCTGTTCTTCCACGACTGTCCACCTGCGACAGCCACCGCGGCCGCGTCCCGGCTGCGACCCCAATCCCCGGCGCCGATCACGGAAGTCACGCCCCTGCAGGCGTTTCCCGAGCTGCCGATGCACTACGTCGGCTGCCGCGCCGACCGCGCCGTCTCCGGGGAGTGGGCCGAACGCACGGCCAAGGAGCGGCTCGGCGCCGACGTGACGTGGCTCGGCACCTCCCACAGCCCGTTCCTGTCCGCTCCCGGCGAGCTGGCCGACCTGCTCGTCACCCTCGCTTCGAGATCGGAGGCCCGATGACCGCCGCCGTCACCACACCCGACCTGCACCACCGCGTCGAGCAGTTCCTGTACCACGAAGCCGCCCTGCTCGACGAGTGGCGGCTCGACGAGTGGTTCGCGTTGATGCACCCGCAGATCGAGTACCGCATTCCGTCGCCGGGCTCCGATCACCTCGACCCGCGCTTCACGCTGCAGGTGATCCACGACGACCACACCCGCCTCGGCGGGCGCGTGACCCGGCTGAAGAGCAAGCACGCCCACGCCGAAAGCCCGCATTCGCGCACGCGCCGGCTGGTCACCAACGTCCGGGCCGCACCGCTCGGCGACACGGTGGTGGCGCACGCCAACTTCCACGTGATGCGCACTCGGCTGGGCCAGCTCGACCACTTCCTCGGCACCTACCGGCACGTGCTCGTCGAGGACGGCGCCGCGTTCCTCGTCCGCGAACGCGTCGCGACGCTGGACCACGGCATCGTCGAGGCCGGCGGCACCGTGTCGATCATCCTGTGACGGGAGCGTGACCGTGCTAGACCTGCACACCCACGTGGTGCCCCCGGAAACGCCGTTCGGCACCTCGTCCGACCCGCGCTGGGCCCGGCTCGACACCGCTACCGGGGTCGTCTCCGTGTCCGGCAAGCCGTTCCGGACGGTGCACCGCGTCGCCTGGGACCTCGATGCCCGCCGCGCGGCCGCGGAAGCCGTCGGCGGCACCGGACAGCTGCTGTCGGCCATGCCCGAGCTGCTCGCGCCGTGGGCGTCGCCGAGCGAAGGGCTCGCGTACGCGCGGGCCTTCAACGCGTGGCTCGCCGAGGCAGTGCGGCACCACGACGGGTTCTTCACCGGCCTGGGCGTGGTTCCGCTGCAGGATCCCGCTGCCGCGGCCGGCCTGCTTACCGAGATTGCCGACGCGGGCCTGCTCGGCGTCGAGGTGCCCTCGAACCCGCCGACGGCACCCCTGCACGCGCCGGCATGGGCCGGGTTCCTCGACGAGGCCGAGCGGCTGGGCCTGCTCGTGTTCGTGCACGCGGCCGGGGGAGCGGCGGTCGCCGACTACCCGCACCCGATGGCCGCCAACGGGGTGGTGTTCCCCGCGAGCATCGGCACCGCGCTCGGCGGCCTGATCGTCACGGGCGCGCTGGCCGCCCGGTCCGGGCTGCGGCTACTGGCCAGCCACGGCGGCGGCGCTCTGATCACCGAGCTGCCGCGGATCGACTACCTGCGCGGGATCACGCCCGCGCTGCGGGAGCTGATGCCCGAGTCCGCTGTGGACTCTGCACGCCGCCTGTGGTTCGACCCGCTGCTGTTCGACGCCGGCCTCGTGCGCCACCTAGCCGAGACCGTCGGACCGGACCGGATCGTGCTGGGCACGGACCACCCGTTCATGCCGACGGACCCGCTCGGGTTCCTCGGCGACCCGGCGCTGCCCGCGGGGTTCGCGAAGGCCGTGCGCGAGACGAACCCCGAGGCCCTGCTCGCAGCGCTCACCCGACCGAACTCCCGGCAAAGGAGCTGGAGATGACCTCCGAACTGATCGCACCCCCTTCCACCCCGCTGGTCGACGACCGCCCCGCCGACGGGCTCTTCCGCGTCGACCGGGCCGCGCTCGTCGACGAGGGCGTGCTCGCGCAGGAGCGCCGCGCCATCTTCGACAAGTGCTGGCTCTACGTCGGCCATGTCTCGGAAGTCCCGACGAACGGCGACTTCCGCGCCCGCACAGTGGCGGGTCGTCCGCTCGTGCTGTGGCGCGGCAGCGACGGCGAGGTGCGTGTGTTCCTCAACGCGTGCCGGCACCGCGGCGCCCAGCTGTGCCGCGTGCCCGAAGGCAACGCGCGCGGGATGTCGTGCTTCTACCACGCGTGGACCTATGCCAACGACGGCCGCCTGACCGCGTTGCCCGACGTCGAGGGCTACGGCCCCGACTTCGACCGGTCCCGCTTCAGCCTGAACGCCCCGCCGCGGGTCGAGGAGTACCGCGGTTTCGTCTTCTGCTGCTTCGACCCCGACGCCGTCACGTTGCCCGAGTACCTCGGCGAAGCCCGCGACTACCTCGACCTGGTGGCCGACCAGTCGCCGGACATGGAGGTGGTCGAGGGCGTGCACGAGTACTCGATGGAGGCGAACTGGAAGCTGTTCGTGGAGAACAGCCTCGACGGTTACCACCTGATCCCGTTGCACCGCACGTACTTCGACTACCTGAAGTCCACCGAGGACTCCTATCTCGACCCGCGCAACGCGACCGAAGCGAAGGACCTGGGCAACGGTCACGCGGTGATCACCGTGGAGGGTCCGTGGGCCCGGCCCGTCGCCCGGTGGACGCCGGCGATGGGGGAGGAGAACCGCGAGTACGTCGAGGGGCAGCGGGCGCGGCTCGAAGAGCAGTTCGGTGCGGACCGCGCGCGCCGGATCGCGACGACCGACCGCAACCTGCTGATCTTCCCCAACCTCGTGATCAACGACATCATGGGCATCGTCGTGCGCACGATCACGCCGACCGCGGCCGGGCGCACGCTGGTGGCGCAGTGGACGATGGCTACGAAGGGCGAGCCGGAGTCAGTGCGGGCGCGGCGGCTGGACTCGTATGTGACGTTCCAGGGGCCGGGCGGGCTGGCGACGCCGGACGACATGGAGGCCTGCGAGTCCTGTCAGGAGGGGTTCGCCGTCGCGACGGAGTCGCCGTGGTCGGACATCTCGCGGGGGATCCACAAGGAAGCCACCGGTGGGCCGTTCGTCGCGTCCGACGAGGTGCAGCAGCGGGCGTTCTGGCGCCGGTGGCGAGACCTGCTGGGTACCCCGTAGTCGGCGCCGCACCGACGGTCGACCCCACCCGAACAAACCCGGCCTGACGGCCGAGAACGGATATCGTGGCCGGATGCGCATCAGTGCCGAGGAGACGGAGCAGCACCGGTCGGTGGGGGACCGGATGCTGCTCATCCTCGACACCGTCGCGACCTCCCCCGGCGAGGTCGGGCTCAGTGAGCTCGCGCGCCGGACGGGCCTGAAGAAGGCGACCGTGCACCGGCTGGCACTGGACCTCGTGGCGCACCGGATGCTCGAACGCGGCACGTACGGCTACCGGCTCGGGCTGCACCTGTTCGAGCTGGGCCAGCACGTGCCGGCTTCACGGCGGCTGCGGGCGACCGCGCTGCCGTTCATGGCCGACCTGCTGACGGCGACGGGTGAGGTCGTGCAGTTGGGCGTGCTCGACGACACCGACATCGTGTACGTCGAGAAGCTCACCGGCCAGCACAGCGCCACCGTGCCCTCGGCCGTGGGCGCGCGGTTACCCGCGTACTGCACCGGCCTGGGCAAGGCGATCCTCGCGTTCAGCGACGACTCCGCGGTGGAGCGCGTGACGTCCGCGCCCATGCCGGCGCGGACCGGCACGACGATCACCGACCCGAAGCACTTCCTGCGCGAGCTGGCGAAGATCCACGATTCCGGCATCGCCTACGACCGCGAAGAGGGCACGCGCGGCATCGCCTGCGTCGCGGCGCCGATCGTGGTGGAGAGCTACGTCGGGCGCGACGGCCACCGCGCCGTCGCCGGGCTTTCGGTGACAGGGCCCGCGAACCGCCTGCAGCCGGCGCGGCTCGGGGCGGCGGTGCGGACCGCCGCCCTGAGCATCAGTCGGCTCCTGGGCTACCCCCTGCACTGACCGGCGGGGTTCACGCGTCGGTTTCGCCCGCGGGCCTGCCGACGCTCACAGTGGTGGCGCCGTCGAAGCGGGCCGTGATGGTACTGCCCGGCCGCAGCGGCACCGCGGAGGTGAGGCCGCCGGTGATGATCAACTCGTCTTTCTTCAAGCCACTTCCGCGCGCCGCGAGCTGCGCGGCCAGCCACGCCACGCCGTGCAGCGGATGGCCGGCGGCCGCCGCGGAGGTCGCGGTCGCGACGAGGGCGTTGTCTTCTTGGAGCTCGACGGTGACGCGGTGGGCCTGCAGCGGTTCGACGTCGAGCACCGGTCCCAGCACGACACCGGCGGCCGAGGAGCCGTCGGCGGTGTTCTGCTCGGCGGTGAACCGGTAGTCGCGCCAGATCGAGTCGACGACCTCGAGGCACACGCGCACCTCGGCGATCGCGTCGGCGACTTCGTGCAGCGCGAGCCCCGGCCCGGCCAGGTCGCGGCTCAGGATCACGCCGATCTCCGGCTCGACGCGTGGGTGCAGGAAGCCGGTGGCTTGCGCGCCGTCGCGCAGCACCATGTCGTCGAGCAGCGGACCGTAGTTCGGCGCCGTGACGCCCATCTGCCGGCGCATTGCCGCGGACGTGTAGCCGAGCTTGTAGCCGACGGCGCAGCGTCCTTCGGCCAGGCGCAGGCGCGTGAGGTCGTCCTGGATCTCGTACGCGTTCTCCAGCGACAGCGCGGTCGCTTCCGTCGCCGCGTCGAGGAGGGTGCGCCCGGTGCGGGCTCGGTGCAGTACCTGCGCGACGGGATTTTCGATCGTGTCAGTCACTTCTTCATCGTCACGACTGACGGTCGCCGATGAGTCCCACCGGTCCACTCGCCGGTCCGAGGCGTGGTCGCGGGTCCCGCCTGTTCCGAGACTGGACGTCACCACCCACTCGACGACGAGGAGGAACCATGGCCGAAGTACTGGGTCTCGGGGTCACCCACTACCCGCCGCTGAGCGGCACCGACGACAACCTGACGCGGGTGTTCCGCGGCGCGCTCGCGGACCCGAAGCTGCCTGCCGAACTGCGCGACCCGGCGTCGTGGCCCGAGCGGGCCCGCCGGGAATGGGCCGAGGACGAAGGCGTCGCCGCCGGCAAGGCGCACCGCGCGGCGCTGCGGGAGGGGTTCCGCCGCACGCGCGCCGCGCTGGACGAGTTCCAGCCGGACGTCGTGCTGATCTGGGGCGACGACCAGTACGAGAACTTCCGTGAGGACCTCGTGCCGCCGTACGCCGTGCAGATCTACGACGACCTCACCGTGCACCCGTGGCGCCACGCCGACGAGTCGTCGAACATGAAGGGCAAGCCCAACGTCTGGGGTGAGGGCGAGAACACCGAGCGCCTCATCCGTGGACACAAGCCTTTCGCTCGGCACCTGGTGGAGGGGCTGCTCGCGCGCCACATCGACGTGCCGTACTCCTACGAGCCGCTGCACCACCCGGGTCTCGCGCACGCGTTCCTCAACACGGTGCTGTACCTCGATTACGACCGCGAGGGTTTCGACTACCCGGTGGTCACGTTCCCGCTGAACTGCTACGGACGCAAGGTGATCAGCTTCCAGGGCAACATCAGCCCGCTCGGCGTGGAGCGCGAGCTCGACCCACCGTCGCCTTCGCCGGCGCGGATCATGGACGTCGGCGCGGCCGTCGCGCGGATCTGCGCGGACAGCCCGTACCGGGTCGCGCTCGTCGCGAGCTCCAGCTGGTCGCACAGCTTCCTCGTGGACTCGACGATGCGGCTGTTCCCCGATTCCGCGGCCGACGAGAAGATGTACGACGCGCTCGTCGCCGCCGACTATTCGGTGTGGGAGAACACGACACTCGCCGACGCGGAGAAGGCCGGCCAGCAGGAGCTGCTGAACTGGTGGGCGCTGCTCGGCGCGATGCGCGAGCTGGGCCGCGGGCCGAGCTGGACGAGCTTCGTGGCGTCGAACATCTTCGTGTCCAACAAGGTCTTCGCGGTCTACGACGCGGAGCAGCCGTGACGCGCTGCGACGTCGCGGTCGTCGGCGCCGGCCCCGCAGGGCTGTTCGCCGCGGTGTACGCGGGGATGCGCGGGCTGTCGGTGGCGGTCGTCGACGCGCTGCCCGAGCCCGGCGGGCAGATCACCGCGCTGTACCCGGAAAAGCTCATCCGTGACGTCGCCGGATTCCCGGCGGTGAAGGGCCGTGACCTCGTGCGGGGACTGGTGGAGCAGCTCGACCAGTTCTCGCCGAGGATGCTGCTCGGGCACCGGGCGACGGCGCTCGACGACCTCGCGGACGGCGGGCTGCGGCTGGGCTTCGACGACGGTACCGCGCTGGAGGCCGGCGCCGTCGTGGTCACGGGCGGGATCGGCACCTTTTCGCCGCGCAAGCTGCCGTGCGGTGAGGAGTTCCTGGGTCGCGGGCTCACCTATTTCGTCCGCGACCCGGCCGAGCTCGCCGGCCGCCGTGTGCTCGTGGTCGGCGGCGGCGATTCGGCGCTCGACTGGGCCGAGACGTTGCAGCACACTGCCGACGTCACGCTCGTGCACCGCCGCGACACGTTCCGCGCGCACCAGCACACCGTCGGCCAGGTGCTGTCCGGGCCGGCGACCGTGCTGACCAACGCGACCGTCGACCGGCTCCACGGCGAGAACCGGGTTACCCGCGCGGTCCTGCGCGACACGGTGAGCGGCGAGACGACCGAGGTGGCGTGCGACCACGTCGTGGCGGCGCTGGGCTTCGTCGCGAACCCGGGCCCACTGCTGCAATGGGGCCTGGCCACACACGATCGCAAGATCGTGGTCGACGCAGCCCTGCGCACGTCGCGGCTCGGCGTCTTCGCGGCCGGTGACATCTGCACCTACGACGGCCGCGTCCCGCTCATCGCGGTCGGCTTCGGCGAGGCGGCCACCGCCGTGAACCACGCGGCCGTCCACCTCGACCCGGCCGCCTCCACCTTCCCTGGGCACTCCACCGACGGCCCGGCGCCCGCCGCCCGGCCCCTGCGAGTCCCCGCCTGACCCGAGAGGAAACCCGGCCATGGCCTACGTCATCACCGACGCCTGCGTCGATATCCTCGACCGCGCGTGCACCGAGGAATGCCCGGTCGACTGCATCTACGAGGGCGACCGCAAGATGTACATCAACCCCGTCGAGTGCATCGACTGCGGCGCTTGCGAACAGGCGTGCCCGACGGGCGCGGCGCTCGCGGACCGCATGCTCACGGGCACCGACGCCGAGTGGAACACGGCCGACAACGCCGGGTTCTTCACCGAGGCGCTGCCCGGCCGCGACGCCCCGCTCGGCACTCCGGGCGGTGCCACCCACCTGGGCCCGGTGGGTGTGGACACCGAAACCGTCGCCGCGCTGCCTCGTACCTGATTCGGAGAGAACTGTGACAACCCTGGAAAACCGGCCGGTCGCCGGAGCCGATCCGTGGACCGGTGCGGCGCTGGTGCCGAGCGCGGTGGAGAACAGCGTGGCCGAAGTGCGCGCGATCGTGACAGAGGCGGCCGCGGCGGCGCCGGAGCTGGAGGCGCTGGGCCGGCGAGGCCGGGCGAACCTGCTGCGTGCGCTGGCCCGGGCGCTGGAAGCCGCCCGTGAGCGGATCATCGCCGTGGCCGACGCCGAGACCGCGCTCGGTGCGGCGCGGCTCGGCGGGGAGCTGACCCGCACGTGCTACCAATTCGAGTTCTTCGCCGACGTCGTGGCGGACGGCGGCTACGTCGAGGCGACCCTCGACCCGGCCGGGCCGACGCCGATGGGGCCGCGGCCGGACCTGCGGCGCATGCTGGTGCCGATCGGGCCCGTGGCCGTGTTCGGGGCGAGCAACTTCCCGCTGGCGTTCTCGGTGCCCGGCGGGGACACGGCGTCGGCGCTGGCGGCGGGGAACCCCGTGGTGGTGAAGGCGCACGGATCGCACCCCGGGACGTCGCGGCTCGTCCACGAGGTCCTACGTGAAGCGCTGGTCGCGGCTGGTGCGCCCGCTGGGACGCTCGGACTGGTCTTCGGCCGGGCGGCGGCGGAGACCCTCGTGACCGATCCCGCGATCAAGGCGGTCGGGTTCACGGGCTCGCTGTCCGGCGGCAGGGCGCTGCTGGATCTCATCCACGGCCGCCCGGAGCCGATCCCGTTCTACGGTGAGCTCTCCAGCCTCAACCCCCTGGTCGTGACCGCTGCCGCCGCGCGGGAGCGGGGCGCGGAGATCGGGGCGGGGCTCGTCGCGTCCGTGACCGGGTCCGCGGGCCAGCTGTGCACGAAACCCGGTCTGGCCCTGGTGCCGGCCGGCGCCGAGGGCGACGCCGTGGTCGCCGCCGCGGCCGAAGCGCTCGGCACCGCGGAAGTGGTGCCGTTGCTCAACCGGCGGATCCACGAGGCCTACCTCGGCGACACCGCCGAGCTCGTTCGCGCAAGCGGGGTGTCCGAAGTGGCCAGTGGGCCGAACCCGGGATCGGACGGGTATCGGGTGGCTCCGCTTCTGGCCACAGTGGACGCCGCCGACATCCCCGCCGAGGCGTTCGCGGAGTACTTCGGTCCCGCCGCCGTGATCGTGCGGTACCGCTCTCAGGCCGAGCTGCTCGCCGTCCTCGACCAGGCGCCCGCCTCACTCACCGCGACGCTGCACCTCGGTGCGGACGAAACACCGAAGGACCTGGTCACCGAGCTCGGCCGGCGCGTCGGCCGTCTGGTGTTCAACGGCTTCCCGACGGGTGTGGCCGTGAGCTGGGCTCAGCACCACGGCGGCCCGTGGCCGGCGACCAACAGTCTCCACACCTCCGTCGGCGCCACGGCGATCCGCCGGTTCCTGCGCCCGCTCGCCTGGCAGAACGCCCCGGCGCACCTGCTGCCCGACGAGCTCACGGACGAGCCCGCGGCACCCCTGCCGCGCCGGATCGATGGGCGGCTCCAGACTCGGCGGTGACGACCGGGGCACTCCTTAATTCTCCCATCACATCCGAGTCGCACGAAAGCCATTCCTCAGAAGCCTCGGCCCGGAACGGTTCCCGGAAGCGGGGGAACCATTCCGGGCTGGCGCTCCTGGCGGCGGGCGCCTTTGCGCTCGCGGGCCAGGAAGTCGGTGCAGTCGACAGCGAATCGCGGCTTGTTCACCCGTCGCAACGGGCGATGCCATCGCATTGACCCGAGCTCGATCCGCGGCGGCCCGCGGCCACACGGTACGGCAGGTCCAGGCCGCGAAGCTCCGGCAGTGACGCGGTGTGGGCGGCCCAGTCGACCGCGCAGTCCAGTGGCACCGCCATGCCGGCCACGCCGCTATCGCAGCCGGTCCTGCTTCTGAGCCGGCCTCCAGCAGCAGGACGGTCGTGCCCGCATTCTCGCTGAGCGTCGCGGCGACGCCCGGTACGGCCGTGCCTGCACTGGTCACGAGGGCGCAGGCAGCGAACGAGCCAAGCCCGAGTCCGCACCGGCATTACCGACGACGGCATCACGAAGTGCCGTTGCAGTACTAATCCGAGGGAAAGCGACACGGGGCCGATGGGTGACCACCGGCCCCGTTCTCATCGCGAACCGAGTACCAGTGGCCGCCGATTTTGGCGGAGGTGTAGGGCCCCACGGCTGATGTCGCAATCCAAAGAACCGTGTCGTACCAATTTCGTATGCGACATTCCCGTGAGACTTTCCCGCTCACCGAGACGTGTAACTCGGTTGAGTTCAGGTTGATGGCCGGTTGTCTCGAATTCTTCTCTTTCCGCAATGGAGAACGAACGTGAACGCCGCCGAAACTGCCGAGGCGGAACCACCTTCAACTTCGCCGCGATGGGGTCGCAGAGGGCATGACCGCCCTCGCGCGCGCGTTCGGCCACGACACCTAACCCACGCCGGCTCGCCGCGCGCGGGGAAGCCCGGGTTCACCTCCCACGGCGGCGCGCGCCCTGCGCCGTGCGCTCCAACACGGTCGTGATCTCCGCGCCGAGCAGATCATCGGGCACACTCGGGATCAGCGAGGCGAAGCCACACGCCTCGAAGAACGCCACCCGGGCGCGGGTGTCCGTGCTCCGGTCCACCATCACGGCCACGTGCGTGCAGCCGTGCCGGAACATCTTGGTCCGCACCTTGGCGCCGTCGATCGCTTCCTGTCCGACCAAGCTGTCGGGGGGCAGTTCGCCGGTCGCCAGCCGGGTGAGCAGATCGATGCCGACAGCGCGGACGAGCGGTTCGGCGAACGGGTCGTCGATCAGCGCGGGATCCGTGCGCGTCGCGATCGCCCGGGCGGCCGCCGCCGCGGTCGCAGTCGCACCGACGCTGGAGGCGAGGTCCCAGGTGTCGCCGTCGCGCCTCGTGAAAGTCATGGTTTTGCTCAACCTTCTTCGGACTTGGGTGTCCTGTGCTCAGCGGACCGTAGCGGATACTCCCGTCCGTCCGACTAAATTGAGAGCGGTGACCGCTCGTTTGCCTCACAGCCGACGTTCCGACGCCCGGGACAACCGCGACCGCATCCTTGATGTGGCTTTCACGGTGTTCGTCACCGATGGACTGGACGTGCCGATCCGGGAGATCGCCCGAGGCGCCGAGGTCGGGCCCGCGACCGTCTACCGCCATTTCCCGACCAAGGAGAACCTGGTCGCCGAGGTGTTCACCGATCGAATGCTCGCATGGCGATCCAGCTTGGACGAAGGCCTCGCCGACCCTGACCCTTGGCACGGCTTCTGCCTCGCGGTCGAGAAGCTCTGTGAGCTGCAAGCACGCGACCATGGCTTCACCGCGGCCTTCAAGTCCGCCTTCCCGCGCGCGATGGACTTCGCCGCGACCCGCACTTCCTCGCTGACCTCCGCAGCCAAACTGATCCGCCGCGCCCAGGACACCGGCCAGCTGCGCCCCGACGTCGTCTTGGACGACCTCATCCTCATGATCATGGCCAACGACGGCATCCACGCGAGCACACCGGCGGCACGAATCGCGGCCTCCCGACGCTTCGCCGCACTCATGATCCGAGCTTTCCAAGCCCCACCAGCGACTTCGCCGCTGCCGCAGGCGCCGCACTGACGTCGGCCACCGGCATCCAGCACCCACCTCGCCCTGCGGCGAGCACCTCAGAAACGATCGCGCGTGCCTCCTACAGCGACATCGTCTTCGGCCTGCTGTCCCCGGCCGGGCTGGACTACGCCCCACAGCTGGCCGACCTTAGCTCTACGACGGAGCGCTAATCTGAGCCACTCCGATCGCCGGGCTGAGGCGAGTCGTGTGGACGTCGTCAGCTCAGCGAAACGGTGCCGTCTTCGGAGATGCGCCAGTTGGGGTTGTGAGCGATCTCCCAAATGATGCCGTTCGGGTCGCGGACGTGGGCGTGGAAGATGCCGCCGAACTCGCCGGGTTGTGGCTTCTTCAGCACGGTTCCGCCGGCGGCGGCCATGGTGTCCACAATAGACCGGACTTCTTCGGGGCTGTCGACGTTGTGGGAAATGATCACGCCGGAGATCGAGGCACGGTCAGTGCCGTCGGCGAGATCACGGTTAAAATTCGCCGCGTCGAATAGGCCCAGCACCACACCGGGCGCCACCTGGAAGAAGATGATCTCGCCCGGCACGTCGGCCAGCGGGATCCAGCCCAGGGCGTCCGCATAGAAGCGACGCGCGGCGTCTAGATCGGCGGTCGCGAAGGTCATGAAGTGCACGTTCTGCCGCACTGTGTCCCCTTTCGTCGGCGATCAGCCTAGAGCCTGCCTGTATACCAAAGGGCGCGAGCGGCAATCAGCTTGAGCAGGCTGGGACACGCCGTCGTACGTTCCAAGAGCCGGATCGAAGCTTCTCGCCGCTGTTGAACATATGTTCTAACGCTGGTGTGGACCTGTGGTAGCGGGAACCATCCGAGCGCCGCTGGCCGCGAACCTTGCCGGGCCCGGCCGAGGCAGGGTCGGGCGAACAGGCGACGCGCTCCATCTACCCGTGGTTCGGCGGCCCCGGCCAGGTCCGCGTGAAGTTCACCATCGCGCCGCGAAAGGTGACGAGCTAGCTGGTCTTGTCCGCCCGTCGATCAACCCAGCAGTCCTGCGCCCCGGCACCGGGTTTCAGTCCCCACCATGCGAGCACCAGCGTTCGCCTCGCCGGTGGCTGCCGCGTGCTCAGCTCTGCCAGCCCACTCCACGTCGTTCATCGATCGTGAGTGGTCATCGGGTGGTCATCCGTAGGACTAGTACTGCAACGGCAGTTGCTGGCGTTGTGGTAGATCATCGTGGTGGTGGTCGATGTGGTGATGGATCAGCTGGGTCGGGTGCATGAGCGGATCTCTGGCCGGTTCGCGCGGTCGGAGCCGCGGGCTCGGGCGCGGGAGTATGTGTCCGGGTTGGTCGCTGGTTTGGAGCGGAAGAATGGGTGGACGCTGGCCGAGCAGGCCGGTGAGATGTCGCCGGATGGGATGCAGCGGCTGCTGCGCTGGGCGGACTGGGACATCGACGGCGTCCGCGATGACGTTCGCGACTACGTCATCGAGCACCTCGGCGAGCCCGGTGGCGTGCTGATCGTGGACGACACCGGGTTCCTGAAGAAAGGCGTCCGCTCGGCCGGTGTGCAGCGGCAGTATTCGGGAACGGCGGGCCGGATCGAGAACTGCCAGATCGGCACGTTCCTGGCCTATGCCGGTGCTCGCGGGCATGCGCTGATCGATCGGGAGCTGTATCTGCCCGAGCCCTGGATCGCGGACCGGGATCGGTGCCGGCGGGCGGGGATCCCGGAAGGGGCCGAGTTCGAGACCAAGCCGCGCCAGGCCATGGCGATGTTGGCCCGGGCCTTCGCCGCGCAGGTGCCGTTCGCCTGGGTCACCGCCGATGAGGCCTACGGGCAGGTCAAGTACCTGCGGCTGTGGCTGGAAGCCCACGACGCCGCACACGTGCTGGCCACCAAGGTCAACGACACCCTGGTCACCACCGGCGGCACCGAGACCCGCGCCGACGAGCTGATCGCGGACCTGCCAGCCAGGGCGTGGCGGCGGTTGTCGGTCGGGGCCGGGGCGCACGGGCCACGGGAGTACGACTGGGCGCGGGTACCGATCCGGATCGGCTGGCAGCCCGGGCGCGGGCACTGGCTGCTCGCCCGCCGCAAGGTCACCGATCCGACGGAGATCGCCTACTACGTCTGCTACGGACCCCGCCGCTCGACGCTGCTGGACCTGGCCTGGATCGCCGGGACTCGCTGGCGGATCGAGGAATGCTTCCAGCAGGCCAAAAACGAAGCCGGACTCGATCAGTATCAGGTCCGGTCTTGGCGAGCGTGGTATGCCCACATCACCCTGTCCATGCTCGCCCACGCCTGGCTCGCCGTCTCCCGATCCCTTGTCACAAAAGGGGAACCGGAGCCGACGAGCCGGGCATGATCGGATTCACGCTACCGGAGATCCGGCGCCTGCTTACCAAGCTGGTCTTGCGTGTCGCCGACGCCGCCAACCACGTCTGGGCCTGGTCCCGCTTCCGCCGCCGACGACAACACCAAGCCCGGCTCAGCCACTACAAACGACGCGGCTACCCACTCGCCTAACTGCCGTTGCAGTACTAGAGCACGTCTGACAAAGCCTTGGTCCAGGTGATCACGGCGTGGAGGAGTACGGCGGAGCGGTAGACGATGGCCAGCTTGTCGAAGCGGGTGGCCAAGCCACGCCATTGTTTGAGCAGGTTGAAGCCGCGCTCGACGACGTTGCGGCCGCGGTAGTCGAGGACATCGAACGCTGGTGGGCGGCCGCCGCGTGAACCCCGGCGTGTGCGGTGCCCGACCTGATCGGCAGGTTCGGGGATGACGGCGGTGATGCCGCGGGTGCGCAAGTGCCCGCGGATCGCTCGCGAGGAGTAGGCCTTGTCGCCCCGGACCCGGTCGGGACGAGTACGTGCCCGACCACGCCCAGCCCGACGGATCCGCAGGTGCCGCATCAGGTGCGGAAACATCGGTGCGTCGCCGGCCTGACCGGGACCGACCAACGTCACCAGTGGTCGGCCGTTCCCGTCGACGAGGTGGTGGACCTTCGTGCTCCAGCCGCCGCGCGAGCGGCCGATCGCATGATCAGGCGGCTCGGCGAGCAGATCCGTGTAGTTCGACCCAGCCCCCTGTGACACGCCTGATGTTGGTGGCGTGCTGATGCGCCCGCGCGATCGTGGAATCCACCGACACCGCCCAATCCACCATCCCGGCCGCATCCGCAGCGGTCAGCAGCCGCTGCAACACGGTGTCCCACGTGCCGTCACCGGCCATGCGACGGTGCCAGGTCCAGATCGTCTGCCACGGACCGAACACCGCCGGCACATCCCGCCACGCGATCCCGCACCGATACCGGTAGATGATCCCTTCCACCATCGCCCGCGCGTCCGAAAACGGACGACCCCGCTTACCGGTGCGCACCGGCAACAGATCCTCGATCAACACCCACTGCTCATCCGACAGCAACATCCCAGCCGCCACACACGACGTTTGTCAGACACGCCCTAGGTGTATTTGGCCAGGACGTTGGTTGCGGAAGGGGTCTGGTTGACGTGGGGAGAACCTCCGGTTGAGGGGTGGCTTGTCTAGGACCCACGTCAACCGGAGGCTCTCGTGTCTCACCGTAATGCCCGGACCACGTTCCTGGGCAGGTTGCTGATCGTCCAGCGTCACCAGGCCGGATGGCCGCAAGCACACATCGCCGCCGCGATGGGAATCTCTCGCAAATGCGTGAAGACCTGGCTGGACCGCTACGCCACCGAGGGGGAGCCCGGTCTTCGTGACCGATCCTCGCGGCCGCATACCTCACCGCGGCGGACCGATGATCAGCTCGAGCAGCGGATCATCACGTTGCGGCAGCGTGAACGCCGCGGCCCGGCCTGGCTCAGCTGTGCACTGGGTGTCCCGACACGGACGGTGTCGCGGGTGCTGGCCCGCCACCAGATCCCGCGACTGGCGACGCTCGACCCGATCACCGGGCAGGTGATCCGGGCCAGCAAGACCACAGCCGTCCGCTATGAGCGGGAGCAGCCGGGCGAGCTGGTCCACATGGACGTCAAGAAGATCGGCCGCATCCCCGACGGCGGCGGCTGGCGAGCCCACGGCCGGGCCCAGCGGGAAGCCACCCGCGACCGCAGCGCCAAGATCGGATACGACTACGTCCACTCCCTGGTCGACGACCACTCCCGCCTGGCCTACTCCGAGATCCACCCGGACGAGAAAGGGCCAACCTGCGCTGCCTTCCTCACCCGGGCGATCACCTACTTCGCCGGCCACGGCATCACCCGCATCCAACGGCTGATGACCGACAACGCCTGGGCCTACCGCTGGTCCCTGCGCGAGGTCTGCGCCGAGCACAACATCCGGCAGAAGTTCATCAAGCCCCACTGCCCCTGGCAAAACGGCAAAGTCTGTGAAGACTGGGGCTTGGTGCTGCGCCGGGCTGGTTTGACCCCGGCCAAGGTATGACCCGAGGCGCGACCTTGGTGTCCTGCGTTCGATTTGTCGGCCGGTCCGGGCGCAGCACCGTACGCGCACCGGCCAGACGGGTCTGACCTGATAGGAGCTTGGACCAGAAGCCCCGTCACAGACCTGTCGCCCGTCCGGTCGGTTCGCCCCGTCCGCGAGCGTGAACCCACCGGAGGAGCGAGTTCCAGCATGGCAACCATCGCAACCCGTGTCATCGGCGGCGTCGACACCCACAAACACACCCACTACGCGGCCGTGGTCGACGAGCACGGCCGGTTACTCGGACACCGTGAGTTCCCCGCCCGCGACCGCGGCTATGCACAGTTGTTGGAATGGATCAGGGGCCACGGCGTCATCGCCTCGATCGGTGTCGAGAGCACCGGGTCGTTCGGTGCTTCCCTGAGCAGGTTTCTCACCGCCGCCAACGTCCGGGTCATCGAGGTCAACCGGCCAAACCGTCTGGCCCGGCGTCTGGATGGCAAGTCCGACCGCCTGGACGCCGAGCAGATCGCCCGCGCTGTTCTCGGGCAAACATCGACCGCGACCCCGAAAGCCAAGTCTGGCGTCGTCGAGGTGATCCGAACCCTCCGAATCACCCGAACCAGCGCGGTCAAGGCCCGGACCCAGACGTTCAACACCCTCTGGGGCGTGATGATCGGTGCGCCCTCGCCCTTACGGGACGACCTGGTGGCCTTGACCAAGAGGACCCTGATCAACCGATGCCTGCAACTGGACCCAGAAACCGATGACGTCCTCACTCTGATCGACGCACCCGAGCAGTTGCTCACGGCCGGAGTGACAACAGCGCTGCGCGACCTGGCACGCCGCTGGAAGGCATTGGACGAAGAGATCACAACGCTCAACAAACAGATCGAGGCGTTGGTCCGCTCCACCGCGCCGGAACTCGTCGAACTTCACGGGGTGGGCATCGAGTTGGCTGGGCAATTCCTGGTCACCGCCGGCGACAACGCCGAGCGCATCCGCAGCGAGGCAGCCTTTGCCAAACTCTGCGGAGTCGCTCCACAACCAGCCAGTAGCGGCCGCACCACCGGCCGCCACCGGCTCAGCCGCAGCGGCGATCGCGCCGCGAACAGCGCCCTCTACATCGTGACCATCGTCCGCATGCGCCGTCACCAGCCCACTCGTGACTACCTCGACCGGCGGACCGCCGAAGGACGGAGCAAACGCGAGATCATCCGCTGCCTCAAGCGCTACATCGCCCGCGAGATCTACGCCAACCTTCCGCGATCGGCGACGGTCGACCCAGAGCCAGCCCTTCCGAGCGTTGCTTGACAAACATAGGAGCATCGAACGTCTCAACCGCACTCTGCTCGACGAATGGGCCTACCGCCAGGCCTTCGCCAGCAACGCTGACCGCACCGCAGCCCTTGCACCCTGGCTCCAGCACTACAACACTCAACGCCGCCACAGCGCACTCGGCGGCCACCCACCCACCAGCCGACTGCCACCAACCTGATGGCCAAATACACCTAGGCCGGAGGGGCCACAAACCGTCGCCGACGATCACCTGCGGTCGTTCGCAGGGAGAGCTACGCGCGACGTCTCGAGCTCGGTGAGCAGGTCGCCGTGCTCGTCGACGCGATGCAGCACGTCGGCGGCAGTGAAGGTGAGCTCGGCCGGGGTGCGGCAGGCGCGGACTTCGTTCCACGTGATCGGCGTGGACACGGTCGGTGTGGCGCGGCCGCGCAGCGAATACGGGGCGATTGTGGTCTTCGCGACGTGGTTCTGGCCCCAGTCGATGAGCACCTTGTTCGTCCGCAGGGCTTTCGCCATCTTTGACACCACGAGCTCGGGCATCTCGGCGGCGAGTTGCTCGGCGATGGCCTTGGCGTAGGTGGAGGTTCGGTCGGGCCGGCGGGTTCGGACGCCGCAGCAGATCTGGAGGCCCTTCGAGCCGCTGGTCTTGGGCAGCGGGGCGAGCCCGTCGGCGGTGAGGACCTCCAGTAGCCGCTCGGCCACCCGGGCGCACTCGACCACGCTGGCGCCCTCGCCCGGGTCGAGGTCGAACACGAGCCGGTCCGGGGACTGGCGTTTCGGGCCGGGGCCGACTGTCCACTGGGGCACGTGCAGCTCGAGCGCGGCGAGGTTGGCCGCCCACACCAGGCTCGGCAGGTCTTCGATCAGCGGGTAGGTGATCGTGCCGGGGCCGCGGTCGCTGCGGGATCCGGAGCTGGGCAGCGTCACGGTCTGGACCCACTCGGGTGCCCCGCGCGGGCAGTTCTTCTCGAAGAACGCTTCCCCATCGGTGCCGTCGGGGAAACGGACCATCGTGATCGGCCTCTGCCGGACGTGTGCCAGCAGGATCGGGGCGACGCGGGTGTAGTAGTGCACGACCTCGCCTTTGGTGTACCCGCTCGGATATAGCGGCTTGTCCAGGTTGGACAGCACCAGCCGGCGTTCCCCGACCTGCACGGTCAGCTTCTTCTCGGGCATCGGGCTCACCCGTCGCCGGCGCCGCGGCTGGTGTCGGGGACGAGCACCTCGGGCGGTGTCTTGTCCGGGCGCCAGCCGCGCCACGCGGTGTGCCGCAGGCGGTGTTCGCGCGGGGTGAACTGGCGGTAGACGACCTCCCCGACCAGGACCGGCTCGACCCAGTGGGCGCCGCGGGCCCGGTCGCGCGGCACCTCGTTCGCGAACGGACTCGTCGAGCGGGCCAGCGGGTCGAGTTTGGCCTGGGCGTCGAGGAGGGCCTGGTGGTTGAAGCCGGTGCCCACGTCGCCGATGTACACGAGGTCGCCGGTGTCGCGGTCGTGCGCGCCGAGCAGCATCCCGCCCAAGAGGCCTTCGCGGCCGCCCTGGCCGGCGCGCCAGCCGCCGATCACGACCTCCTGCGTCTGGATCAGCGGGTGTTTCAACCACTCGGGGCTGCGCCGGCCGGGCCGGTACTTCGACGTCCGGGCCTTCACCACCAGCCCCACGTCACAGATCAGTGAGGAGTCACGTGCCTACTGGCACCCGATCGTCGCGGCGATGGCAACGCTTAGCGACGAGAAGATCGCCGATGTCGCCGCCCTATTGCGGCGGATAGAGGACAGGCGGGCCAGCACGGGCGAGGCGTGATAGATCTTAGGTTGAGGGGTCGCCAGGTGATGTGTCGGCGGCCCCTCAACCTAGCTGTTATCGACTTGCCTGCTGCGGTGAGTGTTCCAGGTCGAGGTGAGCGTTGCGAACTCGTCGGTATCGAGCGGCCTGATTCGAGAACGATCGAAGACTCGGTTGTTGTGGCGGCTGGGGAAGATGCACAGTTTGTCCACGTCGATCGCCTTTGACAGCATCGCCCGCCTCTCGGCGAGGTCGCCGGCGGCCCAATCGGCTTCCAGCGTCGCGGCCGACGCAGCTTTGGTCTGTTGGTGTGGAGCCTCGGTGGTTAGCGCTTCTTGTTCAGCCGACAGGCGCGCTAGATCGGCCGCGAGTGGTTCGTTCGCAACATCAAACGCTTCCATAGTCAACCTACGTCGACCAAGACGCTCGGACAGGTCGCGCTGAAGCTTCTCGATCTCCTTGATCTCGCGTTCCACTGCCAGCAATCGCTCGCTGGCTTGAGCTTTGGCCGCCGCCACTCGTGAGGCGTGGCGTTCGTCGGAGAGGGGGCCACGGTGAAGGCCAGTAGTTCGGCGTCGGTCTTGCGTCGGTCGATGTAGACCTTGCCGCAGCCGCCGCGTTGTAGCGGGCAGAAGTAGTGGCCGCGTTTGCTGCCGTCTGGGTAGGGGCTAGCCTTGATGCTTCGTGCGCTGAGTTTGCGGCCGCAGACGCCGCAACGCAGGATGCCCGAGCCGAGATAGGCCTGGCCGGCGATGCGGCCACGCTTCCGGCCTGCGAACAGCGCTTGCAACCGGTCGTACGTGCGCTGATCGAGGATCTGTTCACCCTTCAGCCGGCCAACGATCTTGTTGTCGTGGACCAGGTAGCCGCCCAGGGCTGGGCGCTGCATCGTGAACATGACCGTCGAGTGGATCCAGTTGCGACCGTAGACCGTCCGGATACCGGCGCCATTCCACATCTTCAGGACTTTCCAGCCCGTGCCGTCTTCCGAGAGCAGTAGCTCGGCGGCATCGCGGATTGCTCGGCGTTCCTGGTCGACCAGTTCGGCCGGGGCTTCAGGTCGGTCGGCGTTCGTCTCGCCTTCCCCCGGCTTCCATGTCATGTCCTTGCCCGGGAAACCGAACGCGCGCGGTCCACCGGTTTCCCTTCCTTGCGCGCGGATCGACTCGAACCGGCGCTTGAGCCGGCGCGAGGTATCGTCGCTCGACCGTGCTGCGTGGGCAACTTCGATGCGCAGAATGAACCGGTCATCCGGGTCGGCAAGGTCGCGTTCGCCGTGGGCTGAGTAGACCTTGTAGCCGTGCTCCGCGAGGTCGATCAGGGCTTCCAGGTCGCGTGGCTGACGAAACAGCCGGTCGGTGTGCCACACGACGCAGCCGTCCGACTCGCCGGACTCGACCCGGGCGAGCAGTCGCTCCCAGCCCGGTCGCTTCACCTTCCGGTTCCAGGCTGACAGGCCGTCGGACAGCTCAAGGCCCAGCGTCCCGCCGACGCGTTTGATCACCTTGCGGTTGTCCGCGAGCTGGTCGTCGATCTTCTCCAGCTCGCCTGTCTCCGGAACCTTCGACAGCCGGCCGTAGGAGTCCAAGATCAGGCGACGGCCCCTCTGACCTGCACTAGCCTTGTCGTCGCTGCTCATGCAGCCGATCGTATGTCAACAAAAGGTAGTCCGCCGAAATGGAACTGGATCGGGCAACTCACCTCATCCAGCGAAGCGATCTCCGCAGCCACCGTCGACCCGTAGAACGACACCGCCGTATCCGGCGTACCCGCGGCAGCGGCAGCGAAGGCGAGAGACCCACCCAGGCAGAAGCCCAACACGCCGGCACTGGAGGTCGAAGCCCGGAGATGCGCAAGGGTCGCCAGCACATCCGACAGCGCGAGCGCCGGATCCAACTGACCCGAGATCTCCATCGACCGCGCGACCCCGGCCTCGTCATGCGCAGACGACCACCCCGGCGCGAAGCGGTGGAACAGCTCAGGCACGGCTACCACGTAGCCCAACTCAGCGAGGTCCGCGGCCACGCCGGACAGGTACGCGTCCAGGCCGAAGATCTCCTGGATCAGCACCAGACCGGGACCCCGGCCGCCGGCAGGCAGCCACACGGGCAGGTCGACGGGACCGTCGGCGAGCTGCAGGCGATCGACACGAGTGGGCAAGTTTCCTCCCAAAGTAGGTCCACTGTGGACAATCAGGCTGGCCCACCGGCCTCCGGAGATCTATGTTGAGTTTTCCAGATCTCAGGAGGCGTGATGGCGGAGCGCACCAAGTACATCCTGGACGAAGCCGATCTCCCGACGCAGTGGTACAACGTGGTGCCCGACCTGCCGGAGCCCCCGCCCCCGCCGCTGCACCCGGGCACGCGCGAGCCCGTGGGGCCCGAGGACCTGGCGCCGCTGTTCCCGCAGGCGCTGATCGCGCAGGAGGTGAGCACCGAGCGTTACGTGGACATCCCCGAGGAGGTCCGCGACGTCTACCGCCTGTGGCGCCCTTCGCCGCTGTATCGCGCGCACCGGCTGGAGAAGGCGCTCGGCACGCCGGCGCGCATCTACTACAAGTACGAGGGCGTCAGCCCGGTCGGTTCGCACAAGCCGAACACCGCGGTGCCGCAGGCGTTCTACAACGCCGCCGAGGGCGTCACGCGCCTGACGACCGAGACGGGCGCCGGCCAGTGGGGCAGCGCGCTGGCGTTCGCGTGCGCGCAGTACGGGCTCGAGTGCGAGGTGTGGCAGGTCCGCGCCTCCTACGACCAGAAGCCCTACCGCAAGCTCATGATGGAGACCTTCGGCGCGACCGTGCACCCGAGCCCGTCGGCGCTCACCGAGTCCGGGCGGAAGATCCTCGCCGACGACCCGGACTCCACGGGCAGCCTCGGCATCGCGATCAGCGAAGCCGTGGAGCAGGCGGCGGCCGACCCGAACGCGCGGTACGCGCTCGGCAGCGTGCTCAACCACGTGCTGATGCACCAGACGGTGATCGGCGAAGAGGCGCTCAAGCAGTTCGAGCTCGCAGGCGACACGCCGGACATCCTCGTCGGCTGCACCGGCGGCGGCTCCAACTTCGGCGGGCTCGCGTTCCCGTTCCTGCGCGAGAAGCTGGCGGGCCGGATGAACCCGGTGATCCGCGCCGTCGAGCCGGCGGCGTGCCCGACGCTCACGCGCGGCACCTACGCGTACGACTTCGGCGACACGGCGGGCCTCACCCCGCTGCTGAAGATGCACACGCTCGGCCACGGCTTCATCCCCGACCCGATCCACGCGGGCGGCCTGCGCTACCACGGGATGTCGCCGCTCATCTCGCACATCTACGAGCTGGGCCTGATCGAGGCGCTCGCCGTCGGGCAGCAGGAGTGCTTCGCCGCGGGCGTGCGCTTCGCCCGGGCGGAGGGCATCATCCCGGCGCCCGAGCCGACGCACGCGCTGGCCGCGTGTATCCAGGAAGCGTTGCGCTGCAAGGAAACCGGGGAGGAGAAGGTGATTCTCACGGCGCTGTGCGGCCACGCGCACCTCGACCTGCCCGCGTACGGCGCGTACCTCTCGGGCGAGATGGTGGACAACGAGCTGTCCGACGACGTGCTCGCCGCTTCGCTGGCCGAGTTGCCGTGACACCACGGGCCGCGGGTCGCCCGGACCCGCGGCCCGCGGTTCACCGCTCCTTCGACACTGTCGCCAGCAGCTCGGGGCCTTGCGCGGTGAGCCGACGCTGCGCGAGCCCGCCCCACCACCACGCCAGCACGGCGCCGACCACGATCCCGACCGGCACGCCGAGCCACTGCAGCACCGGCGAGCCGAGCACCGCGCCGGCGACGCACAGCGCCAGCACCGGCAGCGCACCGGCGGCGACCAGCAGCATCGTCGCGAACATCTGCAGCAGCCGCGCACAGCCCGGGCGGCCGCCGGACGACCACGGGCTCGAGCTCTTGCGCTGGTCGGGCAGCGGATACGCGAGGAACACCGACTGCAGCATCAGCACGCCCGCGCCGGCGCCCAGCAGCGACGGCACCAGGCCGAACACCCACGGGTACGCGCCGGCCTCGCCGACCGCGCCCGGCAGGACGGCGGCCAGCACCAGCGCCACCGGCGCCACGATCAACGCCCACGCCAGCTGCCGGCCGCGGACGTCGGCGCGTTCGGCGCCGGGCACGGTGAGCGTGTGCCACAGCGCGCTGCCGTCGAAGCCGTAGAGGTTGCCCGACTGCATGCACGCGAAGAACACGACGGCGACCCCGAGGTAGGGCACGATCGCCGGCCGCCCGCCGCCGGAGAGCGCCGGGACGACCGTGACCACGGCTCCGACGATCAGCGTCGACAGCAGCGCGACGCGCCGGCGGGCGTCGCGCCACCACGTGAACAGCTCCTTGCGCGCCACGGCACCCACGGGTGTCGCGGGCAGCAGGCTGCGGCGCACTCGCGCGCCCTCGGCCCGCACCTTCGTGCGCGACGCGCCGCGGAACGACGGGCTCGTCACCTGCCGTGCGAGCAGCGCGCCCCACGCCGCGACCAGCACGGCGATCAGTGCGAGCATCGCGACTAGCAGCCCGAGCGCCGTGCCCCACTCGCCGGTGCCCGCCGCGTGCACGGCGACCGTGCCCCAGCCGGACGGCAGCACGTGCATCACGTTCACGAAACCCGGCACGCGGCCGTTGATGATCGCGGGGCCGAGGCTGTTGATCGCCAGGTTCACGCCGACGCCGGACAGACCGGTCAGTGCGACGAGGATGATGCCCAGCTCCTTGCCCTTGCGGGACGTCAGCAGCGCGCCGAGCGCCGCCATCACCACGCGGTAGAGCAGCACCACGAACGCCAGCTGCAGCACCGTGAACACGAGCCCGACCAGCGCCGCGCCCGCGCCGAGGCGCAGGCCGTAGAAGAACAGGCCGAGGAACGCGACCAGGCTGACCAGCGTCGTCACACCGACGAAGCTCGCGGCCAGCAGCCCGACGGCAAGCTTGCGCCGGCCGATCGGCAGCAGCGCGAAGTGCTCCGGGCGCAGCGTGTCATCCCCGCCGCCGGTGGCGATGGGCGCGAGCACCCAGCCGGCCGCCCACCCCGCGTAGATCGTGGTCAGCAGGTCGACGGTGATGTCACCGCCGCCGCGGATCGGCACGAGGGCCAGCACGATCGTCAGCACGGCGGCGGTCAGCCCGATTACCCCGCCGACCACCAGGCCCGCGACACGGCTGCCACGCAGGGAATTGCGCAGGACGCGCAGCTTCAGTCGGACGAGGACGCCAACCACGACAACCCTTCCGCTCCGCCGGTGCGCCCGCCCACGATGTGCACGAACGCGTCTTCCAGGCTCCCGCCGCCGCGCACGTCGTCCACGGCGCCCGCCGCGACCACCCGGCCGCGCGTGATCACCGCGACGTGGCTGCACAGCTGCTCGACCAGAGCCATCACGTGGCTCGAGAGCACCACCGCGCCACCCGAGCCGACGAACCGCTGCAGGATCGTCCGGATCGTCGACGCCGACACCGGGTCCACCGCCTCGAACGGCTCGTCCAGCACGAGCAGCCGCGGCCCGTGCAGCAGTGCCATCGCGAGCCCGATCTTCTTGCGCATGCCCGCCGAGTAGTCGATCACGAGCGTGCGCTCGGCCTCCAGCAGCTCCAGCACGCCGAGCAGCTCCTGCGCCCGCTCCGCAACGGTGTTCGGCGGAAGGCCCCGGAGAAGTCCCATGTAGGTCAACAGCTCGCGGCCCGTGAGGCGCTCCGGAATGGACAGTCCGTCCGGAAGCACCCCGATCAGACCTTTTGCCCGCTCCGGCTCTCGCCACACGTCGACACCGAACACGTTCGCCTGCCCCTGATCCGGCCGCAACAACCCCACCGCCATCGACAGCGACGTGGTCTTGCCCGCGCCGTTCGGCCCGACGAGCCCGAAGAACGAGCCCCGCGGCACCTCCAAGGTGACGCTGTCGACTGCGAGCGTGGTGCCGAACCGTTTGGTGAGCCCGTACAGGCCCATTGCGGCGTCCGCGCCGTTTTCGGCCACGAGTGCCCCCTTCCGTGGTCTGGAAGGGGAGATTACGCGGGTTGGGGGAGGTGCGCGCGATGTTTGCGGGGTTGTGTCGTCGCGAGCGGGCCACGGCGCCCGCAGCCGGGATATCCAGTGATGTCTGGTAAGTAGTGGGCAGACAGATCGATGTCAGGGGTGAATGTGGCCGGCCCGCTTGATGACCTGGTAAAGACCTACGTCGACCCGGTGATGAAGGAGGGCGGCTTCCGGCGGCTGCGCCTGCGGAGGTGGTGGATCACCTCACCCGGCGGGAACGCGGTGTTCGTGCAGATTCGGCCGTATCTGTCGGAGCCGACGGTCGAGTTCCACGTGGAGGTGGCGGCATTCCCGGCCGTGCTGCGCGAGTATCACGACGAGAGATCGGGTTCGAAACCGGTCAAGTTCGAGTGGGGGTTGCTCCAGACGCGGCCGAAGCCTCCCGACCACCTCAGCACGTACCCGCACCCAGGGAGCTCGCTGTGGGGCGTCCGTCTTGACGGCTTCGACGTGACTGGTCCGAAGCTGCGAGATCATTTTCGAGACTTCGCGATACACCTGTGGAAAAGCTTCCTCTCGCTCCCGGCACTCGCCCAGGCGGCGTATGGAGGACGGCGGGCCGATCTCGCGATCCTGAGTTGCTATGGTCCCGACTTCGGCAAGGTGATCCTCGAAGTGGACGAGGGCGATCCTCGCGAGCTGGAAGAGTCGATCGATGCGCTCATCGCGGCCAGAGCTGATCGGAATCTGCTGGAGTGGCTCCGCCGGCGCGTTCACGCCCGCGTGGAAGGAGCCGCCACCTGCAAGTGACCGTCGCCCGACCGCCCGAGTCAGAGCGTCGTGGCGAACGTTTTCGCGAACGTGTGCACATCCCCAGGCCAGCGCGCCGACACGTAGTTGCCGTCCTCGACGCCGAACGTCGGCCGCGCGTCGTTCGCCGAGTCGCGGGCGCGGCCACTCGCCTGGACCCGGTCGGTCGTGTCGCGGAAGTCCTCCGGGCGCGCGAGGGCGCGGGTGACCTCCTGCTGCACCGACATGTACCCCGCAGTCTGCCCGGGCTCCTCGCGGTAGGTGCGGTAGTAGTCCGGGTCCCAGAACCGGGTCCGGCGCGCGACCTGCCAGGCGGTGCGTTCCAGCTGCCAGGTCAGGGCCGTCGTCGTGCGGCCTTGCAGGACGGAGCAGCCGGTGTCCGGGTCGATGCTGCGGGCGGCGAGCAGGACGCCGTGGCAGATGGCGCCGACCGGGAGGTCGCGCCGGAACGCGGAGACGACCACGTCCTGCAGCAACGGGCTTTCGAGATAGGAACGCATCCCGCGGGCCCGGTGCCCGCCCGGGAGCAGGAGGCCGTCGAAGTCGTCGAGCTTGATGTCGGCCCAGAGGATCGGGGTGCGCCACGCCGGATCCGCGAGCAACACGCGGTGTGCCGCACGCGCGGCCGAGTCGGCTCGCAGCACGCGGCCGACGGCGGTGAGCCGCCACAGGCCCGGCACCCGGCTCCACAGGTCGAGGCCCTCGCCGGTGACCATCAGCTCGTCGCAGTTCGCCTGCGCGCCCTCGGGAGTCGCGAAGACCACGTCGTGGCCGGCCGGCATCGCCCGGCTCACGGCCACTCGGACGGGTCCGAGTCGCGGGCCGGGACGGGGATCAGCACTGTCGCCAAGTCATCCTCCTGGAGCTCAGTCGGAAGGATGCCAGCTCACGATCTTCACGGCGAAACGCGCTACCGGATCAGTCGACCTGCGCCGAGCTGACGAACCAGGAGCCCGACTCGGCATCGATGAGCTCGTCGACCCAAGGTTGCACGATGGCGGCGATTGCCGCCGTCATCGGCCACTCGTTCATGATCCAGCCTTCGGGCGTCATGTCGACCTGCCCGCGCAATGGCTCGGCGACCTCCGCCGGCAGGGTCCACTCCCGTTCGAGGAACTCGTCCGCACCGAACTTCTCGACCATGTTGACCACAAGCATCAGGCCCCGCAGGTGATCTTCGGCTGCGGGTTGTACCGCACCGTCCGCGTGTGGCGCGAGACTTCCTGCCCCGTGGCGGCGTCCTTCAGCACCCGGGTGTCCGTGGTCGTGAACCCGGGTGCCCCATTGGAAGCGTGGCAGTTCTCGGCCGGACCCGGCTTCGTCGGCTGAGGCGTCGGATTGGTCCGTTCCCCGGGAATCGACTCCACCGAGTACCGCTTCGTCCCCCACAGCTTCACCGTCAACGACGAAGGCGACCAAATCGTCTGAATGGCGATCCCCGTCGACGAATCATTCGTGAACTTCAGGTCGATCACACTGGACCCGCTGGGGTTCTGGAAAACCGTCGCCTCGCGCGCCGCCGGATAGCGGCTGATGTAGTAACTGTGCTCCTTGTGCCCCGCGTCCTTCATTCCCGCGAAGTACGCCGCGTTGTACAGGGTCGTCGCGAACTGCGAGATGCCACCGCCGACTTCGCGGGCCGGCGCGCCGTTTTCGATGACGCCGGCCTCGACGTAACCCTGGGGTTTGCCGCGCGGGCCGGTGAAACCGTTGAGGCTGAAGGTCTCGCCCGGTTTCACGATGGCGCCGTTCACCTTCTGCGCGACGACGCGGATGTTGACGCCCGAGTCGGGAGCGAAGCCGCCGGTGGTGAACTCGCCGACGACCTCCTTCACGCCCAGCGCGTTGGCCTGCTCGGTCGTCACCTTGGCCGGGCTGTTCTTGTACACGGCCTTCAGCGAACGACCGTCGGCACGCTTCAGCACGTCCGGCAGCGGCTTCAGGCTCGGCTCCCAATCGACGGACTTCCCGTCCGCCGAAGGCTCGACAGCCGGCTTCCCGCCGCTGAACCCGACGGTCGCCTCCTTGCCCTCCTTCTCGGTGGACTTCAGCTGCGGGCCGGCGACAGCGACGAGTTTCTTCTGGTCCACCACCGGCGCGAGCCCGCCGCCGTCGGCCGGCGCGAAAGTCAACGCCGCGGCGATGTCACGGGGCTCCAGCACGGCCGAGGCGCCCTCGCCGTCGAGGGTTACGGGCGAAGCCACCGCGGGCCGAGCGAACTGCTCCAACGCCGCCTGTACCCCGGCCGCGGTGGTCCGCACCGGCGCCGGCACCACCGGCAAAGCCAGCTCCGACCCCGTCGCCCACTGGCTCAGCACGGCCGCCTTCGCGGCGGCGACATCGAGCTTCTGCCCCGGCTGCGGCGCCACGGCGACCGGAGTGGTGCCGTCGAACCGCACCGTGCCCTCCACCGCGGCACGATCCACCCGCCCGCGCAGGTCCTCCAGCGCCGGGTCCAGCCGGTCGCCCTCGGCATGTGAGACGACGCCGATCTCGTGCGTCGAGAAGAACGACGCCAGCCGCGTGAACGGGTTCAGCGGCTGGTCACCGGCCTGGTCCAGCGTCGCGGACCAGTCGAGGCGCAGGCCGGCGAGCGTCGGGGACAAGGTGGTCCGAGCCGCGCCCGCGGTCACCGTCAGCGGCTGCGTCAGCCGCGGCTCGATGAGACCCCGCAGCTCCCGCTCGGCCACCGGCCGGTCGAGGCCGCCGACGTCGACGCCCGCCACCGTGGTCCCGCGCGGCACACTGCCCTGGCTGGTGAGCAGGTCGATCAGGTACACGACCAGCAGCGCGGCGGACACGCCGCCGGAGATCCACAGGGTTCTGCGCAGGCGAGGGCGCGTTTCGGGCTCGGTGGGGACCGCCGGCAGCACGACCGTCTGCTCGTCCTCGGACTCCGGCCAGCGCGGTTCGTACGGCACCTGTTCGACCCTCCGTTTGCTGCGTCCCGCGCCACAGCGTACGGCCTGAGCCGGACATGCCGGACTAGTGCCCCTTGCGGAACAAACCGGTCAACGGGCGTCGGGTTCCGGATTGACGCCGGCGCGCGCGAGGAAGTCGAAGTCGCAGCCCTCGTCGGCCTGGGTGATGTGCTCGGCGTACAGGGCACCGTAACCGCGTTCGAAGCGCGGCGCAGGCTCGAGCCAGCCGGCCCGCCGGCGCGCCAGCTCGTCGTCGGGCACCTCCAGCCGCAACGCGCGGGCGGGCACGTCGAGCGTGATCAGGTCGCCGTCGCGGACGAGGGCGAGCGGGCCGCCGACGTGCGATTCGGGGGCGACATGCAGCACACAGGCGCCGTACGAAGTGCCGCTCATGCGCGCGTCGGAGATGCGCACCATGTCCCGCACGCCCTGCGCGAGCAGGTGGTCGGGGATCGGCAGCATGCCGTACTCGGGCATGCCCGGGCCGCCGAGCGGGCCGGAGCCGCGCAGCACCAGCACGGAGCCGGCCGTGATGCCGAGCGACGGGTCGTTGATGCGCTTCTTGAGGTCGGCGTAGTCGTCGAACACGACCGCGGGCCCGGTGTGCGTGAGCAGTTCCGGCGTCGCGGCGATGTGCTTGATGACCGCGCCCGACGGCGCCAGGTTGCCGTGCAGCACGGCGACGCCGCCTTCGGCCGCCAGCGGCTTGTCGCGCGGGCGGATCACGTCGTCGTTGTGCACGCGCGCGGTCGTCAGCGTCTCGGCGAGGGTGCGGCCGGAGACGGTGAGCCGGTCGGTGTGCAGCAGGTCCGTCAGCCGCGACAGCAGCCCGGGCAGGCCGCCCGCGTAGTAGAAGTCCTCCATCAGCCACGCGCCGCCCGGGCGGATGTTGGCCAGCACGGGCACGCGGCGCGCGATCTCGTCGAAGTCGGCCAGGCTCAGGGACAGTCCACTGCGCCCGGCCATAGCGATCAGGTGGATCACGGCGTTGGTCGAGCCGCCGAGCGCGAGCACGGTGGTGATGGCGTCGGCGTAGGCGCGTTCGTCGAGGACCTTCGTGATCGTGAGGTCCTCCCACACCATGTCCACGATCCGGGCCCCGCTGGCCGCCGCCATCCGGTGGTGCGCCGAGTCCACGGCCGGGATCGACGCCGCGCCCGGCAGCGTCACCCCTAGGACCTCTGCCGCCGACGTCATGGTCGACGCCGTGCCCATGGTCATGCAGTGGCCGGGGGAGCGGGCCAGGCCGCGTTCCAGCTCGGACAGC
Source organism: Amycolatopsis sp. 2-15 (assembly GCF_030285625.1). Lineage (NCBI taxonomy): Bacteria > Bacillati > Actinomycetota > Actinomycetes > Pseudonocardiales > Pseudonocardiaceae > Amycolatopsis > Amycolatopsis carbonis. The sequence goes on from NZ_CP127294.1 coordinate 4,228,779, forward strand.
TCCTCGTCGCCGATCGTGCCGGCGCGGCGTTCGTCCCAGTACTTCCACATGTCCGTACCGCTGCCCAGCACCTCGTTGCGCCAGTGGCCGCGCAGCATCGGCCCGGCCGGCACGAAGATCGCGGGCAGCCCGGCGCTCGCCGCGCCCATCAGCAACGCGGGCGTGGTCTTGTCGCAGCCGCCCATCAGCACCGCGCCGTCGACGGGGTAGGAACGCAGGATCTCTTCGGTCTCCATCGCCAGCAGGTTGCGGTAGAGCATGGGCGTGGGCTTCTGGTACGTCTCCGAAAGCGTCGCCACCGGGAACTCCAGCGGGAACCCACCCGCCTGCCACACACCGCGCTTCACCTGCTCGGCGCGCTCGCGCAGGTGCATGTGGCACGGGTTGATGTCGCTCCACGTGTTGAGCACGGCGATCACCGGCTTGCCCAGGTGCTCCTCGGGTTCGTACCCGAGCTGACGGGCCCGGGCCCGGTGGCTGAAGTTCCGCAGCTCGTCGCCACCGAACCAGCGGTGGCTGCGCAGGTCCTCCGGTGTTTTCATGGCCGGGCCGCCTTTCGTCGCTACGAGCAGTATGGCATCTGATATATGATCACAGCCCGCCGCGCGGCTCGCGGGCACCGTCCGCGACCGCCTGGTTGAATGTCGGTCTGTTCACCGCGGCAGACCGCGCGAGCCTGGAGTGTCCGATGCCACCGACGTTCAGCCTGCCCGCCTCCCGGACCGAAGTGGTCGTGGAGGAGATCCGGCGCGGCATCCTGACCCGCGAACTGCTCCCGGGCCAGCCGCTGGTGGAGGCCGAGCTGGCGCAGCGGCTCGGCGTGTCGAAGACGCCGGTGCGCGAGGCGCTGAAGGTGCTGTCGAACTCCGGGCTGGTCACGTTCAGCCCGTACCGCGGCGCTTCGGTGTGCGTGGTCGACGCGGAGCTCGCGCGGTCGGTGTACGACGTGCGGATGGTGCTCGAACCCGAGGCGCTGCGCCGTTCGGTGGCGGCCGGGGCGTCGTTCGACGACGCGGCCGAAGCGCTGAAGGAGGCGCAGGCGGCGCTCGCGGACAAGGACCACACCGCGCTCAGCCTGCTCAACCGCCGGTTCCACCGCGCGCTCTACGCCGGCTGCGGCAACCCGCTGATGGTCTCGATGCTCGACGACCTCAAGGACCGCGCCGCGCTCATCACCGTGGTCGGCTGGGACACGAACCCCAGCTGGCGCAAGGAGTGGACCGAGCACAAGGCCGTGCTCGCCGCCGCGAAGAAGGGCGACGCCGAGGGGGCGGCCGAGTTGCTGCGCAAGCACATCGGCGCGTTCCTCGACCGAGTGCTGGCCGCGATCCCGGACGAGGGGGCGTAACGACCGTGCGGCTGCTGCTCGTCGCGGACACCCACTTGCCCAAGCGCGCCAAAGCGCTCCCCGACGAGGTCTGGGCCGAGGTGGAGCGGGCCGACGTGGTGGTGCACGCGGGCGACTGGGTCGATCTCGACGCGTTCGACGAGCTCGCCGTGGCCAGCAAACGGCTCGTCGCGGTCTACGGCAACAACGACGGACCCGAGCTGCGCGAGTGGCTGCCGGAGGTCGCCCGCGTGACGCTCGGTGGTGTGCGCCTGGCCGTGATCCACGAAACGGGCGACGCGAAGGGCCGCGAAGCGCGTTGCGACGCGCAGTTCCCTGACACCGACGTGCTGGTGTTCGGCCACAGCCACATCCCGTGGGACACCGTGACGCCCGGCGGCCTGCGCCTGCTCAACCCCGGCTCGCCCACCGACCGGCGCCGCCAGGAGTTCTGCACGTACTCCACCGCTGAGATCCACGCCGGGAAACTCACCGACGTCGAGCTCCACGAGCTGCCCCGGCGCGCCTGAGCGGGTAGAACAGGACGCATGGACCCGGCACGCGCACTGCGCGACATCGCGTTCCAGCTCGAACGCGCGGCTGAGCCGACCTACCGCGTCCGCGCCTTCCGGCAGGCCGCGGCGGTGGTCGACCACCTGTCGCAGGAAGAGCTGGAGAGCCGCGTGCGCTCGGGCACGCTGCAGGCGCTCAAGGGCATCGGCAAGGCCACGGCCGGGGTCATCGAGGACGCGTGGCTCGGCCGTGTGCCCGCGTACGCGGCGAAGGTCGCCGAAGCCGATCTGCCCGACGGCGGCGAGCTGCGCGCCGCGCTGCGCGGCGACTGCCACACGCACTCCGACTGGTCCGACGGCGGCAGCCCGATCCAGGAGATGGCCGAGGCCGCGCGCGACCTCGGCCACGAGTGGATCGTGCTCACCGACCACTCGCCGCGCCTGACCGTGGCCAACGGTCTTTCGCCCGAGCGGCTGCGCAAGCAGATGGACGAGGTCGCGCGCGTCAACTCCGAACTCGCGCCGTTCCGGTTGCTGCACGGCATCGAGGTCGACATCCTCGACGACGGCGCGCTCGACCAGCGTGCCGACTTGCTGGAGCGGCTGGATTTCGTGGTCGCCAGCGTGCACTCGAAACTGCGCATGCCGTCGCGTGAGCTGACGCCGCGGCTGCTGGCGGCCGTCGCGAACCCGCACGTGCGCGTGCTCGGCCACTGCACCGGCCGGCTGGTGCGCGGACCTCGGGCGCGGCCGCCGTCGACGTTCGACGCCGAGAAGGTGTTCACCGCCTGCCGGGAAAACGGCGTGGCGGTGGAGATCAACTCGCGCCCGGAGCGGCTCGATCCGCCCATGCCGTTGCTGCGGATGGCCGTGGAGCTGGGCTGCGAGTTCGCCATCGACAGCGACGCGCACGCACCCGGCCAGCTCGACTGGCAGGTCTACGGGTGCGCGCGCGCCGAAAAGGTCGGTCTCACCGCGGACCGCGTGATCAACACCCGGCCCGCCGACGAGCTCGTTTAGTCTACTGTGGACTGATCCCGATGTTGATCACGGGATGCCCGGCCGGGTCGAGCCAGCGCATCACGGCGTCGAGGTCCGCGCCCGGGATGGACACGCAGCCCGCCGTCGGTTTACCCGACGAGACGTGCAGGAAGAACGCCGAACCCTTGCCCGGCACCGCGGGCGAGCGGTTGTAGTCGATCACGGTGGCGTGGTCGTAGACGGGACCGGCCTTGCCGAGGTCTTCGCCGGCCGCCTCGTTGAACGGGCAGGTGCCGGGCGCGCACGAGTAGTGCGTGTTGTAGTGGGGCGACTTGACGTCGGAGACCCACCAGTCGTGGCCGGTCACCTGGCGGTAGGGCAGCCGGGTGCCGTTGGTGGGCTGGATGCCGAACGCTTCGGTGAGCGTCCAGACGCCGGCGGGCGTGCGCGACGTCGTTTCGCTCGCTTCGCCGATGCCCTGTGTGCCGACGAACGCCGGGAAGGGTCCGAGAGCCCGGACCCACTGGGAACCCTTGCGCTGCCAGGCGATGAGCGTCGCGGTGGTCGAGGACGGTTTCGGGGCGGTGACCGTGACCATCTGGCCGGCGGAACCGTGGTAGGCCAGCGGGGGATTCGGCGCGGAATCCTGCGCGGGCGAAGCCGGTGCGGCGGTGGCGAGCGTACCCAGCGCGACACAGACCAGCGTCCCCAGAACGGTTCTCATGGGGCGCGAGCTTACGGCACGAACCCGGGACGCCGCGGGGAATCGGCGGCCCGGGTTTCGGGCTCAGTTGATCTGGTAGGAGTCGCCGTAGACCTTCCACTTCAGGGGCGTGTGGAGGTCGAGGTTGCCCGCGTTGAGGAACACGAGCTGTTCGGTGTCCACGCGCGAGGTGTCGGCGTGGGCTTCTTCCTGCTTCATGATCACCTTGCGGGCGTCGAGGAACGCCTTGAGGTAGGTGCTCTCGTTGCCGCCCTGTGACGGCGGCTTGGCCTTTTTGATTGCGGAGTTGCGGATGCCGCCGAAGCTGTCAGAGCTGTTGCCCGGGCCGTGCATCACGATGGCGTCGTAGTAGATGAACTGGCCCAGCGCGCCGAGACCGTCGGACTTCGCCTGGTTCACCGACGGGTTGAAGTACACGCGGTCGCGCTCGCTGTTCTGCGCGGCCTGGAACTGCGACGTCTTCGCCGCGGCCTTCCACGCGTCCACGAACGCCTGGCCGAGGCCGGAGTGGGAGTCGGTGCCGTTGACGTTCCGCAGCGCCGGCAGGTACTTCGCCAGCGGGTTGTTCGGCACGGAGTTGGTGTAGGCCTCCACGAGCTCGAGCATGTCGCCGGTGCCCGAGCAGAAGCCGATGATGCCGGCGGTGTAGCCGCGGCCGTCGCCGATGTCCTCGATGTAGCTGTACTGGGCCTTCCAGTCGAGGCTCGAGTTCTCCGCGCTGGAGACCAGCTGCATCGCGATGTCCTTTTTCTCCGGCGAGGCGAGATCGCCGCCGGAGGCGAGGACGGACGCCGCACTGCTGAGGGACGCGGGCGCCGGGGCGGCCGTGGAGAGGGCGGGGGTGGCCAGGACGACGGTGAGGGCCGACGCCACGGTGAGACCGGCAACGAGAGCAGGCCGCATCGTCTTGCGCATGGGAGAATTCCCTTTCCGCAGGTAAGTCAGGGCGGGACCATGACAGGTGGGCAAGGCGGACGAAGCCGGGAATTCCCTGGTCTCCCAGGGCAATCACGACTCCGGTGCTGCTGCGGCGTAGCGCAACGATAACCGCGGGTGATCCTGGCGGCAAGGGGGTAGATCGGGTTTTCGCGGATGGCGGGCAGGCTGGCGGGAGCTGGTGCCCGGAGGGTGGTACAGGGTTCCGGTGAGCGGGAAACTGTTGTGTCCGGAGTGAAGGAGACGGCGGCGAGTAGTCTGAACGTCCTTTGTGGACCAATAGGAGTCTACAAAGGATTGTGAATTACAAAGTCCGGAACCCCATCCCCGCCCGCATCAGCCGCTCGATCAGCGCGTCACCCATCGCCGTCGCCGTGGTGACTTGGCCGGCAGTCGCAGGCAACTCGTCGAAAGCCAGGCACAGGGCCGATTCCGCCAGCATCTTCGCGGTCTCGTCGTAGCCGGGGTCGCCGCCTGAGACTTCGGTGGTCACGTGGTGGCCGCCGCCTGAGCCGATGAAGCGGACGGAGAACCAGGACTTCGCCCGGCGGGCCAGGCTTGGGCCCTGGCCTGGGGCGAGGAGCTTCGACAACGCGTCGCGCGCGGGGGTCAGCTGGGCGGCGGCGAACAGTGCGCCCGCGCCGGCTGTCGCGGCCGCCACCGACGGCAAGCCGGAGAAGGCCGCGAAGTGGCGGTAGCGGAAGTCCGGGCCGTAGCGCGCGGAGGCCCGCGCCGAGTGGCCCACGACCTGGGGGTCGATCGTCGGCAGCGGGACGGCCCACTGGCCGGTGCCGGGTACGCGGTGCGGGCTGCCGATCGGAACCCGAACCCGACGGCCGGCTGGCGGAGGTTCGGCCGCGGCGCGGTCCTTGGCCGCGCGGTTGGCGGCGGCCTGGCGGGAGAACGCCGTCATCGCCGTGAGGAAGGTGCCGCCCGAGGGCATGGCGCCGACGCGGACGTAGCCGTCGACCTGCAGCGGGACGTCCTCCGGCAGCTGCCGCACGGTGTACCAGGCGCCGAGGTCGTGGGGGATCGAGTCGAAGCCGCAGCTGTGCACGAGCCGGGCGCCGGTCTCGGCGGCCTTCGCGTGGTGGGCGAGGTACATGCGGTCGACGAACTCGGACTCGCCGGTGAGGTCGACGTAGTCCGTGCCCTCGGCGGCGCACGCGGCGACGAGCGGTTCGCCGTAGTGCAGGTACGGGCCGACGGTGGTCGCCACGACCTTCGCCGACGCGGCGACCGCGCGCAGCGAGTCGGGGTCCGCGATGTCGGCGCTGAGCAGCGGCACCGTGCCCAGGCGCTCGTCGATGGCCGCCAGCCGGGTGCGCAGGTCTTCGAGCTTGGCGCGGTTGCGGCCCGCGAGCGCCCAGCGGCAGCCGGGCGGGGCGGAGCGCGCGAGGTACTCCGCCGTGAGCGTGCCGGTGAAGCCGGTGGCGCCGAACAGCACCAGGTCGTAGTCGGCCATGCGCGTGCCTCCCGAAGGTCCGGTCCCGAGGTTACCGCCGGGTTATTTCGGGGCCGGAATCTCCGCCCGTCCGGCGTGGTTGAGGCGGGTGTGACGGACTTCGGGCGGGACATCTCGACGGGCTATTTCCTGGTGCCGAACGCGGCCGACCCCCTGGTCGAGCACGCGCGCGAGCTGGAGCGGATGGGGTTCGAGCACCTCGCCGTGCAGGACCACCCGTATCAGCGCAGGTACGTGGAGAGCTTCTCCCTCATGGGCGTGTTGCTCGGCGCGACGACGAAGATCCGGGTGTTCCCCGACGTCGCCAACCTGCCGTTGCGCAACCCCGCCGTGCTCGCGAAGGCCGCCGCCAGCCTCGACCTGCTCTCGGGTGGCCGCTTCGACCTGGCCGTGGGCGCCGGCGCGTTCTGGGACGCGATCGTCGCGTACGGCGGCCCGCGCCGGGCCCCGGGCGACGCGCTCGCCGCCGAGGAAGAGGCGATCACCGTCATCCGCAAGATCTGGAGCGGCGACCACAACCTCCGCTTCGACGGCCGCTTCCACACCCTGGCCGGCGCCCACTCCGGCCCCGTGCCGACGCGTCCGATCGGCCTGTGGCTCGGCTCGTACGGCCCCCGCGCGCTGCGCCTCACCGGCCGCCTCGCCGACGGCTGGGTCGTCAGCCTCCGCGACGACTCCGCAGAAGCCCTCCGCATGGCCTCCGCCGTGGACGCTGCCGCGGTCGACGCCGGCCGCGACCCGGCGTCGATCCGCCGCGTCCTCAACGTCGGTGCCACCCCGACCGCCCCGGAACTCGCCGACTTCGCCCTCGCCGGCGGCTTCGACACCTTCGTCCTCTCCGGCGCGGACGACCGGGCGTCGCGCGTGTTCATCAGCGAGACGATCCCGGCCGTCCGGGAGCAGGTGGCGGCGGAACGCTCGGCGTGACGGCGGCTCAGAGGTCGGCGGTCCAGGGCCCCTTCGGGTGCCGGCGCGGGTCGAGCCACAGCTGAGGCAGTGTGAGTTCCAGGCCCATCCTCGGCTCCGGTCCGAACACGGCGGCTCCGGCACGCGGAGTGAGTGCCCCAGCCCGACGGTGAACGTCCCAGCCGGCGCTGACGTCGCCCTCCGGGATCGCCGGCAGACCCTGGCCGGGACCGGCGCCCCGGCCACTTCCCGCAACGAGCGTCCACTGTGGAGCTTCGAGCAAGATTAAAGAGCTGGTAAACTAACGGCACGATGACCGCTGCCGCTGCGCCACGGCACCGGTCCATCCTCAGTGTCCTGCCCGCCGCCTTGCTGTTCCTCGGGATCGCCGCGCCTGGGCCGGCGCCCACGGGGCCGGCGCACGGCCCGAGCCCGCACTGGTCGCCCAGCAGTCACCGCACTTCGTTGCCGCGCAACCGATCCCGGACGCCGCGCCGCCAGAACGAGCAAACCAGCGCCCGGCCGCGACGAGCACCACGACCGTCGACAAAAGCACCACCGCAGAGCACCGATCCGACCCGAAAGCACCTGCCCGCGCGCCTCCCGCCATCTGAGTACGTCACCCCCTCACCCGTACTCAGCTGTTGGAGGTATCCCATGACCAACGGGCATGCCTTGCCGGCCGTCGGCGGTGCGTTCCTGGCGGCCGGGGTCGTCGCGCGCGTCGGGGCGCGGATCGGGTTGCCGACGATCCCGTTGTTCATGCTGGCCGGCTTCGTGTTCGGCCCGCACGCGCCCGGGTTGTCGCTTGTGGACGACCCCGCCGAGCTCGGCGTGCCGGCCGGGCTCGGCCTGGTGTTCCTGCTGTTCTACCTCGGTCTCGAGTTCTCGCTCGACAACCTCGCGCGCGGCGGCCGACGGCTGGCCGCGGCGGGGCTGGGCTGCCTGGTGCTCAACGTCGGCGGCGGGCTCGCGTTCGGGTTCACGCTGGGCTGGGGCACGCGCGAAGCGCTGGTGATCGCGGGGCGATCAGCATCTCGTCGTCGGCCATCGTGACCAAGCTGCTGCTCGAAACCCGCCGCACCGCCAACCCCGAATCACGCCTGATCATGGGCGTGATCGTGCTCGAAGACCTGTTCCTCGCGCTCTACCTGGCCTTGCTGCAGCCCGTGCTCAGCGGCGCCGACGGCTTCGGCGCGGCGCTCGCCGACTTCGGCAAGGCGCTGGGCTTCCTGCTCGTGCTCGCGCGCTGGGGCGGCGGGCTCGTGTCGCGGTTGTTCGGTTCGGCCGACTACGGGCTGCTCACCGTGTGCTTCGTCGGCGTCGCGGTGCTCGGCGCGGCTGTCGCCGAGGAGGTGGGGGTGTCCGACGCGATCGGCGCGTTCATGGTCGGCATGATGCTCGGCGGCTCGAAGGTCGCGCCGCGTGCACAAGCTGGTGCTGCCGCTGCGCGATGCGTTCGGGGCGCTGTTCTTCTTCATCTTCGGCCTCTCGATCGCCCCGGGCGCCGTGGGGACGGTCGTGGTCCCCGTGCTGGCGGCCGTCGTGCTGACGCTGGTGCTCAACCTCGCGGCCGGCGCGTTCGCCGCCCGCCTGCACGGCTTCGATCGCCAGGCCGGGGTGAACATCGGGCTGACCGTGCTCACCCGGGGCGAGTTCTCGCTGGTCCTCGCGACGCTCGCGGCGGCGGCCGGGCTCGACGAGCGCGTGGCCCCGTTCGTCGCCGGATACGTGCTGCTCCTGGCCGTGATCGGGCCGCTCGCGGTGGTGCGTTCGGACCGGCTCACGTGGCTGCTGCCGGCCCGGCGGCCGGCGTGAGGAGACCCCGGGCATATTCAGGAGCCAGGCCCGTCACGCACCGCTATCCTCGTCACAAGTATGTCCACTCAATCTCCCCTCGAGGCGTTGCGCGCGCGGCTGCCCGAGCTGATGTCACGCGACGAGCACCGCCTGCGCCGTCGGCTCGACGGCGCGCGCCGGTCACGCGACAAGCAAGCCGTGGCCGAGCGCATCGCCGCCGACGTGACCGCCGCCGAGCTGCGCGTGCAGCGCCGGCGCGAGAGCGTGCCCAAGATCGAGTACCCCGAAGAGCTGCCGGTCAGCAAGCTCAAGGACGAGATCGGCAAGGCGATCGCCGAGAACCAGGTGGTGATCGTCGCGGGCGAGACCGGCTCGGGCAAGACGACCCAGCTGCCGAAGATCTGCCTCGAGCTCGGCCGCGGCATCCGCGGGCAGATCGGGCACACGCAGCCGCGCCGGCTGGCCGCGCGCACGGTCGCCGACCGCATCGCGAGCGAGCTGAAGACCGAGCTGGGCGACGCCGTCGGATACAAGGTCCGCTTCACCGACCAGTCCGGCCAGGACACGCTCGTGAAGCTGATGACCGACGGCATCCTGCTCGCCGAGATCCAGACCGACCGGATGCTGCGCCAGTACGACACCCTGATCATCGACGAGGCCCACGAGCGCAGCCTCAACATCGACTTCATCCTCGGCTACGTCAAGCAGCTGCTGCCGCGCCGGCCCGACCTCAAGGTGATCATCACCTCGGCCACGATCGACCCGGAGCGCTTCTCGAAGCACTTCGACAACGCGCCGATCGTCGAGGTCTCCGGGCGCACCTACCCCGTCGAGGTCCGCTACCGGCCGATCATCGACCCCGACGACCCCGAGGCCGATCCCGATCGCGACCAGACGCAAGGCATCCTCGACGCCGTCGCGGAGCTGAGCGCCGAAGGCCCCGGCGACGTGCTGGTGTTCCTCTCCGGCGAGCGCGAGATCCGCGACACGGCGGATGCGCTCAACCGCCTCGACCTGCGGAGCACCGAGGTGCTGCCGCTGTACGCGCGGCTGTCGTCGGCCGACCAGCACCGCGTGTTCCAGCGTCACACCGGCCGCCGGATCGTGCTGGCGACCAACGTCGCCGAGACGTCGCTGACCGTGCCGGGCATCAAGTACGTGGTGGACCCGGGCAACGCGCGCATCTCGCGCTACAGCCACCGCACGAAGGTGCAGCGGCTGCCGATCGAAGCGATCTCGCAGGCGTCGGCCAACCAGCGCAAGGGCCGCAGCGGCCGCACGTCCGACGGCATCTGCATCCGGCTGTACTCCGAAGAGGACTTCGAGTCGCGGCCGGAGTTCACCGACCCGGAGATCCTGCGCACCAACCTCGCGTCGGTGATCCTGCAGATGACCTCGCTCGGGCTGGGCGACATGGCCGCGTTCCCGTTCGTGGAGCCGCCGGACCGCCGCCAGGTCGCCGACGGTGTGCAGCTGCTGCAGGAGCTCGGCGCGTTCGAGGTGGACGACGCGTCGAAGTTGACCGACATCGGCCGCAAGCTCGCGCAGCTGCCCGTGGACCCGCGGATGGGGCGCATGGTGCTGGAAGCCGCGCGCAACGGGTGCGTGCGCGAGGTGATGATCATCGCCGCGGCACTGTCCATCCAGGACCCACGGGAGCGGCCGGCGGAGAAGCAGCAGGCGGCCGACCAGCAGCACGCGCGGTTCGCCGACCCGACGTCGGATTTCCTCGCGTACCTCAACCTGTGGGAGTACGTGAGCGAGCAGCAGAAGGCGTTGACGGGCAACCAGTTCCGCCGCCTGTGCCGCAACGAGTACCTCAACTACCTGCGCATCCGCGAGTGGCAGGACATCTTCAGCCAGCTGCGCCAGCTGGCCAAGCCCCTCGACATCTCGCTGAGCACCACGCCGGCCGACCCGCAGCACGTGCACACGTCGCTGATCGCCGGGCTGCTCTCGCACATCGGCCTCAAGGACCCGGCCAAGGGCGACTACCTCGGCGCGCGCGGGGCGCGGTTCTCGGTGTTCCCGGGCTCGGCGCTGTTCAAGAAGCAGCCGCGCTGGGTGATGTCGGCGGAGCTGGTGGAGACCTCGCGGCTGTGGGGGCGCGTCAACGCGCGCATCGAGCCGGAGTGGGTCGAGCCGCTGGCCGCGCACGTGGTGAAGCGGTCGTATTCGGAGCCGCACTGGGAGCGCAAGCAAGGCGCGGTGATGGCGGTGGAGAAGGTGACGCTGTACGGCGTGCCGCTCGTCGCCGACCGCCGCGTGAACTACGGGCGCATCGATCCCGAGCTCTCGCGCGAGCTGTTCATCCGCCACGCGCTGGTGGAGGGCGACTGGCACACCAACCACCAGTTCTTCTCCGAGAACCGCGCGCTGCTCGACGAGGTCGAGGACCTGGAGAACCGCGCCCGCCGCCGCGACATCCTCGTGGACGACGAGACCCTGTTCGAGTTCTACGACCAGCGCGTGCCGGCCGACGTGGTGTCGGTGCGCCACTTCGACAGCTGGTGGAAGAAGGCGCGCCGCGGCGACCCGGACCTGCTGTCGTTCGAGAAGTCCATGCTCATCAACGAGACCGCGGGCGGCGTGCGCGAGTCGGACTACCCCGACTCGTGGACGCAGGGCTCGCAGGTCTTCGGGCTCACCTACCAGTTCGAGCCCGGCGCGGACGCCGACGGTGTCACCGTCCACATCCCGCTGCCCGTGCTGAACCAGGTGACGCCGGACGGCTTCGACTGGCAGGTGCCGGGCCTGCGTTCGGAACTGGTCACCGCGCTGATCAAGTCGCTCCCGAAAGCCTTGCGACGCAACTTCGTCCCCGCTCCCGACACGGCCGCGTATGTCCTTTCGCGAGTGTCGCCTTCGGATGGTCCGCTGATCGAGGTGCTGTCCGACGAGCTGTTCACGCTGCGCCGCGTCGACGTGCCGCTGTCGGCCTACGATCTGTCTTCCGTGCCGGACCACCTGCGGGTGACGTTCCGTGTGGTCGACGACCGCGGCCGCAAGGTGGCCGAGGGCAAGGACCTGGAGGCGTTGAAGCTCAGTCTCGCCCCGAAGGTCCGCGAGACGATTTCGAAGGCCGCCAACAGCATCGAGAAGGCGGGCCTCACCCAGCCTGCTTTCGGTTCCCTGCCTCGAGTTTTCGCCTCCACGCAGCGCGGCCACGACGTCAAGGCGTACCCGGCGCTGGTGGACGAGGGTTCGTCGGTCGCCGTCCGCCTGCTGGACACCCCGGCGCAACAGCAGCACGCGATGTGGGCCGGCACCCGGCGCATGCTGCGGCTGAACCTGAACTCGCCGATGAAGTTCATCACCCGCTCGTTGTCCAATTCCTCCAAGCTCGTGCTGAACCGCAACCCGCACGGCAGCGTCGCCGCTCTGCTGGAGGACTGCGTCGACTGCGCGGTCGACTCCCTGATGACCGCGGCCGGCGGCCCGGTCTGGGACGAGGCCGGTTTCGCGGTGCTGCTGGATCGTGTTCGTGCGGGCTTGAACCCGGCCGTCCTGGCGGTGCTCACGGACGTCGAGCGGATCCTGCGCGCGGCCATCGAGGTGGAGACGGTCCTGCCGGACACCCGCGGCCCCGCGGAGTCGCTGGCCGACCTCCGCGCGCAGCTCGCCGGCCTGGTCCACGCCGGTTTCGTGACGGAGACCGGCGCTTCGCGGCTGCGCGATGTCGAGCGCTACCTACGCGGAATCTCGCGCCGGCTGGAGAAACTGCCCACCGAGCCGACCCGCGACCTGCAACGCACGGCCGACGTCGCGTGGATCACGGAGGAATACCGGTCGGCCCTGGCCGCGCTGCCGCCGGGGACGTCGTCGCCCGCGCTGGCGGAGGTGCGGTGGATGATCGAGGAGCTGCGGGTGTCCTTCTTCGCCCAGACCCTGGGGACGGCGTATCCGGTGTCGCTGAAACGGATCACGAAAGCGTTGGACGACGCCTTGGCGGCTAGCTGATTCCCGCCCGCAGCCGGGTCGAGTCCTGGCCCGGGGGGACGCCGAACTGGCGGCGGTATTCGCGGCTGAACTGCGACGCGCTGTCGTAGCCCACGGCGTAGCCGATGGACGCGACGTCGTCGTCGGTGCGGGACAGGAGGAGCAGGCGGGCCTCCTGCAGGCGGATGTGTTTCTGGTACTGGATGGGCGTCATGGCCGTCACGGCACGGAAGTGGCGGTGGAAGGACGACTCGCTCATCGCGGCGAGGCGGGCGAGGTCGGCGATGCGCAGGGACTCCGCGTGGTGGTCGCGGATCCAGCGGATGGCGCGCCCGACGTGCGAAAGGCTGCTGTCGGCGAGGCCGATCTGGCGGATGGTCGCGCCCTGGTCGCCGGTGACGAGGCGCCAGAGGATCTCCTTCTCGATGAGCGGCGCGAGCACGCGGCGGTCGGCCGGGTGGTCGGTCAGCCGCAGCAGGCGGACGAACGCGTCGAGCAGTTCGGCGGGCGCGTCGCTCACCGTGATGGCCGACGGGGTGGCCGGGGCCGAGTTCGTGGTGCCCGTTTCGAGCAGGAGGGCGGCGACGGCTTCCGGCTTGAGGACCAGGCCGGCGCCCAGGAACGGTTCCGTGGAGCTGGCCTCCACGAAGTGCCCGGTCACGGGCATGTCGACGGTGACCACGAGGTACTGGCCGGCGCCGTACTCGTAGGTGCGCTCGCCCGTGCCGATGCGTTTGCGGCCCTGCGCGACGACGGCGAGCACCGGGCCGGTCAGCGACGCCGCCGGGTCGGTGGGCGCGCGTTCGCACGACAGCATCAGGCCGCCCGGCAGGTCGGTGCGGCCGGCGTGGCGGGTGATCAGCGTGCGCAGCTCGGAGAGGGACACGGGGTCGATTCGACCACGGCCGCGCCCGCCTGAGCAACTGGCGATCGTGACAGGATCAGGCAAGAGGCTACGACTTTCGGGCTCACGGTGGCGGGCCGGGCGCTGGTGTCATGGAACGGCAACGAAGTCCCATGATGAGCCAGGAGAATTCCCGTGAGCCTTGATTCCTACGTCCACCTCGGCCGGTCCGGCCTCGTCGTGAGCCCGTTCTGCCTCGGCGCCATGAACTTCGGCGAGGACACCGGCACCGGCTGCAGCGTCGAAGAGTCCGAGAGGATCCTGCAGACCTACCTCGACCGCGGCGGCAACTTCATCGACACCGCCAACTTCTACACGAACACGCATTCGGAGAAGATCGTCGGCGACTTCCTCGCCGCGACGCCGGGGCTGCGCGACCGGATGGTGCTGGCGACGAAGTTCTTCGTCAACCTGCACCCGGGTGACCCCAACGGTGGTGGCGCCGGCCGGAAGGCGATTCTGCACCAGGTGGACGACTCGCTGCGGCGGCTCGGGACGGACTACCTCGACCTCTACTACTTGCACAATTACGACCGCCACACGCCCGTCGAGGAGACGCTGCGGACGCTCGATGATCTTGTCGGGGCCGGCAAGATCCGCTACGTCGGGTTCTCCGACACTCCGGCGTGGTTCACGGCGAAGGCGCAGACGATCGCGGAGTTCCGCGGGTGGGCACCGGTGGCCGGGTTGCAGATGGAGTACTCGCTGCTGGAGCGCACGATCGAGGGTGAGCTGCTGCCGCTGGCGGAGGACGCGGGCATGGCAATGCTGCCGTGGAGCCCGTTGAAGAGCGGCTTCCTGTCGGGCAAGTACACCCGGGACGGTGCGGCTGCCGATACGCGGCGCGGGGCGGCGTTCGGGGTAGGACCGATGGAGGAGCAGTTCCGGGTGATCGATGTGGTGGTGGGGATCGCGAAGGAGCTGGGCGTGAGCCCGGCTGCGGTGGCGTTGGCGTGGGTGCAGGGGCGGCCGGGGATCACTTCGACCTTGATCGGACCGCGGCGAGTGGAGCACCTGACGGAGAACCTGGCCGCGCTGGACCTTCAGCTCAGCGCCGAGCAGGTCGCCGCGCTGGACGAGGTTTCGGCGCCGCGGCTGAACTTCCCGGCCGAGCTGAACCGCGGCATGGCCCCGATGCTGCGCTACGCGGGCGCGACCGTGAACGGGCAGGAGCACGGCGTGTACCCGCCGCTGCTGCAGAACGCCACGCGCTACTGACCGTCAGACCGCGACGTAGCAGTACAGGTGCCCGTTCGTGGGCTTCGCCTGCTTGGCGAGCGCGGCCAGTTCGTCGACGACCGGCAGCAGGTCCTCGGCACTGGCCTCGCCGCCGAGGTCTTCGGCGTGGGACCAGAAGTCCGCCAGTTCGCGGCGGCGGGGTTGGTCGGTGGCGGCGATGGCGTCGCGGAATTCGTCGGTCAGCGTGACGAGCACAACCTCGCCCTCGCCGACTTCCGCGAGCAGCTTCATCGCCCGCGGGTTGTCGGCGGCCGCCTCCTCGCCGACCCCCGTCAGGAACGACTCAGCCCGGGGCACCTGCATGTTCGGGTCGATGCCGTTGAACGCGGCCGTCGGGAAGAGCGCGGCCGGACCTTCGGGTGCTTCGAGCGCGGTCGCGGCTTCGTCGTCCGAAGTGGCCGTGAAGTAGATGTAGAGCATGAGGGAACTCAACCACAGGGCGACCTGACGGAAAAGCGGCGCGCCCAGTGGCTGAGGAGCCGGCAGAGGTCAGTCGCCGGAGAAGCCCCAGAAGAAGACCTCGGTGGGGGTGCCGTTGTGGTACAGCACCAGACTTCGGCCGGTCCAGCGTTCGCCCATCAGGTCGGCGAGCGAGCCGGAGGGGCCGGGCCGGAAGACACGGTCGAAGTCGGCCGCCGACGGTTGGTGGGTGCCGAATACCTCGATGAGTTCGGCGGGGCTTAACGGGCGGATGGTGCCCACGCTGTCGGCTTCGGAGATCTCGTGGGTGTCGAGGATGGTGTGGGTGCCGGCGTCCCAGAAGTTTTCGGAGTCCTTGGCGGCTTCGAGGTCGGGCAGGGATCTGGGCCGAGGCACGGGCGCGACGTACTCCGGATCGAAGGTCTCCCACGGCCAGAGGTAGTCACCGGTCGACAGGAGTTGCGCCTGGACGAACCTGTGTGTTGCTTTGACGCTGCCGACATAAGGCGCGCGGTAGTGCCAGCCCGAGGCTCCCATGACGAATCTCCTTGAGTTATTTCGCGTCGGCGTAGGTGTCGACGGCGAGGGCCTGCATCGGAAAGTGGACTGGGCATGCCTCGCCGAACAGCATTTGCGCCGACTCCGTCACGGTGGACTCGATGAGGGCCGACACGGCGGGCGCCAGCTCGGCCGGGGTGTGGACGATCACCTCGTCGTGCTGGAAGAAGACGAGGTGGGCGGGGGCCGGGAGGCGGCCGCGGAGGGTGGCGAGGAGGACGGCGGTCAGGTCGGCCGCGCTGGCTTGCACGACGAAGTTGCGCGTGAAGCGGCCCCAGCCGCGGGAGGCGCGGCGGGCGCGGGTTTCCGTGGCTTCGTCGTCGGCGAGGCCGCCGGTGAGGGCGCGCCACGCGGCGGACGGGGCGGGGGAGGTGCGGCCCAGCCGGGATCGGACGCGTTCGCCGCGTTCGCCGGCGGCCGCGGCTTGTTCCACATAGGATACGGCGTCGGGGAAGCGCTGGCGGAGCAGAGCGAGGAGGGGGCCTGCTTCGCCGGAGGTGCCGCCGTACATGGCGGACAGCATGGCGATCTTGGCTCGGGAGCGGTCGTCCGCGGAACCGGACGGTGGGGGAACGTAGCGGGCGCCCGAAAAAAGAGCCTCGCCCAGCCGCGCGTACAGGTCCGTCGCGGCCGAGACTTCGGCCAGCCGGCGATCGCCCGACAAGGCCGTCAGCACGCGTGGTTCCAGCTGAGCGGCGTCCGCGACCACGAGTTTCCAGCCGGGATCCGCGCGGACGCACGTGCGCAGCACCTTGGGGATCTGCAGCGCCCCGCCGCCGCGGGTGGCCCAGCGGCCGGAGACGACGCCGCCGACGACGTAGTGGGGGCGGAAGCGGCCGTCGGTGACCCATTCGTCGAGCCAGGCCCAGCCGTTGGCCGAGTGCAGGCGCGAGAGTTCCTTGTACTCCAGCAGCGGCGCGACGGCCGGGTGGTCGATGTCGCGCAGCAGGTACTTGCGCGCGGCCGGCACCTCGATGCCCTCGCGGGCCAGCGCGCGGATGACGCTCGGCGACGAGTCGGGGTTCACCGGCCGCCCACCGAACGCGTCGGTGATCTGCGCGGCCAGCGCGACCAGCGCTTTCGGCCGCTGCCCGGACGGCACGCGCGGACCGAGCCGGGACTCCAGCAGCGCCCGGTGCAGGTCCGCCCGCCACGGCAGCCCCGCCGCCGACATCTCGGCCGCGGCCAACGCGCTCGCGGACTCCGCCGCCAACAGCAGCCGCATCCGACCGGGCGAAGCGACGGAAGCCACGCGTTTCTCCTGCTCCGCCAGCACGCCACGGACCGCGTCGACGACCGTGACGTCAGGAGGCAGCCCCGGTCCACGCGGCGAGAACAGCGTGGGCTGCGCCGCTTCGCCGAACGCGGGCCCGTCGTCGGGCGGTTCCTCGCCCTGCGCCCGCGCCCACGCCGCGCGCAGGCTGCGCGACTCGCTTTCGCGCCCCTCGTACGCGAGCAGCAGGCCCTCCGCAAGGCCCAGGTCATGGCAGCGCCCCAGCCGCACGCCCGCGTCGATGAGCTTCGGGTACAGCGCCTCGACCGAGGGCAGCACCCAGCGCGGCGCCTCGGCTTCCTCGAGCCGCCGCACCTCGGCCACCCACTCGGCCCTCGACAGCCCGCGGGAAGTGCCCGCCGGCGTCGAGATCGTGTAGCCGGCGTCCTCCTCCTGGCCGGTGATCACCTGCACGCCGTCATTGTGCTCGGGGCTACCGACAATTTCGGTCACCGAACCCGGCCGCCGTGGTCTGGTGCACGCTCGCCCGGCTTGGTCTACTGTCGAGTAGCCACCCATACCGGCGGTACGGGTGGCTTCCCCGCAGCAGCAACGGAGGTGTCCGGATGAGGAACCCGGCCGGGGTGTTCGGCCTCGCCAGCCAGGTCACGGACAAGGTGGCTGAGACCGCGCGCAGCATCGACGTGATGCGCCGCGCGGGGCTCGTGCCGTTCCCGCGGCTCGACGAGGGCGTGCGCTCGGTCGTCGCCATCCGGAAGTACGGCCCGTTCGCGGGCGCCAACCACATCGCCGCGCGCCGCGACCCTGCGGCCGTCGGGATCGTCGACGAGCTCGGCCCGCTCACGTTCAAGCAGCTCGACGACCGGTCCAACGCGCTGGCCAGGGCCTGGTCCGAGCGCGGGCTCGGCGAGGGCACCGTGATCGCCGCGCTGTGCCGCGACCACCGCGGCCTCGTGCTCACCATGGCCGCCGCCGGCAAGCTCGGCGCACGGCTGCTGCTGATGAACACCGGCTTCGCCAAGCCGCAACTGGCCGACGTCGCGCAGCGCGAACGCGTCACCGCACTCGTCTACGACCAGGAGTTCACCGGCCTGCTCGACGCGATCTCCGGTGACGTCGAGCGCTACCTCGCGTGGGTCGACGAACCGGGCGACCACTCCGTGCCGGTGCTCGACGAGATCATCGCCAGCACCGACGACCGCCCGCTGCACGCGCCCGCCAAGCCCGGGGGGTTCGTGCTGCTCACCAGCGGCACCACCGGCACGCCGAAGGGCGCGCCGCGGCCGCACACGTCGCCGCTGGCGTCCGCGCAGTTCCTCGACCGCATCCCGCTGCGCGCGGGCGAAGCCACGTACATGGGCGCGCCGCTGTTCCACGGCACGGGGCTTTCGCAGTTCATCCTGAGCTTCGCGCTGGGCTGCAAGGTGGTGATGCGGCGAAAGTTCGACCCGGAGGAGACGCTCAAGGGCGTCGCCGAGCACCGCTGCACCACGCTCGTGCTGGTGCCGACGATGCTGCAGCGCATCGTCGACCTGCCGGCTTCGGTGCGTTCGCGGTATGACACGTCGTGCCTGCGGATCATCTTCGTCGCGGGCTCCGCGCTGTCGCCCGACCTGGGCAACCGGGCCAGCGAGCAGTTCGGCGACGTCGTGCACAACCTTTACGGCTCAACGGAAGTCGCCGTCGCGACCGTCGCCACGCCGGAAGACTGGCGCAAGGCACCGGGCACCGTCGGGCGCGCGCCCGTGGGTTGCCGCGTCGCCCTGTACGACGAGCACGGCCGCCAGATCACCGAGCCCAACGTGACGGGCCGCGTGTTCGTCGGCAGCGGCCTCAGCTTCGGCGGCTACACCGACGGCCGCCACAAGGAGATCATCGACGGCCTGCTCTCCAGCGGCGACGTCGGCCACTTCGACGACGACGGCCTCCTGTTCATCGACGGCCGCGACGACGAGATGATCGTCTCCGGTGGCGAGAACGTGTTCCCGGTCGAGGTCGAGAACCTCCTGGTGGAGCGCGACGACGTGATCGAGGCCGCCGTGATCGGCGTCGAGGACGAGCAGTTCGGCCAGCGGCTCAAGGCGTTTGTCGTACGCAGCGAGAACTCGGCGCTGGACGCCGACGGGGTGCGCGACTACGTGAAGTCGAACCTCGCCCGCTACAAGGTGCCGCGCGACGTGGAGTTCCTGGACGAGCTGCCGCGCAATGCGACGGGGAAGGTGTTGCGCTCCAAGCTGAGCTGACTCACTCCCACCCGATGCCGAAGATCCCCGGCCCGAAGTCGAGCGCCACGGCGTGCACGCCGCCCGCCGAGTCGAGGCGCAGGCGGCGGCGCGTGGGGGCCGAGTCGTCGCGGGAGTACTGCCAGCAGCGCACGGGTTCGGCTTCCGGGGCGAATCGGATTTCCAGCAGGTACTCGCGCACGGGGCGGCGGAATTCGCGGTAGTGCGTGGCGCGGCATTGCGGGTAGGGCGGGCCCGAGTTGGTCAGCGAGTACTCGATCAGGTGCGTCTCGCCGCGGTCGAGCGGGCGGTCGAAGAGCAGCTCCGCCACCAGGATGCCGTGCGAGGAGTCCGCCTCGAAGCGGCCGACGCGGCAGTTGCGCACGGCGTGGACCTGCGGCACGGACGCGGCGTCGTCCTGGGCGTAGACGAGCAGCCAGCGGTCGAGGCCGTCGGCGCCGGCCTGGAAGACGGCGCGGGACGTGACGGCCTGCTGGCCGCCGTCCGCGGCGATCTCGCAGCGGTCGTGCAGGCCGACGAGCTTGAGGTGCTGCTGCTGGTCGAGCATGTGCGGCGCGCCGACGCGGTCCAGCAACGGCTGCAGCGTTTCGCGGGTGAACGTCAGCGGTTCCTCGCCGACGCGGTCACGGCGGGTCGCGCCCCGCGGGCGCGGCGGGGGCAGCAGGCCGAGCAGCGAGCCGGCCGGGACGTCGAGGATCTCCTCCAGCACGCGCACGGCGGACAGCGAGCTCGCGCGTTCGGGCTGGCGTTTGCCCGACTGCCAGTAGCTCAGCGCCGTGACGCTGACGGCCGCGCCGCGGGCCCGCAGCCGCGCCTGGATCCGGTCGAGCGACAGGCCGCTGGCGGTGATCGCCGCGCGCAGCGCGCTCGCGAACGCGGTCCGGGCGCCGTCGGCCCCGGACTCGTCCGCAGTTCCACCAGCCATGCCCCCGCCCGTGGTCTCGCACCGCACCGGTTCGTGGTGAAACCCGTGTCCGAAAACCCGTGGTCCGCCGACCGGGTGCCCGAACGGAGTGTCCGAAACCCCACAGTGTCCGAACCGACACGTCAGACCGTATCAGCAGCCGACCAGGCACTCCGCGTCACCACTGGGGCGAACGGGCTAGTACTGGCAACTGTGAACCATTGCCCTGACCTGCGGGGGCGCGTTTGTATGGCCATCAAGCCCCGCACCGGCGATCCCGGTCGCGGCGCAGCTGCTTCGGCCCCGGCCCGCGGTCCGCGCCCCGTGCACGGCCGGCGGCCGTACCCGGTACCGGTGGCCCGGCGATGCCCCCAGCGCCGGGCCACCGGTCAAGGGCCGAGGCCCGGTGGTTACCAACCGGTAGGATCCGGCCCATGGTCCTGCGGAAGAACATCCTGATCACCGGCGCCAGCTCGGGCCTCGGCGAAGGCATGGCGCGCCAGTTCGCGGCGCGCGGGCGCAACCTCGCCCTCTGCGCGCGGCGCACCGACCGCCTCGACGAGCTCAAGGCCGCCTACCCCGGGATCACGGTCGTCACCCGCCCGCTCGACGTGAACGACCACGACCGCGTGTTCACCGTGTTCGAGGAGTTCCGCGGTGAGCTCGGCTCGCTCGACCGCGTGATCGTGAACGCCGGGCTCGGCAAGGGCCAGCCCGTGGGCAAGGGCCGCTTCGACGCCAACCGCCAGACGCTGGAGACCAACTTCGTCGCCGCGGCCGCGCAGATCGAGGCCGCCGTGGGCATCTTCCGCGAGCAGCGCGAAGGGCACTTGGCCGTGGTCTCGTCGTTCAGCGCGATCCGCGGCCTGCCCAGGAACCTCACCGCGTACGCCGCGTCGAAGGCCGGGATCTCCGCGTTCGTGGCGGGTACGCGGGTCGAGCTGCGCCGCACCGACATCAGCGTCACCGAGATCCGCCCGGGCTACATCGCGTCCGAGATGTCCGCGCGCAGCGGCAGCACGCCGTTGCTGACCGGTGCCGAGGCAGGCGCCCGCGCGATGGCCAAGGCGATCGAGGCGGAGCCGAAAATGGCGTACGTTCCTTCGTGGCCGTGGGTGCCGCTGAGTGCGGTCATGCGCGTGCTGCCCGCCGGGCTGCTGGCCAAGTTCTCCTGACGAGCCAAAAGGAGCAAGTGCGTTGGGTGCGATCTACCTCGTCCGCCACGGTCAGGCCTCGTTCGGCGCGGCCGACTACGACGCGCTGTCCGAGCGCGGCTTCGAACAGTCCACTGTGGTCGGTCGTGAGCTCGCGCGCCGCGGCGTCGAGTTCGCGCAGGTGCGCTCCGGCTCGCTGGCCCGCCAGCGCGACACGGCGGCGACGGCGCTGAAGACACTCGGCTCCGACGTGGCCGTGGTCGAGGACCCGCGGTGGAACGAATACGACCACGTGGACATTTCGCGCCACCACGCCGGTGGCGCCCCGCAGGAGGATTCCCGCGAGTACCAGGGCCTGCTCGACGCCGCGCTCGGCGCGTGGGTCGCGGCCGGCGCCGACGGGCCGTGCGCCGAGACGTGGCCGGCGTTCCTCGAACGCTGCACGGCCGGGCTGACCGACCTCGTCGAGTCACTCGGCAAGGGCGAGCACGCGCTGGTGTTCACCTCCGGCGGCGTGATCGGCACGATCGCGGGCGCGGTCCTGGGCGTGCCCGAGGTCGGCCTGCTGAAGTTCAACCGCGTCACCGTGAACACCGGTATCACCAAGCTCACCTCGGGCCGCGGCGGCGTGAACCTGTTGACGTTCAACGAACACCCGCACTTCGAAGCGGAGGCGGCGCAGCTGCTCACCTATCGGTAGGAGGTTCGTGATGGACTTCGGTGACGTCGTGGTGGTCCCGGTCAACGGGCACGCACCCGAAGACGTGGTGGTCGACGCCGAGGGCCGGGTCTACACCGGCGTCGACGACGGCCGAATCCTGCGCGTCGCCCCCGACGGCCGCCGCATCGACGTCCTCGGCGACACCGGCGGCCGCCCGCTGGGCCTGGAGCTCTACGGCGAGGATCTCCTGATCTGCGACGCCCGCGCCGGCCTGCTCACGATGCCGCTGGCCGGGGGAGCGGTGCGCACCCTCGCGACCTCCGCCGCCGGCCTCGACCTGGTGTTCTGCAACAACGCCGCCGTCGCCACCGACGGCACGATCTACTTCACCGACTCCTCGCGCCGCTTCGGCATCGACCGCTGGCGCGACGACCTCATCGAACAGACCGGCGGCGGCCGTCTCCTGCGCCGCACCCCGGACGGCACCATCGATCTGATCGCCGACGGCCTCCAGTTCGCCAACGGCGTCGCCCTGCCCCCGGACGAGTCCTTCGTGGCCGTCGCCGAAACCGGCGAATTCCGTGTCACGCGCTTCTGGCTCCACGGCACGCGCCAGGGCCAGCGCGACACCCTCGTCGACGATCTGCCCGGCTTCCCCGACAACATCGCCACCGGCAGCGACGGCCTGATCTGGGTCACGCAGGCCTCCGTCCGTGTCCCCGCGCTGGACGCCGTCCGCCGCCTGCCCGCCTCTTTGCGTGCCGCGGTGCGCTCACTGCCGGCGGCCCTGCAACCCGCCCCGAAACGTCACGTCGGTGTGCTCGGCATCGCCGCCGACGGCGCCGTGGAGCACGAACTGTGGGGCGAGATCCCGGGCTTCCACATGCTCGTCGGCGTCCGCGAACACGCCGGCCGCCTCTGGTTCGGTTCGCTGGAGGGCAACGCCATCGCGCACACCGAGGTGTGATCAGATGTCCAGGCCCATCCCGGACCCCCGAGGAGCACACGGTGACGGACGACGACCTGGCTCGGCGCTTGACCAAGGCCACTCACGGCGGCCCCGCCGTCGCCCCCGCACCCGTGGCCGATCTCGCGCACGCCTACCGCGTCTCTCGCGCGATCTGCGACCTGGCCCTGGCCGCCGGTGATCGCCTCGCGGGCTACAAGGTCGGCCTCACGTCCGAGCCGGCCCGCGCCACCTACGGCGCCACTGAACCCGCCTTCGGCCACGTCCTGGCTTCCACCGTGCTGCAACCCGGGCAACCCTTGTCGACCGCGGACATGTTCGCGCCTCGCGCCGAAGTCGAAATCGCCTTCATCCTCGGCCGCTCGCTCTCCGGCCCCGACACCACCGCCGAGGACGTCGTCGCCGCGACCGCCGCGATCGCCCCCGCGTTCGAAATCGTCGACTCCCGCTGGTCCGGCGGACCGACGACGTTGGCCATGCTCGCCGCCGACAACACCAACGCCGCCTACGCCTTCCTCGGCCCCCAGGCCCCGTTGCCGCAGGACCTTTCGGGCCTCGAGTGCACGCTCAAAATCGGGGACAAGGCCATCCCCGGCTCCGCCGCGGCAGTGATGAACGGCAACCCGGCCGCCGCGGTTGCGTGGCTCGCGAACCACCTGGCGGCGGCGGGCGAGTCGCTCCCGGCGGGCGCCATGGTCCTGACGGGCACACTGTGCGCGCCGACGCCGTTCACGGGCGGGGACACCCTGTTCGCCGAGGTGTCGGGTCTGGGCAACCTGACCCTGGCGACGCAGTAGCGGCACTGAGCCGAAACCATGCCCCGGCACAATCGCGCGCCGGGGCATGGGGCTGTCGTGAGGTTCTACCGTCCGGTCCACTGTGGACTACGGCCGGCCGACCAAGCCGCGTAGAACTCCTTGTGGTCGTGCGCCGTCATCAGCAGGGCCTGGGTCATCGCCTCGAGTTCGATGGACGACCCCAGGTCCATGTCCAGCTCGCGGGTCAGCAGGACCTTCGTGGTCGAGTAAGCCAGCGCCGGGCCGTCGGCGAGCCGGCGCGCCAAGGCAGCAGCAGTTGACGCCAGCTCCGAGTCCTCCACGACCGACGTCGCCAGGCCGATCGCCTCGGCGCGGGCCGACTCCAGCTTGTCGCCCAGCATCAGCAGCTCCGTGGCGCGGCCGAGGCCCACCAGCCGCGGCAGCAGGTAAGCCGAGCCCATGTCCGCGCCGGCCAGGCCGACCTTCGTGAAGAGGAACGCGAACTTCGCCGACTGCGCCAGGATCCGGAAGTCGGAAGCCAGCGCGATGACCGACCCGGCCCCCGCCGCCACGCCGTTGATGGCGGCGATGACCGGAATGGGCGTCTCCCGCAACGCCTTCACCACCGCGCCGGTCATCCGCGTGAACTCGAGCAGCTCCGCGGTCTCCATCTTCTGCAGCTCGCCGATGATCTCCTCGACGTCGCCGCCCGAGCAGAACCCGCGGCCCTGCCCGGTGATCACGAGGACCTTCACGTCGCCGCGGTGGGGCAGCTCCGTGACCAGATCCCGCAAATCCGCGTACACGTCGAACGTCAGCGCGTTGAGTTTCTCCGGCCGGTTGAACATCAGCGTCGCCACACCGTCGTCCACGGTGAACTCGAAGTGGTCCCACGACTTCGTGATCGGGGCAGTCGCACGGAACGGGCTCATTTCTGAATTCCTCCACCATCGAGTACGAGAGTCTGTCCATTGATCGCCGCCGCTTCTTCCGCGGCGAAAAACGCCACCGCGAACGCGACCTCCGACGGTTCGAGCAACCGCCCCAGCGGCGACGCGGCCGCCAGCGCTGCCTCGGCGTCGGCCTCGTCGCGGCCGGTGCGTTCGCGGATGCGGGCGACCGAGTCAGCTGTCATGTCCGTGCGCACGAACGCCGGGCACACGGCGTTGGCCGTCACCCCGGTGCCGGTGAGCTCCGCGGCGACCGCGCGCATCAGCCCCACCGCGGCGTGTTTCGAGGCCGTGTAGCCCGTGGTGTAGCGGTAACCGACGTGCCCGGCCGTCGAGGCCACCGTGACGATCCGGCCACGGTCGCGCGAGCGCATGCCGGGCAGCACCTCGCGGGTGCACAGGAACGCGCCGGTCGCGTTCACCTCGAACTGTCCGCGCCAGTCCTCCAGCGACGTCTTCGCGGTGGGGGCGCTCGACGAGATCCCGGCGTTGTTCACGAGCACGTCGACCGGGCCCAGTTCGGCGAAGTACGAGCGCACGGCCTGCTCGTCGGTCACGTCGCAGTCGCGTCTGCCCGGCGCGTGCACCGTGTCACCCGCCGCGGTGAAGTGTTCCGCGATCGCCGCGCCGATGCCGCGAGTGCCGCCGGTGACGACCACCAGCCGTTTCATCCAGCCTCCTGACAACCTGCTCGTTCGAAAGCTACACCGCAGCGGGCTGAGGTGTATAGAGTCAGGCCGTGCTCGAACCATCGCCCACCGGACCGCAGGAGCTGGTGATCACCCTCCTCGGCAGCTACGTGCAGCCGCGCGAAAGCCGGCGCGTGTGGTCGGGCGGCCTCGTGTCGTTGCTCACCGAGCTGGGGTTCTCCGACGGCGCCGCCCGCATCGCGCTCACCCGGCTGGTCAACCGCGACCTGCTGGCGCGCCACCGCGAAGGCCGGCTGGTGCACTACTCGCTCACGAACCGCACCGTCGCGGTCCTGGCCGACGGCGACCGGCGCATCTTCAGCCTCGGCCGCCGCGACCGGCCGGCCGGCGCGTGGACGGTGCTGTGGCAGAACATCCCCGAGACCCGCCGCCAGGCCCGCGAGACGCTCGTGCGGCGCCTGCGGTTCCTCGGCTTCGGCCCGGTGCAGGACGGCACGTGGATCGCGCCGCACGACCGCGAGGCCGAGGTGCTCGGCCTGCTCGCCGAGCTCGGCGTGACCGAGCACGCCGGCCTGATGCTGGGTACCCCGTCGGCGGCGCTGGACGTCCGCCGGTTCGCCGGGCGGGCCTGGGACCTCGACGAGCTGTCCGCCCGTTACGACGCCTTCGTGACCGAGTTCGGCAGCATCCCGCGCGGCCCGGAAGAGCTGTCCGACGCGCAAGCGTTTACGGTTCGCACGAGACTGGTCCACGAGTTCCGGGTGTTCCCGTCACTCGACCCCGAGCTGCCCGGCGAGCTGATCCCCGCGCCCGGCCGGCGCGCGGCGGCCGTCGAGCTCTTTCACGACCTGTACGCCGCGCTCGCGCCCGCGGCGCAGCGGCATTTCGATCGTGCCGTGCGGACCAACGATTTCGACGAGGTGAGGAACCCATGACCCAGACCGACGACACGCGGGCCGCGCTGAGCTACACGTCGTACCTCGCGCTCGACGAGGTGCTCGGAGCCCAGCGCCCGCGTTCCGACGAGCACGACGAGCTGCTGTTCATCGTGATCCACCAGGTGTACGAGCTGTGGTTCAAGCAGATCCTGCACGAAGCGGAGTTCCTGCAGGCCAACCTCGAAGCCGGCAACACCGCGCACGCGATCCGCACGCTGCGGCGCATCCTCACGGTGCTCAAGGTCGTGGTGGCGCAGATCGACGTGCTGGAGACGATGACGCCCAGCCAGTTCACGAGCTTCCGCGCGCGCCTCGACGCGTCCAGCGGCTTCCAGTCCGCGCAGTTCCGCGAGCTGGAGGCGGTGCTCGGCCGCCGCGACGAGCGCGTGTTCGCGCACTACCCCGAAGGCGGCGAGCAGCGCGCCCGGATCGCCGCCGCGATGGCCCGGCCGTCGCTGTTCGACTCGTTCCTCAAGTACCTCGCGAACAGCGGTTATGCCGTGGACAGTGATCGAGACGTCACCCGGCCGGTGGCGCCGTCGGCGGAACTGCAGGCGGTACTGCTGAAGGTCTACCAGGACGATGGCGGCCCCTCGGTGGTCGCGGAGTGTCTCGTCGACCTCGACGAAGGGATGCAGGAGTGGCGCTACCGGCACGTGAAGATGGTCGAGCGGACCATCGGCGACAAGACCGGGACGGGCGGGTCGTCGGGCGCGACGTACCTGCGGACCACCCTCTTCCAGCCGATGTTCCCGGACCTGTGGGCCGTGCGGAGCAAGCTGTGACGACGCTGGAATCCCTGCGCGCGGACGACAACGCGCTCGCGCCGCACTACTCGCGCTTCCGCGTGGCCGACCGGCTGCTGTTCTCGGCGCACTCGCACCAGGCCTGGCCCGACGTCGCCGAGGAGGGCCTGCTGGAGGGGTTCGCCGACGCGGCCCGCGACGTCGACGAGAAGTGGACCGCCGCGTTCGCCAAGGCCGACGAGCTGCGGGCCGGCTTTCGCGGGCTGCTGTCCGATCCGCACGGCGAATACGCGCTGGGCGCCAACACCCACGACCTCGTGATCCGGTTCCTGTCGGCGATCGAGCTGCGGTCCCGCCCGCGCCTGGTGACCACCGGCGGCGAGTTCCACACCCTGCGCCGCCAGCTCGCGCGGCTGGAGGAGGAGGGCGTCGAGGTCGTGCGGGTGCCGGTGGAGCCGGTGCCGACGCTGGCCGAACGCGTGGCCGCGGAGGTCGACGGCAACACCGCCGCGGTGCTCGTGTCCGCCGTGCTGTTCGAGACGTCGCGGCTCGTGCCCGGGCTCGCGCGCCTGGCCGACGTCTGCCGCGACAGCAACGTCGAGCTGGTCGTGGACGCCTACCACGCACTGGGTGTGGTGCCGTTCTCGCTGCACGAGCTGGGGCTCACCAATGCCTGGGTGGTCGGCGGCGGCTACAAGTACCTCCAGCTCGGCGAGGGCAACTGCTTCCTGCGCCTGCCCGCCCACGCGCAAGAGCTGCGCCCGGTCGTCACCGGCTGGTACGCCGAGTTCGGCGCGCTCGCCGACCGGCAGCGCCCGGACCGCGTCGCCTACGCCGCCGGCGGCGACCGCTTCGCCGGCGCGACCTACGATCCGTCGAGCCACTACCGCGGTGTGCGCGTGCAGCGGTTCTTCGCCGAGCACGGCCTCACGCCGGAGTTCCTGCGCACGGTGTCGCAGCACCAGGTCGGCCTGCTGGCTCGATGCTTCGACGACCTCGGCCTCCCAGCCGACGTGGTGTCGCGGGACCGCGAGACGCCGCTGGGCATGATCGGCGGGTTCCTGTCGCTGCGCAGCCCCTCGGCCGGCGACCTGCAGAACGCGCTGGCCGAGCACGGCGTCCGCACCGACAGCCGGGGGTCCTACCTGCGGTTCGGCCCGGCTCCCTACCTGTCGGACGCGCAGCTGGAAGCGGCGATGGCGATGCTCGGGAAGGTCGTCGCCGGCTGAGGAGACGACCTGCGGTGGTCGGTTCGCGCGGATGGCTCTAGGTTGGCGGTGTGCGGGGCGGACGACCTCCATCCGGCACACCACCTTCCGGAGCACGCGGCCACGAGCCGCGAGCGGTCAGACAAGGGAGTCACCACCGTGACCGAAGGAGTGTTCGGCCGGCACAGCGGCCATGAACAAGTCGTGTACTGCCACGACGAGGCCAGCGGCCTCAAAGCCATCATCGGCATCTACTCCACCGCACTGGGCCCCGCGCTCGGCGGCACCCGCTTTTACCCCTACGCCACCGAGGACGACGCGCTCGACGACGTGCTCGCGCTCTCCAAGGGGATGGCGTACAAGAACGCGCTGGCCGGGCTCGACCTGGGCGGCGGCAAGGCCGTGATCCTCGGTGACCCGGCCACGATCAAGTCCGAAGCGCTGCTGCGTGCCTACGGCCGCTTCGTAGAGTCGCTCGGCGGCCGCTACATCACGGCCTGCGACGTGGGCACGTACGTGCACGACATGGACGTGGTGGCCCGCGAGACGAAGTTCGTCACCGGCCGCTCGCCCGAAGACGGCGGCGCGGGTGACTCCTCGGTGCTCACCGCGTACGGGGTCTACCAGGGCATGCGCGCTTCGGCCGACCACGTGTGGGGCGTGCCCGAGCTGGCCGGCCGTCGCGTCGGTGTCGCCGGCGTCGGCAAGGTCGGCCACATCCTGGTGGGCCACCTCGTGGAGGCGGGCGCGCAGGTCGTGATCACCGACGTATCGGCGCTCGCCGTCGAGCACACGCGCGCCGCGTACCCGGGCGTCGAGGTGGTGTCCGATGTGGACACCCTGATCGGCGCGGACCTCGACGTCTTCGCCCCGTGTGCGCTCGGTGGCGTGCTGACCGACGAGACGGTGGCCGCGCTGCAGGCCCGCATCGTCTGCGGTGCCGCGAACAACCAGCTCGCCCACCCGGGCGTCGACAAGCTCCTCGACGACCGCGACATCCTCTTCGCGCCCGACTACCTGGTCAACGCCGGCGGCGTCATCCAGGTCGACGACGAACGCCACGGCTTCGACTTTGCCCGCGCCCAGCGCAAGACCACGGCCATCTTCGACACCACGAAGGCCGTGTACGCCCTGGCCAAGGCCGACGGGGTCCCGCCCGCCGCGGCGGCCGACCGCCTCGCCGAACGGCGCATGGCCGACGTCGGCCGGCTGCGGTCGATCCTGACGGTCTGAGTTCTCTCACGACAGCGGGCGCACGGGGTTCCCCGTGCGCCCGCTTTTCGTGACACGGTTTCAACCGAGGGCCGGCGCGACCCGCTCCGATGTGGACAGTCGCTGGGCGCGGCGCGCGAGAATGATCTTCACGGCGGGGATCAGCAGGTCGGTGACCAGGACGCCGCCGGTGTTGCCCGGCGCGTGGTCGCCGTTGGTGAACCACTGGTAGACGTGCCCGACGACGGCGCCCCAGAGGAACATCCCGGCGCCGATGCCGATCGTGAGGCGTTCGCGGGCCGAGGCCGAAGCGGCGCGGAAGCCCAGGACGGCGAGCCCGAGGTTGGCGAAGGCGATTTCGAACTCGAACGGGGTCCGGGTGAAGCCGATCGCCGTGGCCATCACGTCCGGGGCCCCGACGAACGCGAGTGTCATCCAGAGGCTGCCGCAGCCGAGGGCGCCGATGGCCCACCACCGTTGCCAGGTCTCCAGTGCGGCTTCGCGGGAGGGGCTGTGCCGGGTGCGGATGAAGGCGCCGATGACCGGCACCACGATGAAAAGCAGGGGAACGGCGGACTGGGCGAGGTACTCGATCGTGGTCATGCCTTGAGTCTTGCATGGTTAATATTAACTACGCAAGACTCAAGGTAGACTGATGGCGTGGACGACGATCTCGCTGATTTGCTGCATCGCGTGGTGTTCCTGCTCGGGGAGGCCGCGCGCCGGCGTGCTGACAGTGCCGGTGGTGCCGGCGGCCTGAGCTACAGCCAGATGCGGCTGCTGGGCACACTGGAGGACATCCAGCCCGTGACCCAGCACCAGCTGGCACAGGCGCTTTCGGTGTCCGACCCGGCGATCAGCCGTGCGCTGCGCCCGCTGGAGACCGCCGGGCTCGTGCAGGTCCGCCAGGACCCGGAACACGCCCGGCGCCGGCTCGTGACGATCACCGAGGTCGGCTCGAAAGCCTTCCGCGACAACGGGAAACCACTCTACGACGAGCTGCGCGCCGCCCTGCTCGAAGCCGGCTTCCCGTATGAGCAGTACCTGCGTGACACCGCCCGGCTGGCCCGGCTTCTGGAACCCCGAGACCCGTGACTCGGAGCCGTGAAGGGCATGAGAAAGGCCCCCTCACCGCGGTGAGAGGGCCTTCGTCGATGGGCGACGCTCAACCGCTCTTGCGGCGGAACGTGCGCTTGTTCGCGGCGGGGCCGTGGGCGTGCTGGTTCTTGCCGCCGCCGGTTTCGTGGGCGGAGCCGGAGCGGGCGTGGGCCTGCTTGCGCTCCAGCGCCTCGCGGAACTTGCGCTTGACGTCGTCCTCCTCGCCGCTGGGCGACGGTTGCGGATCACTCATGCTTACCTCCGAAGGTGACGACGTGTGACCGTCCCAGCCTGGCACCGCCGGAAGCCCGACGCGAGTCGATTTCGACACACCGGGACCCGGTCACACCCGCACAGCCAACCACGCTCGACGAGGGCCGGATGCGGCGGGCCGATCAGGCGGAGGCTGCGTGGTCGGCCCGCCGCTGTCCGGCGGTTCGCGGCGAGGGGACGGACGCCACGAACCGGTGCGGCTCAGGGTGAACGCGGCGGCGGGCGCGGACCGCCGCCGTCACCACGAGCCGAGACAGCAAGCCCACGACGAGCGCCGCGCCGAGCACGAGGGCGGCGCGGCCGCTCGCGGTGTCGAAGACGAGGGCGCCTTCGCGGCCGAGGACGAAGCCGGAGTCGACGGCCCAGGCCACGACGGCGATCCCCGCCGCCGCGGCCGGGGCCGTGATCGCAGCGGCGGCGACCACGACGAGCGCCAACGGCACCAGCGCGTAGAGCGGGTGCGTGGTCGCCCCCGCGACGTCCGCCCCGATCGCGGCGGCCACCACGGCCGCGCAGCCGAGCGGGAAGCCGAAACCACCGGTGATGCGCATGGGTCCAGCTCAGCGCGCCCGCCCGCACCGCACGAGAGGTGCGGACGCTTTCCCTACATCCCGTGCGGTGTTCTTGACATCTCCTTAACTGCGGCTCGCGGCCCGCACGATCGCGCCCACGATCTCCGGCCACAGCGGTTCGGGCAGGTCGTGGCCCATGCCGGGGATGACCACGAGCTCGGCGTCGGGGATCGCGGCCGCGGTGGCCTTGCCGCCGCTGACGTCGATCATCGGGTCGGAGTCGCCGTGCACGACCACTGTCGGCAGGCGCAGTGCGCGCAGGGCTTCCGTGCGGTCGCCCGAAGCGACGACGGCCGCGGCCTGACGCAGGGTGCCCATCGGGTGCTGCGCGCGGTCGTAGCCCCGCGTCGCCTTGAACCGCAAGTACTCGTCGGTCGCGGGATAACCGGGCGAGCCGGTGGTGCGGTAGGAGGCGATGCTCTGCTCGATGGCCTCTTCGCGCGTCGCCGCGGGCGGTCGGGTCAACGTGGCCAGCGCGGCGGGCGAGGTGTGCCCGACGGTCGGGTCGCCGGTCGTGGACATGATCGACGTGAGGCTCAGCAGCCGGCCCGGGTGGTCGATGGCGAGCTGCTGCACGACCATCCCGCCCATCGACGCGCCCACCACGTGGGCCTTAGCGAAGCCGAGCGCGTCGAACAGGCCGACGGTGTCGTCGGCGAGGTCCGAGAGCAGGTACGGCGCCGAGGCCTGCCCGGCCGTGATGCCCGCCAGATCGGGCGCGCCCAGGTCGTCCAGATAGGTCGACAGGCCGATGTCGCGGTTGTCGAAGCGGACGACGAAGAAGCCGTGGCTCGCGATCAGCTCGCAGAACCCGGCCTCCCAGGTCACCATCTGGGCACCGAGGCCCATCACGAGCACCAGTGGGGGGTTCGCGGCGTCGCCGAACGTGTCGTACTCGAGTTCGAGACCGTTGGCCAGGGCACGGGGCATGCCCTGATCCTGCCCTAGATCCCCGAATCCTGGCACGGGCCGTTGTTATCCGGATACGGTACATCGCATGCCGTCTTCGTCCTCGCGGGCCGGGAACCGCCCTCGCTCGCGCGCGGCGGCGGGACTGCCGGCCGTCACCGCCGAGAAGGTGGTCGACGCGGCGGTCGCGCTGACCGCTGAACGCGGCCTCGACAATTGGACGTTGCGCCAGCTCGCGGCGGCGGTGGACGCCTACCCCGCGGTGATCTACCACCACGTCGGCGACCGGGACGCGGTCGTGGCCGCGGTGCTCGACCGCGTCGTCGGCCTGCTGAGCCTGCCCGAGGAAGACCTGCCGTGGCAGGACTGGTTCGCCGAGCTGCTGGCCGACCTGCGCACGGTGCTGCGGGCCCACCCGGGTACGGCGCGGCGGCTGGTGCTTTTCGGGCCGTCGGTGTCGGCCGCCGTCCGCACCATCGACCGCGGGGTCGGCGTGCTGCTCGCCGCCGGCTTCCGCGAGGAGAGCGTGCTGGCCTACAACCTGCTCGTCGCCACGGCCTGCCAGTTCGTCGCGATGGAGGACGACCGCGACAGCTCGCTCGCGTTGCGCCTGGACAACACCGAGGAGTACGCGACCTATCACGACCGTACGGACCTACCCGGCATGGCCGCGCAGGGCCGCGCGATGCGGGAGCTGATGGCCGACCCGGAGCTGGCGGTCGGCTGGTACGCCCGCCTGTACGACTACGCGGTGCGCCGCTGTGTGGACGGGCTGGCGCACCGTCTGGCCGAGCTCGAGGCCGAGCCGCGGGCCTGATCGAGTGGCGGCCGCCTTCCGGTGTGGGCCGAACGTGTGACCACCCCGGAGTTATCCGGGGGAAACTGACACCGAACCCACGTCGACCAGGGGTAACGTTGAAAGGAGCCGGGGGTCGTGAGGCTTCCGGCCGGGACCCCCGGCACTTTCCTCCCCCTCGTGGTGCCGGGGGTTCCGTCATTCCCCGGGAGCTTCGCCCTGGATCAGCGGGAACACCTCACCGATGAGCGTGACGAGCGATTTGCTCAGCAGCGTGTGCACCTGGTCCCGGCTCAGCGAGCCCCGCACGAGCCACTCGCGCCCAGCCGCCTTCACCATGCCTGCGAACGCCCGCACGGCCGCGTTCAGCTCCTCGCCGTGCTCGCTGTCGCGCGAAAGGCCGACGGCCTCCAGCACGCGGTCGGCCGACTCGCGGTCGGCCTCTTCCAGGATGCGGTCGACCTCCGCGTCGCGCCCGATGCCCTCCGGCGCGATCGCGGCGAGCCACGTCTTCTCCTGCGCGCGCACCATGTCGAGGAACCAGTCGATGGCGACATCGGCGCGCAGCTCGAGCGGGCCGTCGGGCAGGATCTCGATCGCGAGCCTCGGCACGGTCAGCGCGCGCCGCACGATTTCCAGGTACAGCTCGCGTTTCGTGCCGAAGTAGTGGTTGATCAACCCCCGCGCGACCCCGGCGGCCGCCGCGATGTCCGAAGTGGACACCGCCGAGTAGGGCCGTTCGCCGAACAGGCGCGCCGCGCAGGCGTAGATCTGCTCCCTGCGCTCGTCCGGTTCCAGTCTCCGCCACTTCGGCGCCGGCTCCGTATTCATACGTAATATTTTCGCATGATCGGTTCAGTGGGGCCGACCGATGTCCGGCGGTGTCGCGCCCGGGGACACCATTGGTTGGCTACCGCCGGGTACGGGTTGACTGGCCGCCGGGTCAGTCGGGCAGCTCGACCGGCGCCAGGTCGTCGAACAGGTCACCGGGACCGGGGTTGGCCGGCGCCGACTCGCCGCCGAAGTGGTGCTGCACGCCCCACACCGCGTTGAGCGCCGTCTGCACCGCGCCCTCGGCCCAGCCCGCGGTCCACGAAACGTCGTCGCCGGCGAGGAACAGCCCGCGGTAGGGCTCGGGCAGGTTGTCCTGCTTGAAGTGCGTGAACAGGCGGTGCTGGTAGCGGTAGTGGCCGGGCAGGTTCGCCTTGAACGCGCCCATGAAATGCGGTTCCGCTTCCCACGACACGGTCACCGGGTCGCCCACGAGGTGCTTGCGCACGTCGACCCCGGGGTAGATCTCGCGCAGCGACTGCAGCATCACCTCCACGCGTTCGGACACGCTCAGCGGCAGCCACTTCAGCGAATCGTCGGCCCACGTGTAGGAAAGGCAGATCACGGCGGGTTTGTCCGGGTCGTCGCCGAGCAGGTAGGTGCCGCGCGGCATCCGGTCGGTCAGCGTCATGCTCATCGTGTCGCGCCCGGTCACGGGGTCGCGATCGAGCCAGAACGGGCGGTCCACCGGCACGAAGACCTTCGACGACTCCATGTAGTGGGTGCGCTCGATGGCCGTCCAGTGGTCGATCGGGAACAGCGCCTCGTCGCATTCGATCTTGGACAGCAGCATCCAGCTCTGCGCGGTGAACACCGCGGCGCGGAAGGTGCGGATGTGCCCGGACGCGTCGGTGACGGTCACGTTGTTCGGCGCCGTGCGGTGCAGCCGCGTGACGCCGGGGCGCGGCCGGGCGCCCTCGTGCAGTGCCGCGAGGCTGGTGCCGGCGGGCCAGTGCGCGAGCGTTTCCGGTGCGTGGTCCCACAACCGCACCGGCAGCTGCCTGCTGCCGCCGGTGATGCTGCGGTGCTCGTCGTCGGCGCCGGTGTAGACGACGCGCAGGATCTCCAGGATCGAGTTGGGGAAGTCGGTGTCCCAACCGCCCGTGCCGAAGCCGACCTGGCCGAAGATCTCGCGGTGGCGGAACGACGCGAACGCGGGCGAATCGCACAGGAATCCGTAGAACGTCTGGTTGTCCAGCCGCGGCACGAGCTCGTTCCAGATCCGCTTCACGGTTTTCGCGTCGCGGTCGCGGATCGCGGTCTGCATCTCGGCGAACGACGCGTGCTCGTCGAGCGTGCGCTGCCACGCCTTCGCGACTTCCGTGAACACTGGTGGCAGATCGTCCTGCGTGTGCGCGTAGTGACTGTGGCCCTTGAGGTCCACGACGGTGCTCGGCGTCGCGGGCGCGAGCGGGTTCGGGAACGGCGAGGTCTCGAGGCCCACCTTGTCGATGTAGTGGAACAACGCGGTGGACGCCGGCGGGAAGCGCATCGCGCCCATCTCGGCGACCACGTCGTCGGGCAGGCCGGGGAAGCGGTGCGTGCGCAGCCGTCCGCCCAGCTCGGCGATCTCGTACACCACCGGCCGCAGCCCGAGTTTCATGAGCTCGTAGGCCGTGACGATGCCCGAAAGCCCGCCGCCGATCACGGCGACCTCGGTGCCGTGGTGTTCCGCGGGCACGGTGCCGAGGCCGGCGGGGTGGGTGAGGTAGTCGTCGTAGGCGAAGGGGAAGTCGGGGCCGAACATGGTGATCGGGCGTCCGGCCGGCTCGTCCGTGGGGATCGCGGTCGGGACGGCGGAGGTCATGCCTGGGGTCCTTCTTCGGTCAGGGATCGGTACAGCTCGGGCCGGCGGTCGGCCAGGTAGGTGTTCGCCGGCCGGGTGAGCACGGCGGGGTCGAGGTCCGCGACGATCAGTTCGGGCCCGTCGCCGGCCTTGGCCACCGTCTCGTCGGGCGAGGCGATGGTCGAGTGACCGCAGTAGGTCAGCTCGCCCTCGGTGTCGCAGCGGTTCGCGTACACGACATACAGCTGGCTTTCGTGCGCCCGGATGGGCACGAGTGCGTCCGCGACCCGCTCGTACGGCCGCATCAACGCGGTCGGTACGAGCAGCAACTGGGTGCCGGCGAGGGCGTGGGCGCGCACCGGTTCGGGAAACTCCACGTCGTAGCAGATGAGCAGGCCCACGCGCAGCCCGCCGAGGTCCGCCTGCACCACCAGGTCCGCGCCGGGGGAGAACTGGCTGTGGTCGATCTCGCCGTAGAAGTGCGTCTTGCGGTAGTTCGCGAGCCGTTCCCCTTGCGCGGACAGCAGCTGCACGGAGTTGTACACCGTGTCGCCCGCGCGCTCGGGGTAGCCGTAGACCAGGGCCACACCGTGTCGCCGCGCGAGCGCGGCCAGCTCCCGCGCCAGCGGTCCGCCGGCCGGCTCGGCGCGCTCGGCGACCGCGGCGGCGCCGATCGCGTAGCCCGTGGTGATCATTTCCGCGGTGACCACGAGCTCTGCGCCGCGCTCGGCGGCGGCAGCGAGCGCGGCGGGCAGTTCCGCATAGGGCCCCTGGTGGACGGCGACGATCATTTCGCCGCCGCCAGCCGCGAACGCCGGATGCCGTAACCGAAGTACAGCACCAGCCCGAGCAGCATCCAGCCGCCGAACACGACCCATGTGGCCCCGTCGAGGCTGAACATCATGTACGCGCAGCAGAGCACGCCCAGGATCGGCGTGACGGGGGAGAACGGGACGCGGAACGTGCGCGCGTCGTCCGGTCGGCGCTTGCGCAGCACGAGCACGGCGATGTTGACCAGGCCGAACGCGAAGAGCGTGCCGATGCTGGTCGCGTCGGCGAGTTTGCCCAGTGGCACGAACGCGGCGAGCACCGCGACGAACGCCGACACCACCAGGGTGTTCGTGCGCGGCACGCCGGTCCGCGGGTGCACTGTGGACAGTGTCTTCGGCACGAGCCCGTCGCGCGACATGGCGAACATGATCCGCGTCTGTCCGTAGAGGACGGTCAGCACCACGCTCGAGATCGCCACGAGGGCGCCGACGGCGAGCACGCCGGCCCAGAACGGGCTGTCCAGCACCGAGGTCAGCACGTGCGACAGGGCCGCCTGCTGGTCGTCGAACTGCTGCCACGGCAGCGCGCCGACAGCCGCGACGGCCACCAGGCAGTAGAGCACCGTCACAATGCCGAGCGAGAGCAGGATCGCGCGCGGCAGGTCGCGCTGCGGGTTGCGGGCCTCCTCGCCGGCGGTCGACGCGGCGTCGAACCCGATGTAGGAGAAGAACAACTTCGCGCCGCCCGCGCTCATGCCGGCGAGGCCCAGCGGCAGGAACGGCGTGAAGTTCTTGGCTTGCACGGCGGTGAACGCGATGGCGCAGAACAGGACCAGCGTCGCGATCTTCACCACGACCATGATCGCGTTGGCCCGCGCGCTCTCCTTCGCGCCCGAAAGCAGGAGCACCATCGCCAGCAGCACCACCACGATCGCGGGCACGTTCACCAGCCCGCCGTCGCCGGGCGGGCCGCTGATCGACTCCGGCAGCGCGACCCCGAACGCCAGCTGCAGCAGCTCGTTCACGTACTGGCCCCAGCCGACCGCCACCGACGCCACGGACACGCCGTACTCCAGGATCAGGCACCAGCCGCAGACCCACGCCACCAGCTCGCCGAGCGTGGCGTACGCGTAGGAGTACGACGAGCCCGACAGCGGGATCATGCCCGCGAGCTCGGCGTAGGACAGCGCGGAGAACAGCGCCGTGACCCCGGCGAGCACGAACGAGAGGACGACGGCGGGTCCGGCCACCGGCACAGCCTCGCCGAGCACCACGAAGATGCCGCTGCCCAGCGTCGCGCCGATGGACAGCATCGTGAGCTGGCCCAGGCCGAGCGAGCGTTTCAACGGGCCGTGGCCGGCCTCGGCCACCAGGTCCGCGACCGGTTTGCGGCGCCCGAGGGCCGTGCCGAGCCGCACGCGGGTCGGGGTGGACGTCACCTGGCTACTCCTCGTCGTCGAGGCTGCGATGAAGATCGGGCGCGAGCCACGGTATCGAGCGAAGTGTGAGCCGAAAACAGGAAAACGTTGCGCGTTCGGACGAGATCTGGGTGTTTCATTGCACTTTCACGGTCGGAAACGGTGATCTGTTCACTCCGCGACGGCGGGCGAAGGTTCAGCCTGCCGGGCCGGTTCAGTCGGTTCGGCCGGGGTGGCGGGCTCCGCGGGGTCGTCGCTCGCGGGCAGCAGCAGAGTGAATGTCGGCGGGTGTGGGCTCGACAGCCGCAGCCGCCCGCCCTCGGCCTCGGCCAGGCTGCGGGCCAGCCGCAACCCGATGCCGTGCCCGGGCGGCGCGGTGCGGGCCAGGGCGAACGCGTCGGTGTCGCCGAGGTCCGGGCCGTCGTCGGCCACGTCGATGGCGAGCGCGCCGCCCGCGTCGCGCGCGACGACGGTGACCGGTCCACAGCCGTGCGTCGTCGCGTTGTCCAGCAGCACGGCGAGCACCTGCCGCACGGCCGCCGCCGAAGCCCGGACGGTGGGCGGGTCCTGGACTTCGACGCGAAGCCCGCGGCCGCTGAGCAACGGAGCGCCGGCGTCGCGCAGCTCGGCCAGCACGGCGCCGAGGTCGAGCTCCGCGCGCGGTGCGCGGCGTTCGCGGGACAACGCGAGCAGGTCGTCGATGGTGCGCTCGAGCCGGTCGGCCGAGTCGATGCCGGCGCGGATCGCCTCGTACGGGTCGAGCCCGGGCGTCTCCAGCGCGGCCTCCAGCTGCAGCCGCAAGCCGGCCAGCGGCGTGCGCAGCTGGTGCGACGCCTCGGCCGAGAACGCGCGCTCGCGATCGAGCGTCTCGCCGATCCGCTCCGCGGTCACGTCCAGCGCCGCGCCGACCCGGTCGATCTCGGCGATGCCCGCGCGCGGGCTGCGAGCTGTGAAGTCACCGTCGCCGAGCCGGGTCGCGGCCGACGACAGTTCCTCCAGCGGGCTCGACAGCCGGGCCGCGATGCGCCGAGCGATGAGCCAGCTCGCGGCGACGGCGGCGACCCCGAACCCGATCATCCCGAGCCAGGTCAGGCCGACGCGGCGCAGGAGCACGGTGTGCGGCATCGCCGCGCGGACCACACCCGCGAGCCGCGCGCCGTCCATCACCGGCACCGCCAGCACGTCCTCGCCGTCGACCGGTCCGGACGCCACGTCGACGTCCGCCCCGGACACCTGCCTCACCACCGCGTCGGCGGTCTCCGGGCCCGTGCCGGAGACCAGCCGCCCCTGCGGGTCGTAGATCCCGACGGTCGCACTGTCCTGCACCGGCTGGCGGGGCACGCGCCCTGCGGCGAGCGCGTCGGAGACCTCCAGTGCCGTGCCGTCGGCGGCGCGTTCGAGCTCGGAGCCGGTGTTCTCCCGGAAGTACCACAGCGCCGCGACGGCCAGCGGCAGCCCGAACAGCACGGTGGCCACCACGGCGGCGAGCACCGTGAGTGTGACGATCCGGCGGCGCACGCTCAGGCCTCTTCCAGGCGGTAGCCGTGCCCGCGCAGCGTGGCGATCCGGGGCACGTCCGCCGGCTCGGGCGCGGCTTCGGCGAGCTTGCGCCGCAAGGCCGCGATGTGGACGTCGAGCGTTTTGGTGGAGCCGCGCGCGTTCGCGTCCCAGACGTCGGCCATGAGCCGCTCCCGGCTCACCGCCACGCCCGGTTGCTCGGCGAGGCGGGCCAGCAGGTCGAACTCCCGCGCCCGCAGGTCCACCTCCTGCCCGCCGATGACCGCACGGCGGCTCGCCGGGTCGACCACGAGCGAGCCGACGGTGACGACCGGCACCGCGAGGTTCGCCGGCGCGCCGCGGCGCAGGTGGGCGCGCACGCGGGCGAGCAGCTCGCCGAGGCGGATGGGTTTGGTGAGGTAGTCGTCGGCGCCCGCGTCGAGGCCCACGACCACGTCCATCTCGTCGGCCCGCGCGGTGAGGATCACGACGACCGCGCCCGGCATGCTCGTGCGCAGGCGGCGGCACACGTCCACGCCGTCGAGGTCGGGCAGGCCCAGGTCGAGCAGCACGAGCTCGGCCCCGGCCTCGTTCAGGGCGCTGCGGCCGTCGCGGCACCAGCGCACCTCGTGACCGTGGCGCGTGAGCGACGACTCCAGGACGCCGCCGATCGTCACGTCGTCCTCAACCACCAGCACCTTGGCCACGGCAGCAGCCTAACCAACACCCCGGCCGGACTGTGCCGGAAATCCGCGGAGGCGCATTTCGTCTACATAGGACGGTGCTCAGCGCCTGGGGCGCGCGGTGCTTTCGCGCAGCACGACCTCGGCGTTGAGCCGGACCGTGCGGGCCCGGGTGCCCGACCCCTTGAGCGCCAGGTCCATCGCGCGTTCGCCCAGCTGTTCCAGGGGAAGCGCGACCGTGGTGAGCGCCGGTGTGAGGTCGCGCACTACGGGGATGTCGTCGAAGCCCGCCACGGAGATCTCGCCCGGCACGGCGACGCCGGCCTCGCGCAACGCGGCCAGTGCGCCGATCGCCATCAAATCTGTGACCGCGAACACGCACGTCGGGCGCTTCCGCTTCGGGCGCTCCAGAAGCCGCTTCGCCGCCTCGTAGCCGCCGTCGCGGGTGAACGCGGTTTCGAGGACGTCGTCGTCGGACAGTGGCACGCCGTGGGCGGCGAGCTCCTCGGCGAACCCGTCGAGCCGGTCGCACACCGTGGTGAGCCGCGTCGGCCCGGCCAGCACGGCGAACCGCTTGTGGCCCAAACCGACGAGCGCCTTCGCGAGGGCAGCCGCGCCACCACGGTTGTCGGGCTGCACGGTGTCCACTTTGAGCCCGCGGTGCCGGCTGACGGCCGCGACCTGGCCGCCGCCGCGGCGGTACGGGTCCAGCTCCGCGGCCATCGCGCGTTCCCAGGAGCGGTCTTCGAACGCCGAGCCGATCAGCACGATCGCCGACGCCCGCTGCGCCCGCAGCGCCGAGACGTACGCCACTTCGCGGTCGGGGTCACGGAAGGTGTCGGCGAGCATCACGAGCAGGCCGTTGGCGTTGGCCACCTTCATGACCCCGCCGGCGACCGCGGAGAAGTACGGATCGGACACATCGTGACAGATCACCCCGACCGTCCGATGTGTCCCTCCGGCGAGTGCCTGCGCGTGTGCGTTCGGCGCGTACGCGAGCTCAGTCGCGGCCGACATCACGCGGTCGCGCAGGTCCGTGCGGACGGACGCGGTGCCGTTGAGCACCCGCGACGCCGTGGCGAGTGACACGTCGGCGCTTTGTGCCACGTCGGCCAACGTCACGTGTGGCCCCGACTTCATCGCTCCTCCATGGTGGTTCCTCGGGCATAGTGGCCCCATGCTCGGTCTGTACCCGGAAATCGAACCCTACGACCACGGGATGCTGCCGGTGGGCGATGGCAACGTAATCTACTGGGAGGAGTGCGGGAACCCCGCGGGCAAGCCGGTGGCGTTCCTGCACGGCGGTCCCGGCGGCGGCGCGTCGGCGCGGCACCGGCGGCTGTTCGACCCCGAGGGGTACCGGATCCTGCTGTTCGACCAGCGCGGTTGCGGCCGCAGCACACCCCACGGCAGCACGGCCGAGGCGGATCTGTCGGTGAACACCACCTGGCACCTGGTCGCCGACATGGAGCTCCTGCGCGAAGACCGCGGCATCGACCGGTGGCAGCTGTTCGGGGGCTCTTGGGGCAGCGTGCTTGCCCTTGCGTACGCCGAGCAGTATCCGCACCGCGTCAGCGAGCTCGTGTTGCGCGGGGTCGCGACGCTGCGGGTGAAAGAGATCCAGTGGCTCTTCGGCGGCGGTGCCGCGTGCCTGTTCCCGGAGGCGTGGTCGCGGTTCCTCGCGCCCGTGCCGTACGCGCGCCGCAGCGACAACCTGCTCGAGGTCTACCACGAGCTGCTGCACCACCCCGACCCCGAGGTCCACGGCCCGGCCGCGATCGCGTGGAGCCGGTGGGAGGGCGAGACGGTGAAGTTCACGCCGCAGGAGGAGGTGGTGTCGGCGTTCACCGAACCGGAGTTCGCGCTCGCCATCGCGCGCATCGAGAACCACTACTTCCGCCACGGCGGCTGGCTGGCCGAGGACCAGCTCATCCGCGAGGCCGGGAAGCTCACGGGCATCCCGTGCGTTCTCGTGCAGGGAAGGTACGACGTGGTCACTCCCGCGACGACGGCGTGGGAGCTGGCGCAGGTACTGCCCGGTGCGGAGCTGAAGATGATCTCCGACGCCGGGCACGCCTTCGACGAACCCCGGACGCTGCACGAGCTGATCAGCACGACCGACCGGTTCGCGCCACGCTGGGACGAGCACGAGAACAACGAACCGAGAGGAACCACACGGATGCTTTACGGTGACGAGCACGTCCGCCGCTACGAGGAGACCGACGGCGAGGTCGGCCACGAGTGGAAGCCCGGTGTGCCGACACTGGTCCTGACGACCAAGGGTCGCAAGTCCGGTGAGGACCGCAAGTTCGCGCTGATCTACCAGGAGGTGGACGGCAACCCCGTCATCGTCGCCTCCAAGGGCGGCGCGCCGAACCACCCCGGCTGGTACCTCAACCTGGAGGCCAACCCCGAGGCTCGCGTCCAGGTGCTGGCCGACAAGTTCACCGCCCGGGCCCGCACGGTCTCCGGCGAGGAGCGCGCCCGGCTGTGGGACAAGCTCGCCGAGGTGTGGCCGGACTACAACGAATACGCGAAGAAGACCGACCGTGAGATCCCCGTGGTGGTCCTCGAGCGGGTGTGATCCGCGCCGCGTCCGGGACCCGGGGTCACCGAGCCGGGTGGTCTTCGGCTACGAATGACGCTCATGGCCCTGCGAAA
Source organism: Amycolatopsis sp. 2-15 (assembly GCF_030285625.1). NCBI lineage: Bacteria > Bacillati > Actinomycetota > Actinomycetes > Pseudonocardiales > Pseudonocardiaceae > Amycolatopsis > Amycolatopsis carbonis. Next base: position 4,271,409 of record NZ_CP127294.1, read on the forward strand.
CCGGTCGCGCGACCGCTGGACCCCGCTCGAGAACGAGGGGGAGCTGCTCACCTTCCGTCAGATGCAGGCCTACGGCCGGCGCTTCGCCCGCGCCGGCCGTGGGGCCTGGTACAGCTTCGCGATCGAGGTGGTCTGGCAGTTCCTGGTGCTGTTCAGCCGCTTCCGCGTACGGGGCTCGCGCCACATCCCGGCTTCGGGCGGGGTGCTGGTGGCGTCGAACCACCTGTCGTTCGCCGACCCGACCACGCTCACGGCGTTCTGCCTCGCCGCCGGCCGCGTGCCGCGGTACCTGGCCAAGTCGAGCCTGTGGGACCTGCCGGTGGTCGGCTCGGTGATGCGGTCCGGGCAGCACATTCCCGTGTACCGCGGAGCGCCGACGGCGGCGGGGGCGTACCGCGACGCCGTGAAGGCGGTGGACGCCGGTGAGTGCGTGACGATCTTCCCGGAGGCCACGTTCTCGGCCGACCCCGGCGGCTGGCCGATGAAGGGCAAGACGGGCGTCGCGCGGATCGCGCTGGAGACCGGTGTGCCGGTGGTGCCCGTCGCGAACTGGGGCACGCACCACCTGCTGCCCGCCGGGGCCTGGTTCCCGCACGGGATCCCGCGCAAGACCGTCGAGCTCGTGGCGGGCCCGCCGGTGGACCTTTCGGACCTCCGGTACGGCGAGCCGACCCGTGAGGTGCTCGAAGAGGCGACCGCCCGGATCATGTGCGCGGTGACGGATCTGCTGGCCGGGATCCGCGGCGAAGAGCCGCCCGGCGACCGTGCGTGAGGCGAGCACCGTCACCCCGCCCCGCCAGTCGGTTCGGGGTAATTTGGACGGTATGAGTGCACACTATGACGTCGTGGTCCTGGGGGCCGGGGTCGGCGGCTACGTGGCCGCCATTCGCGCCACGCAGCTCGGTCTGAGCGCGGCGGTCGTCGAGGAGAAGTACTGGGGCGGGGTGTGCCTCAACGTCGGCTGCATCCCGTCGAAGGCGCTGCTGCGCAACGCCGAGCTGGCGCACACGGTGAAGGAAGACGCCGCCACCTACGGCATCTCCTCCGACGGCGAGATCCGCTTCGACTACTCGGCCGCCTACGAGCGCAGCCGCAAGGTCGCGGACGGCCGCGTCAAGGGCGTGCACTTCCTGATGAAGAAGAACAAGATCACGGAGTACGACGGCCACGGCACGTTCGTCGACGCCAACACCCTCGAGGTCAACGGCGAGCGGATCACGTTCGACAACTGCATCATCGCGACCGGCGCCACGGCGCGCCTGCTGCCCGGTACTTCCCGCAGTGACCGCGTGGTCACCTACGAACAGCAGATCCTCGAGAGCGAGCTGCCCGAGAGCATCGTCATCGCGGGCGCCGGCGCGATCGGCGTGGAGTTCGCGTACGTACTGCGCAACTACGGCGTGGACGTGACCATCGTCGAGTTCCTCGACCGGATGGTGCCGCTGGAGGACGCCGAGGTGTCGGCGGAGCTGGCCAAGCGCTACCGCAAGCTCGGGATCAAGGTGCTGACCGGCACCAAGGTCGAGGCCATCGAGGACCCCGGTGCCTCGGGCGCGAAAGTTCGCGTCACGGTGTCGAAGGACGGCAAACAGGATGTGCTGGAGGCCGACAAGGTCCTGCAGGCCATCGGCTTCGCGCCCAACGTGAAGGGCTACGGCCTGGAGAACACCGGCGTCGAGCTCACCGAGCGCGGCGCCATCGCGGTCGACGGCCGCGGCCGCACCAACGTGCCCCACCTGTTCGCCATCGGCGACGTGACGGCGAAGCTGATGCTGGCGCACGCGTCGGAGTCCATGGGCATCGTGGCGGCCGAAACGATCGCCGGCGCGGAGACCATGGAGCTCGACTTCGTGATGATCCCGCGCGCGACCTACTGCCAGCCGCAGATCGCCAGCTTCGGCTGGACCGAGGCCCAGGCCCGCGACAAGGGCTACGACGTGCAGGTCGCCAAGTTCCCCTTCACGGCCAACGGCAAGGCCCAGGGCCTCGGCGACGCCGGCGGCTTCGTCAAGATCCTCAGCGACGCCAAGTACGGCGAGCTGCTCGGCGCGCACCTCATCGGCCCGGACGTGACCGAGCTGTTGCCCGAGCTCACGCTGGCCCAGCAGTGGGACCTGACCGTGCACGAGGTCGCCCGCAACGTCCACGCTCACCCGACCCTGGGCGAAGCGGTGAAGGAAGCGATCCACGGCCTGGCCGGGCACATGATCAACTTCTGAGTTTTCCCACCACGGCGCCGGATCGTCCACTGCGGACGGTCCGGCGCCGTCGTTCGCCGGTCATCACCCGTTCGCTCGGAGAGGGGCCACGGGCGGGGGACGGGCGGCTACGGTGATCACCGCGTCCACGGAGTGGACACACCGGACGATTCAAACTTTTGTCGGTGTACTGCGCGGTGGTGACTCCCTAGATTCGTCTGACTACCGCCGGTGGAGCGGGCGAGGCAGGGAGAGAGAGTCGATGCGGGGATTCAGCCGGGCCGCCACTCGGTCGGTGCCGTTGGCGGTGGGGGTGGTGCTGCTGGGCGCCGGCGTGGCGAGCGCGCAGCCGTCCGCGGCCGACGTCGTCGCGCAGCGCACCGAGGCCGGCATCAGCGCGTTGCAGGGGATCAAGAAATCGCTGACGCCCGCGGAGCGCAAGCAGGACAGTCGGCTGGTGATCGAGAAGCGACTGCGCGCCGACCACGTGCTCGCGGCGCTGCTGCCCGACTACCGCACGGGCCTGCCGGTGGCAAACAGCGGTGCGGTCTCCGTAGACATCACAGACCTCACAGGCATCACAGGTATCACCGGCGCCGCCGGGACCGCCGTGGCCCAAGCCGTGCGGGCGGCCGGGGGCACCGTCCGCTACGCCTCGCCGGACGGCGCGGTGCGCGCGGACCTGCCGCTCGCCGCCGTGGACAAGATCGCGGCGCGCGGGGATGTGTCCGCCGTCGCGCCGGCCGCGCAGGCGATGACGTGGCATGAGCAGGACCCGCGCCGGGAACTCGTGGCTCAAGCCGTGACGCAGGTGTCCGAAGGGGACAAGGCGCACGGCGCCGACACCGCCCGCGCCGAGTACGGCGTGACCGGCTCCGGCATCAAGGTCTGCGTGCTGTCCGACGGCGTCAACTCGCTGTCGAAGTCGCAGGCCGCGGGCGAGCTGCCGGCCGTCGACGTGCCGGCGGGCCAGGCCGGCAGCGGCGACGAGGGCACGGCGATGCTGGAGATCGTCCACGACCTCGCGCCCGGCGCCACGCTCGGTTTCGCCACGGCGTTCACCAGCGAAGCGAGCTTCGCCGCCAACATCCGCGCCCTGCGCACTACCGGCCACTGCACGGTGATCGTGGACGACGTCGCCTACTTCGACGAGTCGCCGTTCCAGGACACGCAGGTCGCGCAGGCCGTCAACGACGTCACCGCGGCGGGCGCGCTGTACTTCTCCTCCGCCGGCAACTCCGGCAACCTCACCGACGGCACCAGCGGCTACTACGAGGGCGACTTCCGCGCCTCGGCCACCACACTGCCGGGCATCAGCGGCACGCCGCACGACTTCGACCCGGGCTCCGCGGTGCAGACCTCCGACCCGCTGTCGGCGGGTTCGCTCGGCAAGCCCGTCGCGCTGTTCTGGTCGGACCCGTGGGGCAAGTCGGGCAACGACTACGACCTGTTCATCCTCAACGTGTCCGGCAGCGTCGTGGCCTCCAGCGACAACCCGCAGACGGGCTCGCAGAACCCGTACGAGATCGCGTCGGTGCCGACCACGGGCTCGGGCTACCGCGTGGCCGTGGTCAAGTACAGCGGCGCCGACCGGTTCCTCGCGCTCAACGTGATCCGCGGCCGGTTCGTGGACTCCGGCTCGCTCAGGGCGTTCAGCACGGCGGGCGTCACCTCGGGCCACTCGGCCGCGGCCGACGCGTTCAGCGTGGCGGCGGCTCCGGCGGCGACGGCGTTCGGCCGTCCACTCGAGACGGGCGACCCGGCGAACCCGGCCGGTCCGTACCCGGGCCAGTTCACCTCGGCGAGCAAGTGGGAACGCTTCACCTCCGACGGTGAGCGCCACCTGTTCTTCAACCCCGACGGCACCGAGCTCACCCCGGGCAACGTCTCCTCGACGGGCGGCGCCACGCGCGCCAAGCCGGACCTCACGGCGGCCGACGGCGTCGCCACCTCCGTGGCCGGCTTCCAGCCGTTTTACGGCACGTCCGCGGCCGCCCCGCACGCCGCGGCGATCGCGGCGCTGCTGCTCTCGGGCAAGCCCACCGCGACGCCCGCGGAGATCCGCTCGGCCCTGGTGTCGAGCGCGATCGACCTGGGCGCGCCCGGGTACGACCCCGTGACGGGCGCCGGCGTGATCATGGCGGGCCCGGCGCTGGCGGCGCTGGGCGTGCCGCAGAGCTAGGTGCGGTTCCGGCGGCCCCGGGTAGCCGGGGCCGCCGGCTCACCTGCTCGTGAGCAGCAGGTGGAAGGCGCGGGTGCCCTCGCCGAGGCGTTCGTGGCGGTCCAGGCTCAACCCCGCCTCGCCCAGTGCCGTCTCGACGTCGGCCACCGGGCGCAGCCGGAAGCCGTGTTCGGTGAACGGCATGGCTTTCATGGCCTCCGGGTCGCCGATGCCGAGCACGAACCGGCCACCCGGCGTGAGCACGCGGGCGACCTCCGCGAACGCCAGGTCGAGGTCGTCGACGAAGTACACCGTGTCGAGCGTGATCGCGGCGGCCATCGACGCGTCTTCCAGCGGCAACGCGGTCATCGTGCCGCGGTGCAGACGCAACCGGCCGGCGGCGATGTTGTCGGGGAACGCGGCGCGGGCCTTGGCGATCATCGTGTCGGAGATGTCGACGCCGTGCACCGTCCCGCCCGCCGCGGCGCGCAGCAGCAGGTCGAGGCCCAGCCCGCCGCCGAAGCCGATGTCGAGCGCCGTCTCCCCGGGTTTCAGGTCGAGTGCTTCGACGGCCGCCCTCATGTTGCCGCGGTTGGCGCGGTTCAGCAGCCGCCCGACGGCCCGGCCGGGCAGCCCGCTGGGGTGGCCGAGCTGCCGCGCCAGCCCGGCGAGCAGAGTGTCTCGTGGTCCCATTTCCGCAAGTCTGCCCCCGCGACGGCCGCGAGTCCACGACGTGGATTGTGGTGGCCCGGATGGTGTGGCAGCGTGCTGGCGGAGTGGCAGCGTGCTGGCGGTCGAGATCGAGGAGGGGTGTGATGGCGGGCAAGACCGCGGTGGTCACCGGAGCGGGTTCGGGCATCGGGCGGCGGGTCACGCGCGCGTTGCTGGGCGCCGGCTACCAGGTCGCGCTGGCCGGGCGCCGGGCCGAGGCGCTTTCGGAGACGGCTGGTGATGCTTCGGGTGCGCTGGTCGTGCCCACGGATGTGGCTTCGCCCGGGGCCGTGGCGGCGTTGTTCGAGGCGGTGCGCGAGCAGTGGGGCCGGCTCGACCTGCTGGTGAACAACGCGGGGGTGTCGGCGGGCGGGACCGTCGCGGACCTGTCGGTGGAGCGCTGGCGCCGGACGGTCGACACGAACCTGACCGGGATGTTCCTGTGCGCGCAGCAGGCCGTGCGCCTGATGAAGGACCAGGAGCCGATGGGCGGGCGGATCATCAACAACGGCTCGATCTCCGCGCACGCGCCGCGGCCCGCGAGTGTCGCCTACACCGCCACGAAGCACGCCGTCACGGGGCTGACCAAGTCGATCTCCCTCGACGGCCGCGCCTGGAATGTCGCGTGTGGACAGATCGACATCGGCAACGCCGCCACGGAGATGACCGAGCGCATGTCCGCCGGCATCCCGCAGGCCGACGGCCGCGTGCTCGCCGAGCCCACCTTCGACTCGGGCCACGTGGCCGACGCGGTGCTGTACATGGCGGGGCTGCCGCTGGACGCGAATGTCCAGTTCCTGACCATCACGGCCACGGCCATGCCGTTCATCGGGAGGGGCTGACCCGTCCGTACCGCCGGATTTACCCGTTCGGGCAAAGACCTTCGAGTGGTCTGATCCACGCTGCGGTGCTCGTGTCCCGGGACCACGCTGGGCGTGCGATCACGAGAAGGGACCCGCTCGATGAAGCACCGCACGTTGCGTAGGCTGGCGATCGCCACGGTGGTTTCCGGTTCACTGGTTTTCGGTTCTGCGACCGCATGGGCCGATCCGCCCTCGGCCCTGCCGGCCGGCGCGCCCGCCGCCGACGCCAAGTGGCAGCCCGCGCTCGACTTCGACAAGGACGGCTGCTACAACACCCCCGCCATCGGCCCCGACGGCACCCTCAACCCGGGCCTCGACCTCGGCGGCGCGGTGAACGGCAACTGCCACGACAAGTCCGATCTGGCCAACACCAACGTCTACTCCCGGTCCAAGTGCAACAACGGCTGGTGCGCCTACCTTTACGGCTACTACTTCGAGAAGGACCAGGTCTCCGACGGCCCCGTGTCGGCCGGCCACAAGCACGACTGGGAGCACATCGTCGTGTGGGTCCAGGACGACCAGGCGAAGTACATTTCCGTTTCCCAGCACCAGGGTTACGAGACGAAGCCCGCTTCGGAGGTCCCGTTCCAGGACACCCACCCGAAGGCCGTGTACCACAAGGACGGCGTCTCGACCCACGACTTCCGCTTCCCCAAGGACGGCAACGGCGACGAGCCACCCGAGAACGACGAGGGCGTGTGGCAGGTCAAGGGCCTCGTGGGCTGGGACAACTACCCCGCGGGCATCCGCGACAAGCTCACCTCCGCCGACTTCGGCGACGCGACGTTCAAACTGACGGACGACCGCTTCAACGGCACGCTGGCGACGGCGAAGCCGGCCGAGGTCGGGCTGGACCCGAACGCCTGAGCGGCAGGGGGTGACCTTGTCGCGCCGGAACTCGTCGAACAGGCGGTGGAACATCTGCTCGGTGTCCACATAGGAGTGAAAGCCGGCGCGGCGTGATTTCGACGTGTCGGCGAACATGTCGTAGTCCCAGGAGAACACGAAGTCGCCGAAGGGCCAGGCGGACACGTCGCGGTAGGTCGCCTTGAGGCCGTGCTCGGCGGACATCCTGGACCACAGCGGTTCCTTGTCCGCCATCACGGTCGCCAGCGAAATGGGCAACGGCGGCGCGGTGTCGAGGCCGAAGTACGCGGCGAGCTTCGGCCACAGCTCGCCGCCAGCGGAAGAGGTCGCCGTTGGCGATGTTGAACGCCTCGTTGCGGGTGGAGGTCGCGGCCCAGACCGTGGCCTCCGCCGGGAGCCCGGCGTCGGTCATTTCCAGGAGGCTGTCGTAGGCGCCGGGCTTGCCGGGGAAGCGCGGCGGCACCCCGAGCTCCTTCGAGATCGACGCGTACACGGCGATCACGAGCGCGAGGTTCATCGGGTTGCCGAGCGTGGTGCCGCCCACCACCGACGGCCGGATCGTGGGCGTCGCGGAGTCGAGCAGGGCGACGGACAGCGCGCCGGGCCCGCCGCGCCGCGAGAGGCCGACGATGTCCCAGCCGAGGCCGCGCAGGTGTTCGGCCGGCGTGCGGCCGAGCAGCTCCATGTGGCGCAACCGCGCTGTCGCACCAGGTCCGGGCGCTGGAGCAGCACGTCGGCGGACCGTTGCTCGAACGGCTGCCTCGCTCGGTCCGTCTCACGCCGATGGGCCGCGCGATGCTTCGGCACACCCGCGCCGCCCTCGCCGATGCCGAACGCGCCCGCTGCGCCGCCCGGCAGGCGTCCGGGCTCATGGCGGGGGAGCTCCTCGTCGCCACGGTCTACTCCGTCAGCCTCGGCGTGCTCCCCTCCGCGCTGCGTGGTTGGCGGCGCGACCACTCGGCGGTCGATGTGCGGCTGTTCGAACACCGCCACACCGACGAACTTCGCGAAGCCATGATCGCGGGCGAAGCCGACGTCGCGATCGGCCCGGAGCCCGCCGGCTGGGAAGGACCGGTGCGTTCGCCGGGGATCGAGGAGTTCGTCGTCGTCCTCCCGTCCGACGGCGCCACCGAAGGCGACCACGGCACCGTCGACCTGGCCACGCTCGCCGACTGCGCCTGGGTGCACTACGCCCCCGGCCACGGCCTCGCCGAAATCCTCGACGCCGCCTGCGCCGACTCCGGCTTCCGCCCGCGCCCTGCTGTTCGCACCGAGCAGACGGCCACCGCCCCCATCCTCGCGGCCGCCGGCCTGGGGCCCGCTCTCGTGCCCGCCAACGTGCTCCCGCCGAACTTCGAAGGCCGCGTGCTGGGCCCGGCGGAGCCGGTGCGCCGGGTGCTCACGGCTTACAGCCGGCCCCGGGCCGGATCCGTCGACCAGCGCCTTTGTCGAGGTTCTCGAGCGCCACGCGAGCGTGTGATCAGACGGAAAGCTTCGCCAGGTCGATCCCCGAGAACGCCGCCGCCGTGACGTCGTGCAGGCGGGGCGACCACACGGCGTGCCCGTGGCCCGTCCACAGGGGCGCCACGGGGAGGTCGCGCAGCAGCTGGTTCTCGGCGACGCGGTACAGCTGCCCGGCTTCCGCGGTGGTGGCCGCGGACTCCGCCGCCGTGAGGTCCTGCTCGAAGCCGGCGTCGGAGTAGCCCGAGGCGGAGGCGAGGGCCGACAGCAGGTCCGCCGGGCTGGCGGAGGCGAGGTTCAAGTCCACAGTGGACGGACCAGTCACGCGACCGTTCGGGCGCTGGGCGGCGGTCACCGCTACCCCCAGCGCCGTGGCCACACCGGTGGCGAGGGGGCGCGTCCACTGGCCCGCGCCGGGGTCGAAGTAGACCGTGGTGGGGCCGGTGAAGGCGGACTGGCCCAGCAGCGACTTGGCGGCGGCCGCGTCGAAGGAGCAGGGGCGGCAGGTGCCGGTGCGTTCGCCGGGGGCGTCGGCGGGTGGCAGGAGAGCGTGGGCCGGGTCGACCTGGTGGGCGAGGGGGCCGGCTTCCAGCGCTGAGCGGTCGACGGCCAGGGCGAAGGCGTGGCGGACGGCCGCGTCGGCGAAGCGGGGGTCGGCCATGGGGAAGACGAGGTAGCCGGCTTCGGGCAGGGGCCAGGTGGTGTGGCGGTCGGCGAAGTCGGTGTGCATGGCTTCGTGGCGTTCGCCGGCGACGGAGGTGACGAGGTCGAGCGAGCCGTCGCGCACGGCGTCGTACTGCTCCACCGGGTCGCCCACGCGCAGGTCGACCTCGGTCGCCTTGCCCTCGGCCGGGGTGACGCGCACGAGGGTGCCGCCGGTGCCGGGGGCCCAGTCGTCGGCGAGGCGGAAGGGGCCGTCTCCGACGGGGTGGCGGGCGAAGCCGTTCCAGTCGTGCGAGGCGAGCACGGACGCGGGCATCGGCACGAGCCCCGGCGCCGAGAGCCACGCCGGCACCTGGCTGCTCGGGCGGTCGAGCACGAGCCGGATCGTCGTCGCATCGGGTGCGGTGATCTGCTTGGCCCGCAACGACTTCGTCAGCACCGGCGTGGCCTCCCAGTTCTCGCCGGCGATGGCCTGCCAGGTGTCCACATAGGACTGCGCGGTCACCGGGGTGCCGTCGTGGAACTTCAGCCCCGGGCGCAGCGTCACGGTCCACGTCACGCGGTCGGTGCTCGTGATCGCCGCGGCGGCGCGCGGGGTGAGCTTGCCCGTGGCCGGGTCGTAGTCGGCGAGCGGCGTCCACAGCGCGCCCGTGACGAAGCGGCCGGCCTGGTCGTCGACGTCGGCGGGCAGCAGCGTGCCCGGCTCCTGCAGCCCGACCGTGACGACGCCCGGGCGCGCCGGCTCGTCGGACGAACAGCCGGCGAGCGCGGACAACGCCACCACCGCGGCGACGAGCAGGGCAGGCAGGCGCATGGTGTCTTAATACCAGTTGGAAAGAGACGAAAGGCGGTTGTGTCCGGTTGGTCACCGTCTTAGAGTGCAACGGTCACGCTGGGCGTTCTGGGAGGTTCGTGTGCGACGCTGGTGGGTTCGATCTTGCTTGGCCCTGACCACAGTCGCCGCGACGCTCATCGCGACCGAGCTGCCCGCGGCCGCGTGCGGCGAGGACGACAAACCGGCGGTGCAGGCCAAACACACCGCCGGTGATCCGGGCGCGATCAAGGGCGTGCGCGCTGTCGGCAACGTGCCCGACGCCGCGGGCGCGATCTCCGCCAACTTCCTGCAGTACGGTCACCGCGACGTGATGGTGGTGTCCGGCGAGTTCGGCCTCAAGGTCTACGACCTCACGCGCAACCCCGCCGCGCCGAAGGCGATCGGGCAGCTCAGCCTGCCCGGCTTGTGGGAGACCGAGGACACCGAGGTCGACGCGAAGCGCAAGCTGGTGTTCCTCTCGCGTGACCCGCGGGCGTTCGAGGGCAACACGCACACCGGCGAGTCCGGCATCTACGTCGTCGACGTCTCGCGCCCGGAGAAGCCCACGATCCTCAGCTACGTGCGCGTGCCCGCCGGCCACACCACCAGCTGCGTCGACGGCTGCCGCTACCTGTGGACCGGCGGCCCCGCGAAGGCCGACGACCAGCCGGCCGACTGGGGCGGGCGCCCGATCTGGGTCACCGATGTGCGCGACCCGCGCCACCCGGTCGTCCACCCGGACCCCATCGAGCTCGCCCGCAACGACGGCCAGACCGACTACGTGCACGACGTCCAGGTCGACTCCGCGGGCGTCGCGTGGGTCTCGGGCCGCGGCGGCGTCCGCGGCTACTGGACCAGCGGCCTGCACCGCGACCCCGTCCGCGGCGGCGTGCACCGCGCCACGGCCCTGGCGCCCATCCCGTACGCCGGCGGCGGAGTCGACGAGACCGCCGCGCCGTCGAAGTTCCTGCACAACAGCTTCCACCCGGTCGGCCCCCGCGAGGCCGGCGCCTGGCGCGGCCACGACCTCGTGTACGCCACCGAGGAGAACTTCCTCGACGGCTGCGCGGGCGACGGCGTGCTCACCATCTCGTCCCTGGCCGGTTCATACAACGGTGAAGGCTGGCGCTCGACCCCGACTGACCCCTTCCGCTTGCAGAGCATCGGCACGTGGAGCGTCGCGGGCCAGGAAGGCAGCGACCCCGCCTCCGACGACTGCTCGGCCCACTACTTCGACCTGCGCGACCACGTGCTCGTCCAATCCTTCTACTCCCAGGGCACGCGCTTCCTCGACGTCAGCGACCCCACCAACCCGCGCCAGATCGCCTACTTCCGCCCGGCGGACGCCAGCTCGTGGGCGCCGTACTGGCACGACGGGTACGTGTATGTGGCGGACAACGTGCGTGGGGTGGATGTTCTGAAGCTGACTGCCTGAGATCCGGTCGCAGGGCGATCGATCGGCGCCGCTGGCTACAGTTCGATCATGGAGCCAGTGGCGCGCGGCCGGGTCATTCTCCTCAACGGCCCTTCGAGCTCGGGAAAGTCGAGCATCGGGCAGGCACTGCTGGCGATCCTGCCCGACCCCTGGTTCCACGTCCCCGTCGACGGGATCAGCGGGATGCGGTCGACGCGCTACACCCGTGAGCTCGACGACGCCGGGGTCCAGGAGATGCTGAGACGAACCCGGCGGGGTTACCACCGCGCCGTCGCGGCCCTAACGTCCACGGGGAACGACGTGGTCATGGACTACCTGCTCAGCGAGCCGTGGCGCCTCGACGACCTCCTCGTCGTCCTCGACGGTTACGACGTCACGCTTGTGGACGTCCACTGCGCGCCGGAGGAGCTCGCCCGGCGGGAGCGCTCGCGCGGCGATCGGCCGCACGGTCTCGCCGCGTCGCAGACGCTGATCTACTCCCACCGGGACAGCGACCTCGTCGTGGACACGACTCACCGCACGGCGGCCGACTGCGCCCGCGAGATCGCCGGCCGTCTCGACGCGGTCGGGCGGCCGAAGGCGTTCGAACGCCTCCGCGCCGCCCGCGCGCGAACAAGCTGACGGCCTGAGGCCACTCACGGGTGGCGCGTGGGCCGGTAGATCAGTTCCTGCGTGTTTCCGTCCAGGGTGCGGCTTTCCAGGAGCTCCAGGTCGAAGTCCTCGGCACCCTCGAAGATGCGGGCGGCGCCGGTTCGGCCGGTGAGTGCGGGGAAGACCGTGAGCTGCACGCGGTCGACCAGGCCGGCCGCCATCAGGGCGCGGTTCATCGCCAGGCTGCCGTGCGAGCGCAGCGGTGCGTCGGACTCCTTCTTGAGGCGCGCGACGACATCGACGGCGTCGCCGCTGATGACCGTCGCGTCCGGCCAGTCCAGGGGGCCGCGCAGGGTGGTGGAGACGACGGTGGCCGGCAGGTTCCGCATCAGGGCGACCCAGGGGTCGAGGTTCTCCACGCCGAACTCGGCGAACATCTCGACGCTGTCCTTGAACGTGGTCTTCCCGAACACCATCCGCTGCCCCTCGCCGTACAGCTCGAGGCGGCGCGCCAGCAGCTCGGGGCCCTGCTTGCCCCAGTAGCCGCCCCAGTCGCCGGTGTGGGAGCCGTAGCCGTCGAGGCTGGAGAAGACGTCGAAGGTGTAGGTGGCGGTCATGGTGTGCTCCTTGAATGAGGTTCGGGCCGGGCGGCCCCTCACCCTGCCTACGAACCCGCTCGACGCCAATCGACACCGTCGGGAGAAAAACTTCTGAGCGGCCGAAACCGCGACGACAAAGGGGTCGGAGTCCTCCTACGATCAGCGGCCGTGACGCCGCCACCGCAGTCCGTCCTGGCCGCGTTCGGACTCGCCGACCAGCCGATCGAGCGGCTGCCCGGCGGCCGAGGCGGGACGTGGCTGGCCGGCTGGGCGGTGCTGAAACGCGTGGAGTCGTGTCCGAGACGGTGTGGCGCGCCGGCACGGTATCCGGGCTGGGCGCGGCCAGGTTCCGCGTCGCGACGCCGATCAGGACCACCGACGGCGGCTGGTTCGCCGAGGGCTGGGAGGCGGCTCTGTTCGTCGCGGGTGAACCGGACGTCGGCCGGGCGGACGACGTGGTGCGGGCCGGTCTCGCGTTCCACCAGGCCGTCGCCGGCCTGCCCCGGCCGGCTTTCCTGGACCGGCGCGACGATCCGTGCGCTACGGGCGACCGCGCCGCCTGGGAGGAGCTGACCGTGCGGAGCGGCTCTGCGGCGGCCGCGGAACTGCTGCGCCCGCTCGTGGGCGCTCGCCGTCCGGTGGACCTCGTCTCACAGGCCGTGCACGGGGACTTGCTCGGCAACGTCCTGTTCGCCGACGGCCAGGCCCCGGCGGTGATCGACTGGTCGGTGTACTGGCGGCCGCCGTCGTGGGTATCGGCGGTCGTGATCGTCGACGCCCTGTGCCGGCACGGCGCCCAGCCGGACCTCGCGACGCGGTGGTCGCACCTGCCCGAGTGGGGCCAGATGCTGGTGCGCGCCCTGATCTGTCGCATCGTGACCGACGACGTGGTCCTCGGGGCGAACGAGTGGACGCCGGCCCGGACCGGGGCGTACCGGCTGGTGGTCGAGCTTGTGATCGGTCTTGCTTGAGCAAGGCCCGATCCGTGGAGGGCACCTCGAGTGAATCAGAGGTGCCCTCCCTCGCCGGTCAGGACCGCAGCCACACCGCGGTGTCCGTCGGGATCTCCGTGGTGACGGGACCGCTCGCCAGCAGGATCTCCGCGGCCGGCAACGGCACCGGCGACGCGGAGAAGTTCAGCGCGAACGTGAACCCCGGCTCCCGCGTGAACGCCAGCACCCCGTCGCCGAGGGAAAGCCACTCCAGCGCCCCCGCGCCGAGCGCCGGCTGTTCCGCGCGGATCCGCAGGCCGTCGCGGTACAGCGACAGCATCGACGCCGGGTCGGCGGCCTCGGCGGAAGCCGTGTATTCGGCCCACGAAGCCGGCTGCGGCAGCCATGGCGTCCCCGCGCCGAAGCCGAACGGTGCGCCAAAACCCGACCACGGCAATGGCACCCGGCACCCGTCCCGGCCCGGGTCCGCGCCGTCGGTTCGCGCCCACACGGGGTCCTGCCGCAGCTCCGAGGGGAGGTCCTCGACCTCCCACAACCCCAGCTCTTCGCCCTGGTACACGTACACCCCGCCCGGCAGCGCCAAAGTCAGCAGTGCCGCCGCGCGCGCCCGGCGGGTGCCCAGGGAGAGCGAAACCGGCGAGCCGTGCAGCCGGTCCGCGAACGAGAAGCCCGTGTCGCCGGACCGGCCGTACCGCGTCACGTGCCGTGTCACGTCGTGGTTGGACAGCACCCACGCCGCGGGCGCGCCGACCTCGTCGTGGGCGCGCAGCGTGCGCGAGATGACGTCGCGGAAGCGCGAGACGTCCCACGGGCACACCAGGAAGTCGAAGTTGAACGCCGAGTGCAGCTCGTCGCGGCGCAGGTAGCGCGCGGCGCGGGACATGTCGGGCAGCCACATCTCGCCGACGAGCACGCGTTCGCCCGCGTAGGAGTCGGCGATCTTGCGCCACGACCGGTAGATCTCGTGCAGCCCCTCCTGGTCGGAGAACGGCGTCTCGTCCCCCTCGGCGACGTCGGGCAGCGCGGGGTCCTTCACGAGCCCGTCGGCGACGTCGATGCGGAAGCCGTCGACGCCGCGGTCGAACCAGAACCGCAGCACGTCTTCGAACTCCGCGCGGATGTCGGCGTTGTCCCAGTTGAAGTCGGGCTGGCGCGAGCTGTACAGGTGCAGGTACCACTCGCCGTCCTCCACGCGGGTCCACGCGGGCCCGCCGAAACGGGACTTCCAGTTGTTCGGCGGCTCGGAGCCGCCCGGGCCGCGGCCCGGGCGGAACCAGAACCGCTGCCGCTCGAGCGATCCCGGGCCGGCGGCGAGTGCCGCCTGGAACCACCGGTGCTCGTCGGAGCAGTGGTTCGGCACGATGTCGATGATCACGCGGATGCCGCGCTGGTGCGCTTCGGCGATGAGCTCCTCGGCCTCGGCGAGGGTGCCGAAAAGCGGTTCGATGTCACGGAAGTCGGCCACGTCGTAGCCGCCGTCGTCCATGGGCGACGGGTACCAGGGCGTGAACCAGATGGCGTCCACACCCAGATCGGCCAGATGGTCCAGTTTGGACCGCACACCGGCGAGATCTCCGATGCCGTCGCCGTTTCCGTCGGCGAAGCTGCGGATGTACACCTGGTAGATCGCCGCGCTGCGCCACCAAGCCGAAGACAGTTCGGTCACTGCGTAGTCCTCCCAGTAGTCTTTGCGGACAGTGCTCAGCCCTTGATCGAACCGGCGGTGAGCCCGGCGAGGATCTGGCGCTGGAACACGAGGAACAGCACGATCATCGGCACACTCGCCAGCACCATGCCCGCCACGAGCAGGTTGAGCGGCATGTCGATCGCGACCCGTTGCAGCATCACGCTCAGCGTCTGCTTGCCGGTGTCGGGGAACACCAGCAGCGGCCAGATGAAGTCCTTCCACGCGGCCACGATCGTGAGGATCGAAACCACGGCGAGGATCGGGCGCGAGATCGGCAGGATGACCTTCCACAACGTGCGCACCGGGCCGGCGCCGTCGAGGCGCGCGGCTTCGACCAGCTCGTCGGGGATCTGGTCGAAGAACCGTTTGAGCAGGTAGATGTTGAACGCGTTGGCCGCGGCCGGCAGCCAGATCGCGGCGGGGGAGTTGATCAGGTTCAGATGCAGCAGCGGCAGGTCGGTCACCGTCACGTACGTCGGCACCAGCAGCGCCGCGGCCGGCAGCATGAGCGTGACGAGCATGAGCCCCAGCACCACGTTGCCGAACTTCGGCCGCAGCTTCGACAGCGCGAACGCCGCCGGCACGTCCACCGCGAGCTGCACCAGCCACGCGCCGCCGGCCACGACCACCGTGTTGAGGAAGTACTTCCCGAGGTCCATCTGGTCCCAGGCCTCGGTGAACGACTCCGGATGCCACTCGCGCGGCACGATCGTGGCCGGGGTCGCCGCCAGCTCCGCCGGCGACTTCATCGCGCCCGTCACGGCCCAGTACAACGGGAACAGGAACGCCAGCGTGAACAACACGAACGTGCACACGAACACGATCACGTACACGGTTTTCCCGCCGCCGGTGCGCAGCTGCGACGGTGAGATCAACGTCCGTCCTGACGGGACAGCCGCGCGTTTCCCCTTGCGCGGCAAGGCGGTTGTCATGGGAACCTCCTAGTCGTCCGCGCGCCGGGTCAGCCGCACGTACATTGCCGAGAACACGCCCAGTGCCACGAACAGCAGCAGGCTCATCGCGCTGGCCGAGCCGAAGTCGTTGTAGACGAAGGCGTAGCGGTACAGCAGCAGGAGTACGGTCACCGTCGAGTCGTCCGGGCCGCCGCCGGTCATCACGTACGGCTCGGTGAACACCTGCATCGTGGCCACGATCTGCAGCAGCAGGAGCACCAGCAGCACGAACCGCGTCTGCGGGAACGTCACGTGCCGCAGCCGCCGCCACATCCCGGCGCCGTCGAGCTCCGCGGCCTCGTACAGCTCACCCGGGATGGTCTGCAGCGCCGCCAGGTAGATCAGCGTGGTGCTGCCCATGTTGGCCCAGGTGGACACGAACACCAGCGACAGCATCGCGGTCGTCGACGAGTCGAGCCACTGCAGACCGGGCAGGCCGACGGAGTTCAGTGCCGAGTTGAACAGACCGGGACCCGGGTCGTAGAACCACTTCCACATCAGCGCCGTGACCACGGGCGGCAGCATCACCGGCAGGTACACCGCGAGCCGGAAGTACGCCCGCGCGTGGTGCAGCTCGTTGAGCAGCACCGCCGCCAAGAAGGGCACGAGGAACCCGAAGACGAGTGCGAACCCGGTGAACAGCAACGTGTTTCGCCACGCCACTCCGAACAGCGGGTCGGCGAAGAGCCGCACGAAGTTGTCGAACCCGACCCACGTCGGCGGGTTCACGAAGTCGACCTGCTGGAAGCTCAGCAGCACTCCGCGCACGATGGGGTACCAGGAGAACATCGCGAACACCACGAGCGCGGCGCACAAGAGCGTGTACGCGGTGAGGTTCTCGCGCAGGCGCCGCTTGAGCCGGGCGCGCCGGCGTTCGGCGGCCGAGGCGGGGGGCCGACTGGCCCGCGGGGTGACCGCGGGCCAGTCGAGCACGTTACCTGACCTGGGCGAGGACACTGTTGACCTTCGACTGCGCCGAGCCGAGCAGCTGGTCGATGTTCGCGTTGCGGTCGGTGAGCACGGCCTGCATCACGCTGTCGAGCGCGGCGTAGATCTGCTGCGCGCTGGGCGGTTCGATGCTGCCCTTGATCTTGCTCGCGGTGTCCACGTAGGACTGGTAGTTCTCCGCGGGCACGTTGGCGTACTTCTTCTTCACGGCCAGCTGCTGGTCGCGCACCGCGCCCTGCCAGATGTCCGGCGTCGGCTCGGTCGGCAGGCCCACCGGCTGCTTGCCGTCGGAGTACTGCTTCACGTGCTTGTCGAAGCGGTCGGGGTTGAGGTATTTCCACTGGATCCACGTGAGCCCGGCCTTGATCTTCGCGGCCGACGCCTTGGGGTTGATCATGTAGCCCTCGCCGCCGAGCAGGGTGCCCTGCGCGCCCGGCATGCCGGCGATGCCGTAATCCTCGTATTTGCCGTTGAACTGCTTCACCAGCACGGGCACGTTGTCCGGCGCGGCCATGTACATGCCGAGCTGGCCCGCGCCCATCATCCGTTGCACGTCCACGTCCTGCAGTAGTTGCTTGCTGCCCATGGAGTTGTCGTCCCAGCGCATGGCGTGCAGGTAGTTCAGCGCGGCGCGGCCCTTGTCGTTGTCGAAGTCGGCGACCCACTTGTCGCCGTCCTTGCGGGCGATGTCACCGCCCATGGAGTAGAGCCAGCCGGTCAGGTGCCAGCCGCCCTGGTTGTTCTTGCTGTAGTCGGCGTACCCGACGGTGCCGTTGCCCAGCGCGGAGATCTTCTTCGCGTCGGCGCGGACCTCGTCCCAGGTGGCGGGCGGCTTGTCCGGGTCGAGCCCGGCCTGCTGGAACAGCTTGCGGTTGTAGACGAGCCCCATGGTGTAGTTCGCCGTCGGGAGGCCGTAGAGCTTGCCGCTCGCGTCCCGGAAGTTGTCCAGGAGTTGCGGCTGGATGTCGTTGACGTGCGGCACGCTCTTCGCCGCTTCCGTGATGTCGGCGGCCTGGTGCCGGGCGATGATCTGCGCCGGGTCGGTGAAGTACACGTAGTACACGTCTTCGAGCTGGCCGCCGGCGAGTTTCGCGGAGAACGTCTTGGGGTCCATGAACCCCTCGTGGGGCACGATGTCGATGTCCGGGTGCGAAGCCTCGAACTCGGCGACGTCGGCGTCGAACACCTTGCGCTCGAACGGCTGCGTGGTCGGCGGCTGCCCGGTGACGGTGATCTGGACCTTTCCGCCGGCGTCACCGCCCTCGGCATCGGAGCCGCAGGCGGCGAGGCTCACGGCCAGGCCGCCCGCGGTGAGCAGGGCGATCACGGTTCTCTGGGTGCGGCTGGACCTCGCTGCTCGGGACCAGGGACTGCTCATCTCAAGCCTCTTCTCGCGGTCGCGACGGCTGTGTCGTGATGGCCGTCACTCTAAAGTGCGAGACCAGAACGCCGCAATAACCCGACGAGGATTTGCAAGTTACGAACAGGACGTGATCACGCCCGGTGCCGCGCGGTCGACCCCCGCACCACGAGCTCCGGGGCGAACAGCAGTTCCTCGGCCGCGACCTCGCCGCCGTTGATCCGCTTCACCAGCAGCTCCACCACCGCGCGGCCCATCGCCTCGATCGGCTGACGCGTGGTCGTGAGCGGCGGATCGGTGCAGTTCATGAGCGCCGAGTCGTCGTAGCCGACCACCGAGATGTCGCCCGGCACGTCGAGGCCTTGACGGCGGGCAGCGCGGATCGCGCCGAGGGCCAGCAGGTCGCTCGCGCACAGCACGGCGGTGGCCCCGCGCGGGTACAGGCGCGCGGCCGCGGCGTGGCCGCCCTCGATGGAGAACATGCCGTGCTCCACCAGTTCGTCGAGCACGGGTAGGCCGAGTTTCGCCGCGTACGAGCGGAAAGCCGCGAGCTTGCGCTGCGACGGTACGTGGTCGGCCGGGCCGAGGACCAGGCCGATCTTCTCGTGGCCGAGCGAGCTGAGGTGCCCCACGACCTGCTCCACGGCCACCGCGTCGTCGCACGAGACCTGCGGCAGGCCGAGGTGGTCGACGGCGGCGTTGATCAGCACCGTCGGCAGCTTCCGTTCCGCAAGGTGGTGGTAGTGCGTGTGCACGGCGTCGGCCTGGGCGAACAGCCCGCCGGCGAACACCACCCCGGACACCTGCTGCTGCAGGAGCAGCTCCACGTACTCGGCTTCGGACACCCCGCCGGCGGTGCGCGTGCACAGCACGGGCGTGAACCCCTGCTGGGCCAGCGCGTTGCCCATGATCTCGGCCAGCGCGGGAAAGATCGGATTCTGCAGCTCGGGCAGCACGAGCCCCACCAGGCGGGCCCGCTCCCCGCGCAGCTGGGTGGGGCGTTCGTAGCCCATCACGTCCAGCGCGGTGAGAACGGCGGCCCGGGTGCTCGCGGAAACCCCGGGCCGGCCGTTGAGCACCCGGCTGACCGTGGCTTCGCTGACCCCCACCTGTCGGGCCACTTCGGCAAGTCGACGCGTCATGGCTGAAACTTTACTGCAACGAATCGCAAAATCTCGACTTCACGGCGCGAGGGTGCTGACACGCAGAGCCACCGGCTACAGCTTGCGCCCCAGCTGCTCCGCCTGGTCGCGCAGCACCGGCAGGAACTCGTCGCGCAGCTGGTCCATCGAGATGCGGCCAGCAGTGGCGCTCACCGACATCGCGGCGACGGTTCGCCCGCGCGAGTCGAACACGGGTACGGCGAGCGAGCGCAGGCCGTACTCCAGCTCCTCGTCGGTGAACGCCGCGCCCTGCTCGCGCACGAGGTCCACGCGTCGGCGGATCTCGTCGGGCGTCACAGGGGTTTTCGGGGTCCGGGGGTGGAATTCGGACCGGTCGAGGTAGGCCGTGAAGTCCTCCGTGGACAGTGCGGAAAGGAGCACGTGTCCCGTCGCCGACGTGTATGCCGGCACGCTCGCGCCGATGCGCACGCCCGTGTTGACGATCCGTTTCACCTCGCTGCGCGCGATGAACAGCGCGTCGTCGTTCTGCAGCACCGCCAGTGAAGCGGACTCCTGCACGTGCTCGCGCACTGCCGCGAGGTGTGGCTGCGCGAGCTGCGGCAGCGCCGTCGACTCGACGTACGCGTCGCCCAGGCGCAGCAGGCGCGGTGTGGGCAGGAAGTGCTTGCCGTCGTGGGTGAGGTACCCGAGGTCGACCAGGGTGAGCAGGCAGCGGCGGGCGACGGCGCGGTTGAGGCCGGTGAGGCGCGCCGCGTCGCTGATCGCGAGCTTCGGTGCCGCCTCTCCGAACAGCTCGAGGATCGCCAATCCCTTGGCCAAACCGGCCATTCCCTCGGCTGCGGGCATGACTCTCCCCGGAGATAGGTCTTGACGGCGGGCTCTCGTCTGCCTTCAATGTGTTCGGCAAGTGAATCTACGTTCGTTATTCGAACACTAGCAGGGGTGCCGCGAGCTGTCGAGCGGCGCCCCGGGCGAGGAGGAACCGACGATGGATCGCCTCACGGGGACCACTGCGGGCCGCGCACCCGACCGCAGCTGGCCGCGGTCGCTGACCCGGGTGCCGTACTGGGTCTTCCAGGACGAGGCGGTGTACCGCGCCGAGCAGGACCGGATCTTCCACGGTCCGCACTGGAGCTACCTGTGCCTCGAGGCCGAGTTCGCCGAGCCCGGCGACTTCTGCGCGACCTTCATCGGCGAGCAGCCGGTGCTGGTGACGCGCGACGTCGACGGGGAGGTGTACGCGTTCGAAAACCGCTGCGCCCACCGCGGCGCGCTGATCGCGATGGCCGACCACGGCAAGGCCCGCGACTTCACCTGCGTCTACCACGCCTGGACCTACAACCTGCAGGGCGACCTCACGGCCGTCGCGTTCGCCGAGGGCGTCGGCGGCAAGGGCGGGATGCCGCCGAACTTCTGTCTGTCCGACCACGGGCCGCGCAAGCTGCGCATCGCCGTGGTCCACGGGCTGGTGTTCGGTACTTTGTCGAACGACCTGCCCGACATCGAGGAGTACCTCGGCGAGGAGATCCTCGACCGCATCGACCGCGTGCTCGGCGGTCGCAAGCCAGTGGTGCTCGGCCGGTTCGCGCAGCGGCTGCCGAACAACTGGAAGCTGTACGCGGAGAACGTCCGCGACTCCTACCACGCCAGCATCCTGCACTTGTTCTTCACCACGTTCGGCATCAACCGGCTTTCGCAGCGTGGCGCGATCATCGTCGACGAGTCGGGTGGTCACCACGTGAGCTACTCGGCCATCGACCGCACGGCCGTCGCGAGCAACGAATACCGCGACCAGAAAATCCGCTCCGACAGCGAGTACCAGCTGGCCGACCCGTCGCTGCTCGAAGGGTTCAGCGAGGTCGGCGACGACGTGACGCTGCAGATCCTGTCGGTCTACCCGGGGTTCGTGCTGCAGCAGATCCAGAACTCGGTGGCCGTGCGGCAAATCCTTCCGCGCGGCACCGACGACACGCTGCTCAACTGGACTTACCTCGGCTTCGAGTCCGACACCGAAGAGCAGCGGCTGGTCAGGATGAAACAGTCCAACCTGGTCGGTCCCGCCGGCTACGTGTCCATGGAGGACGGTGGCATCGGCGGCTTCGTGCAGCGCGGTATCGCCGGCGCGTCCGATGAGTACGCGACGCTGCAGATGGGCGGCGACACCGCGGAGTCGAGCGAAAGCCGCGTCACGGAAGCGTCGGTCCGCGGGTTCTGGCTGGCCTACCGCGAGTCGATGGGTTTCGTGCCCGACGACGACGCGCCCCTCCCCGAGATCGGCAAGCACGAGCGCACCCGGGTGGTGCGCGCCTGATGGACAACCAGGTCGCCATCGCCCGCGCCCAGGCGCACTACGCCCGCTGCATCGACGACGGGCCGCTCGAAGACTGGCCCATGTTCTTCACCGAAAACTGCCACTACCGCGTGACCACGGCCGACAACTACGCCCGCGGCCTGCCCGCCGGCCTGATCTGGGCCGACACCCGGGGCATGCTGAAGGACCGCGTGTCAGCGCTCAAGGAAGCCAACATCTACGAGCCGCACGTGTACCGCCACATGCTCGGTCAGCCCGCGATCCTCACCGAGTCCGGCGGCGACGTCGAGAGCGAGACGCCGTTCTTCGTGCTGCGCGTCACCGGCGGCGGCCCGACCGACCTGTTCGCGAGCGGTCGTTATGTCGACCGCTACCGCGTCGAGGGCGATCAGGCTCTGCTGCGCGAACGCGTGGTCGTGTGCGACAGCAAGGAGATCGACACCCTGCTGGCGCTGCCGCTGTGAGCCGCGTACTGCTGGTCATCGGTGACCCCAACGGCATCGGACCCGAGATCGCCGTCGCGGCCGCAACCCAGGCCGAGGACCCGCCGGTGCTCGTGGGCGACCACCACGTGCTCGCGGATCTCGCCGCGGCGAAGGGGTTCCGGCTGCGGGAGCACACGCCCGGCGTCCCGCCCGAGGACGGTGTGCTCGACCTCGTGGACGTCGGGCACCTGCCGCCGGACGAGTTCCGGCCGGGTGTGCTCAGCGCGGAGGCGGGCGCGGCGGCCGTCCGCTACGTCACCGAAGCCGTCACACTCGCCCTCGGCGGCGGGTACCGCGGAGTGGTCGCCTGCCCGCACTCGGAGACGGCCGTGCACGCCGCGGGCATCCCGTTCCGCGGTTACCCGCCACTGATCGCGCAGCTCACCGGCGTGCCCGAGGACCGCGTGTTCCTGCTGCTCTCGGGCGGTGGCCTGAACATCGTGCACGCGACCCTGCACGAACGCCTCGCCGACGCCCTCGCCCGGCTCACCCCGGAGCTGGTCACCGCGGCCGGGAAAGCGTTGTGGGAAACCCTGCGGACGTTCGGCGTCGCCGTCCCGCGCGTCGGCGTCTTCGGCATAAATCCGCACGCGGGCGAGGGCGGCCTGTTTGGCAGCGAGGACGAGCGCGTCACCGCACCGGCCGTGGCTTCGCTTGTCGCGCAAGGCATCGACGCGGTCGGGCCGACCGGCGCCGACGTGGCGCTCACCACCCCGGGGCACGACGGGTTCGTCGCGCTGTACCACGACCAAGGCCACATCCCGGTCAAACTGCTGGCCGGCCGTACCTCGACCGCGTTGACCGTGGGCGCCGGCGTGCCGTTCTGCAGCGTCGGCCACGGTACGGCGTTCGACATCGCCGGCCGAGGCGTCGCCGATCCCACGGCCGTGGTCCGCGCGCTCGGCCTGTTCGGACGAACGAAGGAGACCACCGCATGATCACCGTGGCGGACACGGATGTCGAGATCCCTTGCGACGACGGGCAAACCGTGCTCGAAGCCGCCGAGAACGCGGGCTGGGCGATCCCGTACTCGTGCCGCAAGGGCGTCTGCACGTCGTGCACCGGTTCGCTCGTCGCGGGTTCGGTGGTCGTCCGCGGCCGCGGTGAGCTGACGGGGCCGGCCGACGGCGTGCTGCTCTGCCGCGCCGAACCGCAGGGCCCGGTCGTGGTCCGGCCGCGCCGCATCGAACGCAGCGAGCCGCCCCGGCGCAAGAAGCTCACCACGGTGGTGCACCGCATCCGCCGGCCCGCGCCTCGCGTCACCGTGCTCGACCTGCGGTTCCCGATCGGGCGGCGCGCGCCGTTCCGGGCCGGGCAGTTCCTGGAAGTGCAGCTGCCGGACGACGAACCGCGCCCGTACTCGCTCGCGAACCCGCCGCACCACAACGACGCGGTACAGCTGCACGTCCGCACCGAACCGGGCGGGCGGTTCTCCGAGCACACGGTGGGGGCACTGCGCCCCGGCGACACACTCGACGTCGAGACGCCGTTCGGCGAGTTCGTGCTCGACGACGGCGACGGGCCGATCCTCCTGCTCGCCACGGGCACCGGGTTCGCGCCGATCCAGTCGATCGTGCTCGACCTCATCGCCCGTCGCAGCACCCGGCCCGTCCACCTGTATTGGGGCGCGCGGACGGAGGAGGACCTCTACCTGGCCGAGCTCCCGCAGCGCTGGGCGGCCCGGCACCGCTGGTTCGACTACACACCGGTGCTTTCCCGCCCCGGCAAGGGCTGGTCCGGCGCCACCGGCCATGTCCAGCACACCGCGCTGGCCGACCACCCGGAGCTGACCGGCCATCGCACGTACGCCTGCGGCAGCGAAGCGATGACCACCGACGCCCACGACCTGCTCACCGCCCGCGGCGGCCTGCCGACCGAGAGCTTCCTGGCCGACTCGTTCGTGCCCGCCGCCGAGCCCCGCGTTTCTGCCTGACCGCTTTCCGAACTGCGTTTCCGTCTGAACCCACCACGATTCAAAGGAGAATCCCATGGACTTCGTGCTCGTCCACGGCGCCTGGTACGCCGGCTGGAGCTGGCGGGAAGTGGCCGAAGCGCTGCGCGAGCAGGGCCACGAGGTGCACGTCGTCGAACAGCTGCCCAGCGGGGGACCGGACCCGGCCGCGTTCGGTGATGTGGCCGCGGACGTGGCCCACGTGCGTGACGTCATCGACGGCCTCGATCGTGACGTCGTGCTGGTCGGGCACTCCTACGGCGGCATCGTCGTCGGCGAGCTCTCCGACCACCCGCGCGTGCGCCACAGCGTGTTCCTGTCGGCGTTCCGGCCGCGCCGCGGCGAAAACC
Organism: Amycolatopsis sp. 2-15; assembly: GCF_030285625.1. Lineage (NCBI taxonomy): Bacteria > Bacillati > Actinomycetota > Actinomycetes > Pseudonocardiales > Pseudonocardiaceae > Amycolatopsis > Amycolatopsis carbonis. The sequence goes on from NZ_CP127294.1 coordinate 4,295,894, forward strand.
TGCTCGACATCCGTTCGCCGCACCCGCAGGAGTGGATCGTGCCCCGCGAAGACGGCACGCTGCACGTCACCGACGACTACGCCCTGGCCCGCAAGGTCCTCGCCCCCGACCTCGACGAAACCGCGTTCGCCGGCGTCCACGGGCAGCGCCACGCGCACGCGGCCGTCACCTTCACCCAGCCCGCCACCGAACCCGAGCGCACGCACCCGGTCACCTACGTCGTGTGCGAGCGCGACGAGGCCATCTTCCCCGTGGACCAGGAGAAGATGGCCGCGGAGGCCGACCACGTCCTGCGCCTCGACGCCCCGCACCTGGCGCCGCTGACGCACCCGCGTGAAGTGGCCGACCTGCTGGCCGGCACCCGGTGACGGCCGGGGTTCGGCTGAGCGGGTTCGTCGACGGCAAGCGCGTCAGCGCGTTCCAGTACGGCACGGTGGTGCTGTGCGGGCTGGTGATGTTCTTCGACGGCTTCGACACGCAGGCCATCAACTACCTCGCCCCGCACATCGCGAAGGACTGGGGACTGAAGGTCGCGGTGCTCGGCCCGATCTTCTCCTCGGCCCTGGTCGGCCTGATGGTCGGTTACCTCGTGCTCTCGCCGCTGTCCGACCGCTTCGGCCACCGGCGGCTCGTGATCGCGGGCACGGCGTTGTTCGCGCTCACGAGCCTCGTGTCCGTGTGGGTCGGCGGCGTGGCCGAGCTCGTGGTACTGCGGCTGATCACGGGCATCGGTCTGGGAGCTGCGGCACCGAGCGCGGTCGCGCTCACCGCCGAGTACACGCCGAAACGCCTGCGGGCGAGCTTCGTCCTGGCGATCTACTGTGGATTCTCGCTCGGGTTCGTCGTGGCCGGGGTGGTGTCGGGCTGGCTCGTGCCGACGGCCGGCTGGCGTTCGGTGTTCCTCGTGGGCGCGCTGGCGCCGATGGTGATCATCCCGCTGATGCTGAAGTTCCTGCCGGAGTCGCTCGTGTTCCTGGTGGGCCGCGGCGCGAACGCCGAACGCGCGTACCGGCTGTGCCGCCGCATCGATCCGGCGCTGCCTTCGGAGCCGCAGCCGGTGACCGTCGACGCGGCCGAAGCCGGTGGCCGCGTGAAGCTGAAGGCGCTGCTGGCCAACGGCGGGGTGCTGAGCACGGTGCTGCTGTGGGTCGTGTTCGCCGTCAACCTCGGCGAGTTCTACGCGTTGCAGAGCTGGCTGCCGACGATGCTCACGGACCTCGGCTTCGCCAACGGCACCGTGGTCACCGCCACGAGCCTCACGACCGTCGGCGGGATCGTCGTCGCGCTCGTCGTGGGCCCGGCGATGGACCGCCTGGGCGCGTTCGGTTCGCTGGGCGCGTTGTTCGTGGTGGGTGCGGTGTTCCTCGCGGTGACCGGGCCGGCGTTCCACGCGCCGGTGTGGCTTCTGCTGGCGGCGATGTTCCTCGTCGGCTGCGGGGTCAGCGGTGGCCAGAAGGCGCTGATCGCGCTGGCCGCCGTGGTCTACCCGGTGAACATCCGCTCGACGGGCGTCGGCTGGGCGCTGGGCATCGGCCGCCTCGGCGGGATCCTCGGCCCGCTCGTCGTCGGCGCCGCGGTCGCGGCCGACTGGTCCCCGGCGGCGATCTTCCTCGCGCTGTCCGGACCGATGCTGGTGTGCGCGGTGCTGATCCTCTACCTGGGACGGCGGGCTCGGCAGACGGCCGAGGTCGCCGAGCGGGAACCGGCGCCCGCGGTGTGAAGGAAGGGCTCCCTGCTCACCGGCGGGGAGCCCTTCCCGGTTCATCAGGCCGCGGCCACCTCCAGTTCCGAGACCTGCCCGGCCGGCCGGTGTTGCCGGTGATCGTCACGCGCACGAAGCGCTGCGTCGTCGTGCCGAAGCTCGCCGACGCCGTGTTGCCCGACGACGGGCTGAAGTTTCCAGCCGCGCGAGGCGACCAGCGTCGTCCACGAGCCGCCGTCGGTGCTGCCCTGCACGGTGAGCGCCTGGGTGCGGGCGCCCCAGTCGCCCGACGGCGGCAGCTTCAGCGTCACCTTGTTGATCGCCGCCGCGTCACCGAGGTCGACGATCAGCGTCTGCGGGAACGCGTTGTTCGCGCTCTCCCAATAGGTGCTCGCGTTGCCGTCCACGGCATTGCCAGGCGGGAAACCGCCCTGCGAGCCGCTGGCTGTGATGGCCTTGCCGCGCGCGATGTTCGCGCCCGACTTCGGCGGCTGCGGCGGGCCGGAGTTCGGCGCGGGCCAGCTGGAGCAGTCGTTCCACGTGCCGGTCCAGCCGCTGTTGCCCGAACCGTTGAAGGTCATCTTCGGGATCGAGCCCGGGTAGGGGCAGTTGTACGTGCCGACGACGCCGACCCCGGACGCCGTGAGGTTGTTGATCGACACCGTGCCCTGGGTCTGCGACTGCGCGACGAACGTGCCCGCGCCGCGCACGGTGACGCCGTCGATCGTGATGCCGCTGACCTGCTTGCCCGCGCCGTTGCCGTCGATGAACTGGATGGCCTCGTACGGGCTGTCGATCGCCGTGAAGCCGTTGACGCGGATGGTCACGCCGGAAATGGCCTGGTCCCGCGCGTCGAACCACAGCGCGCCGACGCCGAACTGCCAGTTGGGATCGAGCGCCCCGGCCCGCAGCGCGGTGTTGTTCGTCAGCGTGACGGTGCCCGAGAGCGGCACCGAGTTGAACCGGTTGGCCACGAGGTAACCGCCGCCCAGCGCGTTGGTGTCCTGGATGAGGTTGCCGCTCACGGTGTTGTTCGAGCCGCCGTACAGCGCGATCCCGTTGGCCAGGTTCGGTTGCACCACGGTGTTGTTCGCGATGGTGATGCCGGAGTCGGCCTGGCCGTTGGACCACAGTGCGAGCGCGTCGTCACCGTTGTTGCGCAGGTAGTTGTTGCGGATCGCCGAATTCGTGACGGCGCCGTCGAAGTTCACGCCGTCGGCCTGAGTGTCGAGGATGCGGTTGTTCTCGATCGTGAGGTTCGACGACGCGCCGTTCATCAGCCACAGGCCGCACTTGGTGTCCTGGATCCACAGGCCCGAGACGACCGAGCCGGTGCCGAGCACGCCGTGGAACGCGTTGTCCGGGCTGGAGTCGTTGCGTTCGGAGACCGAGCCGAACACGGCGAAGTCGTAGAGCTTGATGTTCCCGGACGCGCTGCCGTTGTTGAAGATGTTGTTGCCGTGCAGCACGGTGTACCACTGTCCGGCACCGCGCACGGTGGTCTGGTCGATCTGCAGCGCCGACCCGATTTCGAATCGGCCCGCCGGGATCCACACTTCCTTGCCCTGCTGACGGGCGGCTTGCAACGCGTTGCGGAAGGCTTGCGTGTCGTCGCCGGAGTCGTTGGCGGTGGCGCCGTAATCAGTGACCGACAGCGAGCCCGCCGGTTGTGTGCCGGCGCCGCCGACCTGCTCGAAGTCGGCGAGGTCGATCGTGGCTTGCCCGACGTCACCGGAGTCGAGCTGCACCTTGACCTTCGCGCCCGCGGCGGCGTTCTGGCCGAACAGCAGGCGCGCGTCGTCGAAGAAGTGGTGGGTCTTCGCGCCCGGGATGCCCGGGGTGTCGGTGTAGGTGTACTGCGACGTCACGGAAAGCCCGCTGCCGAGCTTGGTCCCGTTGACGTACACTGACATCCGGCCGGAGCTGCCGCCGGGCAGGTTGTAGTGGACGTTGACCGAGTTGGCCGCGGCCGGCAGCGTGAACTCCACGTATTCGCCCTGCCCGAGCCGCACGGCCTGGCGGCCGGACGCTTCGGAGGCCACCGTCGCCTGCGTGTAGTCGGGGCTAACGGCGGAACCGTTGGTGGCACTGCATTCGGCTTCAACCGTCCGGAACGGAACGCTCGCACCGCCGGACGCCGTGGCCGGGCAGGTCGCCGCCGCGGCGGGGGTGCCCGAGCCGACCGCGAACACGGTCAGCCCGGAGGACACCAGCGCCGCGGCCAGCGAGGCCGCCCTGCGTCGTGCTGAGGTGGGGGACATCTTTCGCCTTTCTGCGGGTTTCCGGGGATCAGGACGCGTAGGCCTTGAGCTCGGACAGCTGCCCGGCCGGCCAGCCGGTGTTGCCGGCGAAGCTCAGGCGCAGGTAGCGGGTGCTCGTGGGGCTGAAGGAGACGGTGGCGGTGTTGCCGCTCGCCGGGTCGAAGCGATAGCCGGTCTCGGATTTCAGCGTGGTGAACGACGAACCGTTGATGCTGCCCTGGACGGTGAGCGTCTGCGTGCGTGCGCCCCAGTCGTTCGACGGCGGCAGCTTGAGCACGAGCCGGCCGACGTTCAGGGCACTGCCGAGGTCGACGGTCAGCGTCTGCGGGAACGCGTTGTTGCCGCTTTCCCAGTAGCTGCTCGGATCGCCGTCCACGGCGTTGCCCGGAGGAAAGCCACCCTGGGAGCCGCTCGCCGTGCTTGTCTTGCGCAGAGCCAGATTCCCGGTCGGCGGCTGCGTGGGTGTCGTGGGAGTCGTCGGCGTGGTCGGGGGAGTCGTGCCGCCGTTGTCGCCGTTGTAGACCGGCGTCGGCCACGAACCGCAGAACGTGGTGGTCCAGCCCGAGTTGCCGCCCTGGTCCGCGAGACCCGTGAGCGCGTCCGGGCCCATGCAGTTGTACACGCCCGCGCGGCCGACGTTCGTCGCGACGACGTTCTTGACCGTACCGCTCGGTTTGGACTGCAGCTGCCACGCGAACGTGCCCGCGCCGGTGATCCGCAGGCCGTCGAAGTGCACGTCGGTGGTGGCGCCGTCGATGAACTGCACGCCCTCGTAGTTGTTGTCCAGCAGGTCGTTGTCCACCACGTCGATGCGGCCGGTGATGGCCGAGTCGCGCCCGTCGAACCACAGCGCGCCGACGCCGAACTGCCAGTTGGAGTCGAGCACGCCGGTGCGGATCGCGGTGTTGCGCGTGACGGTGGTGGTGCCCGAGAGCGGCACGGCGCTGAACCGGTTGGCCACGTTGATTGCGCCGCCCTGGTCCTGGTTGTCGGCCACCACGTTGTCGGACACGGTGTTGTCGTGGCCGCCGTAGATCGCGATGTTGTTCGCGAGGATCGGCAGCAGCACCGTGTTGAACGAGAACGTGTTGTGGTGGTCGGCGTCGTGCTCGGCCCACATGGCGAGGCCGTCGTCGCCGGTGTTGCGCAGGAAGTTGTTCGTCACCATCGTGTTGCTGATGCCCTGGTGCAGGTTGAGGCCGTCGGCCGTCTGGTCGAGGACGCGGTTGCCGCGCACGGTGAGCCCGTCGAAGGGCCCGTCGAGCCACAGCCCGACCTTCGTGTGCTGCAGCCACAGGTTCTGTACGACCGAACCGCCGCCGAGCGCGCCGCCGATGGCGTTGGACTGGTCGCAATCGACGCGGGCCTGGACGTCGCCGATGATCGCGAAGTCGTAGAGCCCGACGTTCGTGCTGCTGCCGGGCACGGCCGCGTTGCCGGGGTACGTCGGGGTGGCGCAGCTGGCCGGCTCGCCCTTGCCGAAGATGCCCGCGCGGGTGCCGTGCAGCTCGGAGTACCACGGCCCGGCGCCACGGATCGTCACCTGGTCGACGGTGATGTGGTGGTTGAGCGTGAACGAGCCGGCGGGGATCCAGACCTGCTTGCCCTGCGTCTTCGCGGCGGCCACGGCGGCGTCGAACGCGCCGGCGTCGTCGCTCGTGTCGCCGGTGGTGGCGCCGAAGTCGGTGACACTCACGGCGTTGGCGGGTTTGGCCGCGGGTGCGGCGACCTGCTCGAAGTCGGCGAGGTCGACGGTCGCGGGGGTCACGTCGCCGGCGTCGATCTGCAGCTTGATCTTGGTGCCGGCGGGATAGCTGGTGCCGAACAGGGTGCGCACCTCGTCGTAGAAGTGGTGCGCCTTGCCCTGGCCGGGCTCGTTGCTGAAGGGGTAGCCGCCGTAGTACCAGCCATAGCGGGAGGTCAGGTTGAGGTCGCGGTTGTGGCTGCCGTTGACGTAGACCGAGATCGTGCCGTTGATCCCCGTGCCCTGGGCGCTGTCGGGGAGGCTGTAGCGGAAGTCGAGCGAGTTGGCCGCGGCGCTGAGGGTGAACTCGACGTACTTGCCCTGGCCGGTCAAGGTGACCGCCTTGCGGCCGGACGCCTCACCGGCGAGGGAGCCGGCGCTGCGGTCTGGGCCGATCACGGTGCCGTTGGTGGCGGCGTTCTCGGCTTCCTGCTCGACGAACGGGACGGTGGCGCCGCGGCCGGCGACGGCGGCGTTGGGTGTGGCTGCCGCCGGGTTGCCGGGAGCCGCGATCACGGTCAAGGCCGTGAGGCCGGCGGCCGCGAGCACGGCGCTGCCGAGGGCGGTGATCTTTGTCGGGGTGGGCCGTCGTTTTTCGGGCGCGCTGAAGACACCTAGGGGAGACACGGGGCAGCACTCGCCTTTCGTCGGGGTCGGGTGCACTGGTGGGGACAGTGTGTGAGCTGGATCATACGAATTCCCGACAGGAAATCGCAATAGTCGGACTGACTTACGCAAATTTTCGACATAGGCCGTCAGGGCTGGCTCGGCTCGAGGATTTCCCGCCACCTGGCGGAGGTGGCGCGGGGCCCGGCCGGGCCAGGATGATCAGGGGAGAGCCACGACGTCCTGGGAGGTACCGAGATGACCGCGACCCGTCCGCAGGTGGGGCCGCCGCTGCCGTTCGACCCCGAGCTCGAGGTGGTGCTGGAGCAGATGCGGGCCGAGCGGCCGGCGCTCGACTCGGCCGCCGCGATCCCGGCCCTGCGCGAGGAGCGCGCCACGCGTGAGCTCTCCCTGGCAGAGGTCGCGGCCGACGGCACCGTCACGCTGTCCGAAGTGGACGCCGACGGTGTGCCGCTCGTCATCGGCCGCCCGACCCACGTGACCGCCGACGCCCCGGTGCTCTACTGGATGCACGGCGGCGGCATGATCCTCGGCGGGCACCGCGGCCGTGACCTGCTGGTGCTCAAGGAGTACGCGGTTTCGCTCGGCCTGGCGTTCGCCTCGGTCGACTACCGCGTCGCCCCGGAGCACCCGCATCCCGCGCCGGTCGAGGACTGCTACACGGGTCTGAAGTGGACAGTCGAGCACGCTGATTCCTTGGGCATCGACCGTTCCCGGGTGATCGTCGGCGGCGCCAGCGCGGGCGGCGGCTTGGCGGCCGCCGTGGCCCTGCTGTCGCGCGACCGCGGCGGCCCGGCCCTGCTCGGCCAGCTGTTGCTGTATCCGATGCTCGACGACCGCAACGACACCCCGTCGTCGTTCCAGATGGCCGGCCTCGGCGTCTGGGACCGCACCGCCAACGACATCGGCTGGACCGCCCTGCTCGGCTCCGCCCGCGGCGGCCCCGACGTCTCGCCCTACGCCGCCCCGGCCCGCGCCGAGGACCTGTCGGGCCTCCCGCCGGCCTTCCTGGACGTCGGCACCGCCGAAACCTTCCGCGACGAAGTGGTCACCTACGCGACGCGCCTGTGGCAAGCCGGCGTCCAAGCCGAGCTGCACGTGTGGCCGGGCGCCTACCACGGCTTCGACGGCTCGGCACCCGACGCGGCCCTGTCGGTGCAGGCCCGCGCGGCGCGGGCGCCGTGGCTGCGGCGGATCCTCGGCTGAGGCCTTGTGGTGAGCTGCGGCCCAGGCGTCTGCAGCTCACCACCTCACCCCGGGGCCCTTCCTCCGACTGAGGCCGACTTCCGCTGCCGAGTCAGGCCTTGGCGCTCAACCCGTCGCTGGTCACGAAGGCCGTCTCAAACGGCAGCGTTTGCCCGAGCAAGGTCGTCATCACGCATCGCCTGCCGCACTGTCTCCGGAAGCCGCCACCGCGCCACGCAACGCCCCGCAGACCTCGCGGGCCAAGAATCCACGGCCACCGCGCGAAGCCGCGACACACGAGAAATCCCCAGCGCCCCAAGCGAAACCGCAAGGAGCACCGGGGATCCCCACCAAACCAGCGAGAACCTGACCACCCATCAAGAAGTCAGCAGCGGCAACAACGGCTTCCGCACCGCCGTCGCCACCCCGTCCGAAGCCTCCGCCGCCGCAACGCGTTCAGCCGACGGCGTCCCATACCCAGTCGTCCGCTGCCGCAGCGGTCGGCCCAGCGGCTCGACCATCGCGCGCATGTCGCTGATCGTCTTGTACGAGCCGTTCGACGCGCCGGCCATGCGGGAGATCGTCTCCTCCATCAGCGTGCCGCCGATGTCGTTGACACCGCCCTGGAGCACGGCCCGGCTGCCTTCTTCGCCGAGCTTCACCCAGGAGCTCTGGATGTTGTCGATCATCCCGTGCAGCAGCAGCCGCGCCAGGGCGTGGACCGCCCGGTTCTCGTTCTGGGTCGCGCCCGGGCGGGCGAGCCCGGCGAGGTAGATCGGCGAGCTCTGATGGATGAACGGCAGCAGCACGAACTCGGTGAACCCGCGCCGCCCGTGCTTCTCGAGGCCTTCGCGCTGCAGCCGGGCGAGCAGCTTCAGGTGGGCGACCCAGTGCGCGGGTGTGTCGACGTGGCCGTACATCATCGTGGACGTCGTCGGCAGCCCGATCTCGTGCGCGGTGGTGACGACCTTGATCCACTCCGACGTGGGCAGCTTGCCCTTGGTCAACACCCAGCGGACGTCGTCGTCGAGGATCTCCGCCGCCGTGCCCGGCAGGGAGTCCACACCGGACTCCTTGGCCTGGATCAGCCAGTCCCGCAGGGACAGGTTGGTCCGCGACGCGCCGTTCACGACCTCCATCGGGCTGTAGGAGTGCAGGTGGATGTCGGGCCGGCGGCGCTTGACCTCGGCCGCGAGGTCGAAGTACGCGGTGCCGGGCAGATCGGGGTGGATGCCGCCCTGCATGCAGATCTCGGTCGCGCCCGCGGCCCACGCCTCGTCCACGCGGTCGCCGACCTGCTCCAGCGAGAGTGTGTACGCGTCGGCGTCGGTGCGTCGCTGGGCGAAGGCGCAGAAGCGGCAGCCGGTGTAACAGACGTTGGTGAAGTTGATGTTGCGCGTCACGACGAACGTCACGTCGTCGCCCACCGTCTCGCGCCGCAGGTCGTCGGCGAGCTTCGTGAACGCGTCCAGCTCCTTGCCCTCGGCGGACAGCAGCGCCAGTGCGGCGTCGTCGGACAGCCCGGCGGGGTCCTTTTCCGCACTGCGCAAGGCTTCCAGCACGGTGGAGTCGAACTTCTGCACCCCGGTCTTGATCCGGTCGCCGATCTCCTTCCAATCCCCGTACACCGAGTCGAAGTCGCTCCGGCGGTCTTCCGTGCGGCCGGTGGTGTCGATCTCGGTGTGCAGGTCGGTGCGGCCGGACTGCTGCCAGCCGCCGTCCGGCTCCTGCCACGGGATGCCGACCGGCATCGCGCCCTCGCGCGCCATCCCGGTGGCCGGGTCGACGAGCGCGGCGACGTGCCGGGTGATCCGCGGGTCCAGCCACGGCTCGCCGGCGTTGACGTATTCGGGGTAGATCGTGAGCCGTTCCTTCAGCTCGAAGCCGGCCTTGTCCGTGTGGCGGGCCAGCTCGTCGATCTGCGGCCACGCGCGTTCCGGGTTGACGTGGTCCGGGGTCAGCGGCGAAACGCCGCCCCAGTCGTCGATTCCGGCCCGGATCATCAGGTCGTACTGGTTGCCGATCAGGTTCGGCGGCGCCTGGATGCGCATCTTCGGGCCGAGCACGAGCCGCGCCACGGCGATGTTCGCGGCCAGCTCTTCGAGGTCGGCGTCCGGGGTCGCGCGCATCTTCGTGTCCGGCTTGGCCCGGAAGTTCTGCACGATGACTTCCTGGATGCCTCCGTAGGTCTTGGCGACCTTGCGGATCTCGAACAGGGCGTCCGCGCGCTCCTCGTGCGTCTCGCCGATGCCGATCAGCACCCCGGTCGTGAACGGCACGGAGCTGCGCCCGGCGTCCTCCAGCACGCGCAGCCGGACGGCGGGATCCTTGTCCGGCGAGCCGTAGTGCGGGCCGCCCTTCTCGCTCCACAGCCGCGTCGCCGTGGTCTCGAGCATCATGCCCATCGACGGCGCGACCGGCTTGAGCCGCTGGAAGTCCTGCCAGCTCAGCACGCCGGGGTTCAGGTGCGGCAGCAGGCCGGTCTCCTCCAGCACGCGGATGGCCATCGCGCGGACGTAGGAGAGCGTGTCGTCGTAGCCGTGGGCGTCGAGCCAGTCGCGCGCGGCCTTCCAGCGGTCCTCGGGCCGGTCGCCGAGCGTGAACAGGGCTTCCTTGCAGCCCATCTCAGCGCCCTTGCGGGCGATCTCGAGGACCTCGTCGGGTGAGAGGAACGGCGACTCGAGCCGGCCGGGCACGGTCACGAAGGTGCAGTAGCCGCAGCGGTCGCGGCACAGCCGCGTCAGCGGGATGAAAACCTTACGGCTGTAGGTGATGACGCCCGCGCGGCCGGCGGCTTCGAGCCCGGCGTCGCGGATGCGTGAGGCGTGCTCGGACAGCGTCTTGAGGTCGTCACCGCGGGCGTGCAGCAGCACGGTGGCCTCGGCGAGGTCGAGTGTCTTCCCGTCCCTGGCCCGCGCGAGCGCGCGGCGCATCGCCGACGGGGTGGGGGCGGTCAACTCGGGTTCGGGTGCCATTCCCGTCACGCTAGGACCAGCTCGCGGAAGCAGGCCAGTGCGTTGTCCGCCACGTGCTCACCCGTTCGGAAGGGACGATCATCCGCGCTGGTCAGCGGCTTGGAAAGGTTGTCGATCACCCGAGAAACGTGTATTACCTAAAGTGTGGCATCGGTGATCGGGAAGCGCATCGGCGGGCGGACGTACTACTACCTGGCCGAATCCGCGCGGGTCGACGGCGCGCCGCGGGTGGTGACGCAGCGGTACCTCGGCACGGCCGAGGACATCGCCGGCGCGCTGCCCGGCGGCGCGGAACCAGGCGGCGCGCGGCATCGCACGTTCGGTGACGTCGCCGCCGTGTGGGGCACGATCCAGCGCCTCGATCTCGTCCGGCGGGTCGACGCCGTGGCCGGTCCGCAGCGAGCCAAGACCACGCTCGGGTTCCACGTCGCGCTCGCCGTGCTGCACCGTGCGACCGGGGCGGGCGCGAGCTTCGAGGAGTGGTGGGCCGGCTGCGCGGCGCAGGACCTCGTGCGCCCGCGTCCGCCGAAAGCCGCCGTCACCACGGCCGCGCACTGGCGGGCGTTGCAGCGCCTGACGCCGGAGCGCATCACGGGCGTCGAAACGGCGGTCGCCGAAGCCGTGCTCGACCTGCTCGGCGACGACGGCACCTCCGCGCTCGCGGTGGACGTCCCCCAGTTCGCGGCCTTCACCGCCGCCGACTGCACGGTGCCCTCCGCGTGTCAGGACGCGCTCGCCGGCCTCGGCCTCGTGGTCACCCGGGACGGCGCGATCCCGCTCGCGTCGCGCGTGTACCGCAGGGAGAGCGGCGCGGCGCCGACGTTCGGCGCGCTGGCGGGGGAGCTGGGCGAGCGCTACCCGGCCACGGACGTCACACTCGTCTTCCACGCCGGGCAGGCCGCGCAGCTCGACCTCGGCGCGAGGCGCGGGTTCGTCGGCTCGCTCCCGCCGGCCGACCACCCGGAGCTGCTCACGCAGCCGGCCTCGGCCCGCCGGCGCGTGGACCCGGAACGCTTCGCCGGGCTGACCGCGATCGACACCCGCGCGACCGTCGACGGCGTGCGGCGCCGGGTCATCCTCACGCACTCGGCCACGCTGTACGCGGCTCAGTACCGCGCGTTCACCGACGAGCTGAGCACCGCGACCCGCGAGCTCGACGGCCTGGCCGCGGCCCTGGAAGCCGGCACCCACCGCGGCGACCGCACCCAGGTCCACGCGGAGATCTCGCGGGTCACGCGCGGCCGCCGCATCGGCCGGGTCCTGGAGGCGACGCTCACCGGCACCCGGACGGGCGAGATCCGGCTGACGCGCCGCGTCGACGAAGCGGCCGTCGCCCGGCTGGTGGACGAGTACTTCGGCAAGCAGATCCTCGTGACCGACCGCGACTGGCCGGTGGCCGAGATCGTCACCGCCTACCGTGCGCGGACCTACCTCGAGTCCACGTTCCGCTGGCTCACCGGCCCCGCCGCCCTCGGCCCGACGCCGCGGTGGGAGTGGACCCCGCAGCGCGTCGCCGTGCACGCGCTGGTCTCGGTGCTCGCCGCCACCGTCACGCACCTCATGCGGCGCGAGGCCGACCGCGCCGGGATGAACCTGTCCGTGGGCGAGCTGCTCGACCAGCTGTGCGGCATCGGCGAGACGGTGCTGCGCTACCCGTCCACCGGCGGGCGTCCGCGCAGCCGCCGCATCCTCACCGACCGCGACCCGGCGCAGCAGGCGCTGTTCGACCTGTTCGGGCTGGAGCGGTTCGCGCCCTAGCTCTGGCTGTCGCGCTGGATGGTCAGGGCCGAGAAGCTCTGCACGACCGGCATGATCTCGATGACGTTCACGTTGACGTGCGGCGGCTGCGCGGCGGCCCAGAACACCGACTCGGCGATGTCGTCGGCGGTGAGCGGGGTGGTGCCGGCGTAGACGCCCGCGGCCTTGTCGTCGTCGCCGAAGCGGACGTTGGAGAACTCCGTGCCGCCGACCATGCCGGGCTCGATGTTGGTCACGCGCACGCCGGTGCCGCGCAGGTCGCTGCGCAGGTTGAGGCTGAACTGGTGCACGAACGCCTTGGTCGCGCCGTAGACGTTGCCGCCGGGGTAGGGGTAGGTGCCGGCGATGGAGCCGATGTTGATCACGTGGCCGCTGCCGCGCTCGACCATGCCGGGCAGCACCGCGCGGGTGAGGTGCACGAGGCCGGTCACGTTGGTCTCGATCATCTGGTCCCAGTCCTCGAGCTTGGCCTCCTGCGCCGGCTCGAGGCCCTTGGCCAGGCCCGCGTTGTTCACGAGCACGTCGATCCGGCCCCAGTCGCCGGGCAGCGCGCCGACGGCCGCGACGATCGCGTCGCGGTCGCGCACGTCGAGCACCACCGGCAGCACGGACTCGCCGAGCTCCGAGGTCAGCGCGGCGAGCCGGTCGGCACTGCGGGCCGCGGCGACGACCCGCGAGCCCTCGGCCACGAACCGGCGCGTGATCGCGGCACCGAACCCGGCACTCGCGCCGGTCACGAATACGGTCTTCATGGGTGGGTCACCGTTCTTCCGCCTGGGGGTCCGGCCGGGGCCGGAGTGGGTTCAGGAACCGGCCGAACACGTCGTTGAACTCGGCCGCGGACTCCAGGTTAGGCAGGTGGCCCGCGCCTTCCAGCACCGCCAGTGCGGAACCGGCCACGAGCCGGTGCATGAGCTGCGCGTCGGCGACCGGGGTGAACTCGTCTTCGCTGCCGACTGTCACCAGGGTGGGGACTTCGACCTGTTCGAGGGTCACCCGGTAGTCGGGGCGCAGCGCACGGGCCCGGAGTGCCGCGGCGGCGCCGGCGGGTGCGCTGGTGCGCATCATCGTGAAGACGTGCTCGGTGACTTCGGCGTTCTTCGCGCGGGTTCGCGGGGAGACCATCTTCGGGAGGAGCTCGGTCGCGTAATCGCGCATGCCTTCCTTCTCGACCCGGCCGGCGGCGGCTCGTCTGTTCCGGCGGCCTTCGGGGGTCTCCGCGGTGGGGAAGGTGTCGGCGAGCAGAAGCGCTTGGACGCGCTGGGGATGGTCGGCGATGGTCTGCATGGCGATCTGGCCGCCCATGGACAGGCCGCCGAGGACGAAGGTGGCGAGGCCGAGGTGGTCGGCCAGCGCGATGAGGTCGTGGGCGAAGTCTTTCAGGCTGGTCACGGCGGGACCGGTGCTCTCGCCGTAGCCGCGGAGGTCGGGGACGACCACGCGGAAGCCCCGTTCGGCGAAGTGCTCGGTCTGGGGGTGCCACATGGAGCGGTTGAAGGGGTGGCCGTGGACGAGCAACAGCGCTGGTTCGCTGGTGCCCCGGTCGTCGTAGGTGAGGACGGCGCCATGGTGGGTCTCGAGGGTGGGCATGGGGCTGACGGTAGGCAGAGCTTTGTATCGGTGCAATGCGCCGCAATGTAGTCGGAGCAATGTTTTTCGCCAGTCGACGGAGCGGCTGGACGAGGTGTCCGGGGCTGCGGTAGGGCGATTCCGGGGACAACACGGGGTTTGACCTGGGAAGATCGAGTTAAGGGACCCCCCTGTTCTGGGGCGTTTTCGGCCATGTAAAGTTCTCCAAGTCGCCAGGGAAACCGGGCGGCCACCGGGACACGAACCAAGCTCTCGCCTCAGGCGA